>NZ_JBITGL010000008.1:0-497070 GCF_044456985.1 Nonomuraea sp. NPDC050663
GACGGCGGCGGCCACAAAGCCCACGGCCGCGCCACCGGCAGCCGCAACAGCTCCGCCCACCGCGACCCCACCCGGCCACGCACCCGCCACGGCCGGCCCAACCTCGGCTACAGCTACCTGCACAACGCCGTCGACGACCACTCCCGCCTGGCCTACACCGAAATCCTGCCTGACGAGACCCGGGAAAGCGCCGTCGCGTTCTGGCAGCGCGCCCACGCCTACTTCACCGCCGCCGGAATCACCGTGCGCCGCGTGCTGACCGACAACGGCTCCTGCTACCGCTCCCACCTGTGGCGCGACACCCTGAGCGCAGCCGGCATCACCCACAAACGCACCCGCCCCTACCGGCCCCAGACCAACGGCAAAGTCGAACGCCACAACCGCACCCTGCTGGAGGAATGGGCCTACAGCAGGCTCTACACCAGCGAGAACGAACGCCGCCGGACACTCCCACAGTGGCTACACGCCTACAATCACCACCGCGGTCACACCGCACTCGGTGGCCAGCCACCTGCCAGCCACCTGCCAGCCGCGTTCCTAACCTCTCAGGTCATTACAGCTAGGCGGTCCGCGGACAGGTCCGCGGTCAGGTCCACGGCTAGGTCCACGGGCAGGTCCGCGGGCAGGTCCGCGAGGCCGGCCACCGGGTCCCCGTCAGGGCAGCAGCTCCAGCGCCTTGGCCAGCGCCGGGTCGCGCCCCGCCGCCAGATCCTCGGCGGTCGTGGGCACCTGGTGGTCGGCCGGGACGCCGATCGTGTCGACGATCTCCTTGCCCGGCCCCCGGTGGTGCAGCTTCGGCAACGACAGCACGCTGCCGTCCGACAGCAGGTACGGCGCGCCGGGACCGGACACCAGGCCCGCCGTGCGCGTGCCCACCAGCGTGCCCAGTCCGAGCCCCTTCACGGCCGCCGAGAAGTCGTCGCAGGCCGAGGCGCACTCCCGGTCGATCAGGACCGTCAGCGGCAGCCCGAGCAGCGGCACGCTGTCGTCGGTGCGGTTGGGCGTGCACTTGTCGCGCACGTCGCAGAAGTAGCTGGTGATCTTGCCGTGCGCGAAGGCCCCCAGCAGGCGGGTCACCTCCCTCGGCGAGCCGCCGCCGTTGCCGCGCAGGTCCAGGACGATCCCGCGCTTCACGCTCAGCCCCTCGATCGCCTTGCGCACCTCGTCGGCGACGCCGCCGTAGAAGCCCGGCACCTTGACGTAGGCGACGTCCCCCTCCAGCCGCTTGGCGCTCACCGTGGGCCGCTCGGGCTCGAAGGGGACGGGGGTGATCTTCACCCTCCACGTGCGCCCGCTGCCGGGGCGGCGCAGCGTCAGCTCCACGGGCTCCTTGCCCATGATCGGGTCGAGCGCCGACGGCACGAGGAAGCCGTTGACGAACGGGGCGTGACCGTTGACCGAGACGATGATGTCGCCGGGCCGTACGCCCCGCTTGGCCAGCGGGCTGCCGGGCTGCAGCTTGGTGATGTGCAGCGGGCCGCGCGCCGCGGAGTCGTCGGGCCGCGCCGACACGCCCAGGATGCCGACGCCGTACGCGGCGCCGTCGCCCTCGGGCCGGTCCCAGCCGGCGTGGTTGTCGTTCAGCGCGCTCATCATCCCGCGCATGGTCGCCGCGGCGAGCGCCTGCTGCGCGTCGGCGGGCACCCGCGCGGCCAGGCTCCGGTAGGTCCCGGCGAAGGCCGCCCAGTCCTCGGCCCTGTCGCCGGTGAGCGCGGGCATCACCGCGTCGGAGGCGTCGAGGTCGCGGCGCTGTAACTCGGCGGTGAGCTTGCCGAAGGCACGCAGCAGCATGGGCCGGTGGTCCAGGACGGGAGCGGCGTAGTAGTGCTCGAAGACGCAGTCGAAGGCCTGGCCGATCGTCTCGATCGTGGTCGGCTTCAACCCCTGGTCCGGCTCCTTGGTCAGCGGGACGCAGGCGTCGGCACTCGATGCGGTGGTGGTGCTCGCCGCGAGAGGGCCGAGCGGGGCGGCGGTGAGGGCCAGCGCCAGAATCAGTGTTCTCATGCCGCACAGCGTGCCGATCCGGGCATCTGGCGGCGGTGACCGCAAACGTTAACCGCACTGTTACGCCCCTCGCGCTATCAATGGATCATGCGCGTTCTGGTGGCGGAGGACGAGCGCTTCCTGGCCGATCTGGTGGCCGAGGGCCTGCGCAGGGCGTCCATGACGGTAGAGGTGGCCTACGACGGCGCCGAGGCGCTGCGTGCGGTGCGCGAGGGCGACTACGACGTGCTGGTCCTCGACCGCGACCTGCCCGAGGTGCACGGCGACGAGATCTGCCGCCGGCTGGCGGCCGCGGCGGGCGGCACGCGCATCCTCATGCTCACCGCAGCCGCCTCGGTGCCCGAGCGGGTGGCCGGGCTCGCCCTCGGCGCCGACGACTACCTGCCCAAGCCCTTCGCCTACGCCGAGCTCGTGGCCAGGGTCCAGGCGCTCGGCCGGCGCGGCAGGACCGCCCTGCCGCCGGTGCTCACCGGTCAGCACGGCATCGTCCTCGACACGCCGCGCAGGCAGGCCTTCCGCGATGGGCGCTACCTGAACCTGTCACGCAAGGAGTTCGCCGTCCTCGAAGTGCTCATGCGCGCCCGCGGCCGGGTGGTGAGCGCGGAGGAACTGCTGGAGCAGGCCTGGGACGACCAGACTGACCCGTTCACCACGGTGGTCCGCGTGACGATCAGGAAGCTGCGCACCAAGCTCGGCGAACCGCAGGTCATCCAGACCGTGTCGGGCGCGGGGTACCGGGTGTGAGCCTCAGGTTCCGGCTGACCGCCCTCTACGCCGGCCTGTTCCTGATCACCTCGGCCGCCCTGCTGGTCACTGTGAACGTGCTGCTGCGAGCCGTACTGGAGCGGCGGGTCGACATGCTCATGCGCACGCCCTCCACTCTGCCGGGGCCGCCCATCCGCGCCGTCGAGGCCGAGATCGAGCGGGCCATCGGTGCGTTACCCGACCTCGTCCTGGCCTACCAGTGGGACTTCACGCTGCTCGTCATGGTGGTGCTCACCGCCGTCGCGCTGGGCAGCGGCTGGTGGATGGCGGGCCGGGTGCTCCGCCCCATCCACCACATCACCGCGACCGCGCGGCGGCTGTCGCTGTCGAACCTGCACGAGCGGATCGCGCTGCGCGGCCCGCACGACGAGCTGCGCGAACTCGCCGACACCTTCGACGCGATGCTCGAACGGCTGGAACGCTCGGTCGACACGCAGAGCCGCTTCGCCGCCAACGCCTCGCACGAACTGCGCACCCCGCTCGCCATCCAGCGGGCCGCGATCGAGATCGGCCTGGCCGATCCCGGCCCGGAAGAGCTCGCCCGCATCCGGCACGAGCTGCTGGAGACGACCAAGCGGAGCGAGCGGCTCATCGACGGGCTGCTGCTCCTGGCCCAGAGCGACCGCGGGCTCGTCGACCTGGAGGAGATCGCCCTCGACGAGCTCGTCCGCCAGGTGGTGGCCGAGCTCGTCGCGGGCGATCTCGACGTACGGCTCGACCCGGAACCATGCACGGTCACCGGCGACCCCGTCCTGCTGACCCGGCTGGTGGCCAACCTCCTCGACAACGCGATCCGCTACAACCGGCCGGGCGGATCGGTCACGGTGAGCCTGTACGGCGAGCGCCGGCTGGTGGTGAGCAACACCGGGCAGGTGGTGCCGGGGGAACGGGTGGGTGAGCTGTTCGAGCCGTTCCGCCGCCTGCACAGCCGCACGCGGTCACTGGGCGGGGCGGGGCTGGGGTTGTCGATCGTGGCCTCGATCGCGGCGGCCCACGACGCGGAGGTGAGGGCGGAGGCCAACGCGGCGGGGGGTGGGCTGACGTTGGAGGTCCGGTTTCCGGCCGGGGAGCGAGCATCATGAGCGCGGGCCGACGGCTGAAGGGCCTCGGGTATGTCGTGCTCGGCATCGTGGTGGGAGTCGCGCTGTCGGTCGCGGCGCGATGGCCGCGGTCCGAGGTGGTGTACCGGAGCGACCAGCCACCCGCCGTGGACTACGCCGACGGTTCCGAGCACGCGCTGGCCTTGGTGCGCGAGAGCGCCCTCCTCGGGGAGTCGCACCAGATCGTGGTGGGGCGGGATCCGGGCTTCTCCTACGGCCATCGCGTGGACGTCGACGCGTCGTTCGGCTCGGTGCGGATGACGGAGTGGACGAGCGCCGGGGTGCGGGTGGGCTTCGCCACCGGGCACGAGGTGTTCATCCCGGCCAGATACTTCATCGGCGGCCGGTGAGCCGGCCGACCGGGTGCGGGGGGCCGGAAGGCCCCCCGGGGGATCATGCGCGGGTGGTGTCCCGGTGCACCAGGCGGTCGGTGGCGGCGTGGGCGGGGGTGTGGTCGGCGTGGTCGGCGGCGGGCTGGACCGGCTGCACG
Source organism: Nonomuraea sp. NPDC050663 (assembly GCF_044456985.1). Taxonomy (NCBI): domain Bacteria; kingdom Bacillati; phylum Actinomycetota; class Actinomycetes; order Streptosporangiales; family Streptosporangiaceae; genus Nonomuraea; species Nonomuraea sp. NPDC050663. The sequence goes on from NZ_JBITGL010000008.1 coordinate 4,360, forward strand.
TCGGGCCGCGAGGTGTGCTCCTCCTCCAGCTTGCGCTGCAGGGCTCGCTTCTCCTCCTCCAGCTTGGCGACGCGGTCGTCGGCCTCGTGGCGGACCTCGCGGAGGCGGCGGCGGCGGACGGAGGCCCGCTTCCACCCGGAGTTGATCATCGCGATGCCGAGCAGCAGCAGGGCGGCGACGACGGCTCCGGCCACGAACATCTCCAGATGGTTCGCGGAGACGGAGTACCCGAACGCGCTGTAGGTGACCTCGGACATCGAGCTGGAATTGACGGCGACAAAGGCGATGGTCCCAGCGGCTGCTAGGACCAGAAGGACTCCCAGAACTACCATGGCGAATTCACTCCTCCTCGTCAGAGCGATTCCCCAACTTCCCTTTGGAGCGTCCATGAAACCAGCGCCTGGACAGGTGCTGCATTTCTCGGAAGACCCGACCATCACCGAATTCGCGCCGCATGTGGCGCCTACCTCGAACGAGAAGGACGCCTTCGTGTGGGCCGTCGGCCCTGAGCGGTGTCCTGACTACTGGTTCCCGCGCCAGTGCCCGCGCGCGATGGCGTGGACGGGCCCGGCGACGACCGCCGACGACCGTGATCGCATCATCGGCGCGGGCTGCGGCACGCGGGTGCACGCGATCGAGTTCGGCTGGCTGAAGGCGATGCAGGAGGTGGAGCTGTACGCCTATCGCCTGCCCGCGGAGCCGTTCGAGGCGCGTTTCGACAACGCGGTGGTGGCGACGGTGCCGGTGCGGCCGCTGGCGCCGCCCGAGCGGGTGACCGACCTGCTCGGGCTGCACGAGCGCGAGGGCATCCAGCTGCGGGTGATGAGCAGCCTGTGGCCCTTCTGGGAGGAAGTGATCTCCAGTTCGCTGGAGTTCAGCGGGATCAGGTTGCGGAACGCTCGTCGATGAGGCGGCGTAGGTCGTCGACGGGCATGGAGCCGGGTGCGTGCTTGCCGCGGGCGAACCGGTTGGCCTCGCGCTGGAGCACCTCGTTGACGGGCGCGCCGACGCCGATGCGGCGGGCGAGCAGGACGATCTCGCCGTTGAGGTAGTCGGCCTCGATCGATCCGGCGCCCCTGGCCAGGCTCTGCCAGGAGGAGCCGCCGCCGCGTGTCAGGCCTTCGATGGGCCGCAGGTCCACCTGGTTGCCGCGCAGGTCCTGCTCTTCCTGGCGGGTGGGGTGGGCGATGCCCGCGGCGGCGAGCACGGCCTCGCCTTCGGCGGTGGCCCGCTTGGCGAGGTCGGCCATGCCGTCGGCGTGGCCGACGAGGGCCTCGACGGCGTTGCCGAGGTTGCTGAGGAGCTTGCCGTACTTGTATCGCATGACGTCGGGTACGGCTGGCGCGACGAATCCGCTCTTGGTCAGGTCAGCGGCGATCTGCTGCGCCAGGTCGTCCACACCCTGTGGATAGCGGCCCACGGGAAGCAGCCCGGAGTGCGGCGTGCCGTACGCGGCGACGACGCCGGGGTCGAGGTGGGTGGCGGGCAGCCAGACGCACATGCCGTACACCTGGGAGAAGCGCCGCAGCACCTTGTCCTCGTTGGCCACGCCGTTCTGGGCGCAGACCACGGGCAGGTCACGTGGCCAGGCTTCGAGGGCGGAGAGGGTGTCCTGCGATTTGGTGGCGACGATGAGCACGTCGCCGGCGCGCGGGGGCACGGGGCCGCCGGACGCGGGGACGGGGAGAAGGTCGTCTGAATCGGGTGTGAGCAGGCGCAGGCCGGTGGTGCGGAGCGCCTCGAGGTGGGCGCCGCGCGCCACGAGGACTACGTCATGACCTGCCTGGAAGAGCCGCCCGCCGATGGTGCCGCCGACGGCTCCTGCCCCGATGATGATGTAACGCACCCAGCCGACATTACTTGGCCAGCGCGATGGCGGCCTCGGTGGCCGTGAGGGGCTGGCGGGAGCGCTCGCGGAAGATGGTCTTCAGCACTCTCCAGCCGTCGCGGACGGCGTGCAGGTTGCTCTCGCCGTGCAGGCGCAGCCGCTCGTGGCTGGGCACCTCGTCGATGAGCAGGCCGGCCTGGGCGGCGCGCACGTTCATCAGGGTCTCGATCTCGAATCCGTCGCAGTCGAGCTCCATGACGGCCAGGTGCCTGGCCCAGAACGCGTTGTAGCCGTAGCACAGGTCGGTGTAGTGCGTGCCGTACAGGATGTTGGTCAGGCCGGTCAGCACGCGGTTGCCCAGCGAGCGGATCGGGCTGATGTCGTCGGAGCCGCCGCCGGGGATGTAACGCGAGCCCTTGGCGAAGTCCGCACCGGCCTCCAGGGCCGCCACGAATGCGGCGATCTCTCTGCCGTCGGTGGAGCCGTCCGCGTCGATCATCACGATGATGTCGCCCTGCGCGGCGGCGAAGCCCTCGATGAGGGCGTTGCCCTTGCCGCGGCGGGTCTGGGTGACCACGCGGAGGTCGGGGCGCAGCCGCCTGGCGACGGCCACGGTGTCGTCGACGGAATTGCCGTCGACGAGGATGACCTCGTCCACCCAGCTCGGCAGGGTGGCGAAGACGTGCGGGAGGTTGGCCGCCTCGTTCATCGCGGGAACCACGACGCTGACGGTGTGCGCGGGTCTGGTGCTCATGGACCAAGGGTGCGCCTGCAAGCCTGCATGTGACTTGACTCTGCCTTGCAGGGGCGACAAAGATCTCCTTTCGCCCTTCTGGTCAACCCCTGATCGAGACCGGTTCCGGACATGTGCCCTTTGCCCTTGACAGGTGATGGGTGTTTCTACGGATCTACGATTGCTTCGTTCCACCGAGCGAGGATCTCGTCGACCGTCTCGGCGACGCTCTGGCGCGTGGTGTCGAGCCAGAGGCCCAGGCGCGGGGTCTGGTCGTGGAGAACCTCGTGCAGCTGGGCGACGGTGAAGCCGTGGTAGCCCGTCTTGGCGCGCCGGCGCTCGCGTTCCTCCACAGCGTGTGGATGGGGGTCGAGCACGAAGAGCCGCACCGGCCGGATCCGGAAATATCCGAGAAGGGTGGCCAGCTCCTCGCCGATGATCACGTCCTGCACGACTGGGATGAACCCGGCCTCCGCGTAGGTGTCGGCGGTCGAGGCGGCCAGCCGGTAGCGCAGCCGGAGCTGGCGCAGCGCCTCGGGCGACGGCGACGGGCTCATGCCCTCGCCGCCGCTGACGATCATGCGACGGAAGACGTCGCCGCGAACGTGGGCCGCGCGCGGCAGCCGTTCGGCCAGCGCCTGCGCCACCGTGGACTTGCCCGAGGCCATGATCCCGGTGATCACCACCGTCATCGGGACAGCAGTTTGCGCACCCGCTCCACGCCGACCGCCAGCAGCAGCGTCGGCAGCCGCGGCCCGGTCTCCTTGCCGACGAGCAGCCGGTAGACCAGGGCGAAGAACTCCCGCTGGGCCGTCTTCAGCTCGGGCGTGGCCGGGGAGTCGAGCGGCAGGCCCGCCTGCAGCTTCGGCACGCCGTACACCAGCGTGGTCAGCCCGTCGAGCGACCAGTGCTCGTCGAGGCCCTCGACGAGCAGGCGCAGCGACTCGCGCTGCTCGTCGCTCAGCGGCTCGTCGGAGGGCTGGGGGAGCACGCGGGTGCGATCGTCGGCGGGCAGCTGGGTGGCCACCCAGCGCTGCGCCTTGTCGAGCCTGGGCCGCGCCTCGTCGAGCGTGGAGACGCCCATGTCGCGCAGGATGCGCAGGAGCTGCTCCTGGTCGCCGGTGGTGATGTCGGCGATCGAGGCCAGCATCCGGTACGGCAGAGCCTTCTGGGTGAGCGGCAGCGTGTGGACGGCCCTGCTGTGCGCCGCCTCGTCGGCGGGCAGGCCGCGCCCTTCGGCGATCTTGCGGCCGAGGGCGTCCCACTCGTCGTAGATCCGGTGGATCTCCTGGTCGAAGGCGACGTTGAACGACTGGTTGGGCCGGCGGCGCGCGTAGAGCCAGCGCAGCAGCGGCGCCTCCATGATCTCCAGCGCCTCGGAGGGGATCGGCACCCCGCCCTTGGAGCTGCTCATCTTGGACATGCCGGTGATGCCGACGAAGGCGTACATGGGGCCGATGGGCCGTTCGGCACCGAAGACGGGGCCGACGATCTGGCCGCCCACGACCCAGGCGGAGCCGGGCGAGTGGTGGTCGGCGCCCGACGGCTCGAAGACCACGCCCTCGTAGGCCCAGCGCATCGGCCAGTCGGCCTTCCACACGAGCTTGCCGTGGTCGAAGGTCGCCAGCCGTACGGTCTCCCCGAAGCCGCACGCGCAGGTGTAGGCCAGCTCCGTGCTCTGCTCGTCGTAGGCGGTGACCTTGGTCAGGTCGCGCTCGCACTCGGTGCAGTAGGGCCGGTAGGGGTAGTACTCGGCGACCTCGGCGGTGCGATACTGCGCCAGCACCTCGTCGATCTCGTGGCGCCGGGCCATCGCGCGCAGGATCTGCTCGCGGTAGGCGCCGCTGGTGTACATGTCGGTCTGGCTGATCGCCCGCACCTCGATGCCGAGCTCGTCGAGCGCGTCGACGAGCGGCGCCTTGAAGTGCTCGGCCCAGTTCGGGTGCTCGCTGCCGGGCGGGGCGGGCACGGAGGTGTACGGCTTGCCGATGTGCTGCTCCCACGAGGGGTCGATGCCCGCGGGGACCTTGCGGAAGCGGTCGTAGTCGTCCCAGGAGAGCAGGTGCACGCACTCGTGCCCGCGCCGCCGGATCTCGTCGGCGACCAGGTGCGGCGTCATGACCTCGCGCAGGTTGCCGAGGTGGATGGGGCCGGAGGGGCTGAGTCCGGAGGCGCAGACGATCGGTTTGCCGGGAGCGCGGCGTTCCGCCTCGGCCGTGACCTCGTCAGCGAACTTCGAAACCCAATCCATCGCGTCAGTATGGCGTACAAAGCGTGATGGCCTGCGCCCGAATATCGGCTTTCAGCTTCGCTGCTATCGCCCTCGCCCCTCCGTCCAGCTCGTAGGTGCGGGGCGTGCCGAGTTTGACGGTGACTTTTCGGGCCCTGGTGATGCGGACAAAAGGGGATTCGTCCGAGCGGCCCGTCGCCATCTGGCCGAGCAGCCGCCCCCACTCCAGCTTGCTGCGCGCGGTGGCCACGCCCACCTCCAGCCAGCCGTCGTCGGGCTTGGCGTCGTCGAAGGCCTCGATGCCGCCGGTGATCGTGCCGACGTTGCCGAGCAGCACGCAGCTCGCCTCGCCGTCGAACCAGTCCGTGCCGTCGATCTTGACCTGGGTGGGCGTCGTGGAGCCGCCCGCGTGCCGCAGTCCGGTCCAGATGTAGGCGAGCTTGCCGAGCCGTTCCTTCAGCCCGCGGTCGGCGTCGGCGATCATCTCGGCGTCGAAGCCCACGCCCGCCATGACCGCGAAGTGCTCGCCGTTGATGCGGCCCAGGTCGATCTTGCGGCGCTTGCCCTCGAACCCGATCCGCACCGCCTCCTCGATGTCGCGGGGGATCTCCAGGTTCTGCGCCAGCAGGTTGGCCGTGCCGGCGGGCACGATCGCGACGACAGCCTTGCTGCCGGCCAGGGCGTCGACGCACCGCTGGACCGTGCCGTCGCCACCCCAGACGAAGATCAGCTCGGCCCCCTCCTTCAGGGCCTGCTTCGCCTTCTTGGGCGCCTTGCGGCTCTTGGGCACCTCGTACCAGAGCAGATCGTCCACCTGGCGATCGGTGATCCTGACCCGCAGCTCGTCCAGTCCCCCGCCGAATGTCTTCTTCTTGTGGGCAATCACCGCGACTTTCACGGTGTGGTGGCTACCCCGTTAAAGAAGTTGCAGTCGATCTATTTCGAAGAAAGTATCCTTCACATGATCCGCGTCGAGGGCTTATCGAAGGTCTTCCGCCGGCCACGGACCTTCTCGGGCCCGTTCGGAACCGTCCGCACGCTGTTCACCAGGCAGTACGAAGAAAAGCTCGCGGTCGACGACGTCTCCTTCGAGATCGACGAGGGCGAGATCGTCGGCTACCTCGGCCCCAACGGCGCCGGCAAGTCCACCACGATCAAGATGCTGACCGGCATCCTCACGCCGACCAGCGGCAGCGTCGAGGTCAACGGGCTGGTGCCCTGGCGCGAGCGCACGGCCAACGCGCGCAACGTGGGCGTGGTGTTCGGCCAGCGCAGCCAGCTCTGGTGGGACCTGCCGCTCATCGAGTCCCTGCGCCTCGTCGGGGCGCTCTACGACGTGCAGCACTTCGACAAGGCCCTGGGCAAGGTGCGCGAGATCCTCGGGCTCGACGGCTTCCTCGACACCCCCGTGCGCCAGCTCAGCCTCGGCCAGCGGATGCGCGGCGACCTGGCCGCCGCGGTGCTGTACGAACCGCCGCTGCTCTACCTCGACGAGCCGACCGTCGGGCTCGACGTCCTGGCCAAGGAGGCGGTGCGCGAGTTCATCGTCGAGACCAACCGCTCCAGCCGTACGACAGTCCTGCTCACCACGCACGACCTTGCCGACGTCGAGGCCCTGTGCAAGCGCATCATCCTCATCGACAACGGCAAGGTGCTCTTCGACGGCGCCATCGAAGCCCTGGTCGACCAGCCGCGCCGGCTGGTGGTCGAGCTCGAGTCCGGCACCCAGGTCCACGACATCCACGACGACCTGCCGGGCATGGTGGCCGCGATCGCCGCCGAGCACACGATCCGCGACCTGTCGATCGTGGAGCCCGACCTGGAGAGCGTCATCAAAGGGATCTACGCCCGATGACGCGCATCGGTCTCCGTCTGGCCCTGGCCTACCGCAGCAACATCGTCTTCATGATGGTGACGCTGGTCGCCCAGGTGTTCCTGCTGCGCATGATCTGGACCGCCGTGTACGGCGCGCGGAGCGAGGCGGCGGGCATCACGCTGCCGCAGCTTCTGGCCTACCTCACGCTGGCCAACCTGCAGGTGTTCGCGATGAACACGCAGGTGTCGCGGATCATCTCCCACCGCATCCGCACCGGGACCGTCTTCTTCGACCTGGCCAGGCCGGTCGGCTTCATGCGGCAGATGACCTCCTTCCAGGTCGGCAACACGCTGGGCGGGCTGCTCCTGTTGCTGCCCGTCGTGCCGGTGGTGCTGCTCGTGGGATCGATCACCGCGCCCGCGCACTTCCCCGGATACGTCGTGACCCTCGTGATGGGCTACGCCATCACCGTCGAGCTCGCCCTCCTCATCAGCCTGATCGGCTTCTGGACCCTGGAGACCGTATGGGTCGCCGTCCTGTTCCGCCTGGTCAGCCAGTTCTTCGCGGGCACGATGGTGCCGCTGGCCTTCTTCCCCGGCTTCCTCGGCGCGCTGGCCGACGCGCTGCCGTTCAAGTACATGGGCTACGTGCCCGCGGGCGTCTACATCGGGCACATCACCGACCTGGTCCCGACCATCCTGGCCGAGCTCGCCTGGGTGGCCGGCCTGGCGCTCCTGCTCCAGCTGATCTGGTCGCGCGCCCACCGCAGGGTGGTGATCCAGGGTGGTTAGGGCACTGAGGCTCTTCTGGCTCCTGCAGCGGGCCGCCCTGCGAAGCGCGCTGCAGTACCGCATGAACAGCGTCATCGGCATCCTCACCGGCGCGGTCTGGCAGGGCACCGGCTTCGCGTTCATCTGGGTGGTGATGCACACCTTCCCGTCGCTCGCCGGCTGGGGCCTGGCCGAGATCGCCTTCCTGTACGGCTTGCGCCTGACCGCCCACGGCGTGGCGATGATCCCGCTGATGGCGCTGCACAACATCGAGTTCCTGGTGCGCGAGGGGGAGTTCGACCGCTACCTGCTGCGCCCGCTCAACCCGCTGGTCCAGGTGCTGGGCAACCGCCTGGGCCTGGCCCAGGTCGGCGACCTGCTGGTCGGCGTGACGCTGCTGGTCGTGGCCGGACAGAGCACCGGCATCCAGTGGGGCCCGTGGCCGGTGATCGTGTGCGTCGTCGCGATCGTCTCCGGAGCGCTCATCGAGGGGGCCTTCTTCCTGGCCCTGTGCTCGTTGTCGCTCCGGTTGCTCGACACCTACGCGCTGCGGTCCTTCGTCGACGAGGCCTTCAGCACGTTCGGCTCCTACCCGCTGAAGATCTTCGGCTCCGTCGTCGAGTGGCTGCTCACCTACGTGCTGCCCGTCGCCTTCGTGGCCTACGTCCCGGTGAGCGTCGTGCTCGGCAAGCTGGACGCCACGTGGGCGCTGGCGGGGCCGGTGCTCGGCGTGATCCTGCTGGCGCTGGGCTACCAGGTGTGGCGGGGGCAGCTCAAGCACTACCAGAGTGTCGGGAGCTGAGCTCGGCGAACAGCTCCTCCCACAGCGGGATCACCGCGTCGGCCGAATACTCCTTGGCCGTCGCCGCCGCTGCCGTACCCATCCTGACCCGCAGGTCGCGGTCGGAGATCAGCCGGTCGAGCGCGTCCGCCAGGCGGTCGACGTCGCCGGGCTCGACGAGGAAGCCGTCGCTCCCGTCGGTGAGCACGTCGGCGGGGCCCGTCGGGCAGTCGTAGGAGACCACGGGAAGCGCGTGGGTCATCGCCTCGATCATCGCCATCGGCAGCCCCTCGAAGCGGGAGCTGAGCACGTAGATCGACGCCTTCGAGAGCTCCTCGTCGAGCTTGTTGGTGGCTCCCATCAGCTTGATCGCCTGGGGGTTCTCGATGAGGGCGCTGAGGTCGGCCTTCTTGGGACCGCTGCCGAAGATCTTCAGCTGCCAGTCGGGGTGCTTCCTGGCGACCTGCTCGAAGGCGGGGATGAGCAGGTCGAAGCCCTTCTGGTGGACCAGCCTGCCGACGGCCACGACGACCGGGTTCTCCTGCTGCGACGGCCCGCTGTGCATCGCGTGCACGGCGTTGGGGATGCGCACCACCTCGGTGCCGGGCAGCAGCTGCCGGTACTCCTCCTGGTTGGCCCTGGTCAGCACCTGGACGGCGTCGAAGCGGCCGTAGTAGCGCGCGATGTCGCGGCGCACCGGCTCGCGGTAGGCGGTCAGGCTCATGTGCTCCTGGGCGACGCGGATGACCTCGCGCGAGCCGCGGCGGGCGGAGATCAGGTTGAGGGCGGGCCGGGTGGTGACCAGGATGCCCTCGTCGAGCTCGGCGACGTAGTCGATGACCGCCTTCTCGACCTTCTCGGTGAAGTAGTCGGCGGCGAACTCGCCGCGGGGGACGACCTGGCCGCGCATCTTGCGCCAGACCCGCCGCGGCACCGAGTCGGCCTCGACGCCGTCGCGCTGGTCCACCAGGGTGCTGCGCCTTACTCTCGGGTCGACCCAGAAGCGGCCCTTGTCGCGCCGCCGGACCACGCTGACGATCTCCACGTCGTGCCCGCGCGCGGCCAGCGCGTTGGCCTGGTTGGTGACCGTGCGGATGGTGCCGCCGAGCCCGTAGGCGTGCAGGATCAGGTAACGGATCTTCATGCCGGATATCCCCAGCGCTTGCAGATGGGCTTGAGCACCTCGGGAACGTCCTGCGGGATCTCCCTGGCGGGCTGGACCTTGCCGGAGCGGATCTTGTCCTTCCAGTCGCCCAGGCCCTTGCGGATCACGTCCTGCGTGCCGTACTCCAGCATGCTCGGCTCCCAGGGCAGCGACAGGAACTCGCACAGCCGGCGGGTCTCCGCCTCGGGGCTCGCGGTCAGGTCCTCGTAGCGCACGGTCAGTCCGGGCAGCGCCTTGCGCGCCCGCTCGACGGCCTTCATGTACCTCAGCGCGTCGGTGACGGCCTCCTCCGGGCCGCGCTTGTCGGGGCTGGCCTCCTTCCACGACGCGGCGATCGAGGCGGGGTGGCGCAGCAGGAAGACGAAGCGGGCGTCGGGCCAGCAGGTGGCGATGCGCTCGTGCACGAAGGCGTTGGAGGGGGTCTTGTCGACGATGTGGCGTTTGCCGCTGCGGACCAGCTCGCGGTGGAGCACCCGGTCCCAGAGCAGGTGTTCAAGGTCGGCGCGGTTGTGGCCGAGTTCCTCCATCGCCCGCTCGCTGAGCTTGGTGCCGAAGCCGACCTCCAGACGGCGCACGTGGAGCTCGTGGGGGGCGTGAAGCTGCGAGTGCGCGTTGGCCATCGCGCGCAGCAGGGTCGAACCCGAGCGGACCGGACACATGATGAAGATCGGCTTGTCGAGCAACCGGTCGGTCTTCGGATCGGCAGGACGACGAATATCGACTTCCGGCTCGGACTCCGGTTTTCCTACTCGATTTAGCTGGAATCCGGTATATCGGGAAAGGGCGCTATTTACCGTTCGCTGCCATTTCATGCAGAGGGAGAGTACCGAGCTTTCCTTGTAGTTCCCTGGGAGCCGCCTGGGGCAGGTCTAAGGGATGCCCGGTCCATGGCACTCGCTAACCCCGCACAGCCACGACAGCAGCGACAAGACCGACTCGGCATTGGAGTCGAGCAACCGCGGCCTGCGCGTCATCGGCCTGTCGTTCGCGATCCTGACGGTCACCGCCGTCATCCAGGCGGTGATCGTGGCATTCTCCGGATCCGTCGCCCTGCTCGGCGACACGCTGCACAACTTCGCCGACGCGCTCACCTCCGTGCCGCTGGCGGTGGCGTTCTGGCTGGGCCGCCGCGCGGCCACGAGCCGTTACACCTACGGGTACGGCAGAGCGGAGGACTTGGCGGGGATCGTCATAGTCATTCTGATCGCACTCACAGCTTTCTTCGCCGGATATCAGGCGATTTATCGCCTTATTAACCCGCAAGAGCTCTCTGCCCTCGCTTGGGTCGCCGCCGCGGGCCTCGTCGGATTTCTCGGCAACGAATGGGTCGCCCGCTACCGCATCAAGGTCGGCAAGGAGATCGGCTCCGCCGCCCTCGTCGCCGACGGCCTCCACGCCCGCACCGACGGCTTCACCTCCCTGGCCGTCCTGGTGTCGGCACTCGGAGCCTTCCTCGGCTTCCCCATCGCCGACCCCATCGTCGGACTCGCCATCACCGCCGCCATCCTCTTCGTCCTGCGCGACGCCGCCCGCGAGATCTACCACCGACTCATGGACGCCGTCGACCCATCGCTCGTCGACCAAGCCCGCACCGTCCTCGCGGCCACCCCCGGAGTACGGCAGGTCGGATCCGTACGGCTGCGCTGGATCGGGCACACGCTGCACGCCGAAGTCGACATCCTCGTCCCCCACACCCTCACCCTCGTCGACGCCCACGCCATCGCCGTCGACGCCGAACACCGGCTCACCCACGAACTGCCCCGCCTGCGAGCCGCCACCGTCCACCCCGACCCCGACGGGCCAGAAGGTGTCGACCACCACGCTCGACTACCATGACGGGAAGTCTGAGGGCGGAGGAGCGGCGTGGTGTTGGAGAACGACGAGTCGGCCAGGCATCGCCTGCGCGAGCTTCGCGACAGCATCGACAACATCGACGCGGCACTGGTGCACCTGCTGGCGGAACGCTTCAAATGCACGCGGCAGGTGGGGGAGCTCAAGGCGCAGTACGGCCTGCCGCCGGCCGACCTGGGGCGGGAGGCGGAACAGATCGAGCGGCTGCAGGCCAAGGCGGTGGAGGCGAAGCTCGATCCGGAGTTCGCCAAGAAGTTCTTGGCGTTCATCATCGAGGAAGTGATCAGGCACCACGAGTCGGCAGCCATGCGCTGATCTCGGCACTCGGCCTTCGGCGCTCAGCCTCTTCCTTCTCGTAGCCCTCCATTGCCCGTCGCCCCCGCGAAAGGGCTTCGCCAGCGGGCGCTTCGCGCCGGGCGGCTCAGGCTGTGGCTTCCAGTCGCGCCGAGGGCGCGACCCCTGGAGGGCCTCGCTTCGCTCGGGCGTCTTGCCTTGGCGCGGGCTTCGCCCGCGTACCCCATGGTGGGGGAGGCGTATGCGCGCCTCGTTCGCGCCCGGCGCGTGCCCCTTGGTGCCACAACTCGCCACAGCATGACCCAATGCACCTCCCCGTTCAGACAGCCGACCCGCATCCGAAGCGTCATGACAGGGCTGAGGCGCGGTGGGGTGTGGGCTTGGGGCGGCGTGGTTGGTGGCGGAGCTCGGGCGGCTCTGCTCGGGCGGCTCAGTCGACCCATTTGACCTTGACGCAACGTCAACGTGTCAACTGAACCCATGACCGATAACGCCACCATCCTCCCCCTCACCCGCCCGGACCCCATGGCGCCGCCCGCCGCCTACGCCGATCTGCGTGCCGTCACCCCCATCGCGCCGGTGCGCACCCCCGAGGGTGCCGCCGCCTGGCTGGTCACCTCCTACGACGCCGCCACCACGGTTCTGGCCGATCGGCGTTTCGGCATCGCGCCGCCGGACGCGGGGCCGCCGGGGCACGACACGCTGTTCCAGGACGGTGAGCCGCACCTGCGCCTGCGGCGCCTGGTGTCGGCGGCGTTCACGCCGCGCAGCATCGCGGCGCTGCGCCCGCGCATCGAGGAACTGGCCGAGGCCCAGGTCGGTGCGCTGGTGGCGTCCGGGGGGCCCGCCGATCTGGTGTCGGGGTTCGCGGCTCCGCTGTCGACCTCCGTCATCGGCGAGCTCCTCGGCGTCGAGCTGGGGCGGCACGACCACTTCCAGGAGCTCGTACGGATGACGGGCTCCATCGACTACGCCGACGGTGGGGTGGCGGCCCGGCGCGCCTGGCAGGACCTGGCGGAGTACGCCGTCGAGCTGGTGGCGGCCAAGCGGGTGAATCCGGGGGACGATCTGCTCACCGCCCTGATCGCTGTCCGTGACACCGGCGACGACGGCCGGCTCAGTGACGCCGAACTGGTCGCCATGGTGAGCACGATCGTGGCGGGCGGCTATCTGACAGCGTGCAACGCGATCGCGGTGGCGACGATCCGGCTGGTGGGCGAGGGTCGGCTGCACGCCATGGCCACGGATTCGGGCGAGGCTGCTGCCGTACTGGAGGAGACGTTGCGGTTGCAGTCGGGTCTGACCGGGGAGCCGTTCCCGCGTTATGCGCAGGTGGATGTCGAGCTTGGCGGGGTCGCGATCGCGAAGGGGGACATGGTTCTCGTCCGGTTGGAGGCGGCCCAGCGGGATCCGGGGCATGTCGAGGCGCCCGACGAGTTCAGGCCGGGGCAGGCGGCGAGCCCGACGCTGGCTTTCGGGCACGGGCCGCACTACTGCCTGGGGGCGGCGCTGGCCCGCGTCGAGCTGGCCGCGGCCCTGGGGGCGCTGGCGCGTGGGGTGCCGGGGTTGCGGCTGGCGTGCGAGCCGGCGGAGGTGGAGTGGACGACGGATTCGATGGATGTGGGGCCTGTGACATTGCCGGTGACGTGGTGACGGCCTGATTCGCGGGCTGGGTGGCATGGGGCAGGTGCTGACAGCTGCGAAGATCGTCCAGTCCTCGAGAGAAATGGATTGATCGTCATGCCGCGCATCGAAACCCCTTGGGGACCCTGGGAGGCCGCTCCGCTGGACGACGTTGTGGCGCTTTTCCGAAACCTCCCCGCCCCCTGGTGGATCGCGGGCGGCTATGCGGTCGAGCTCGCCGTCGGCCGGCCGTACCGTGAGCACGGCGACGTGGACATCGCCCTCCTCCGCCGCGACCACCTGGCCGCCAGGGCCCTGCTCGCCGGCTGGGACGTGCATGCCGCCGACCCGCCGGGATCGTTGCGGCCCTGGCCAGAGGGGGAGACGCTCCCGCAGCACGTGCACGACATCTGGGTGCGTGAAGACCCTCAGGGGCCTTGGCGGTTTCAGTTGATGCTCGACGAGGCCGAGGGCGAGGAGTGGGTGTTCCGCCGTGATCCCCGCATCCGGCGCCCCCTTGACGGGTTGACGCTGGAAGAGGAGCCGGGCGTGCGACGGCTGTCTCCAGAGGTGCAGTTGCTGTACAAGTCCAGGGGTCTGCGGCCCAAGGACGAGCTGGACTTCGCGCAGGCGCTCCCGCACCTCACGGGCGAGCAGCGCGCGTGGCTCGCCCACGCTCTGGAACTGCTCGGGCAGGCCGACCATCCCTGGCGGGAGGCTATGGCCGCTGCCGCTCGGTGCCGAGAATGAGGGCCGAGGCGAGCACCACCGCGCACACGGCGACCAGCATCAGGCGATAGTCCAGCGTCGCGATGAGGCTCGCGCCGGCGGCGATCGAGGCGACCTGGGGCACCGTCACGCCGAACTCGAAGGCGGCGAAGACGCGCCCGCGCAGGTCCTCGGGGGTACGGCGCTGCAGTGAGGTGGTGGCGCCGATGACGATCCACGGCGCGGCCACGCCCAGCACCAGCATGCCCGCGATGACGGCGGGCACCGTCGGCACGGTCAGCAGGAGGCTGCTGGCCCCGACCATGACGAGGGCGACGACCACCAGGCCGCGTTCGGTGACGCGGCGGATGACGGCGCCGGCCAGGGTGCCGCCCGCGATGGTGCCGACGGCCTGGGTGCCCGCCAGGACGGCGAGGAAGGTGGCGTCGCGCCCGAGGCCGTCGGTGACCACGGCGATGGCGATGGACTCGAAGAAGCCGATGACGAGCATCGTGAGCGCGCAGGCGAGCACGAGCCTGCGCAGGTTGGGGGCGTCACGCAGGAAGCGCAGGCCGCCGGTGGTCTCGGCGAGCAGCGGCTGGGCGATCCTGGTGGGGGCGGGCTCGTGGACCCTGATGGCCAGTACGGCCACGGCCGCCACGGCGAACACCGCCGCGTCGATCAGCACCACGACCTGGGCGCCCTGCCAGGCGAACAGCCCGGCGCCGATGATCGGGGCGAACACCCTGAGGAGCCCCCGCATCGCCTGCACGGCGCCGTTGGCGTCACCGAGCCGCTCCTCATCGGGGACGACGGTGGGCAGGAAGGCGTTCTGGGCGGGTCCCGTGACACTGCCGAGCGCGCCGTACAAGAACATGATCACGTAGACGAGCCAGACGTCGTCGCGGTCCTTGACCAGCAGGAGCAGGAGGACGACGGCCGCCGAGAGCAGGTAGGAGGCGGCCAGGAGCGGGCGGCGGCGGAAACGGTCCACCAGCAGGCCCGACAGGGGTAACAGCAGGCTGCCCCCGGCGAAGGCGAACATCACGAGACCGGCCGCCGACGTGCTGCCCGTGAGGGTCTTCACCCAGATGGCCATGGCCAGGAAAAGCGCGTAGTCGCCGAAATTGGAAAGCGCGTCCCCGAGAATGTAGTAACGCATCTGCGGGCGCTGGATTAGTTGCGCCATTACCGGCTCTCTTCCCGTCGCGGCTGCTTATCCGGCGTCACTGTAACACCGGCCGGCGGCGCGCCGGCCGAACCTGGCGCGAACTTGCCACCTTGCCGCCTGCCTGGTCGTGGCTGCCGCGACGCCAGGCTAGTTTCCTGCTCAGCACACGGGGTTTCGTGGAATTCCCATTCTCTGAATTGGCGTGGTCCACATGGTAAATCAGATATTCGAGGCCGCAGAACGACTCGCGGATAAACTCGAGGTCCCTTCCGGTGCGGTTATCGCGGCCGCTGCTCTGGTGGTGCTCGCGCGGCAGGCGGGCAGCGATGAGCTGGCCGGCGAGATCTGCGGCCACGAGGTCAGGCTGCCGTGGCGGGCGCCGTTCGAGTCGGTCGTCAGGCGGGCCGTGGAGGTGGCCGGGGGCGGCGAGGTGTCGGTGTCGGCGGGCGGGCGGATGCTCGTGGCCGATGCGCGCGCCCGCTCGGTCGTGGCCGGGGCGCTGGTGCGGGGGCAACTGGCCGCCGCGCTGGCCGCTGATCCGGGGCAGCCGGCCGGTCGGGTGTGGTTGTGGAGTGACGAGGACGAGCGCATCGTCGCGGGCGCGCACCGGGAACGGACCTGGGACACCGAGCGCTCGGTCGCTTCGATGATCAGGGAGCACATGGTCATCAGGCCCGATGCGGTGGCTGTCGAGGAGGACGGCCGGAGCGTCACGTATCGGCGGCTCGGGGAGCTCACGGCGGCCATCGCCGCCGGGTTCGCGCGGGCCGGGGTCGGAGCGGGCGACCTGGTCGGCATCGGGTTGCCGCGGCGGGTGGAGACCATCGCGGCGCTGCTGGCGACGTGGTCGCTGGGCGCGGGGTTCCTGCCGCTCGATCCGAAGCATCCGCCGCTGCGGCTGGCCCACCAGCTGGAGGCGGCGGGGGCACGGCACGCGGTGCTGCCGCCCGGCATCGAGGTGCCGGGATGCGTCGCGCTCACCTTGGAGACGACTCCGGAGAGCTCGGAGGAGACGATTCCGGAGAGCCCGGAGCCGCGACCCGAAAGCTCGGAGGAGACGACTCCGGAGAGCGTAAAGCCGGGACCCGCAGTCGCGGTGCCCGATTTCCCCGTGCGCCTGGACGGCGTCGCCTACGCGCTCTCGACCTCCGGCTCCACCGGCACCCCCAAGGCCGTGGCCATCCCGCACCACGCCCTGCGCCACTGCGTCGGCGCGATCGCCCACATGATCGACGCCGACCGCCCCCACGTCACCCACATGGCCACGCTGACCTTCGACATGTCCACGATGGAGATCTTCCTCCCCCTGGCCACCGGCGGCCGCCTCCTGCTGCTCCATGAGGACCTGCAACGCGACCCGGAACGGCTGGCGGCCTGGCTGACCGGCAGGCGGCTCGATCTGGTCCAGGCCACGCCCACCACCTGGCGTATGACCGTGCCGCACCTGGGGCGGGGCAGCCTGGCGGGCGTCGACGTCATCGCCGGCGGCGAGGCGCTCAACGCCGCCCTGGTCGCCGAGCTGCACCGCACCGGCGCCCGCGTGTGGAACGGCTACGGCCCCACCGAGACCACGATCTACACCGTCACCCACCACGTCTCCGACCCTCCGGCCGACCCGGTGCCGATCGGGCGGCCGCTGCCGGGCGTCCGCGCCGCCGTACTGGACCAGTGGGACAGGAACGCCCCCGTCGGCCAGATCGGCGAGCTGGTGCTGAGCGGCCCGCAACTGGCGCTCGGCTACGTCGGCGACCCCGACAGGACGGCCGCCGTCTTCCAGGAGCACCCGGAGCTGGGGCGCGTCTACCGCACGGGCGATCTGTGCGCGTGGCGCGAGGACGGCGCCATCGCCTACCACGGCCGCGTCGACCACCAGGTGAAGCTGCGTGGCCAGCGCATCGAGCTGGAGGAGATCGAGGCGGTGGCCGAACGCCACCCGCGGGTCGTCAGGGCGGCGGCGGTCGTGGTGGAGCACGGAGCCAACGACAAACGGCTGGTCCTGTACGCGCAGGCGGAGGGCCTGCGCGGGACCGCGCTGCGCGAGCACCTGGAGCAGTGGCTGCCGCGCGCGCTGATGCCCCAGCACGTCGCGATCCTGCCGAGCCTTCCCGTGACCGGCAGCCAGAAGATCGACAGAACTGCGCTTCGGGCGCACGCAGAGACTCTCGTGGAGGCGCGATGAGAATCCTGGGTATCAGCGGCCTGCACAACTCCGAGGAGTTCAAGCGGCGGGAACTTCCCGGGTTGTCGGACCGGGAGTACCGCATCAGCCAGGGCCGTGACTCGGCGGCCGCCCTGGTGGTGGACGGCCGGGTCGTGGCCGCCGCGGCGGAGGAGCGCTTCACCGGCGAGAAGACCACCGGCGCCTTCCCGGTCAACGCCATCAGGTTCTGCCTGGACCAGGGCGGGATCGGCCTGGACGACCTGGACCTGATCGGGCACGGCTTCGCGCATGAGCGTTCCGGGCTGGAGTCGGGCGACGACTACCTGGACAGGCGCTTCACCGAGGTCTACGACCCGGAGCGGCAGCTTGACTGGTTCGCGGAGCACTTCCCCGGCGCGGAGGTGCGTTCGCGGTTCACGCCGGTGTCGCACCACCTGGCCCACGCGGCGAGCGCCTACTACGCGAGCGGTTTCGACGACTGCCTCGTGCTCGTCGCCGACGGCCGGGGCGAGACCGAGAGCCTGACCGTCTACACCGGGATCGGCGGCAAGCTCGAAGCGCTGCACACGGTCCCCGCCATGCACTCGCTCGGCACCCTCTACGGCGTCTTCACCCTCTACCTGGGGTTCGAGATGGCCATGGACGAGTACAAGATGATGGGCCTGGCGTCGTACGGCGACCGCACCCGCTACGAGCGTGAGCTGCGCAAGCTCGTGCACGTGCGCCAGGGTCCCGAGTTCGCCGTCCCGCTGCTGGCCCGCGACGGCGACCTGCTGCAGCGCGAGACGCACAGGGGCGTGCTCGCCGTCCTGGAGGAGCTGTTCGGGCCGGCCAGGGAGCCGGGCGGCCCGCTGGAGCAGCGGCACATGGACATCGCGGCGGCCGCGCAGGTGGCGCTGGAGCGGTGCCTGCTCCACGTCCTGCGGCACTACCGCCGCCAGACCGGGCTGCGCGACCTCTGCTACGCGGGCGGCGTCGCGCTCAACTGCTCGGCCAACGGACTCATCCTGCGCAGCCGGGTGTTCGACCGGGTCTTCGTGCCGCCGGGCGCGGGCGACGACGGCACGGCGGTGGGGTCCGCGCTCTACCTGCACGCGACGCGGAAGCCGGAGACGCCCATCCAGCCGATGCGGATGCCCTACTGGGGCTCCTCGTTCTCCTCCGAGGACATCGCCGAGCACCTCGCGACCAGGACGGACGTGAGCTCTCGGCGGGTGACGGACGAGGAGGAACTGCTCGCGGAGACCGCGCAGGCGCTGGAGCGAGGCGAGGTCGTGGCGTGGTTCCAGGGCGGCATGGAGTTCGGCCCGCGCGCGCTGGGCCACCGCAGCATCCTGGCCGACCCGCGCGAGGCGCGGATGCGCGACCACATCAACAACCTGATCAAGAAGCGGGAGGACTTCCGGCCCTTCGCCCCGGTGGTGACCGAGGCGGCGGCGTCGACGTTCTTCGAGATCAGGGGCGGTCGCGAGCGGCAGTACGCGCACATGCTCTTCACCACCCGCACCCGGCAGGAACACCGCGACCGGCTGGGCGCGGTCACCCACATCGACGGCACCGCCCGCGTCCAGACGATCGGGGCCGACGCCAACCCGCTCCTGCACGCGCTGCTGGAGAGGTTCGGCGGGCTGACCGGGGTGCCGGTTCTGCTGAACACCTCGTTCAACCTTCGCGGCCAGCCGATCGTGCGCACGCCGCGCGAGGCCGTCGACACCTTCCTCCGGGGCGGGCTGGACCGGCTGGTCATCGGTGATCACGTGGTGGTGCCCGGGGGCGTGTCGTGAGGTGCGTGACCACGCTTCCCGCCGACGTCGCGCCTGCCGTACGGCCTGGTTACGCCCGGGGGCGGCTCTCCGTCACGGTGGAGGCCGTGGCGCCGGAGCCGCTGGCCTGGCTCACGGCGGCGACGATGGCGCTGATCGCCGTTCCGGATTCGGACGAGGCCCTGGTGGCGGCCGCTCCCGGACCCGTGGTGCTGCGCTCGGGGCTGGACGCCGGGACCCGGCTGGGCGACCTGATGGATCACACGGAGGCGAGCGGCGAGGCCCGCGTGCTGGTCGCCGCGGGGATCGGCAAGGCGGAGGCGGACGACGCGGCGCTGAGCCTGCGTGACTGCGACTGCCTGTTCGTCCTGAACCGGGCGGCCGACGGCTGGCTCCTGGAGTGCGACTACGACGCGGACCGCTACACCGAGCAGGCCATGCGCTGGCACCTGGACCGTCTGGAGACGATCCTCGTGCTCCTCGCGGAGGAGCCCGACTCGCTGCTGGCCGACCTCATGGTCGCCGCCGATCCGGTGGTGAGCCCGCACGACCTGGACGAGATCGCCTACGTGGCACCGCGCACCCCCACGGAGCACAGGCTGGCGGCCATCTGGTGCGAGGTGCTCGACGTGCCCAGGGTCGGCCTCGACGACGACTTCTTCGCCATCGGCGGTCACTCCATCCTCGCCGCCATGACCCTGGCCAGGATCCGGGCCGCCTTCGACGTCGAGGTGCACTTCGACGAGCTGTTCACCGCCCCCACGCTGGCCGGCTGCGCCAAGGTCGTCGAACGTGCCGGAACGGCCACGGCCTCGCCCATCGCGCGGGCCGAGGGGCCCGCCGTGGTCTCGCTGGAGCAGGAGCGCCTGTGGTTCCTGGAGCAGTGGCGGCCGGGGACGGCTCTCTACAACGTGCCGCTGGTGGTCGAGCTGACCGGGACGGTGGATCCCGGCAGGCTGGGCGGTGCGCTGCAGCGGGTGGCCGACCGCCATCCCGCGCTGCGCACCGCGTTCGAGACGGTGGACGGCCAGCCGAGGCCGCTGACCCGCGACGCCGAGGTGCCCTGGCGGCACGAACGGGCCGGCGGCCTGCCCGACGCCTGGCGGCTGGTGCGCGCCCACGTCGCGGAGCCGTTCGACCTGACCGTGCCGCCGCTGATCAGGGGCGGGCTCGTCACCGCGGGCGAGGACCGCCACCTGCTGTGGGTGTGCGTCCACCACCTGGCGGTCGACGGATGGTCGTTGCGTCACCTGCTCGACGACCTGGGCGCCGCCTACCGGGGGCTGGCGCTGCCCGAGCTCGACGGGCCGGAGTACGCCGACTACGCCGCCTGGCAGCGGGCCCGTCCCGTCGCCGACCACCTGCGCTGGTGGCGCTCCCACCTGGCGGGGCTGCCGCCGCTGCTGGAGCTCCCGGGCGACCGGCCCCGCCCCGCCGTCCAGAGTTTCCGTGGCGGGACGCGACGCCAGGTGCTCCCGGCCGACCTGGCCGCCGCCCTGACGGACTTCGCGAGGTCGCGGTCGGCGACCGTGTTCGACGTGGCGTTGTCGGTGTTCGCGCTGCTGCTGCGCCGCTGGAGCGGCAGGAGCGACCTGCCGATCGCCACCCCGGTGGTCACCAGGCCGCTGCCCGAGCTGGAGCCGCTCGTCGGCTTCTTCGTCAACACCCTGGTCGTGCGCGCCGACGCGGGAGGCGACCCCAGCTTCCACGAGCTCGTCGAGAGGGTACGGCACAGCGCGACGGCCGCGCTCGGCCACCAGGCGCTGCCGTTCGCCCTGCTGGTGGAGGCTCTGCAGCCGGAGCGGGTGCTCAGCCATGCCCCGGTCGTGCAGGTCGCCTTCGCCCACTACCTGCCCGCCCACCACGAGTGGGAGCTGGCCGAGGGCCTGGCGGCGCGGCTGCGGCAGACCGACACCGAGACGGCCAAGTTCGACCTCACGCTCACCCTGCACGAGGCGCCGGGGGAGATGGCGCTGGAGGTGGAGTACGCCACCGACCTGCTGGACGCGGCGACTGCCGACCGGCTGGCCGCGCAGTGGCTCCATCTGCTGCGCGGGCTGCTGGAAACGCCGGGCGAGCCGGTCTCGCGTGTCGGGGCGCTCCCCGACGGACAGCGCGACCAGCTCATGACCTGGGCGGGTACGGCCGGCACGGATCCGGATGTCGCGATCCCGGAGCTGGTCGCCCGCCAGGTGGCCGATCGCGGCGACGCGGTGGCCGTCTCGGACGGTCAGCTGAAGCTCACCTACGCCGACCTGTGGTCCAGGTCGGGAGCGCTCGCCGCGCGGCTCGGGCCCCGCCCGGGCGAGCTGGTCGGACTGGCCTGCCACCGTGGCGCCGACCTGGTCGTCGCCATGCTCGCCATCCTGCGCGCCGGCGCGGCCTACGTGCCGCTCGACCCCTCCTACCCGGCCGCGCGCCTGGCCTTCATGCTGGAGGACACCGGCGTGACCACCCTCGTCGGCCACGGCGACCTGCTGGCGGCGCTCCCGCGTGACGGGCGCGAGACCGTCGAGATCGGCGACGAGCACGGCGCCGCACCCGCACCCGAGGTGCGGATCGGGCCGGAGGACGCCGCCTACGTCATCTACACCTCCGGCTCCACGGGCCGCCCCAAGGGCGTGGTGGTCCCGCACCGTGGCATCGTCCGCCTGGTGCGCGGCGCCGACTACGTGCCGCTGGACACCACGACCGTGCTCGCCCAGCTCTCCAACGCCTCGTTCGACGCGATCACCTTCGAGATCTGGGGAGCGCTCGCCAACGGCGGACGGGTGGTCGTCGTCCCGCCGCAGACGGCGCTGTCGCCGCCCGCCCTGGCCGAGCTGCTCAGGGCCGAGCACGTCACCACGATGTTCCTGACCACCGCCCTGTTCAACACCACGACCGGAGAGGAGCCCGGCGCCTTCGCCACCGTCGACCACCTCTACTTCGGCGGCGAGGCGCTCGACGTGGCCAGGGTGGGCCAGGTGCTGCGCGGCGGGCTGGGACCGCGGGCGCTGCACAACATCTACGGCCCGACCGAGGTGACCACCTTCTCCACGTTCGAGCCGCTGACCGTCGCGCCGACGACGCGAGGGCCCATCGGGCGGCCGATCTCTGGCACCACCGCCCGGGTGGTGGACCTGGAGACCGGCGACCTCGCCCCGGTGGGGGTGGCGGGCGAGTTGTGGCTCGGAGGGCCGGGCGTGGCCTGGGGCTACTGGCGCAGGCCGGGCACCACCGCCGGGGCCTTCGTCCCCGACCCGTTCTCCGGACGGCCGGGCGGCAGGCTCTACCGCACGGGCGACCTGGTGCGCTGGACGGCGGCCGGAACGCTGGAGTTCCTCGGCCGGATCGACAGGCAGTTGAAGATCCGGGGCTTCCGCGTCGAGCCGGGCGAGGTCGAGCTCGCGCTGTCGGCGCTGCCCGGGGTGCGGGCCTGCGCCGTCGTCGCGCGCACCCCGCAGGACGCGCCCGCCGACCTGATCGCCTACGCCCAGGTGGACGGCGCGCTGAGCGCCGCCGAGGTACGGGAGGCGCTGGCGCGCGAGCTGCCAGACCATCTGGTCCCGGCCCACGTGATCCTGGTCGACCGGCTGCCGCTCAACCCCAACGGCAAGATCGACGTCGCCCTGCTTCCCGCGCCGGGTGAACAGCGCGCGGAAACGGAGACGATCCCGCCGCAGGGCCCGGTGGAGGAACTGCTCGCCGGGATCTGGGCCGAGGTGCTCGGCCTGGACCGGCCCGGCGCCACCGACGACTTCTTCGAGCTCGGCGGCCACTCGCTGCACGCCGTCAAGGTCACCACGCGGACCGAGCGCGCCCTGCGCACGCCGATGTCGGTCCGCGACCTGTTCCGGCACAAGACCATCCGGCGGCTGGCCGCCGCGATACGCGAGCCGGACCCCGATCGGCTGGACCGGATCGCCTCCATCGTCCTGCAGGTACAGCACGCCCGTGTGGGAGAGAACGCAGATGCACAGTGACCGCGCACAAGAGCTGCTGATCGAGAAGTTGCTCGCCGAAGCAGGCCTGGACGACAAGAGTGACGGCGTGCCGCGCAGGCAACCGGGTGACGATCCGCTGTCGTCCGGGCAGGAGCGGCTGTGGTTCCTGGACCAGTGGCTTCCTGGCACGGCCCTCTACAACGTGCCCGTGCTGCTCGAACTGACCGGTCCCGCCGACGCCGAAGAGTTGCGCCGTGCCGTACAGGGACTGGCCGACCGGCACCAGGTGTTGCGGACCGCCTTCGTCGCCGGGGCCGACGGCCGCCCGCGCACGCGGGTGCACGAGCAGGCGCGGGTGCCGTGGAGTCACGAGCACGCCGCCGACTGGGCGGCGGCCAGGAAGACCGCGGACGAGCGCGCCAGGCAGCCGTTCGACCTGGCGCAGGCGCCGCTGCTGAGAGCCGGGCTGATCAGCCACACCGCCGAGCACCACCTGCTGTGGCTCTGCTTCCACCACATCGCCGTCGACGGCTGGTCGCTCGGGCTGCTTCTCGACGAGCTGGCCGGGGGCGAGCACGCGGAGCCCTCCGTGGAGTACGCCGACTACGCGGCCTGGGAGCGGGCCAGGCCGCTGGACGAGGGCCTGACCTGGTGGCGCGAGCACATGAAGGACTTACCGCCGCTGCTCGAGCTGCCCACCGACCGGCGCAGGCCGCCCGTCCAGGAGTACGGCGGAGCCACCGAGCACTTCAGCCTCGCCGCCCCGGAACGAGTCAGGGAAGTGGCCAGGGACGCCGGCGCGACGGTGTTCGAGGTGCTCTTCTCCGCCTTCGCCCTGCTGCTCGGCCGCTGGAGCGGGCGCACCGACCTGGTGCTCGGCACCCCCGTGGCGGGCAGGCCCGTCCAGGAGGTGGAGGCGCTCGTCGGCTTCTTCGTCAACACGTTGATCGTCAGGGCCGACCTGAGCGGGGACCCGACGTTCCTGGAGCTGCTGGACCGGGTGCGCGAGTCGTCGGCGCAGTCGCAGGCGCACCAGCAGGTGCCGTTCGCGGCCCTGGTCGACGAGCTGCGGCCGGATCGTGAGCTGTCCTACGCGCCGCTGGTCCAGGTCCAGTTCGGCCTGCACAGGCAGGAGCGGTCCCGCTGGCGGATCGGCGCGGCGCAGGCCGAGCAGTTGCCCGCCGACACCGGCACCGCCAAGTTCGACCTGACGGTCACCGTGGTCGACAGCGAGGGGGAGCTGCGCGTCGAGCTGGAGTACGCGACCGCGTTGTTCGACGCCGCGTCCGCGCGGCGGCTGGCCGACCAGTGGCGGACGCTGCTCGACGGCCTGCTGGCGGCCCCCGAGCTGCCCGTCTCGCTGATCGGCTCGCTGCCAGAGGACGAGCAGCGCCTCATCGAGGGCTGGTCGGGCCCCGCGCGGCTGATCGGGGCCGAGCGGACCCTGCCGGAGCTGGTCGAGGAGCAGGTGCGGCTGCGACCCGACGCCGTCGCGATCACCGATGGGTTGCAGCGGCTCACCTACGCCGAGTTGTGGGAGTGGTCGGGCGCCCTGGCCGCGCGGCTCGGCTCGGGACCCGGCGACCTGGTCGGCCTGGCGTGCTGGCGCAGCGCCGAGCTGGTGGTCGGGATGCTCGCCATCCTGCGCACCGGGGCGGCCTACGTGCCGCTCGACCCGGCCTACCCGGCGGCGCGGCTGGAGTACATGCTGGCCGACGCCGAGCTGGAGACCGTCGTCACCCAGCGCGGCGTGGAGCTGCCGGACGGCGGCTACCGCAGGGTCCTGGCCGACGTGGCCAACGACCGCACGCCCTACAGCGGCCAGGCTCCACGACCCGGCGACCTGGCCTACCTCATCTACACCTCGGGCTCGACGGGCGCGCCGAAGGCCGTCATGGTCACCCACCACAACGTGGTCAGGCTGTTCGCGGGCACCCAGCCCGACTACGGCTTCGGCCCGGGCGACGTGTGGACGCTCCTGCATTCCAGCTCGTTCGACGTCTCCGTGTGGGAGGTGTGGAACTGCCTGACCACCGGCGGGCGGCTGGTCATCGTCAGCCACTGGGAGAGCCGCGAGCCCGAGGCGTACTACGACCTCGTGGCCCGCGAGCAGGTGACCGTGCTCAACGCCACGCCCGCCGTGTTCCGCCAGTTCGTCGGCGTGGACGAGCGCGTGGCGGCCGAGCTGGCGCTGCGGCTGGTCGTCTTCGCCGGTGACGCGCTCGACCGCGACTCGGTGCTGCGCTGGTGGGAGCGTCACCCGGAGGACTTCCCCCGGCTGGTGAACATGTACGGCATCACCGAGACGACGGTGCACAGCACCTACGCCCCGCTCACCAGGGAGCTGCTGGCGGAGCGCACGAGCCCGATCGGGATCCCCTTGGCCGACCTGGGCATCCACGTCCTGGATCGTGACGGGCAGCCGGTCGCGGCCGGGGTGATCGGGGAGATCCACGTCAGCGGCGACGGCGTCGCGCGCGGCTACTGGAAGCGGCCCGACCTGACGGCCCAGCGGTTCCTGCCCGACCCCTTCTCCGGCCGTCCCGGCGCGCGCATGTATCGCAGCGGCGACCTGGCGAGCTGGCGGCCGGACGGCACGCTGGAGTTCCACGGCCGCGCCGACCACCAGCTCAAGATCCGCGGCTTCCGCATCGAGCCCGGCGAGGTCGAGGCGGCCGTCTGCGACCATCCGCGGGTCGGCAGGTGCGTCGTGGTGGCGCACGGCTCTGCCGAGCGGCGCCTGGTCGCCTACGTCGAGGCGCGCGGCGAGCTGACCGTCGAGGACGTGCACGAGTTCCTGGAGCCCCGGCTGCCCGCGCACCTCATCCCGTCGATCATCATCATCCTCGACGAGCTGCCGCTGAGCGGCAACGGCAAGATCGACAGGTCGGCGCTGCCCGACCCGGCGGAGGAGCGGCCCGCGCTGGGCCGGGCCCACGTGGCGCCCAGCACCGACACCGAGCGGGTGCTGGCCGAGGTCTGGGCCGACGTGCTCGAACTGGAGCGGGTCGGCGTCACCGACAACTTCTTCCACCTGGGCGGCGACTCCATCCGCAGTGTCCAGGTGCTGGCGCTGGCCCGCGACCGTGGGCTCGACTTCGAGCTGCAGCGGCTCTTCCAGCAGCCGACGATCGCCCAGCTCGCCGCCGAGATCTCGCCCGCCTCCCCGGTGGAACGCGAAAGGGAGCCGTTCGCGCTGATCTCCGAGCAGGACAGGGCCAGGCTCCCCGAAGACGTGGTCGACGCCTACCCGATGGCAGCGCTGCAGGTCGGCATGGTCTTCCACATGGAGTCCGACGAGCGCATGCTCTACCAGAACGTCGACAGCTTCCACCTGCGCGCGCCCTGGGACGAGCAGCTCTTCCGCACCGCGACCGCGCAGGCCGTGCAGCGCCACGACATCCTGCGCACCTCCTTCCACCTCAGCGCCTACAGCGACATGCTGCAGCTCGTCCACCGCACGGCCGAGCTGCCGATCGTGGTCGAGGACCTGCGCGGGCTGAGCCAGGAGGAGCAGGGGCGCATCATCGGCGAGCGGGTCGACAGCGAACGCGAGCGGCCCTTCGACCTGGCCACGCCGCCGCTGTGGCGCTTCTTCGTGCACCGGTGCAGCGACGAGACCTTCCAGTGGACGCTGGTCGAGCACCACGCGATCCTCGACGGCTGGAGCCTGCACTCGACGATCGCCGAGATCCTGGAGCGGTACGTCGCCCTGCTGAAGGACCCCGCCTCCGTCGCCGAGCCGCCTCCCGCCTCCACCTACCGCGACTTCGTCGAGGCGGAGCGGCAGGCGGTCGAGTCGAGTGACGAGCGCGCCTGGTGGAGCGAGCACCTGGCCGGGCTCGAACGGCTGTCGTTGCCGCGCTGGCCGGCGGACAGCTCCGCGGAGCCGACCGCCTCGCCCTACGCGGTCGAGGACTGGACCCTGCCCGAGGGCAGCAGCGAGTTCTACGCCTGGCGCGAGACCAAGATCCCGATGGAGCTCTGCCAGGGGCTGGAGCGGGTCGCCGAGCAGCTCGGGGTGCCGCTGAAGAGCGTGCTGCTCGCCGTACACCTGCGGGTGCTGGCCTACCTGACGGGGACCGACGACGTCGTCACCGGCATGGCGTTCAACGGGCGCCTGGAGGAGGCCGACGGCACCGAGTCGCGCGGCCTGTTCCTCAACTCGCTGCCGATCAGGGCCCGCGTCGGCGGCACCTGGGCCGAGCTGATCAGGGCCGTCTTCGAGGAGGAGAACGGCCTGCTGCCCCACCGGCGCTTCCCGATGTCGCAGATCCAGCAGCTCGTCGGCGGCGGACCGCTGTACGAGACGCACTTCGTCTACAACCACTTCCACGTGCTCAAGGACGTGCTCGACAGCGGCGAGGTCGCCTTCGTCGACGCCAAGCTCGACGCTTTCACCACGGTCAGGGTCGAGCCGACGAACTACCCGTTCGTCTGCGGCTTCCTGCGCAACCCGCGCTCGGGCACCGGGCTGCTGATGGGCCTCGACTTCCACTCGGGCGAGTTCGCGCCCGAGCAGGTGCGCCGCATCCGCGACCACTACCTGACCGCCCTGCACCAGGTCGTCGCCGGCCCGCACACGCCGGTCGCCGCCGCGCCGCCGTCCTCACCGGCCGAGCGGGCGCAGGTGGAGGGCTGGAACGACACCCTGCGTCAGGCCCCGCTCGACCGGCCGCTCGAAGACCTGGTGGCCGAGCATGTCCGGCTGCGGCCGGACAGCGTGGCCGTGGTCGACGGTTCCGTACGGCTCAGCTACGCCCAGCTCTGGGAACGCGCGGGCGCGATCGCGGGGCACCTGCACGAGTCGGGGGTAGGGCGCGGCGACCTGGTGGGCCTGTGCGCCGAGCGCTCGGCGGACCTGGTCGCCGCGATCGTCGGCATCCTGCGCGCGGGAGGCACCTACGTCCCGCTCGACCCGAGCTACCCGGCCGACCGGTTGTCGTTCATGCTGGCCGACACCCGGGCGGGCGTGGTGCTCGGCCACCGCCACCTGCTGGCGAAGCTGCCGCTCGACGAGGGCCAGGGCAGCCCCCTGGAGGAGATCGGGGCAGGCACGGCGGCGGGCACGTACGGCGGGGGTGACCGCGTCGCGACGGTGGTCTACACCTCGGGCTCCACCGGCAGGCCCAAGGGCGTCGCCGTGGCCCACAGGGGCATCGTGCGCCTGGTCCGCGACACCGACTACGTGCGGCTCAGCCACGAGAGCGTGGTCGCCCAGCTCTCGAACGCCTCCTTCGACCCGCTGCTGTTCGAGCTCTGGGGCGCGCTGCTGAACGGCGGACGCCTGGTGATCGTCCCCAACGAGACCGTCCTGTCGCCCGCGCGACTGGCCGAGCTCATCAAGACCGAGGGTGTCACCACGCTCGCCCTGGTAACCGCGCTGTTCAACTCGGCGGTCGGCGCCCAGCCCGACGTGTTCGCCACCGTGGACCAGGTCTACATCGGCGGCGAGCGCATCAACCTGGCCAGCGTGCGCCAGACCGGACACGACGGGCTGAACAACATCTACGGCCCGACCGAGGTGACCAGCATCTCGACCTGCCGCCCGCTGAAGGACCTGCCCGCGAGCAACGGCCAGATCGGCCCGCCGATCGCCAACACCCAGGCCTGGGTCGTGGACTCGACGCTCCGCCCCGCCCCGGTCGGCGTGCCGGGCGAGTTGTGGCTCGGCGGCCCCGGCGTGGCCGTCGGCTACTGGCGCAGGCCGGGCCTGACCGCCGACCGCTTCGTGGCCGACCCGTTCTCCGGCGAGCCGGGCGCCAGGCTCTACCGCACGGGCGACCTGGCCTGCTGGCGGCCCGACGGCACGCTCGAATTCCTCGGCCGCCGCGACCACCAGGTCAAGGTCAGGGGTTTCCGGGTGGAGCTGGGCGAGGTGGAGGCCGTCCTGGCCGCTCACCCGTCGGTCGCCACCTGCGTGGTGACGGCGCCGGGCGGCAAGCTGCTGGCCTACGCCCAGCCCAACGCGGCCGTCAGGGCGGAGGAACTGCTCTCCTACCTGGCCGAGCACCTGCCCGAGCACATGGTCCCGGCCACGGTCATGGTCATGGACCGGTTACCGCTGAACCCCAACGGCAAGATCGACAGGGCCGCGCTGCCGCTGCCCGACGCGGGCCGGTCCACCGCCCGCACCTCGTACGTGGCGCCCCGCGATCCCGTCGAGGAGGCCATCGCGGACATCTGGCGCGAGGTGCTGGAGGTCGAGCGGCCGGGCGTGGAGGACGACTTCTTCGAGCTCGGCGGCAACTCGCTCCACGCCGTCCAGATCGCCTTCCGCATCCGCACCACGTTCGGGGTGGACCTCGGCATCAAGCAGATCCTGGCCGAACCCCGCATCCGCGCGCTGGCCGTCCGCCTGGCCGCCGAGCTCGAGCGGCTGGTCATGGACCTGCCGGACGACGAGCTGGCGCGGCTCCTGCCCTCCGAGTCATGAGAGGACCCGCACGCATGTCGGAGACCTTCGCAGCGAGGATCGCGCAGCTGCCGCCCGAGCAGCGCAAACTCCTCCTGGAGCGGCTGGCGCGCGAGCGCCGGCCGCGGGCGCCGCGCACCGGCGGGCCGCTGGCCCTCTCCTTCGCGCAGGAGCGGCTGTGGTTCCTGTGGTCGACGGCGCCGGACAGCCCGGCCTACAACGCCCCCGCCGCCGTACGGCTGCGCGGCCCGCTCGACGCCGAGGCGCTGGGCCGTGCGATCGACGGCCTGGTGGCCAGGCACGAGATCCTGCGCACCCGCTACGTCGTCGAGGGCGGCGTGCCCGCCCAGGTCGTCGGCGACGCCGCGCCGGTCGGCCTGCCGATCGTCCCGGCGACCGAGCGCGAGCTGGACAGGCTCGTCGACCAGGAGTGCACCACGCCGTTCGACCTGGAGCGCGGCCCCGTGCTGCGCGCCAGGGTGTTCCGCCTGGCACCTGACGACCACGTGCTGCTGCTGGTCATCCACCACATCGCGTGCGACGGCTGGTCGCTGCCCATCCTGTGGCGGGAGCTGGACGCGCTCTACCGGGGCCAGGAGCTGCCCGCCCTGGAGATGCAGTACGCCGACCACGCCCACCGCCTGCGCTCCGAGCCGGGCGACGACGGCCTCGGCTACTGGGCCGGGCACCTGGACGGCCTGGAGGAGCTGAACCTGCCGCTGGACCGGACGCGCCCGCCGGAGCCCGCGCACCAGGGGCAGCTGGTGCCGGTCCAGGTGCCGGGCCGCAGCGTCGGGCGGCTGCGCGAACTGGCCAGGCGGAACGGCGTGACCCCGTTCATGGTGCTGCTCGCCGCCGTGCAGGCCCTGCTGTCGCGGGTGACCGGGCAGCAGGACATCGCCGTCGGGGCGCCGACGGCCGGACGCGACCGGCCCGACATCGCGCCCCTCATCGGCTTCTTCGTCAACACCCTGGTCGTCAGGACCAGCACGGCCGGCGATCCCACCTTCCGCGAGCTGCTCGCCAGGACCAAGGCGAGTGTCCTGGACGCCTTCGCGCACCAGGACACCCCGTTCGAGCGCGTCGTCGAGCGGCTCAACCCCGTGCGCGAGCCGGGGCGCAACCCGCTGTTCGACGTCATGGTCACCGGCGACAGCGACGCGTCGGGCGCGCGGCCCGCGTTCGGCGGGCTGGACGTCGAGCCGTATCCGTGCGACGGCGGCGGCGCCCTGTTCGACCTGACCTTCAGCCTCGACGACTCCTACGCGGGCACGCTGGAGTACGACGCCGCCCTGTTCGACCTGGCCACCGTCGAGCGGCTGGCCGACCAGCTCGTCGCGCTGCTGGGGCAGGCCGCCGACGATCCCGATCTGCACATCTCGGAGTACGAGCTGGCCACCGAGGCCGAGCGCCGCCAGCTCGCCAGGTGGAACTCCACCAGGCTCGCCCTCGACCCGAAGACGGGGGTGGAGGCGCACTTCGAGTCCTTCGCCGATGCCGTACCCGATGACCTGGCCGTCGTGTGCGGGGAGGAGCGGCTGACCTACGGCCAGGTGGAGGAGCGCGCCAACCAGCTCGCCCACCTGCTCATGGAGCTCGGTGCCGGCGTCGACGACGTGGTCGCGGTGTGCGTGGACCGGGGCGCCGACGCGGTGATCGCCCCGCTCGCCGCGCTCAAGGCCGGCGCCGCCTTCTTCCCCGTCGACCCCGACCAGCCGGAGGACCGGCTGGCCGCCATGTTCGCGGGAGCCGGACCCGCGGTGGTGCTCACGGGCCCCGGTTTCGACACGGCTCTACCCGCGGGGCCCTGGCGCGTCGCCGACCTCGCCGACGCCGCCGGGCGGCCCGCGCACCGGCCCGAGCGCCCGTCGTCCCCTGACGCGCTGGCCTACGTCATCCACACGTCGGGCTCGACGGGACTGCCCAAGGGCGTCATGGTCACCAGGCGGGGCCTGGCCAACCTCAGGGCGGACTGGGCCGCGCGCAAGATCACGGCCAAGCGCTGGCTGACGGTCGCGAGCCCGTCGTTCGACGTGTTCTGGGGCGACGTGGTCAGGAGCCTCGCCTTCGGCGGGAGCCTGGTGATCGCGCCGCGCGCGATGGCACTCGATCCGGCCGAACTGGCGGGGGCGCTGGCAGCGGAGCGCATCGAGGCGTTCGACAGCATCCCCGCCGTCCTGCACAACCTGGCGGGACACGTCGCCGCCACCGGCCTGGATCTGCCGGACCTGCGGCTGCTGATCTCCGGCGGCGACGCGCTGCCGGTGGCCGACTGCGACGCGCTCATGGAGACGTTCGGCCCCCGGGTCCGGGTGCTGAACGCGTGGGGCGCGACCGAGACCACCATCGACAGCACCATCCAGGAGGCGCGCAGGGGAGCCCGCACGGTCTCGGGGATCGTGCCGGTCGGCACCGCCGCCGCCAACACCACCGTTCACGTGCTCGACGAGCGTGGCAGGCAGGTGCCGATCGGCGTCGTGGGCGAGCTGTACGTCGGCGGGCTCGGGGTGGCGCGCGGCTATGCCGGCCAGCCGGCCGCGACCGCCTGGAGCTTCGTGCCCGACCCGTTCGCCGTCGCCCCCGGCTCGCGGCTCTACCGGACCGGCGACAGGGGGCGCAGGCTGCCCGACGGGAGCATCGAGTTCCTGGGCAGGGACGACGACCAGGTGAAGATCCGCGGGCACCGGGTGGAGCCAGGCGAGGTACGCGCCGTCCTGCGCACCCATCCCGCCGTGGCCGACTGCCACGTGCTGGCCTGGCCGGACGGGCGCGACCACCGCCTGGTCGGCTATGCCGTGCCCGGCGGCGACGCCGACCCCGCCGAGCTGCGTGACTTCTGCAACGAGCGCCTGCCGCGCTCGATGTGGCTGACGGCCGTGGTCCTGGTGGACGCGCTGCCGCGCACGCTCAGCGGCAAGGTCGACCGCTCGCGGCTGCCCGATCCCGGCGCTCCCGGCAGCCGCACCGCCTACGAGGCGCCGCGCACCGAGCTGGAGCGGGCCGTGGCCGGGATCTGGCGGAACGTGCTCGACCTCGGCGACGCCGAGATCGGCGCCCACGACGACTTCTTCGACCTCGGCGGGCACTCCATGCTCGCCACCCGGCTCCGCTTCGCCCTTCGTCAGGAACTCGGCGCCGACCTCCCGGTCACCGCGGTGTTCGAGGCGCCGACCGTGGCGACGCTGGCCGCCCGCATCGCCGACGCCGCGCAGGCGGACGCCGCGATCGAGCGGGCCTCGCGCGAAGCCCCGCTGCCGCTCTCGTTCGCGCAGGAACGGCTCTGGTTCCTGTGGAAGCTCGCGCCGGGCAGCACCGCCTACAACATGCCGGTGTCCGTACGGCTGCGCGGTCCGCTCGACCGCGACGCCCTCGCCCGCGCGCTCAACGGCATCGTGGCCAGGCACGAGATCCTGCGCACCCGCTACGTCGAGCTCGACGGCAGGCCGCACCAGGTCGTCGACCCTCCGGCCCCGGTCGAGCTGGACGACGCCGCCCCAGGGGAGCCGTTCGACCTGGAACGCGGCCCCGTCGTGCGGGCCGGGCTGCACCGCGAGTCCGCCGACGAGCACGTGCTGCTGCTGGTCTTCCACCACATCGCGTGCGACGGCTGGTCGCTGCCGGTGCTCTGGGACGAGCTGGCCGCGCGCTACCAGGGCCATGACCTGCCTCCGCTGGAGATCCAGTACGCCGACCACGCCGTCCACCAGCGCTCCGCGACCGACGACGGCGGGCTGGAGCACTGGACGGCGAGGCTGGCCGACCTCGAACCTCTCGACCTGCCCGCCGACAGGCCGCGCCCGCACACGCCGGCGGAACGTGGCGACCACGTCCTCATGGACCTGCCCGCCGACGGCATCGAGAGGCTCGCCCGCGAGCACGGCGTCACCGTGTACATGGTGCTGCTCGCGGCCGTGCAGGCGCTGCTGTCGCGGGTGACGGGCCAGCACGACGTGGCGGTCGGCACCCCGACGACCGGCCGCGACCACCCCGCGACCGAGCCGCTGATCGGCTTCTTCGTCAACACGCTCGTGCTGCGCGGCGACCTGTCCGGCCACCCGGACTTCGCCGAGCTGCTGCGGCGGACCAAGGAGAGTGTCCTGGAGGCCTTCGAGCACCAGGACACGCCCTTCGACCGGATCGTCGAGCGGCTCAACCCGGTGCGCGTGCCCGGCCGCAACCCCCTGTTCAACGTGCTGGTCACCTACTCCAAGGACGAGCGGCGCGACCTCTGGACGCTGCCAGGACTGGACGTGGAACGGCTGGACGTCCAGGTGCCCACCGCCCAGTTCGACCTGACCTTCGCCGTGCACGAGACGGACACCGGGCTGCACGGCGCGCTCCACTACGCGTGCGAGCTGTTCGACCGCCCGACGGCGGAGGCGATGGCCGCCAGGCTCGCCCGGCTGCTGCGCGCCGCCATCGCCGATCCCGGCGAGCGGGTCGCGCGGCTGCCGCTGCTCAGCGCCGTGGAGCGGGCCCTGGCCGAAGGGCCCTCGCGCGACAGCGAGCCCGAGCTGCTGCCGCGGGTCTTCGCGGGCCACGCCGAACGCACGCCCGACGCCCCCGCGGTCGCCTGCGGCGCGGCCACCTGGACCTACGCCGAGCTCGACCGCGAGGCCAACCGGATCGCCCACCACCTCATCGCGAACGGCGCCGGACCCGAGACCGTGATCGCCCTCGCCCTGCCGCGCTCGGCCGAGCTGATCGCCGCCATCCTGGCCGTGCTCAAGGCGGGCGCCGCCTACCTGCCGCTCGACCTGACCCATCCGCGGGAGCGCATCGCCTCCATGCTGCGGGACGCCGGGCCCAGGCTCCTGCTCACGTGCCGCTCGGCGGGCGTGCCGTACGGCGACAGCCTGATGCTGGAGGAGCTCGACGGCGGTCCCGATCACGACCCGGGCACGCCGCTCACGCCAGCGACGGCAGCCTACGTCTGCTACACCTCCGGCTCCACCGGCACCCCCAAGGGCGTCGTGCTGGAGCACCGGGGCCTGGCCAACCTCGCGGCCAACCTGGGCGAGCGCCTGGACTCCGGGGGCGGCGCCGCGCACCGGGTGCTGCAGCTCGTCTCGCCCGGCTTCGACGTGATGGTCTCCGAGCTGGCGACCGCGTTCACGCGGGGCGGCTGCCTGGTGATCGCCCCCTCCGTCCTCACCGGGGAGGAGCTCGGCGGCTTCCTGCGGGAGCAGCGGGTGAGCCTGGCCCACATGCCGCCCGCGATCCTGGCCACCGTGCCGCGCGAGCCGTACCCCGACCTGCGGATGCTCGTCGTCGGGGGCGAGGGGTGCCCAGCAGGGCTCATGGAGTGGTGGTCCACCGGCCGCACGATGATCAACGCCTACGGCCCGACGGAGGTGACGGTCGACGTCAGCGCATGGCGTTGCGAGCCGAGCACCATACTCGTCGGCCGCCCGCTGCCCCGCATCCAGGCCCACCTGCTGGACGCCGGCCTCCAGCCGGTGCCGCCGGGCAGCCGGGGAGAGCTGTACGTCGGCGGGCCCGGCGTGGGCCGCGGCTACCTCGGCAGGCCAGGGCTGACCGCGGCGCGCTTCGTCGCCTGGCACGACGGCACCCGCCTCTACCGGACCGGCGACCTGGCCAGGCGGCTGCCCGGCGGCGAGCTGGAGTTCCTGGGCCGCGCCGACGACCAGATCAAGCTGCGCGGCCACCGCATCGAACCGGCCGAGATCGAGCACACGCTGGGCAGCGCGCCCGGCGTCACCGCCGCGGCGGTGATCCTCCGCGACGACCGGCTGATCGCCTACATCGTGCCCGCGTCCGCCAACCCCGCGGCCGTGCTCGCGCACGCGCGCACCCAGCTGCCCACCCACCTGCTGCCCGCGGCGATCCTGCCGCTGGCCGCGCTGCCACTGACCCCCAACGGCAAGCTCGACAAGGCCGCCCTGCCGCAACCACCCGCCACGAAGCACCGCCCCGCCCGCACCCCGCGCGAAGAGACGCTGCTGCGCCTGTTCAACGACACCCTCAACGCCACCCATCTGGGGATCGACGACGACTTCTTCGCCAACGGCGGGCACTCCATCCTGGCCACCAGGCTGATCAGCCGGATCCGCGGCGCACTCAGCGCCACGCTGACCATCCGCGACCTGTTCGACCACCCGACCGTGGCCGGGCTGGCGGACATGCTGCGCGACGACGCCAGGCCCGCCCTGCGCCAGACGGCCGGCGCGGAACGGCTGCCGCTGTCGTTCACCCAGCGCCGGCTGTGGTTCCTGAACCGGCTGGAGGACGCGGGCGACCACGCCCAGAACACGCTGACGGGCCTGCGGCTGCGCGGGCCGCTCGACGCCACCGCGCTGGCCGCCGCACTCACCGACGTGGTGGCCAGGCACGAGCCGCTGCGCACGATCTTCCCCGAGGACGCGGGCGGCCCCTACCAGCGCATCCTCGCCCCCGCGCCGATCGGGCTCGACCCCGAGCCGGTCACCGAGGACGAGCTGCCCGAGCTGCTGACCGGCATCGCCTCGCAGGGCTTCGACCTGACCAGCCAGACACCGCTGCGCGCCAGGCTGTTCCGGCTGGCGCCCGACGAGCACGTGCTGCTGGTGGTCGTGCACCACATCGCCTGCGACGGCTGGTCGATGGCGCCGCTCTCGCGCGACCTGGCCGAGGCCTACCGGGCGCGGCTGGAGAACAGGGAACCCGCCTGGCGGCCCCTGCCCGTGAGGTACGCCGACTTCGCGCTCTGGCAGGACTCCGGCGACGACCACCTGGACTTCTGGCGCACCACCCTGGCCGACCTGCCCGACCAGCTCGAACTGCCGGCCGACCGGCCGCGCCCGGCGATCGCGAGCTACCACGGCGACACGGTGCCCTTCACCATCCCGGCCGCCGTGCACGAGCGCATGGCCGAGGTGGCACGCGCGAACGGCGTCAGCCTCTTCATGGTCACCCAGGCGGCGCTGGCCGCCCTGCTGACCAGGCTCGGCGCCGGCGGCGACATCCCGATCGGGACCGCCGTCGCGGGCCGCACCGACGAGAGCCTCGACGACCTCGTCGGATGCTTCATCAACACGCTCGTGCTGCGCACCGACACCTCGGGCGACCCGACCTTCGCCGAACTGCTCGCCCGGGTACGGCACGCGAACCTGGCCGCCTACGAGCACCAGGAGACCCCGTTCGAGCGCGTCGTCGAAGCGGTCAACCCGACCCGCACCCTGGCCCGCTTCCCGCTCTTCCAGGTGCTGCTGGTCTTCCAGAACAACGCGGCGGCCGACCTGACCTTCCCCGGCGTCGAGACCGCCCACGAGCCGGTGGCGCACGGCACGGCCGACTACGACCTGACCCTCGACGTCATCGAGCGCTACGACGAGTGCGGCCGCCCCGAGGGCATGGACGCCTACCTCGAATACGCCGTGGACCTGTTCGACCGCTCGACGGCCGAGTCCATGGCCGACCGGCTGCTGCGCCTGCTGGAGGCGGCCGTCGAGGAGCCGGCGACGCGCATCGGGGCGCTGCAGGTGCTCACCTTCGACGAGCTCGACCTCGAGCTGACCCGCTCGCGCGGACCCCGGGCCGAGCCGCTGACCACGACGCTGCCGACCTGCTTCGAGCAGCAGGTGGCCAGGATCCCCGACGAGATCGCGGTCGTGTCGGGCCCGGTCCGCTGGACCTATGCCGAGCTCAACCGGCGCGCCAACCGCATCGCCCACCACCTGCGCGCCCAGGGAGCCGGGCCCGAGACGCTCGTCGCCCTGGCTCTGCCCCGCTCCGCCGAAATGATCGCGGCGGTGCTGGGCGTGCACAAGGCGGGGGCCGCCTACCTGCCGCTCGACCTCGAGCATCCTGCCGAGCGCATCGCCTACACGCTGGACGACGCCCGGCCGCTGCTGGTGCTGACCACCCGCGAGAGCGCCGTGCCGTACGAGAAGGTCGTGTTCGTCGAGGACGTGCCCGGCGCCCCCGACCACGACCCCGGCACGCCGCCGCGTCCCGAGCACGCGGCCTACGTGATCTACACCTCGGGCTCGTCCGGGCGGCCCAAGGGCGTGGTCCTGGAACACGGCGGCCTGGCGCACCTGCTCAACGCGCACAGGAACGGGCTGTTCCTGGCCGCGCGCGGCGAGCGCCTGCGCGTCGGCTTCGTGGTGCCGCTGACCTTCGACACCTCGTGGGACTCGATGTTGTGGCTGATGGACGGGCACGAGCTGCACGTCATCGACGACGTCACCCGCCGCACGCCCGAGGACCTGGTCGACTACATCGACGCCCACGGCATCGGCTTCGTCGACCTGACCCCGGTCTTCATGGAGCAGCTCGTCACCGCCGGGCTGTTCGCCCCGGGACGTCACCATCCCAAGGCGCTGATGGTCGGCGGCGAGGCGGTCTCGGCCGGGTTGTGGCAGGCGATGCTCGACGCGCCCACGACCGACAGCTACAACTACTACGGCCAGACCGAGTGCACCAACGACAGCACCGGCTACCGGGTGCGCGACGGCGAGATCCCGCTGATCGGCCACCCGCTGGTCAACACCGAGGTGCTGCTGCTCGACGACAACCTGCTGCCGGTGCCGCCAGGCGTGCGCGGCGAGCTGTACATCGGCGGACCGGGCGTCGGCCGCGGCTACCTCAACCGGCCGGGACTGACCGCCCAGCGGTTCGTGGCCGCGCCCGGCGGGCGGCGGCTCTACCGCACCGGCGACCAGGCCAGGCGGCGGGCGGACGGCGCGCTCGAGTTCGTCGGCCGCTCCGACAACCAGGTCAAGCTGCGTGGCCACCGCATCGAACCGGCCGAGATCGAGAACACGCTCGGCCGCGCCCCAGGCGTCGCCCAGGCGGCGGTCATCGTCCGCGACGACCAGCTCGTGGCCTACGTGACGCCCGAGCACGTCGACCCGGCCGAGCTGCACCGGCACGCGCTGGCGCACCTGCCGACCCACATGCTGCCCGCCGCCTACCTGCCGCTGCCGGTGCTGCCGCTCAACGCCAACGGCAAGCTGGACCGCCGGGCGCTGCCGGAACCGCCACGGGCCGGGCACCGGCCGCCGCGCACGCCGCGCGAGCACACCATGCTCGGCCTGTTCACCGAGGTACTGGAGCGGCCCGGCCTGGGAGTCGACGACAACTTCTTCTCCGCCGGCGGACACTCCATCCTGGCCGCGAGGCTGATCAGCAGGGTGCGCTCGACGCTCGGGGCCTCGCTGAGCATCCGCGACCTGTTCGCCGCGCCCACCGTGGCCGAGCTGGTGGACCGCCTGGCAGGCGACGGCGCCGCCGACGACCCGTTCGAAGCGCTGCTGCCGCTCCGCCCGGCGGGCTCGCTGCCGCCGCTTTTCTGCGTCCATCCCGTCGGCGGCGTCAGCTGGTGCTACAGCAGCCTGCTGCCGTACGTCGAGCCCGACCGCCCGGTGTACGGCCTGCAGTCCACGGGACCCGACCAGCCGAGCTCGGTGCACGAGATGGCCGAGCGCTACCTGGAGATCATCCGGCGAGTGCAGCCCGAAGGGCCCTACCACCTGCTCGGCTGGTCGTTCGGCGGCCTGGTGGCGCACGCCATGGCCGAGCGGCTGCCCGGCCAGGTCGGGCTGCTGGCCCTGCTCGACAGCTACCCCGCCTTCTCCGGCGCGGAGCGGCCCGGCATCGAGGACGCCGCCGAGGCGCGCACCCTGCTCATGGACTCCGTCGGCTACGCGGCCGACCTCGACGAGGAGCTCGTCGCGACGATGACGGAGACCGTGCTGCACAACTCCAAGCTGCTCGACGCCCACCGGCCGGGCCGCTACGAGGGCGACGCCCTGCTGTTCGTCGCCACGAGGACCTGGGAGGCCGGGCTGTCGGCCGCCGGGATCTGGGCGCCGCACGTGGCCGGGCTGGCCGTACACGAGATCGACTGCGACCACGACGCCATGGCCAGGGCCGAGGCGATGGCCCTGATCTGGCCGATCGTGGCCCGAGACCGCCTGGAGGCATGAAGCGATGTTCAAGGTCGTCGTCAACCACGAGGGGCAGTACTCCGTGTGGCCCGAGGGCCGCGACAACCCCGACGGCTGGACGGACGAGGGTGTCCGCGGCAGCCGCGAGGAGTGCCTGACGCACATCTCGGCCGTCTGGACAGACATGCGGCCGCTCAGCCTGAGAGGACAGCACTGATGATCAACGACGTCGTGATCGTGGGTGGGGGTACGGCCGGCTGGATGACCGCCACCTACCTCAAGGCCGCCTTCGGTGACCGGGTCGGCATCACCCTGGTCGAGTCGCCCCGCATCCCGACCATCGGGGTGGGGGAGGCGACCTTCAGCACCGTCCGCCACTTCTTCGACTACCTGGGCCTCGAAGAGAGCGAGTGGATGCCGCAGTGCGCGGCCTCCTACAAGCTGGCCATCCGCTTCGAGAACTGGCGCGGCGACGGCACCCACTTCTACCACCCGTTCGAGCGGCTGCGGGTGAGCGACGGCTTCACCCTGGCCGACTGGCACCTGCGGCTCAACGGCGCCGACGAGCCGTTCGACCGGGCCTGCTACGTCACCCCGTGGTTGTGCGAGAACCGGCGCTCGCCGAGGCTGCTCGACGGCAGCCTGTTCGCCGGCGGCCTGGACGGCTCGCTCGGCCGCTCCACCCTGGAGGAGCAGCGTGCCCAGTTCCCCTACGCCTACCACTTCGACGCTGCCCAGCTCGCCACCTACCTGACCGGCATCGGCGTGAAGCAGGGCGTGCGCCACGTGCTCGACGACGTGACCGCCGTCGGCCAGGACGAGCGCGGCTGGATCAGCCACGTCACCACCAAGGAGCACGGCGACGTCACCGGGCAGCTCTTCGTCGACTGCACCGGCTTCCGCGGCCTGCTGATCAACCAGACGCTCGGCGAGAACTTCCGCTCCTTCACCGACGTGCTGCCCAACAACCGCGCCGTCGCCCTGCGCGTGCCGCGCGAGGAGCAGGAGCTGATCAACCCCTACACGACGGCGACGGCCATGGACGCGGGCTGGATCTGGACCATCCCGCTCTACGGCCGCAACGGCACCGGCTACGTCTACTCCGACGAGTTCTGCTCGCCGGAGGAGGCCGAGCGCGCCCTGCGGGCCTTCGCCGCCCCCGGACGCGACGACCTGGAGGCCAACCACATCAGGATGCGCATCGGCCGCAACGAGCGCTCCTGGGTCGGCAACTGCGTCGCGGTGGGCCTGTCCAGCGGCTTCGTCGAGCCGCTGGAGTCGACCGGGATCTTCTTCATCCAGCACGCCATCGAGCAGCTCGTGAAGCACTTCCCCGACGAGCGGTGGGAGCCGCGCCTGATCGACGGCTACAACGACAAGGTGGCCAGGGTCATCGACGGCGTACGCGAGTTCCTGGTGCTGCACTACCGCGCCACGGCCCGCGCCGACACGCCCTACTGGAAGGAGACCAAGGCCCGCGAGATCCCGCCGTTCATGGCGGAGTTCCTGGAGATCGCGGCGACCAGGCTCCCCGACGAGAGCACGATCTACCCCTACTACCACGGATTCGAGCTCTACTCGTGGATCACGATGCTGCTCGGGCTGGGACACGCCCCGCAGGGAGCGCGACCCGCGCTCGCCCACCTGGACCCGGCCGGAGCCACGGCCCAGTTCGCCGGCCTGCGCGCGGAGGCGGAGCGCATGGTGTCGGTCTTGCCCACCGCCCACGAATACCTGACGAGCCTGCGGTGAGAACGCTCGTCGACGTCTGCCGCACGTTCATGAGCTCGTACCCGACGGGCGTGGCGGTCGTGACGGCGATGAGCCCGGACGGCGAACCCTGCGGGCTCACCTGCTCGTCGCTGATCAGCGTCACGTTCGCCCCGCCGACGTTGCTGGTCAGCATCAACGTGCACAGCCGCACCCTGGCGGCCACCGTCGGGTCCGGAGGTTTCGGCGTCAACCTGCTGCACGCCAGAGCGCGGGCGGCGGCAGAACTGTTCTCCTCCCTCACCGCGGACCGCTTCTCCGCCATCAGGTGGTCGCCCGCGGGGCGGCTGCGGCTGCCCCGGCTGGAGGACGACCTGCACGGCTGGGCGGAGTGCACGGTCCAGGAGGTGTGGACGGTCGGCGACCACGCGCTCGTGCTCGGCCGGGTCGCCGACATCGCCAGCGACCCGGAATCACCGCTCATGTACGGCTTCCGTGAGTACGCCACGTGGGCCCGCGACGGGGAAAGGACCCTTCGTGCTTGACATCGCCCTGGTCAACATGCCGTTCGCGGACCGCAGACGGCCCTCGTTCGCGCTGAGCCAGCTCTCCTCGCTGGTGCAGCGCGACTTCGAGGACGAGGTCAGCGTCCGCGTCTGCTACCTCAACCACGACGTGGTGCGCTATTTCGGGACCGAGCTGTACGACGCCATCGCGGAGGGCATGGAGCACCACGTCGCCGGCATCGGCGACTGGCTGTTCCGCCAGGTCGCCTTCCCCGAAGCGCCCGACAACAGCGAGGAGTACTTCGGCCGCTACTTCGCCGGGCCCGCGCACGCGCCCCTGCGGGCGCGGCTGATGCGGGCCCGCGACCGCCTCGGCGAGTTCTGCGCGAGCCTGGCGGACAAGTACCGGCTGGGCGAGGCCGACGTGGTCGGGTTCAGCTCGATGTTCATGCAGACCGTGCCGAGCCTGGCCATGGCGGCCGCCGTCAAGGAGCGTTCACCCTCGACCGTCACGGTCATGGGCGGCGCCAACTGCGAGGCCCCGATGGGCGCCTCGCTCGTGGAGCACGCCACCCAGCTCGACTACGTCTTCTCCGGCCCCGCGCTGCGCAGCTTTCCCCGCTTCCTGCGCGCGGTGATCGACGGTGACGACGAGACGCCCGACCGCATCCTCGGCGTGGTGTCACGGCGCAACTGCCACGAGGAGCGCTACCGCCGGGCCATCGGCGCCGACACCGACATCGACGACTGCGTGGAGCCCGACTACGCCTCGTTCGCCTCGTCCTTCGACGAGCTGACCGCGACCGTCGACGACAAGGTCGAGCCGATCCTGTTCTTCGAGACCTCGCGCGGCTGCTGGTGGGGCGAGCGCTCGCACTGCACCTTCTGCGGGCTCAACGGCCAGGGCATGGCCTACCGGGCGATGTCGCCCGAACGGGCCGTGTCCCAGTTCGAGCGGCTCTTCGAGTACGCGCCCTGGTGCAAGGTCTACTCCTGCACCGACAACATCATGCCGCTGGAGTACCTCACCGAGGTCCTGCCCAAGCTGCAGCCGCCGCCCGGCGCGTCGATCTTCTACGAGGTCAAGGTCGGCCTGGACCAGCAGGACATGAGCGAGATGGCCAGGGCGGGTGTCGACCGGATCCAGCCGGGCATCGAGGCGCTCTCGACGGGCACGCTGAAGCTCATGAAGAAGGGCTCCTCGTCCTTCCAGAACATCCAGCTGCTCAAGAACTGCGTCAGGTACGGCATCGCCCCGGCGTGGAACCTGCTCATCGGCTTCCCCGGCGAGCCGGAGTCGACGTTCGCCAAGTACGTCGACGACCTGCCGCTGCTGGCCCACCTGCCCCCGCCCGAGGGCGTCTTCCCCGTCAGGTTCGACCGCTACAGCCCCTACTTCAACCAGGCCGACGAGTTCGGGCTCGACCTGCGTCCCGTCGACCACTACCGGCTCACCTACCCCTTCCCCGAGGAGTCGCTGAACCATCTGGCCTACTACTTCAACGACCGGGCCGTCGCCCCGTACATGATCGGCGTGGCCAGGTGGATCAGGCCGCTCACGAAGGCCGTGAGTGCCTGGCTGGGCGGCTGGGAGGGCGACGAGCCGCCGATCCTGCGCCTGGAGGACAAGGTCGTGCTCGACTCCCGCTCCGGGACGCTGAAGAGGTACGAGCTGGACGAGGCGGTGGCGCGCACGCTGCTCATCCTCGAACGCCCCACCCGCGTCGACCGGCTCGCGCCCGAAGAGGCCGCGCATCTCGACGAGCTGCGCGAGCGCGGCCTGATCTTCGTCGAGGGCGAGCGGGCCATGAGCCTGGTCCTCGCGGAGACCGGGGTCGACCCGCTGCCCAGGCCGCGGCGCTCGCTGGTCAGCTCCCGCCGCAGGCTGCCGGTGCTGACGACCGGATAGGCCTGTGCGGCGTGTTTGTGCCAATGACGCCCGTGAAGGCCGGCCGGACGAGCGGGACGGCGATGATCGGGCCATGCAGGACTTCGATCACTGGGCGGAGCTCTACGTCACCTGGACGGCGATGGGCGGAGCCGATCCGCGGGAGGTCGCCTACTACCGCAGGCTGGCCGCCATGGCGGAGGGGCCCGTCGCCGACCTCGGGGTCGGGGTGGGCCGCCTGGCCGCCGAGCTCGGCCCCCGCTTCGGGGTCGATGTCTCGGCGGCGATGCTGGACGAGGCCCGCGAGCGGCTGGGCCAGGGGATCGAGCTGATCCGGGCCGACCTCGCGGGCTACGCGCTGCCCGAGCGGGCGGCGCTGCAGTACTGCGGCCAGAACACGCTCAACCACCTCACGCGCGAGGCCGTGCGCGACGCGCTGGTCTGCGCCTTCCACAACTCCCTGCCGGGCGGACGGCTCGCCTTCGAGGTCGTGCAGCCGCGCCCCGAACGCCAGAAGGCCCGCGACGGCGTGCCCCGACTGCGGGTCTGGGACGAGCGGCGCGCCGTGTGGGAGATCACCCGGATGCTCGACAAGCAAGGCCTGGAGGTCGAGATGATAGGTCTGCTCGAAACGCTCGACGACCACCGCACGGTCGACAGGCGCTACTTCCCGCCGATCCGCATGTGCTTCCTGACCATGGCCGAGATCGA
This sequence comes from Nonomuraea sp. NPDC050663, assembly GCF_044456985.1. Classification (NCBI taxonomy): domain Bacteria; kingdom Bacillati; phylum Actinomycetota; class Actinomycetes; order Streptosporangiales; family Streptosporangiaceae; genus Nonomuraea; species Nonomuraea sp. NPDC050663. The sequence goes on from NZ_JBITGL010000008.1 coordinate 48,303, forward strand.
GAAGTGGGCGGGGGAGGCGGGCTGGGAGGTGGAGGACGCCCACGCCGGGTTCGCCGGAGAGCCGCTCACGCCCGAATCGTCGACCGCCGTGTGGTGCCTGCGCAGGCCCGCATGAACGCCGAGCAGCTCGTCGCCACCCTGGAACTGGTCACCGGCGAAGAGATGGAGACGCCGGGCGAGGTGCTCTACGTCGCCAGGCGCGAGCAGCCCTCGCTGGTGGCCACCCTGCTGAGCGCCTGGGAGAGCGAGGGCCGGCGGCTCAGCCCCACCCTGGCCCACGAGCTGGAGCAGCAGCGCGGACGGATGGCCTTCTACCGCGGCCAGTGGGAGCGCCTGGCCGACAGGCCCGTGTCGCTGAAGGGCCTGGAGGTCGCCGACCGGTATCCGGGCGGGCTCCTGAGATACATGAACGACCTCGACCTCTGGGTGCCCGACCGCGACCGGCTGTGGACGATGACCGGCCGGCTGCTCGACGAGGGCTGGTCGATGCACACCGCCACGTTCGTCAGGTTCGGCGGGCGGACCGAGGTGATCGTGAGCCTGCGCCGGCTGCCCGATGACCCGTACGGCCTGCCGTACGGGATCGAGCTGAGCACGGTGGCCTACATCGGCGACGGCATCGGGGCGCCGCACAGGACGGGCGCGCCAGAGGATCCGGTGGTCAAGAACCTGCTGGCGCTGATCTACGAGCGGTTCGAGCAGCGCTACCGGGCCAGGGACCTGGTCGACGCCGCGGTGCTGCTCGCCGGGGCTGACCGGGACACGCTCGCGCGGTGCGCGCACGCGGTCGGCGAGGCGGAGCTGTGGCCCGAATACGCCGAGCTGTCCGGCCTCCTGGAGCGCAGCCCGTTCGACGTGCCGGAGCTGCCCGGCGAGCGGCGGGCGCAACTGCGCGAGAGCAGGTCGCGGCGGCGCGCCAGGGTGCTGGGCGCGATGCGGCGGCCCATCCGCCTGGCGGCCAGGACGCTGCAACTACGCAGGCCGGGCGCCTCGATCCTGGGGCGGCTGACCCCGAAGGCCGCGCTCGACGCCGGCATGATCCTGTTCGCGCTGCCGGTCGAGGGCGGCGAGCGCACGGACGAGCTGACGTTGCGCGAGCAGGGCAGGGCCCTGTGGGCGCACACCCCCGTGGGCCGGTTCATCCTGGTGCACGGCACCGAGGTCGACGAGGACCTGCTGGCGGGAGCCGAGCCGGTGGGCGCGCTGTGAGCCGCCCGATCCACGTGCCCTCGCCGGGCGGAGCCCCCGCCTGGCTCGTGCACCGGCCGGGCGCGGCCGTGACCACGGTCAGCGTGTGGCTGCGCGCCGGTTCCCGCCACGAGGGACCAGGTACGGCGGGCGGCACGCACCTGCTGGAGCACGTCCTCATGCAGGCCCCGCTGGCCGGCGGCGAGCGGGTCGTCGACCTGCTGGAGGAGCTCGGCGGCGAGGCCAACGCCATCACCGGGCGCGAGCACCTGGCCCTCTACGCGCGGGTGCCGACCGAGGAGGCGGGCAAGGCCCTGGAGGTGCTGGCCAGGGCTCTGGCGGAACCCGACCTGAGCGCCGGCGTGCTGGAGGCCGAGCGCAAGGTCGTCCGCGAGGAGCTGCGGCTGGCCGGCAGCGACCCCCTGGACGTCGTCCACGACGTCTTCTTCGGGCTCGCCTACCCCGGCCACCCGCTGGGCAGGCCCGTCGGCGGCACGCTCGACGAGGTCGACGCCCTGGAGCTGGACGCGCTGCGTGCCCACCACCGGCGTTTCCTCGGCTCCGCCGGGGTCGTGGTCTGCGGCGGCGCCGACCCCGACGACCTGGCGCGCACCTTGGACAAGGGCCCGCTCGCGTCACTGCCTCCCTGGCGGCCCGCGCCGCAGGCGCCCCCGGAGTGGCGCGGAGGCCGCGAGACCCTGCGGCTCAACTCCGACACCGCGGGCGTGGTGATCGGCGGCGAGTGCGGCGGCTCGCCCGCGTGGCCGGTCCTGATGGAACTGCTGGCAGGAGCTAGCTCCGCGCTGCTCACCGAGGAACTGCGCAACGTGCTGGGACTCTGCTACGAACTGTGGGCCGTGGCCGCCCCCTACCGCGATACCGGCGCCTGGCGGGTCTTCCTGGCGACCGCGCCCGAGCACGCGGACGAGGTCGTGGCCCGCGCGACGGAGCTCCTGGCCGACCCGCGCTGGACGACGGCGCAGGTGCGCCGGGCCGCCAGACGCGCGGCCGCGCTGATGCGCCTGGAGGCGGAGCAGTCGCTGGAGGAGGTCCTGCTGTACGGCAAGCACGCCCTGGTGCCGGGTGACCCCGGCTGGACGCTCGCGGCGGAGCTGGCGGCGATCGAATCGGTGGCGGAGGTTCCCTCGCTGAAGGGCCCGCTCGCGGTGGCGATTTGTTGCCAATAAAAGCGGCGCCCGGCGAATGGCCGGCGAATGCGGTGAGGATGAATTATTCGCGACAGAAAGGAACCGTCATGGACCGCAATCGTCGTGTGACCCGCCGTCCCAAGCCCAAGAAGAACTGAGGGAGAAAACCATGGACAGGAACCGCATCATTTGGCTCAGGCGGCCACGGGTGACGAAGTCCCGCAAGGGCTAGAAATCAGGGAGTGACGGATGGCCGAGATCGTGTGGGACAGGACGATCCTGTTCCTGTTTCCGCCCGACGCATTGTTGCGGCATCTGGTCACTCCGGTCCTGGACCGGCTGAAGGAGCACGGGTTCGAGCCGACACGCTATGCGGTGCTGTGGCACCGGCCGCCCGGGCAGGACGCCTTCCAGGAAACCAAGATCACTTCCGTATGGAAGGCCTACTTCTACCGGCAGGTCGATGTCGTGTTCGACCTGGGACCGAGCCTCGCCCTGCTGGTAGAGGACAGGTCAGGCGCTCCCGAGCCGCACCGGCGGCTGCGCGAGCTGAAGGGCGCGAGCGACCCGGCGCAGGCCGAGCCCGGCACGATCCGGCGCGACCTGCGCGGCATCAACGTCCTGCTCGACCTGGTCCACAGCTCCGACAGCCCGGACGACTCCCGGCACGAGGCCGGCATCTTCATGGGCGAGGGCCACGGCACGCCGCTCGACGGCGACCAGGGACCGCTCCGCGACCTGGTGGCGCTCCTCGAAGCGGGCCTGCCACGCGAGACCAGGCAGTTCGACGACGTGCGCCGCGGCCTGCGATCCAGGGTCGTGGCCGCGCTCTGGCACGACCTCGACGCGGAGGCGCGCAAGCTGGCCCCCGAGCTGGCCGCTTCGTCGAGGGAGGGCGCGGGCGCCGAGCTCGCGGCGCTGCTCCCCGGCGGGCATCCGCTGGCGTCGTTCCTGGCCTGCGAGTTCCTGCCAGGAGGCGAGCGGTTCGACCTGCGCAGGGCCGCTGCCAGGCTGGCGGTCTACGGGGTGAGCGTGGATCCGTGGGAGCACGCCGTGCTCCAGACCTCGATGCTCTTCCCTCCCCTACGCTGACAGCGTGGTCGTCCTGGCGCTCCACTCGATCATCGGCTTGAGCTCGGGATCCAGCGCCAGCACCCAGACCGGCATCTCCACGGCCCTGCAGCCCCTGGCCAGCTTGGCCCGCCACGAGCCGTGACCGTAGTGCAGGCGGGTGACGCCGGCCTGCGCGGCATGCCGGGCGGGCTCGTAGAAGACGGTGGCGAAGTAGGTGTGCTTGGCCGGCGCCGCGTCGTAGGCCATGGCCGTGCTGACGGCGTACCAGGTGCCCCGGTGGGGGACGAACAGGCCGTAGCCCAGGAGCCGGTCGTCCAGCTCAGCGCTGAACAGCAGGGCGCCGCCCGCGCAGAGCGCCTCCAGGCGGCGGGCGCAGGCCTCGCGGTCCGCGCCGCCGCCGTACTTCCGGGAATGGGCCCACTTCAGGTCGACCATCCCCGGGACCGGTCGTGAGATGTCGCTCATGCCGAACCGGACGCCCGCCTCGGCCAGCCGCCGCATCTCCCGCCGGGCCTCGCTCGCCCGGTGGGCGGGCAGGGGTGTTCCCGGTACGAGCTCGCACGAATACGACATCGGGATCCCGGTGAAGCCGCCCTCCTCCAGCGCCCGCTCCAGCGCCCGGCCGCGCGTGTACAGGAACGCCACCGCCCGCAGCCCTCTGGCCTGCGCCCAGGCGACGATCTCGGCGACCAGGTCGGCCACGGCTCCGGCGTCGCCGCCCGCCGGACCGAGCGCGTGGCACTCGTAGCCGGGCAGCATGACGATCAGGTGCGGCGTGCAGCCGGGCCAGGCCGGACCCGCCGACCGCGCCGCCCTGGTGGCCCCGGCCAGCGGCAGTTGCCTGGTGTCGTCCGTCAGGATGTGCCGCAGGTCGAACACCTCGCCCGGATGCCCCCGCTCGACCACGGTCCCGTGCAGGACAGCCCCGCCCCGCTCGAAGGTGTACGGCAGGCCGGGCACCCGCCCGTCCATCGCGGCCAGCCAGCGTCCCGTGCTGAACAGCGGCCCCTCGACCGGGAGGAACCCGGCGGTCACCCGCATCAGACCCTCAGCAGGCAGGCGTCGAGGGCCAGACGGCTCAGCCCGTGTCTGAGCTTGAAGGTCGCATTGCCCCGCCCGCCCTCCAGGACCTCGCACCCCTCGTGGACGGCCTGCTCGGCGGTCGCGGCGTGCAGCAGCGCGTAAGGGCTGAAGCCGCCCTTGACGTCGTAGTCGACGCCGCAGGCCCAGGCATGGAACCGGCGGCCGTCGCGCAGCACGACCCCGGCGGCGATCAGCCGCTCCTCCTGGCGGATCTCGATGGCCAGCGCCAGGTCGCCGAGCCCCGCGACGAACTCGGCGAACAGCTCGGGCGGGTAGAAGCCGCCGGTGCCGTGCCTGGCCGCGGTCCTGGCGCACAACCGGCCGATCTCCATGAGATCGGACTCGGCCGCGACCCCGACACGCTGCCACACGCCCGCCTCGGCCGCCCTGCGCCGCCCCCTCCGCAGGTTGATCCGCGCCCTCGGGGTCGCGTGCGCGAACGGATCGGGCAGCCCGCGCAGGTCCAGGCGGAACCGGTCCTCGATGTGCTCGGCGGGGAAACCCAGGCCGATCAGGCCCTCGCGCAGCGGCGAGTCATGGGCGACGTTGACGAAGCCGTACCACTCGGCCTCCAGCTCCGCGGCCAGCCCGCGCATCGCCTCGACCACCGCTGCCAGATGCCGCTCGCCGGGCAGCCACGCGTCGTAGCAGTGCCAGACATGGCTCAGCAGCCCCCGCTCCGCCCCGGTCACCGGATAGCGGGCGCCCAGCTGGCCGAGAGGGTCCAGCCCGTCGATCAGCGAGAGCGGCAACACGGCGACAGGACGCCCGTTTTCGCGCACCACGAAATAGCGGAAGAGTTTCACCGCCGTCAACGGCGAACGCGCATAGGACCGCAGATATCGATGCCGATAGAAAACCGGCGCTCCGCAGGCGGAGACAATCGCATCCCATTCGTTCTGGTCAAGGATGTCGATTGACGTGATGATGCCAATGTCCAGGCTCGGGCTCATGTTCGCCTTTCGTCGCCGGTAAAAGGATATTAAGCACAAGAATGAGCCGGGAGGAAGTCGTGGCCAGAGTTGTCTTCCACAACAAGGTCGGTGGTTCCGAAACGCTGGAGGCCGCCGCCGGTCGGCCGCTCATGGAGGTCCTGACCGCCCACGGCATCCCCGTCAACGCGGTCATCACCACCCTCAACGGGAAGATCGTCCCCGAGGAGACGACGATCGTCGGCGAGCACGACGTCATCGAGTTGCGCCAGGTGCGCCACTACGACCTCGACGTCACCCGCAGGCCCGCCACGACGGTGTACGGCACGCCCAACCCGATCTACACCAAGTCGATCCTCTTCGACACCCAGGGCCGCCTGGAGCGGCGCGTGGAGCAGTTCGACGAGAACAGCTTCGTCCGCTTCGTCGAGGAGACCTTCGTCCAGGGCGTGCTCAGCCACGGCGTGCTCCAGGAGGGCGACAACGTCGTCATCGGCCTGTCCGGAGGACGCGACAGCGTCGCCTTCCTCAAGCTGCTCGAACGCACCAAGCACCGGCTGCCCGCCTTCACGATGACCTCGGTGACGATCACCGGCCTGCCCGACTGGGAGGAACCGGCCACCTTCGCCGCCGCCCGCGCCTCGGCCGAGGCGCTCGGCATCGACCAGGCCATCGTCGACGCCTCCGACATCGAGCGGGTCTTCAAGCTCCGCCGGCCGTTCGTGTCGGCCATGAACGAAGTGGTGGGCGGCGACCGCAGCCACCTCAACATGGTCGTGGGCCACCAGGTGCTGCGCCGCATGCTGGAGGACCACGCCGAAAGCATCGGCGCCGGGACCGTCGCGTTCGGCTTCAACGCCGACGACCTGGTGGCCAGCATGGTCACCTGGATCACCAGCGGGTTCAGGATGGGCGGCATCCCGGTCAGGCAGATCGGCGGGATGCGCTACATCTTCCCGCTCTACCGCATCCCCAAGAAGGAACTGACGATCTACCTGGAGCTCGTCGCCCCCGAGCTGAACCGGCAGGGCACGCCAGGCCGCTTCACCACCGGTCCGCAGGAGCGCTCGATGGCCTACGCCATGGCCGACCACCTGTACGGCCTGTGGCCCGGCATCGACTACTACCTGTTCGAGTCGTTCTCCACGATGCAGCGCTACATGTTCCCGCTGGTCGAGGAGAAGTGCCGGGTCTGCGAGGGCGTCTACGTCGCGCAGGAGGGCGTGCGCAACCCCGTCGACATCTGCGACGTGTGCGACTTCTTCGCGCGAGCGGAGTTCACGTGATCCGCTGGTACGCCGACTACTTCACCTCCGAATACTGGAGTTTCGCCCGGCACGAATACACCGGCGAGCGCACGCAGGCCGAGACCGCCTACCTGCTGCAGGCGCTCGCCGAGCACGCGCCCGGCCGCAGGGTGCTCGATCTCGGCTGCGGCATCGGCAGGCACGCGGTGGGCCTGGCCCGCCACGGCTACCGGGTCACCGGGGTCGACATCTGCGCCTGGGCGCTGGAGGAGGCCAGGTCGGCGGCCGACCGTGAAGGCGTGCGGGTCGGCCTGGTCGAGGGCGACCTGCTGGAGCGGGTCGAGCTCCCGGAGGCCGACGCGGCGATCTGCGTGCAGGCGTTCGGCTGGGGACGCGACGACGAGCAACTCGCCCTGCTGCGCCGGGTGCGCGAGCGGCTGGTGCCGGGCGGGCTGCTCGTGCTCGACCACTCGAACGTCGCCGCCATCCTGCGTCAGTACCGGGCCGAGGACCGGTTCGAGGCCGAGGGCGACACCTTCGACTTCCGGCGCAGCTACGACCCGCTCGACGGCCGCAGCCGCGGCGAGCTGCGCGTCACGCACGCCGACGGCCGCGTCGCGGTCCTGCGCGACGACGTCAGGCTCTACCTGCCGAGCGAGGTCGTGGCGCTGGTCAGGGCGGCGGGCTTCGACGTGCTGCGCGCGGACGCCGACTTCAGGGTGGGCGCCCCCGTGCGGCCGGAGACCCGCTACGTCCAGCTCCTCGCCGTCGCCGCCCCGCGCCCGCGCCCCGCCGTCCTGGGGCACCGCGGCAGCAGCGCGGAGGTGGACCTGCGGTGGGCCCCGGACGAGATCGACTTCGTCCGCGACGCGATCGACAGCGCCTGGGCCGACGTCGGCGACCCCAGGGAGCCGTCCCGCGCCTACACCCTGGACGATCCGTACGGCTCGGCCCGCGCCACCCCCGTGCTCTCCCGCCACTTCGGCGTGTCACTCCTGCCCAGCCAGGTGGTGACGGGCGCGGGCACGACAGGCCTGCTCCACGCCCTCGCGGGTCCCGGCAGGCTCCTGCACACCGCGCACGCCCACCCCGACCTGCCCGCCTGGTCGGCGCAGCGCGGCGCCGAGCTGCGCGTGTACGCGCCGGACCAGGACGTGGCGAGCGAGCGGCCGACGACGATCCTGCTCGAACGGCCGAGCGTGCGCGGCGATGTGCTGCCCGTCGCCCAGGTGGCGGAACTGGCGCGGGCGGCCAGCTCGGCGGGCGGCATGCTCGTCGTCGACGAGGCGTGCGCCGGCTACCTGGGCCCGGAGGCCAGCGTCGTGCCGCTGACCACCCGGATGCCCGGCCTGGTCGTGCTGCGCAGCCTGTCGAAGGGCTACTGCTGCGGCGGCCTGCGCGCGGGCTTCGCCATCTGCTCGCCCGACGTCGCCGACACCGTACGGCAGGCGGTGCCCCCGCTGGGGATGTCGGCGCTGTCGCTCGAAGTGGCGCTGCGGCTCCTGGACCAGGGCGACGTGCTGGCCCAGCTCAGACAGGCCGTCGCGGCGGCCAAGCCCGAGCTGGTCGAAGTGCTGACCGGGCTGGGCTGCCGGGTCGAGCAGGGGCATCCCGCGCTGCCGTGGGTCGTCACCGAGGACGAGCTGCCGCCGTGGCTGGCGGGGCGCCGCCTGCACGGCCTGACCCGCGTCAGCGTGCCGCTCTCCCCGGCTCGCCGGGCCGCGCTCCGCCGGGCGGTGCCATGAACGTGGTCTCGGAGATCCACGCGGCTTTCGACGTACGGCAAGCGGTCGAGGACGTCGCCGAACTGGCGGCCCTCGACCGCTTCCAGGCTTCCGACGGGATCCAGGAGGCGGCCGAGTACGTCGCGGAACGGGCGGAGCGGGCGGGGCTCGACGACGTACGGCTCCATCGCTTCCCCGCCGACGGGGGGCGGCACTGGTGGAGCTTTCGCGCTCCGCACTCGTGGACGCCGGTGCGGGCCGCCATCGACGACGTGGTCCGCTATCCGGAGCAACCGTTCGCCCTCGCCTCCGGCTCGGCGCCGACCCCACCCGGCGGCGTCCTCGCCCGTGTGGCACCCCTGACAGACGTGATCGCGCGCCCCCCGGCCATCCAGGGCGCCGGCTCGCCGGCCCCGGCCGTGAGGGGCGCGGGCTCGCCGGCCCCGGCCGTGAGGGGCGCGGGCTCGTCGGCCTCGGCCGTGCAGGGTGCTGATCTGCCGGTGCTGGCCGTCCACGACTCGGACCTGCCGGTGCCCGTCGCCGTCGAGCAGGCGGCGAGGGCAGGGGCGTTCGGTCTGGTCACCGGGCGGCTGCCCGGCCCGGGCAGGGTCGAGCTGCCCCCGGGGAGCGGCCTGGTCGCGTTCAGCGTGACACCCGAGCAGGCCGCCGAGCTGCTGCGGCGGGGCACGGTGAGGGTCGAGGTCGAGACGCACGCGCGGGCCGCCATGCCCGTCGTGACGGGACTGCTGCCAGGAGCCGAAGCCGACGAGGTGCTGCTCTCGGCGCACCTGTGCCACCCGAGGCCGAGCGTCAACGACAACGCCTCCGGCGCCGCCGCGCTGCTCGGCGTGGCCCGTGCGCTCGCGGGACGCCGGGGACGGCGCGGCGTCAGGTTCGTCTGGGGCCCGGAGTTCACCGGCATGGCCGCCTACCTGCACGACGTCGCCGGCCGCCCACCCGCCGCCGCGGTCAACGTGGACATGGCGGGACAGGACCAGCGAAGGTGCGGCGGCCCGCTCATCGTCGAGCGCAGCCCCGACCACCTGCCCGGGTTCGTCAACGCGCTCGCCGAGCACGTCGTGGCGGCGCTGCCGCAGGCCGCCCGCTCCTACTCGGGGGCGGTGGCCTGCGACACGTGGGCCTGGCGGGCGACGCCGTTCGTCGGCGCCTCCGACCACAGCCTGCTCGTCGACGCGTCCGTCGGGTGCCCGACGGTGACGCTCGGGCACTGGCCGGACCGGTTCAACCACAGCGCCGCCGACACGCTGGACAAGCTCGACCCGGCCGAGCTGCGCCGTACCGCCACGGTGGCGGGGGCGTGCGCGGCGGTGCTCGCGGGGATGGCGGGGGAGCGCGACGAACTGGAGGGCATCGCGGTGGATTGGGCCGCCGCCCGGCTCCTGGAGTGCCGGGGAGGGGCGCCGGCACTGCTCCGGCACCGCACGGCCGTCGCCCTCGGCGCCCTGGACGGGTTCGAGGCGCTCTTCGGCCCGGGCGACGGCACGGCCCGCGCGTGGCTGACCGGCCTGGCCGACCACGTGGCGCTCGTCCCGCGTAAGCCCGCGGAAGGCGACGAGGCCGCGGAGGGTGACAAGCTCGTGGAACGCGCCGAGGCCGCCGTCACCCCCGTGCTCTGCCGTACCTGGGAAGGGCCGTTCAACCTGCGGGGGCTGGCCGAGGCGGCGAGTGCGGACGGGCGGGCGTGGCTGGAGCGCCAGGCGTCCCTGGCCAGAGCCCGCTCCTACGCGCTCATCCTCGCGCTGGCCCACGGCGTCGACGGCCGCAGGGACCGCGCGGCCGTGGCCGCCTATGCCGAGCACGCCTCAGGGCTGCCCGTCCCGCAAGACTTCGCCGACGAATTCCTGGCCGTCCTCGTCGAGGCCGGCTGGGCGAAGGAGGGCTGATGCGCGAGCTGCTGCGCGACCGCAGGTTCCTGCTGCTGTTCGTGGGCCAGACGGTGAACATGATCGGCGATCGCGCGCTCCTGGTGGTGCTGGGCATCTTCGTCAAGGAGCTGACCGGCTCGGACACGATGGCCGGCGTGGTGTTCATCCTGCTCTCGGTGCCGTCGTTCTTCGCGCCGCTGACCGGGCTGCTCGTCGACAGGTTCCCGCGACGCAAGGTCCTGATCGTCAACGACCTGCTGGCCGGGGCGCTGGTGCTCTGCCTTCTGCTGGTGCGCGATCCGGGCGACCTGTGGATCGTGTTCGCCGTGACGCTCGGGTACGGCTTCGCCAATGCGATCTTCGCCGCGGCCAGGGGCGGCCTGATCCACTCGATGGTGCCCGAGCGGCTGCTCGGCGACGCGAACGGGCTGCTCAGCTCGCTCGGCCAGGGCCTGAGGGTGCTCGGCCCGCTGATCGGCGCCGCGCTCTACGTGGCGCTCGGCCTGGCGGCGGTGGCGGTCCTCGACACGTTGACGTTCCTGATCTCTGTGCTGGTGCTGCTCATGCTCAGGAGGGTGCCCGATCTGGCCACCCCGGCCAGGCGGGAGCCCGGCACGTTCCGCGCCGACCTGCTCGCGGGGGTGCGCCACCTCATGGGCGACAGGGAGTTGCGGGCCGGCGTGCTCGCGGTGGCCGCCGCGTTGTCCGCGGCCGGGCTGGTCAACGCGGCCATGTTCGCCGCCGTGGAGCAGGGACTCGGCCGCCCCGCGGCCTTCGTCGGGGTCATCGCCGCCTTCCAGGGCGCCGGCTCCGTCGCCGGAGGCTTCGCCGTGGCCCCGCTCATCAGGAGGTACGGCGAGCATCGCGCGGCGGCCGTGGGGTTCGTCCTCAGCGCGGCGGGTCTGGCCCTGGTGATCCCCGCGACAGAGGTGACGATGTGCGCCGGCGGTGTTCTGGTGGGGCTTTCCATTCCGATTTTCATGGTCGCCACGACGACGCTCGTACAGCGCAGGACGGAGGCCGGGATGCAGGGCCGCGCGCTCACCGCAATGGACGCCATCATCGACCTTCCCTTCGTGCTCTCAATGGGCGCCGGGACGCTCGTGGTGGCGATCTTGGATTTCCGGGTGATCTATGCCGTGGCGGCCGTGATTTTCGCCGTGGTGGCCGCGTCGGTGCTGGTGAGGCGAGACTGGCGGATTGATGCCACGTTGACGCCCGTTGATTGACCGCTGCATTCGCCATTTTTACTCTGAAATCAGGAAATAGGCGAAAGCCGATCGAAATTCAGGAGGCGCCCGTGTTTCAGGAAAGCGTCCAGACCGCCGTCGAAACTCCCATCATGACAACACCTGAATTCGTGGCGAAAATGCTCGCCGCGCGTCAGGAGGTCCAGGTCATGAAGTTCCGCACCACGTGCACTGACTGCGTGCCGAACTACTGACATGACTGAGACCGGGACTACCCCCAGCCCCGGGCTCGATCTGCGTGCCGTCCCCGGCCTGGTTCTCTCCGAACTGGGCCGGGGCGGTCGCGGCGTGATCGTCCTGGCCGTCGACGGGCTCTCCTGGGGGGCCGCGGGACAGGTCTGGCGCTCCGCCGAGCTCACGTGCCTGACCTCCACCTTCCCCAGCACGTCGGCCACCGCCTGGCTGACCTCGGTCACGGGCGCGCCGGTGAGTGAGCACCTGGTCGTGGGCGCCGCCTACCGCGAGCGTGCGGGAGGCCCGCTCATCAACGTGATCACGGGCGACGTCCTGGCGGGCGAACCCGCCCGGCGCGAGCCGGTCCCGCCCCTGGTCACGCTCTTCGAGCGCGCGGAAGGCGCCGAATCCGTGGTCGTGGGCCGCGAGCTCGACCTGCTGCGCGGGCCCTGGGTGGAGACCTTGACGAGGGGCGCCGCTCGACAACCGGCGCGGCACGCCCTGACCCGCGATCCGCACGAGCTGGTGCCGGGCGTCGTGGCGGATGTCGAGGCGGCGATCTCGGTGCCGCGGAACGAGCCGCTGTTGCTGTGGGTCTACGTCAACCTCGACGACCATCTGCACGGTCACGGGTACGACGAGGCGGCCATGAGCGCGCTCGCCGTACTGGAGCAGCACGCGTCCGCCTGGGCCGCACGCGGCTGGAGCGTGCTCGCCTACGCTGACCACGGCCTGGTCCCCGTCGCGTCCGACCCGGCCCTGGCGCGGCGCTGGGCCGAGGTGGACGTGGCCGGCCTGTGCGAGCTGCCGGGTGGCGGCGCGGGCCGCGTGCGGTGGCTCTACCCACGCCCGGGCAAGGAGCGGGAGGTCGCGGACCGTCTGGCCGAGGCCATGGACGGCCACGCCAGGGTGCTACGGGCGGACGAACTCGACGTGGTGGAGCTGTCCCCTCGGGTGCGTGAGCGGCTGGGCGCGGTGGTGGCGATCGCCACGTCGCCGGCCTTTCCCCTGCCCGATCCTCGTCTCCGCCACGAGCACGGAGCGCTCAGCCCCGAGGAGATGCTGGTGCCGTTCGCCCGCTGGGTCAGATCCAGCCTCGTCTGACGGCCTCCGCCCCCGCCTGGAAGCGGCTGTTGGCGTTGAGGCGCTCCATCACGCCTGCCACGCGCCTGGCGAACGTCCGCTTGCTGAGGTGCAGCCGGGCGGCCGCCCGGTCGTCGGTGAGCCCGTCGTCGAGCGCGCGCAGGACCTCGTCCTGGCCGTCGTCGTCGAGCGTGCCGTTGCCCTTGTCGTTGAGGATGCGGCAGATGGTGTCGAAGACCCCGGCCACCGAGGTCGCGACCAACGGATTGGCGATCCTCTCCAGCCGCTCCGACGAGGTCAGCCCGGGATGCGCCACGTAGGTGACCACGCGGTCGCGCACGAGGATCTGGTAGGGGAGTCCCACCACGGTCCTGACGGTCGCGCCGGCCTGCCAGGCCTGCGCCAGAGGGGACGTGCGGCCCGGCTGGCCGGGTCCGTGCAGGATGTGGACGGCGACTCGGCGTCGCGCCATCCGGGCGAACAGGCGCGGCAGGGCGGGGTGCATCCGCTCCGGTTCCGCGGAGAGCACGAGCAGCTCGCTCTGGGTCTGCTCGGCCAGCTCCAGCTCGAGGAGGGGCAGCTCCAGCTGCAGTGCGGGGTTGAAGGGTAGGGGTCTGCTGGTGCTCAGAGACATCGATACCAACCCGGGTTGCCAGTCGAAGTATCAGTACTCCGAACGCTACTGGCTGGGTATTTGTATGCGATTTCATCGAGTTATCGCCGCATTGAACGGAACATCATAGACAGTTGAAGTGGATGTTCCTTGTCATTTCTTGTTATATCCCCTATAGGTGGATATCGTACGATCTTCCTAGGGCCCGGCTGAGACGAGCCAGTGGGTGGGTGCATGGAGTTTCGTGTCCTTGGTCCGCTGACAGCGGTCACGGGAAACGTGCATATCTCGCTGGGCGGGTCACGCCGGCGGACCGTCCTGGCGACCCTGCTGCTCAACGTGGGCAGAGTCGTCTCGACCGACAGGCTCAGCGCCGCGATCTGGGGCGAGAACCCCCCGGTGACGGCCAGGAACCAGGTGGCCATCTGCGTGTCGGGCCTGCGCCGCGAGTTCGCCGCGGCGGGAGTGGCCCACGACCCCATCGTCACCGCCTCCTCCGGCTACCTGCTGCGGCTGGCCGAGGACGACAGGTTCGACATCAAGGAGGTCGAGGTCGCGCTGCGCCAGGCCCGCACGGCCAGGATGGCCGGCGACCTGGAGAAGGCCTCGGATCAGCTCTCCAGCGCGCTGACCGTGTGGCGCGGCGACCCGCTGACCGGGGTCGAGGGCGAGCTGGTGCGCGCGGAGTCCGAGCGGCTCGGCGAGTGGCGCCTGGCCATCCTGGAGGAGTACTTCGAGGTCGAGCTGGAACTGTCGCGCGACCTCCAGATCGTCGGCGAGCTGGTCGCGCTCGTCGCGGCCTACCCGCTGCGCGAACGGCTGCGGGGCCTGCTCATGCTGGCCCAGAGCAGGGCGGGGCGCCGCGCCGAGGCGCTCGCGGTCTACCAGGAGGGCTACCGGCTCAGCATCGAGAGGCTGGGCCTCGAACCCGGCGCCGAGCTGGCCGAACTGCACGAGGCGATCCTGCGCGGCGAGACCGGGCAGCGGCAGGGCCGCCTCGCGGTGGAACGTGCCGCCCCCGAGTCGTCTCCGGCCGTGCCGGCCCAGCTGCCCCCTGACGTGACCGGCTTCGTCGCCCGCGACGAGGAGATCGCCAGACTCGACGAGCTCCTGGACACCAAGACGGGGGCGGGCCAGCCGTTCGTCGCCGTCATCACCGGGATGGGCGGAGTCGGCAAGAGCGGCCTGGCGGTGCACTGGTCGCATCGGGTCGCCTCCCGTTTCCCCGACGGCCAGATCTTCGTCGACCTCAACGGCTTCTCCGAGACGGGCCCGCCGGTCTCGCCCTTCGACGTGCTCGACACCCTGCTGCGGGCGCTGAACGTCACCCGCCAGCATCCCCTGGCCACGCTGGAGGAACGCGCGGCACTGTTCCGCAGCGTCCTGGCCGGGCGCAAGCTCCTGCTCGTCCTCGACAACGCCCGCGACTCCAGCCAGGTCAGGCCCCTGCTGCCCGGCGCGCCCGGCTGCGCCGTCCTGGTGACCAGCCGCGGCCAGCTCGCCGGGCTCATCACGCTGGAGGGCGCCACCCCGCTCCGGCTGGACGTGCTGCCGCCGGACCAGGGCGTGCACGTGCTCGCGTGCATCGCGGGCGAGCAGCGGGTGCACGCCGATCCCGAGGGGGCCAGGCGGCTCAGCGAGTTGTGCGGCGGGCTCGTGCTGGCGCTGCGCGTCGCCGCCGCGCGGCTGGCCGTACGGCCGTCGTGGACCAGCGCCGACCTCGTCGCCAGGCTCACCGACGAGAGCCGCAGGCTCGACGAGCTCAGCCAGGGCGAGGTGGACCTGCGCACCAAGTTCATCCTCAGCTACCGCGACCTGGCGCCGCAGGTGGCCATCATGTTCAGGCGGCTGGCGTTGCTCGACGTCGCGGAGTTCGGCCCGTGGCTGGGCGTCGCGCTGCTGGAGGTGGACCCCGACCGGGCCCAGGACCTGATCGAGCAGCTCGTCGACGCGCAGTTGCTGGAGCTGAGCCAGCCCAGATCGGGCGGCCAGGCCCGCTACCGCTTCCACGACCTGATGCGCCTGTACGCCCGCGAGCGCGTCATGGCCGAGGAGAGCGAACAGGAACGCAGCGCCGCCCTGCGAAGGGCACTCGGCTGCTGGCTCGGGCTGGTCGAGGCCGCCCACGCCCGGCTGCTCGGCGGCGACTACGCGGTCCTGCACGGTACGGCGGAGCGTTACCGGCTGCCCAGCACCGTGATCGACCGGCTGATGCCCGACCCGATCGAATGGTTCGAGGCCGAGCGCCCGCACCTGCTGGCGGTCATCGGCCAGGCGCACGGGGCCGGAGGCCGCGCGCTCTGCTGGGACCTGGCGATGACGTCGGCGACGTTCTTCGAGACCCGCAGCTACTTCGACGACTGGCGCTCCACGCACGAGCTCGCCCTGGCCGCCGCCCGCCGCGACGGCGACGCCCGCGGCGAGGCCGCCATGATCTACGGCCTGGGCAGCCTTGAGCTGTTCAGGCAGCGCTACGACGACGCGGAGCGTCTGCTGCAGCAGGCCCGCCGCATGTTCGAGGAGCAGGGCGAGGAGCACGGCAGCGCGCTGGCCCTGCGCAACCTCGCGCTGCTCGACCGCATCGCCGGCCGGTTCGAGCTGGCCCTGGAACGCTACGAGCGGGCGGAGGAGATGTTGCGCGCGGCCGGCGACCGTGCCGCGCAGGCCCACGTCCTGGCCAGCACCGCCCAGGTGCTGCTGGAGAAGGGCTCGTACGGCGAGGCCGACCACCTGCTCAGGGCGGCGGTCAGCACCTTCGAGGAGATCGGTTACCAGCGCGGCCTGGCCCAGGCGCTGTACCGGTTCGGCGAGGTGCTGCTGCGCACCCAGCGCATCGACGCCGCGCGCCAGACGCTGGAGAAGGCGCTGGAGACGGTGCGCCAGCTGCGTGACGTCGTGGGCGAGTCGTACGTGCTCCGGGTGCTGGGCGAGACCTACGCCCAGCAGGGCCGTACCGACGAGGCGGAGAAGGCGCTGCTCACCTCCCGGGAGATCGCTCTGCGGGTCGGTGAGCAGTTCGTCGTGGGGGTCACCTCGCTGGCCCTGGGCAACCTGTATTTCGGTACCGGGAACGCCGCGTCCGCGGGGGAGAGCCTGACCCTGGCCGCGAGGATCTTCGAGGAACTCGGGGCCAGAATCTGGCACGTCCGGGCCCTGGAGGCCCTGGCGGCCACGGAGGCCATGCTCAACAACGACCAGGGAGCGCACGAGTTGTGGGCCCGCGCGGCCGCCCTGCTCAAGGAGGAGAGCTGAGCGGTCAGCGGAGGCGGACGTAGACCTTCCCGGTCCAGTGGAAGTTGCCGATCCCGCTGTCCGGGCCGCCGCCTTCCGGCCAGCCGCCGCCGCCGTCGGCCTGGGCGGGCGCTGCGATCAGGGCGGTGAAGAATGCGGCCACCACGGTGGCGAGGGCGATGCGACGCTTCATCGGAGGTCCTTTCACAGAGTTCGGTGGTTCAGTACGTGAGATCGCCTGCCGGGAAGGTCGCGGGGAGCGACCAGGCGGATGGCCCTGGTACATCTGTGGTGCCGCCGGTGCCGAAGGCGGTCGTGGTGGCACCGGCGGTCTCGCCGCCGTCCACGACCACTTCCTGCCCGGTGAGGAACGCGGCGGAAGGTGAGGCCAGGAAGTGGAAGGCCGCCCCGATTTCCGAGGGCTGGGCGTGCCTGCCGAGAGGGATGGACCGGTTGACGTCCTCGAGCATCTCCGGTGTGTACTCCGCCTCCTGCATGGGCGTCAACACCGCTCCAGGGCTGACGCACGCCACCCTGATGTGCGGGCTGAGCTCCATCGCGAAAGTGCGGCACAGCGCCAGGATGCCCGCCTTTGTAGCGTTGTAGTCGGCGTAGTACGGGAATCCGCGGGAGGCGTTGACGGAAGCGGTCGCCAGCAGCACGCCGTGCCCCTGCCGGACCATGTAGCCGGCCGCGCAGCGCCACAGGCCCAGCACGCCCAGCAGGTTCACGTCCACGATCCGGCGGGCGGTCGCCTCGTCGAGGTCGAGCACGCCGTGCCTGACGCTGATGCCGGCGTTGGCGATCACCACGTCGAGCCGGCGGTGTTCCGTCCACACCCCCGACACGGCCGTCTCCATCGCCGCCCAGTCGGTCACGTCCGCCTCGATCCAGGTGACGCCCGGGGCCGGCTGCGCGATCGGCGGCTGCACGTCGAGGTTGAAGACGGCGTCACCGGAGCGCGCGAAGTGCTCGGCGGTGGCGAACCCGATCCCGCTGGACGCGCCGGTGATGACCACAGTACGCATGGCATGGCCCCTTAGAAGATCACCCGTGGGCTGGCGGTCGCCCGGTTGCCGATGGACCTGCGCAGGTTCCTGCTGACCGTCAGCTTCTTCAGCCACCTGTCGGTGCCGTCGTAGCGCGGGGTGAAGGGCTTGCGCCCGTGGACGGCCAGGTAGTTGTCGACGATCAGCAGGCTGCCCTGCCCCACGACGACGTCCTGCTGCTTGGCCTCCAGCTCGGCCACGAGCGCGTCGAGCGCGTTCTCGGCCGCCTGGTCGCCGTCCACGCAGGTCATGAAGGGCCGGTCCAGCCGCAGGTACGGGCGGCCCGGCTCGCCGATGAGGACCGAGACGGCCTCGGGGCTCTCGCGCATCTCGCGCATCAGGGCCAGCGCGGGATGGCCGGGCTGGCTCGCCTCCAGCTGCCGCAGGTGCTCGTCGTCGGGCAGGATGTGGAAGCGCGGACGCGAGAGCAATCGCGCCTGGTCCTGCGAGAGTTCGAGATCGCGCACCGAGGCGACGGTCGTCGGCACGGCGTCGTGGTTGCGCAGCCCGAACAGCAGCAGGTAGTCGCAGCGCAGCGGATGGAAGCCGTCCTCGGTGTGGAACTCGAGCAACGACTGGCTGCCGTGGCCGCTCTGGTGCATCTCGTCGCCGGGGATCGGCACGATATTCTGGACCATCCGCCCCGCCTGCAGGGTGGACCAGGCGAACGGCTCGCCCAGCACCATCCCGCACAGGGCGAGGTAGATCTCCGCGTCGCTCGCGGCGGCCGACTGGCCGGGCGCCGACCAGTGCCCGGGTGTCGGGCCGACCGCCTCGTCGTCGACGGGGAAGCCGTGCACGAGGCACATGCCCGCCGGTTCCGTGCGGCGGAAGTCCTCCAGGAAGCGGCGCAGCCCGACCGGCAGTTCCTCGCGGATGTGCCAGCAGCGGTCGAAGAAGCCGGGGTCGGCGGGATCCTCCCCGAGGACCCTGACTCGCTCGGCCACGGCCGTGATCGCATCCACCTCCTTGCCGTCGAGGAGGTATTCGACCGTCTCCGCGCTCATGCCGGCGTGCTCCTGACGCTGGCGGGACGGATGTCGGTCCAGTTGTCGTCGACGTACTCCAGGCTCTCGGCGCGCGGGGCCGGGCCGAAGACGGTGTCCCAGCCGCTGGGGACCGGGAAGGCCGACGGCCACAGGGAGTGCTGCTCCTCGGTGTTCACCAGCACCAGGAAGGAGCCGTTCTCGTCGTCGAACGGGTTGCTCATGTCAGCTCTCCGGGCTCAGGTCGAACAGGATGCCGAGGGGCGGCGCGGCGAAGTCGCGCTCCCCGTTCAGCACCCAGCCGGACTCGCGGAAGGCCTCGTACCACTCGGACCTGGTGGGCAGGTAGACGCCCATCGCCGCGTGGACGAGCTCGAATCCCAGGGTGAAGATCGTCGTGTCGGTCCCCGGCGGCTCCTCGCTGCGGACCACGTCGCACAGCAGCAGCCTGCGCGCGTTGGGGAAGGCGGTGCGCAGCTTGCGCAGGCCCTCCACGCAGGTGGCCTTGGGCCAGAAGTCGTGGCCGAGGAAGACGCAGGTGATGAGGTCGACGTCGGCGAACTCCGGCAGCGGCTCCAGGTTGCGCACGTCTCCGGAGACCATGGTGATCCGGTCCGACAGCCCGGCCTGCTCCACCGAATTCCTGGCCAGGTCGACGGCCGCGGGCGCGATGTCGACGCCCACGCCGCGCACGCCGGGGCGGCGGGAGACCGCGCCGATCAGCCGCTGGCCCGAGCCGCAGCCGAGATCGGTGATGACCTTGTAGTCGAGCTCGCCGAGCAGCTCGACGAAGTGCGGCTCGACCTCGGTCTCGCCGATCAGCTTGGAGCCGACGGCGACCGCGCGCATGTCCCTGGTGTAGTAGTCGCCGACGCGGGCCTTGGTCCTGGCCACGCCCGGCAGCACGGAGAACAGCTCCCCGCAGCCGCGCACCATCCAGTAGAAGTAGCCGCGCGCGTCCCAGGCCTGGTCGAAGCGCGGGCCGATGACCGCCTTGTCCTCGGCCACCTCGACGATCTCCGCCCAGGAGAGTGTCACCAGGAGCTGACGGACCAGCCGGGTGTCGAGCCCGTCGGCGCCGGCCTTCTCGATCGAGTAGCTTCCCTGCTGCCTGAGCGCGTCGAGGACGCCGAGCTCGCTGGCGGCGGACAGCGACACGGCGACGAGGTAGGACGAGAAGATGTCGGCGACCGGGCCGCGGGTGAAAGCCGTGTGCATCGGGTTCTCCATTTCGGTCGGCATCGTGCTCACACCTGCTCCGCCCACAGCGCGTCCATGGTCTCGTGGGAGAGGGACGACTCCAGGTCCGACTTGGACGCGTACCCCATGTTGATGATCGTCCGCACGCCGGCGGTGATCGGGTAGACGCGGTGCAGCGTGGTGTTGGTGCGCATCACGTAGAGGTCGCCTGAGCCCACCTCGAACGACCAGGTCGGGTTGTCGAGCAGGGCCCTGTGGATGGCGGGATTGCTCTTGTCCCAGGTGGTGCCGGCGACACACTGGACGAAACCGCCGTGCTCGGGTGGCGGGCACTGCACCACCCACACGAGCGCGAAACTGTAGTCGTCCCAATGCCAGCCGTGGGTGTCACCCGTGTGTTCCAGGCGGGTGATCACGTACTGCTCCGGCTCGTAGGGGCACACCAGGACGGGCTCGTCGACGATCTCGCCGAGCAGCCCGATGAGGGCTTCCGACTCGTAGACGGTGGGGATGACGGCACTGCGCGTGGCGATCTCCGATCGCGTCACGTTGCGCATCCGGCGAGGTGTGTCGCCGGTTTCCTTGAATCTGAGGTCGCGCCGGACCCCGGATTCCTCGATGAGGGAGAGCACGTCGTCGGCAACGGCCTGCTTGACGCTCGCGGGCACCAGGAACGATGCCTTCGCGAACCCGCGCTCAGCGAATCCGCGCCGAGCGGCCGCCACCTCGCCGGATAAGGCGGAGTGTCGTACGTGCTGATTCAGCTCCTGCACAATTCGGGCATTCACTGCGGGGATCCTTCGCTTCTCCTGAGGGGGATCTCGCTGTCTCGGACGGTAGGTCTGCCGGTGAGGGGCGGAGAAGCGCTTGACGGTGTTGTGGCGATTTCTCGCCATTCGTCCGTCAGCCTGGCCGGGGCCGTACGAGGGCTTCCTACGCTGTCGCCATGCTCACTGGGGTCCCGCTGTTCCTGTTGCAGCTCGTCGTGATCCTGGCCCTGGCCGTCCTGCTGGGGCGGCTGGCCGTGCGGTTCGGCCAGCCCGCGATCGTCGGCGAGCTGACGGCGGGGATCCTGCTCGGGCCGTCCGTGCTCGGGCAACTGGCGCCCGGCTGGGCGTCGTGGCTGCCGAAGCCGGGCTCGGGGGCGCTCATCGACGCCGTCGCCCAGCTCGGGGTCCTCCTGGTCGTCGGGCTCGCCGCCGCCGAGCTCGACCTGGGCAGGCTGCGCGCGCAGGCGGGCACCCTGGTCAGGATCAGCGCGTGGGCGATGCTCCTGCCGCTCGCGCTCGGCGCGGCCGCCGGCTACGTGGTGCCCGCCGCGCTGATGGGCCCCGAAGGCGACAGGCTCACCTTCGCCGCCTACCTCGGCGTGGCGCTCTGCGTCACCGCGATCCCGGTGATCTCCCGCACGCTCAACGACCTCGGGCTCATCGGACACCGGGTCGGCCAGCTCACCCTGGCCTCGGGCGCCTGCCAGGACGCCGTCGCCTGGATCCTGCTCGCGGTCGTCGGGGCCGCCGCCACCAGCGGCGTCGACGCGGGCGCGCTCGGCCTGACGGTGATGTGGCTCGCGGTCATGTTCCTGGTGGCGCTGCTGCTGCGCCCGCTGGCCGGGCGGGTGCTGAGCACGGCCGAGCAGGCCCCCACCATGACCACCTCCGCCATCCTGATCATCGCCGGAGCCCTCGTCGCCCACCTCGCGGGACTCGAACCGGCCGTCGGCGCCTTCGCCGGCGGGCTGGTCGCCGGGGCCGCCAGGGGCGAGGGCATGCGGCACCTGGAGACGCTGCGCACGGCCGTCATCGCGGTTCTCGCCCCGGTCTTCCTCGCCTTCGCCGGGCTGCACCTGGACCTCGCGGCGCTGGGCGACCCCGTGGTCGCGCTCACCGCGGCGGGACTGCTGGTCCTGGCCGTCGGCGGCAAGCTGGCGGGCGGCTACATCGGCGCCCGCACCAGCGGGATACCACGCTGGGAGTCCTTCGCCATCGGGGCGGGCCTCAACTCGCGGGGCCTCATCGAGATCATCGTCGCCACCGTGGGGCTCAGGCTGGGCATCCTCACGCCCGCCACCTACTCGATCATCGTCCTGATCGCGGTGGCCACCTCCCTGATGGCGCCTCCGCTGCTGCGGGCGGCCTTCGCGCGACAGACCTTCGACGAGCCGAACGGAGTACGGCATGGCCGTGGCGAGAGTGAACGGGACCAGCCTGACCTACACCGACCAGGGCACAGGTGATCCCGTCATCCTGGTGATGGGCACCGGCGGCCCCGGCCACATCTGGCACCTGCACCAGGTGCCGGCGCTGCTGGCCGCGGGCTTCCGCGTCATCACCTTCGACAACCGCGGCCTGTCACCGTCCCCCGGGCCGCCACCCGAGATCGACGACCTGGTCGGCGACCTCGCCGGGCTGGCCGAGACCCTCTGCGGCGGGCGCAGCCGCTTCGTCGGCGTCTCGATGGGCGCCCACGTCGTGCAGGAACTGATGCTGCGGCGGCCGGAACTCGTGGAGGCGGCCGTGCTGATGGCCACGCGCGGGCGTCCCGACCACTTCCGCGCCAGGCTCGCCGAGGCCGAGGCCGAGCTGAACTTCGGCCCCGTCGAACTGCCCGTCGCCTACGGCGCGGCGCTGCGTGCCGTGCTCAGCCTGTCGCCGCACACGCTCAACGACGAGAGCAACGCCAGGCACTGGCTCGACCTGTTCGAGCTGTTCCCGACCTCCAAGGCCGTCATGTGCGCCCAGAGCAGGCTGGAGATCATCGACAACCGGCTCGACGACTATCGCACGATCGAAGGACGCTGCCTGGTCGTCGCCTTCGAGGACGACCTCGTCACCCCGCCGCACCTCGGTCAGGAGGTCGCCACGGCGATCGCCGGCGCCGGCTACGCGCAGGTCGCCAAATGCGGTCACTACGGATATCTGGAGCAGCCAGACGAGGTGAACTCCCTGATCGTGGACTTCCTCTCGCCCACCGGCGAAAGCCGTCCAAGCTAGGCGCAAGTGATCCCCAACCTCGTGGACCGAAGCTCTCCTCAGCCGGGAAACCGCCCGGCCTTCAAGGAGGGGAACGAAGAAATGACCGTCCGCATCGAGGATCTGACCCCGGAGAACACCGAGGCCGAGCTGAACGAGAACGAGCTCGGTCTGGTGTCCGGCGGCCGCCCGGCGATCACGATCCCGCGCGAGGGCTACATCTGCTCGGACAGCACCGGGCGTTGCCAGAAGTGGTAGCCGCCGGCCGGGGGGGGGGGGGGGGGCCGCGCCCCCGCGGGGGGGGGGGGGGGGGTGGGGTGGGGGGTGTGGGGCGCGGGGGCCGCCCGGACTCCCCCCCCCGCGGGGGTGTATAAATGTCGCCGCCCCCCGCGGGGGGGCCCCCCGGCCCCCCCCGCGGGGGGGGGCGCGGGCGCCCCCCCCGCCGCTCTAGCTGGGGGAACATGATGCTGCTCATACTCAGCAGGCGCGGCGACACCACCGTCGACCTGGTGCTGCCCAAGCTCGCGCGGCTCGGCGTGGACTCCCTGATGTGGGATCCGGGCGACAGCGGCCACCGCATGACGGCGACCGTCCGCGGTTCGCAGATCGGGGTACGGCTCGGCAGGACCGACCTGGCCGAGGTGTCGGCCGTGTGGGTGCGGCGGCCGGGCAGGCCCGCCGGACAGATCTGGGCCTCGTTCCTCACCGACGTGTGGGAGCTGCTCCCGGCGACCTGGTTCCCGTGCAGCCCGTCGCAGGAGGTGCGGGCCGACAACAAGCTCGCCCAGCTGGCGCTCGCCGCCCGGCTGGGGCTGCGGGTCCCGGAGACGACCGTGACCAGCGACCCGCACGAGCTGGGCCTGGCCTACGCGAGAGCGGGTGGCAAGCTCATCGCCAAGCCGCCGAGCAAGCGGGCGATCAATGTCGACGGCGAGGAGCACCTGTTCTACACGACGCTCGTGTCGCGCAGGCACCTGGCGTCGAGGCATCGGCTGCGGCACGAGCCGGTCACGCTCCAGCCGTACGTCGAGAAGTCGGTCGAGATCCGCGTGACGGTCGTCGGAGAGCGGGTCTTCCCCGTCGAGATCGACTCGCAGGCGGCCAGGACCACGCGGGTGGACTGGCGGCTGGCCGACAGTTCCCGCGTGCGCAACTCGCCGCACGAGCTGCCCGCCGACGTGGCCGACCGGTGCCGGGAGCTGACCCGCGAGCTCGGGCTCGCCTACGGGGCCATCGATCTGATCCGCACGCCGGAGGGGGAGTACGTGTTCCTGGAGCTCAACCCCAACGGTCAGTGGGAGGGGCACGAGCGGCTCGCCGGGGTGCCGATCAGCGACGCGGTGGCCGACTGGCTGGCCGCGGCCGTACGGAAGGACGCCGCGTGAACCTGGGCGAGGTGCTGGGGGACGCGGTCGAGCTGCTCGGGACGCTCACCCGCCGCAGGCAGGCCGCGGGGGCGGCCCGCGAGGCGGCGGTCGCGTGGGCGGAGCGTCATCCCGGCTACGGCGCGGAGCTGGTCGTGGCCGAGCGGCCGGGCAGCCCGCTCGTCGACTACGACCTGCTGCTCGACTGGCCGGGACGGGGGACGATCGCGGTGTCCGTGCAGCCCGACGACGGGCTGCCCTGGCTGGAGGACCATTCCACGCACTGGGCCGCCGGCCAGCTGGTCACCGTGGACGGCGCGGACCTGTCGCTGCCGGACGCGCTGCTGATGCTGCGCTCGCTGACCAGGCCAGGCCTCGACCCGCACGCCGAGATCGTCGAGTTGTGCCTGACCCGCAACGACGCCTCCTCCGACACGGAACCGCTGTCGGAGGAGGAACTGCAGGCGACGGCCGACGCCTTCCGCCGTGCCAGGGGGTTGCACGACCGGGAGGCGACGCTGCACTGGCTGGCCGCGATGGGCATGGACCAGGCGGCCTTCGCCGACCACCTGGAGGTGCTGGCCAGGCAGCGGCGCCTGCGCCGGCGCAAGGAGAGCGAGCTGGCGGCGGGCTACCTGGCCGCGCACCCGGAGGAGTTCGGGACCGTGCGGGCGAGCTGGGTGTGGTCGCCGTCGCCCTGGCCGCAGGGCGCGCCGCTGCCGGAGCCGGTGGAGGTGCCGGCCGGCGCACTGCCGCAACCGCTGCGCTCCGCCGACCGCGTCGAAGCGGCGCGACATGAGGACGGCTTCGTCACCGGCGTCGTCCACGAACGCCTGCCCGCCCGCGCCGACGAGCACACGCTGGCCGCCGCGGGCCGTGCGGCCTACGCCGGCTGGCTGGCCGGCCGCCGCGCCGCCGCTGACGTCAGGTGGCACTGGTTGTGAGCCAGGGCAGCCTTTTCCGTGTCTCGGCGTTGCGCCGCAGGCAGGAGGCCCCGAAGGAGCGGCACGAGCCGGTCTGGCTCACCCCCGCGTGGGAACTGGCCGCGTTCTGGATCACTGCGGCGCTGCTGGTGATCCTGCTGCTGGTGCTCGCCCTGCTTCCCGTCCCGTACCACGTCAGCGTGCCCGCCGTCGTGCGGGCGGGCCGGGTGGAGGCCGACCTCCCGCCCGGTGCGCGCGCCGCGACGCTGCACGTCGGCGACCGGCGGATCCCGTGCGTGCTCGACGAGGGCCGGCCGCGCTGCGACGGCCTGCCGGAGAACGGGACACGCGGCACGCTCCTCGTCGAGGCGGGCCGGCGCAGCACGCTTGCCCAGCTGGTCGAGACGTCCTAGAGGGAGACCCCGATGAGAGGCCGCGTTCCCGTGCGGCTGCAGAGCGGCCTGGCCGAGTGCGGCGCCGCCTGCCTGGCCATGGTGCTCAGCCACCACGGCCACCACGCCACCGTCCGCGAGGTGGGCGAGCGCGCCGGCGTCGGCCGCGACGGGCTGACCGCGCTGGCCCTGCTGCGCGCCGCCAGGCTGTACGGCCTGCAGGCCAAGGCGTTCAGCGTCGAGCCCGACAAGGTGCCGTCGATGCCGCTGCCCGCCGTCGCGCACTGGGAGTTCAAGCACTTCGTCGTCGTCGAGGCCTGGACGAAGGCGGGCGTGCGGATCGTCGACCCGGCCAAGGGCCGGCGCATAGTCAGCCACGAGGAGTTCGACGAGGCCTTCACCGGCGTGCTGCTGGTCTTCGCCCCCGACGACGACTTCCAGCGGGTGGCGCGCCCCAAACGCTCCTGGTTGTCGGACTTCGCGCGCACGGCGATCATCGGCCAGCGGTGGCTGCTCGCCCAGATCCTGATGTTGTCGCTGCTGCTGCAGGGCGCGGGGCTGCTCGTGCAGAGCTTCTCCCAGGCGCTGGTGGACACGGTGCTGCCCACCGGCGCCGACCGGCTGCTGGCCGTCCTGGGCGCGGGGCTGGCCGTGGTCGGGCTCACCCACGTGGTGCTGGGCTATCTGCGCTCGTCGGTGCTGCTGAACCTGCGCATCCGGGCCGACGCGCAGCTGACCACCCGGGTCGTCGGGCACCTGGTCGGTTTGCCGTACCGGTATTTCGTGCATCGCGGCGCCAGCGATCTGACGCAGCGCAGCGCCGGGGTGAGCGCCCTGCGCTCGCTGCTCACCGGGCAGGTCACCGCCGCGGTGCTCGACGGGCCGCTGGCGATCGGCTACGTCACCATCGTCCTGGTCAAGGCTCCGGCCATCGGGATCTGCCTGCTCGTGCTGACCGCGCTGCAGGCCGTACTCCTGCTGGCCACCAGGCGGGCGCACGCCGACCTCACCCAGCGGGAGCTGGCCGCCAGCGTCGCGGCGCAGGGCCAGCTGATCGAGGCGATCCAGGGCATGGAGACGCTCAAGGCGTCGGGCGCCGAGCACGCGGCGGCGCGGCGCTGGCGCAACCTGTTCACCGCGCAGCTCAACGCCGACTCGCGGGTGAGCGTGATGCAGAACATGCAGGACACCGCGCTCGACAGCATGCGTTTCCTGGCGCCGATGGCGCTGCTGTGGGTGGGCGCCTGGCAGGTGCTGTCGGGCCAGGCCACGCTGGGCCAGACGCTGACGTTGTGCGCGCTCGCGTCGGCCGCGCTGGTGCCGATCGGCTCGCTGCTCGGCAGCCTGCAGACCCTGCAGGAGGCGGCCGCCTACATCGAGCGGCTGGCCGACATCATGGAGTCGGAGCCGGAGAAGCGCGGTCCGGTGACGGGCCTGGTGCCGCGCGGGCACATCGAGCTGCGCGGCGTCTCCTACCGTTACGACAGCCAGAGCCCGTGGACGCTGCGGGACGTCTCGCTCAAGGTACGGCCGGGCGAGAAGGTCGCCCTGGTGGGCCGTTCGGGATCGGGCAAGAGCACGCTGGCCAGGATCCTGCTGGGCCTGTACGACCCGACCGAGGGCGACATCTGCTTCGACGGGATCCCTCTGCGCAAGCTCGACCGGCAGGCACTGCGCCGGCACTTCGGCGTCGTCACCCAGGAGCCGCACCTGTTCACCGGCACCATCAGGGAGAACATCTGCCTGTCGAGGCCGGAGGCCACCTGGGACGAGATGGTCGAGGCGGCCGGGCTCGCCTGCGTGCGCGACGACATCGAGGCCATGCCGCTCGGCTACGACACCGTGCTGGCCGAGGGCGGCGGGTTGTCGGGCGGGCAGCGCCAGCGCATCGCCCTGGCCCGCGCGCTGGTCAACCGGCCCAGGGTGCTGGTGCTCGACGAGGCCACCAGCCACCTCGACACGGTCACGGAGGCCCGTATCGAGGAGCACCTGTCATGGCACACGCAGACCAGGATCGTCATCGCGCACCGGCTGAGCACGGTGCGCGACGCCGACCAGATCTTCGTGATGCACGAGGGCGGCGTCGCGGAGCACGGCACCCACGACTCGCTGCTGGCCCGCGGCGGCTTCTACGCCGAGCTGGTGGCGGGCCAGCAGCACGCCTTTCAGGCGTAGTAGCGGTAGATCGCCTGGGCGACGCAGGCGGGCTTGGCGCCGCCCTCGACCTCCACGGTGAAGTCGAAACTCGCCTGCACCCCGCCGGTGACCTCCTCGACGGCGGCGACCGTCCCCGCGAGCCGGATGCGGGAGCCGACGGGCACGGGGGCGGGGAACCTGAGCTTGTTGAGGCCGTAGTTCACGCCCATCGACACGCCCTTGACCGCGATGAGCTGCCCGAAGAGCGGGATGAGCAGCGACACGGTCAGGTAGCCGTGCGCGATCGGCCCGCCGAACGGCCCGGCCTTGGCCTTCTCCACGTCGACGTGGATCCACTGGTGGTCATGGGTGGCGTCGGCGAAGGCGTTGACCTGCTCCTGGGTGATCTCCATCCAGTCGCTGGGGCCGAGCGCGGTGCCCGGCAGGGTCTTGAACTCGGCGAGTCCGTCTACAACGAGGGTCATGTCATCAATCCCAACAGTCGGGCGGCGTTCTCTTTGAGGATCTTGGGCCGGACCGCGTCCTTGATGGGCAGCGCGGCGAAGTCGGCCAGCCAGCGGTCCGGCGAGATGAGCGGGTAGTCGGAGCCGAACAGCACCTTGTCCTGCAGCAGGCTGTTGGCGTACTGCACGAGCTGGGGCGGGAAGTACTTCGGCGACCACCCTGACAGGTCGATGTGCACCAGCGGCTTGTGGGTGGCCACCGCCAGCGCCTCGTCCTGCCAAGGGAACGAGGGGTGGGCCAGGATGATCGGCAGGTCGGGGAAGTCGACGGCCACGTCGTCGACGCACATGGGGTTGGAGTACTTCAGCCGCACCCCGCCCCCGCCGCGCACCCGCGCCCCGATGCCGGTCTGACCGGTGTGGAACAGGGCGATGGCCCCGGCCTCCGCCAGCACCTCGTACAGGGGGTAGGCCACCGGGTCGTTGGGGAACAGGCCCTGCAGGTTGGGGTGGAACTTGAAGCCGCGCACGCCGTACTCCGCGATGAGCCGGCGGGCCTCGGCGACGGCGACCTTGCCCTTCCACGGGTCGACGCTGGCGAAGGGGATGAGCACGTCGGCGTGGTCGGCGCAGGTCTGGGCCACCTCGTCGTTGGGGACGGGCGGGTGTCCGGTGGCGGTCTCGGCGTCCACGGTGAAGACGACCGCCGCCATGGTGCGCTCGCGATAGTAGGCCGCCATCTCGGCAATTGTCGGCCTTTCCTGCCCTGCTCCGAAATATCCGGACGCGCCGGATTTCAGCTCCTCGGACAGCGACTCCTGCCGCGTGGCGGAGACCTCCGCGTGGGTGTGCACGTCGATGGCGACGAGCTTCGACACCTCCATCACGCGATGCCGTACGTCTCGAGCCTGGCGCCGACCGACGACGGCCAGGCCGCCGCGATGGCCTCGGCACTCCAGCCGCCGTCGGCGAAGGCGGCGCTGACCTCCGTGGGATGCGACCAGAGCGTGAGCCTGTCGCCGCCGATGCCGACGCACTGGCCGCTCACCCCGGCGGCCGCGTCGGAGGCCAGGTAGACCACCAGCCCCGCGCAGTCCTCCGGGGTGCCGAACCCGATGCCCTTGCGCAGGCTGTCGGGGAACTCGCCTGACTCGATGTAGGGCGCGAAGGCCGGAATGGTCCTGGTCATCTCGGTGGCGGCGTTGGGCACGACCGCGTTGACCGTGATCTCGTCGCGCGCCAGCTCCATGGCCCAGGTGCGGGCCATCGCGGCGATGCCCGCCTTGGCGGCGGCGTAGTTGGTCTGGCCGAAGTTGCCGCGCTGGCCGGCGGGCGAGCCCGCCAGGATGATCCGCCCGCCGGCGCCCTGCTCGCGCAGATGCCGTACGGCGGAGCGCACGCAGGTGAAGGTGCCGCGCAGGTGCACCTCGATCACGGCGTCGAACTCCTCGTCGGACATCTTCCACACCACCCGGTCGCGCAGGATCCCGGCGTTGGTCACCATGACGTCGAGCCGCCCGTACTCCGCCACCGCCCGGTCGACGAGTGCCTGGGCGACCTCGGCGGTGCCGACCGCGCCCACCTCGGCGACGGTGCCGAGCTCCCTGGCCGCCCGCTCGGCGGCCTCCGCGTCGACATCGTTGACCACCACCCGCGCCCCCGCCGCGGTCAGGGCGCGGGCGTAGGCGAGCCCGAGTCCGCGGCCGCCGCCGGTGACCACGGCCACCTTGCCGTCGAGCTTCACTTGAGCTCCCTCCTGAGGATCTTGCCGGAGGCCGTGCGCGGCAGCGCCGCCACGAACTCCACGTATTTGGGGATCTTGTAGCGGGCCAGCCGCCCGTCGAGGTGGGCGAGCACGTCGACGGCCTCGGGGTCGGCGCACACGACGAAGGCCTTGCCGACCTCGCCCCACCGGTCGTCGGGCACCCCGACGACCGCGCAGTCGACGATTTCGGGATGGGTGAGCAGGGCGCTCTCGACCTCGGCGGGGTAGATGTTCTCGCCGCCGGAGATGATCATGTCCTTGATGCGGTCGACGACCCGGTAGAAACCGTCGTCGTCCTGGACCGCCGCGTCGCCCGAGCGGAACCAGCCGTCCTCGGTCGCGGGTTCGTCGAGGCCCCAGTAGCCGGCGAACACGTTCGGGCCCTGGACGAGGATCTCGCCGCCGTCGAGCCGGACGTCGGTGAAGAACGCCGGCACGCCCGCCGTGCCCGCCTTGCGCACCGACTCCTCCGGCGGCAGGTAGAGCACGCCGGGAGCGGCCTCGGTCATGCCGTAGCCCTGCAGGAACGTCAGGCCGCGCTCCTGGTAGGCGTGGATGAGCGGCTCGGGCACCGGGGCGCCGCCGCACTCCAGCAGGCGCAGGCTCGACAGGTCGGTGGTGGGCCAGCGCGGCGACTGGGCGATGAAGGTGAACATCGCGGGCACGCCGAACATGGAGGTCACCCGCTCGCTCTCGATGAGTTCCAGCACGCGGTCGGCGTCGAAGGCCGGCATGACGACGGCGCGGCCGCCCTTGATCATCGTGGGAAGGTACGACTGGGCGAGCGCCGCGATGTGGAAGAGAGGCGCGGTCACCAAGGTCACGTCGTCGGAGCGCAGGTCGATGTCGATGAGGTGGTTGTAGACGTTCCAGGTCAGGTTGGCGTGCGTGAGCATCGCGCCCTTGGGCCGTCCGGTCGTGCCCGAGGTGTACATGATCAGGCACAGGTCGTCGAGCGTGACCGGCTCGTCGATGGGCTCGGCCGCGGGCAAGTCCTCGTCGGACGGCTCCAGGATCACCGACGGCCGGGCGTCGCCGATGATGTAGTCGAGCTCCGGACCGCTCAGCCGGATGTTGAGCGGCAGGTAGACCGCGCCGAGCAGCCCGGCGGCGAAGAGCGTCTCGACGGCCGCGGGATGGTTGGGCCCGAGGTAGGCGACCCGGTCGCCCCTCCCCACGCCGCGCCTGCGCAGCTCGGCCGCCAGCCGGGTGACGCGGTCGGCGAGCTCGCCGTACGTGGTGTGGCCGCCGTCGTGGGTGAGCGCGACCTTCGCCGGTGACATGCGGGCCCGCCGGGCAGGCCAGGAGCCCAAGCCTTGGTTTCGCACGGCCAATACTAGGCACACTCATTACGGCAGAAGCAAGAGTGCCCTACAATGAGGTCGTGACAGAACTCCGGCCTCAAACCCTCCTGCTCGCCTTCCTGGGCATCCATCTGCTCGGCAGGCACGTGGCCGTCTCCTCGGGAAGCGTGATCGGCGTGCTGGCAGGGCTGGGTGTCTCGGAGGAGGCCACCCGCTCCACGCTCACCCGGATGACGCAGCGCGGCCTGCTGGAGCGTCACCGCAGGGGCCGCCAGGCCTATTTCGGTCTCACGGCCCGCTCGGAATCGGTCCTGGAGGAGGGCGCGACGCGCATGTGGCGCACCAGCCCCGTCAACCGCGACTGGGACGGGCGCTGGACCCTGATCGGCTTCTCGCTGCCCGAGTCGTGGACACAGCAGCGCCACGACCTGCGCTCGCGCCTGATGTGGGGCGGATTCGGCCCGCTGCAGAACGGCCTGTGGATCGCTCCCGCGGTCGTCGACGTGCCCGCGCTCCTGGCCGACCTGCGGCTCAACGCCCACATCAGGGCGTTCGTCGCCGAGACGGTCAAGCCGACCGAGGCCGCCCAGTTCGTGGGCGAGGCCTTCGACCTCGACGGCCTGGCCGCCGGCTACCGGCGGTTCCTGCGCGTGTGGGACCGGCGTAGGCCCCTGCCCGAGCTCCCCGACGACCTGGTGAGGGAGCTGCTCCTGCAGGCCGAGTGGCTGCAGCTGGTGCGCGACGATCCCCGCCTGCCGCTGGAGCACCTGCCGGACGATTGGCCCTCGCCGCAGGCCGAGGAGGTCTTCCACGACCTGGCGGCGGCCTTCCGCGAACCGGCTGCCCGCGTCGCCGCGGGCAGCCTGGAGTTCATCGATCTGCCATGACGCCGAGCTCCTCCCTGCTGGTCTCGCGGGTGGCGTAGATCGTCACCACGGTCAGCAGGCAGCAGGCGGCGACGATGAGCGAGATGGTGAAGGTGCTCGACAACGACGCGAACAACACGGGAGCGAGGCCCGCACCGGTCGCGGAGATCTGGTAGCCCAGCGAGGCGCCGGTGTAGCGGGTGCGGGTGCCGAACAGCTCGCTGTAGAGGGCGGCGAGCGGGCCGAACATCGCCGGGTGCGCGATCGACTGGCCGAGCACCACCGCCAGGGTCAGCAGCACGAACGATCCGCTGTTGATCAGCGGGAAGAGCAGGAACGCGACCACCGCCATCATGATCGCGCCGGCGGCGACCACCGGCCGTCTCCCGATCCGGTCGGACAGGGAGGCGAAGGCCAGCACGCCGATCACCGCGCCCGCCGACGAGATGGTCAGCGCGTTGAGCACCGTCGGCCGCTCGAACCCGGCTTGGACGGCATAGGCGATGACGAAGGTGGTGAGCGTCGCCTGGGCCACGAAGGCGGCGAATCCCACCCCGATCGCCCGCGCGAGGTTGGCCGGGTGCCTGCGGAAGACCTCGACGATAGGCGCCGCCTCGCCCGCCTCGGGACGGGCCTGCGCGAAGACGGGCGTCTCGGTGACCTTGGCGCGCACGAACAGGCCGACGCCCAGCAGCACCACGCTGAGGAGGAAGGGAATGCGCCAGCCCCAGGACAGGAACGCCTCGGCCCCCACGATGGCGGCGGTGCTCGACATCGCCACGGTCGACAGCAGCTGCCCGCTGGGACCTCCGGCGTTGGTGAAGCCCGCCCACAGGCCCCGGCGTGAGGTGGCGTGCTCGGCCGACATCAGCACCGCGCCGCCCCACTCGCCGCCGAGCGCGATGCCCTGGAGCACGCGCAGCGTGACCAGTAGGACCGGCGCCCAGACCCCGATCTGCGCATAGGTGGGCAGGACCCCGATCAGCGCGCTGGCCACGCCCATCATGATCATGGTGATGATCAGCATGCGCTTTCTGCCCAGGCGGTCACCGAAGTGCCCGAAGATGATGCCGCCGATCGGGCGGGCCAGATAGCCCGAGGCGAAGGTGCCGAAGCTGGCGATCGTCCCGGCCGTGGGGTCGAGGCTGGAGAAGAAGACCTTGTTGAAGACCAGGGCGGAGGCGGTCGCGTAGAGCAGGAAGTCGTAGAACTCGATGACGCTGCCGAGATAGCTGGAGATCACGGCCCTTTTCAGCTGGGTTGATGGCATGGGGGGCTGCCTCTGGGGTCTTGGCTGTTGCGTTAACTGCCGTCAACAGCATGCCGAGTGTTGTTGTGAGTGTGCCCCAGGTTCTAGTTCGGCACAATGACCACGGCAATGGCGAATATGCCGAATCTGCTTCTCAGATGAGGAGGTCGCTCAGGATGACCAGTCCGAGCACGATGAAGACGACCGGGACGATCCAGTGCCCGTGGCGCTCCATCGCCGCGATGACCTTCGGATGCGAGCCCAGCCACGACCCCGCCACGCACCACAGCGCGACCAGCATGGCGAAGACCGCCACCGTGACCAGGCTGTCGGCCACCCCCACCGTGCGGAAGTACGGCGTGTAGACCGCCAGGTTGTCGGCGCCGTTGGCGATCGTGATCCCGGCGACCGAGAGCAGCCCCGACGCGGCCACCGGCTGCTCGTCTCCGTCACCCCGCCTGAGCAGCCCGCGCACGCCCAGCGCCAGCGGAAGCAGGCCGAGCAGGCCCACCCACCGGTCGGGGACGATCGACAACCCGAGCGCGGCCAGCGCCGACACCGCGACCAGAGTGGCGATGCCCAGATACTGGCCCGCCCAGATGTGCCGCCGGGCGGGCCGGCCGTTCGCCCGCGACGACAGGAACAGGACCGTCAGGACCACGCTGTCGTCGAGGTTGGTGCCGGCGAACAGGCCGGCGGCGGTGAGGACGGTCCCGATCACGGCGCCGGCGCACGATCGAGGAGGGCGAGATGGCGCGTCACCCTTCCACCGGCCAGGGGCTGCTCGTCCATGCCTGCCAGCCTGCCATGCCGCTTTGAGGGTCGGCAGAAATTGGATCGATCCATTGCCGGTAATGAGTGGTTCTGCCGGAAATCTTGCGCGGATGTGGGCCCATGGGGGAGAAGTGAGGTCCGGCAACCAGGGAGGGGCGCGATGAAGCGCATGAAGAAGTCGCAGGCGGAGCCGAAACCGCCGGGACAGAGGCTGGAACCCACCCCGCACGAGGGGATGACCGCCGTGCACCTGCGCCCGTCGGTGCTGCTCGCCGACGACCACACGCGCGTGTGGCGGGTGCAGATCAGCCCGTCGCCCCGGACCCCCTCGCCGTTCGGCAGCAGGATGGGCGATCACACGATCGCCTGGGCGGTGCACCTGGACGTGATCAAGGCCGAGATGTACGGCAAGACGCCGGCCGAAGCCTACGCCTGGCTCAAGGCGGCCCATCAGGATGCCGTGCGCTGGATGGCGGACGTCGACTCCGACGACACCAAGCGGCTGCGATGGCTCGTCGACGGCGACGCGCGGGCGGTGCGCCTTGAGGACTCCGCCTACCGCGCCGGGCAGTGGCTGGACAAGGTCGACGAGAGCGTGAACCTCGGCCGGCACGCCGAGATCGCCGAGAGGCTGAGCCGGGCGATCGCCTATCACCTGGCTTACGTGAACTACCTGCCGTTCTCGACCGTGCGCAATTTGAAGGACCGTTCCACCGGGTCGGGGGAGGGCCGCTACCGCAGGACCGTCCTGGAGTGCGAGCGCCACTTCGCCAAGCCGGCGGAGATGGAGGTCGTCACCGACCCGAGCAGGGTGGCAGCCAAGCCGGTGCTGACCAGAGGGGACACCGAGATCATCCCGCGGCCGGAGCCGGAGCCGGTCAAGCCGCCCGATCCTGAGCAGGTCAAAGAGGCCCTGTGGCGGCTGTTCTCGTTCGACGCGGCGCTGCGCGAGACGGCGGTGGTCTACGCGTTGAGCAAGGAGGCCGCCAACCAGCCCAGGGTCGACACCAAGGAGGTCGAGAAGCTCGCCATCCAGCTGACCAAGCACCTCAAGCAGCGCAAGTCGTTCGTGCTGAAGCCGGCGGAGATCAAGGCCGATGCCGAGCTGCTGGCGCGCCGGCTGTACACCAGCAAATCCCAGCAGTACCTGTGGATGGCCGCCAACACGATCAAGAGCGTCGCCGACCGGCTGGACCACATCCTCGGAGATCCGGGTCGGGCCAAGGGCTACCGGAAGGAGATCGCCGAGTATCTGGCGCTGGCCAAGGCCGAGACGCAGGGCGAGACGAGCAAGGCCGCCGACGCCTCAGAGCGGTTCGCCAAGATCATGTCGCACCTGCTGCACGAGCACCAGCGGCTGTGCTCTCTCGCCTACCCCCAGAGCGTGCGGTTCTCGGGCTTCCTGAACCCGTCGCCCGCCGAGGCGGCGATCTCCCGGCTGCGCGAGGAGCTCCTCAAGCTCTACCCGAAGCAGAAGGCGGCGCTCGCCGGGGCCCCAGGTGCCAAGCTGTTCGAGGCGTTGAAGAAGGAGCTGGAGAAGGACACGCTTGCGGCGCTGCCCGACGTCGACGTCATCAAGGAGTGGGTGAGCGACGACACAGGCGACCCGCTGGTCGTGACCTTCACCGCGGGCACCGGCATCGAGGTCAACGGCCGTCCGCCGGCTCCCGCGGGAGTCGCGGGCATGGGCTGCCACACCTCCGCGTGGGTGATCCAGAGCACCGCCGTCAAGAAGGCCATGCGCGTGGCCTCGGACGACGACGGCCTCGACAAGATCGAGGAGCTCGTCGAGCAGGACCTGGACGGCGAGATCATCAAGCTGGATCGCTACCTCCCGCTGGCGCAGCTGCAGGGCGGGCAGCTCAAGACGATGTTCCAGGCCGCTTTTGACGCGCTGACGGACGCGACGCCGGGCGAGTGCGCGAGCTCGTACCTGACCTTCCGCAACATGCTGCCCTTCGCCACGGTCGACGCCGGCAACCGAGCCGGTCACGGCGAGGGCCTGGAGGCCACGGTGAACAAGACCTTCGACCTCGACGCGCTCAACAAGACGCTGGAACTGCTGGCCGACGAGCGCGGGGACCTGCCTGCGGAGCTCGCCAGGACGCTCCGCGCGGTGGCGGTGGAACTGGAGGACGAGCTCACTCTCAAGGGCGACGACCGCTGGTCCGCCGACTTCCGGATCAAGGCGGCCGTGGAGGACAGCGTGGAACGCCTGCGCGAGGAGGCCGACGTGCTGGAGTTCGGCGGACCCCCGGCCGACGTCTCCCCCGCGATCAGGGACACGCGCTGGGCCGAGCACCAGCGCCTCTACATCGCGGCTCACCAGCTCTAGCCACGCGCCAGGAGGGGACCGGCCGAGGGGCGTCAACCCCTCGGCCGGCGGGCGTCCCTACAGATCCCGGCGCTGGAACGACACCGCCGCCAGCCCCCAGATCATCGCCACCCATACCCCCGCCCACCCGAGGTAGGCGGGCGTCAGCGGCGCCTCGCTCAGGAACGGGAAGCCCTTGAACTCCTCGCCGAACTTCGACAGCACGGCCGGGTCCTGGAAGGCGTGCATCGCCCCGCGCCACAGGCCGTCGGTCGGCAGGATCATGCGCGACACCGTGCCCACGCTCGCCACGCCCTCGTTGCCGAGCGCCTGGCCGATGCCGCCGACCACGCCGGCCACCCAGGTGGCGCCGAACAGGCCGACCGCGACGACGCCCGAGGCCATCGGCGACACGACCGTCGACAGCAGCAGGCCGAGCGTCAGGAGCACGACCGTTTGCGCCGCGAGCAGCGCGAGGGCCGCGATCGGCTGCGGCGGCCAGTAGCCCACCGTCCAGTGGACGATGAGGCACTGCGCCAGCCCGGCGAGCACGACGAAGCCGCTGCCGAACACCACGAGGCCCAGCCACTTGCCGAGCAGCACCGCCGCCCGGCGCACCGGGCGCGCGAGCACCGCCAGGGCGATGCCCGACTCCGTCTCGCCCGACAGCGTGGGACCGGCCAGGAAGGCGGTGCCCAGGGCGGCGATCAGGCTGAAGCCGAACATCACGAGGTTGAGCAGCTGGGAGGCGGCCAACCGGGACTCGCCCGTGGTGAGCGTGCCGAGGCTGGACTCGGCCGCGAGG
Source organism: Nonomuraea sp. NPDC050663 (assembly GCF_044456985.1). Classification (NCBI taxonomy): domain Bacteria; kingdom Bacillati; phylum Actinomycetota; class Actinomycetes; order Streptosporangiales; family Streptosporangiaceae; genus Nonomuraea; species Nonomuraea sp. NPDC050663. The sequence goes on from NZ_JBITGL010000008.1 coordinate 85,499, forward strand.
CGGGAGAAACCCCAGGCGCTCAGCAGGAGCAGCATGAGCGTGAGCGCCGCGAGGGCCAGCAGCACCCGCCGGCGGGAGGCCTCGCGCAGGGTGAGCGCGGCCATGGTGGTGACCGTCCGCACCGTCGTCATCGTGCGCCTCCGTCGTCCGCGCGTGCCTCGTCGCCGTCCCGGCCGCCTCCTGCCTCGTAGCTTCCTGTTCCGTGGGTTCCTGTTTCGTGGGTTCCTGTTTCGGCGCTTCCAGCGCGGAGGATGCCGAGCAGGCGCTCCTCGAGGCTGATCCGCCCCGGCTCGACCGCGTGCACCCGCGTGCCCAGCCGGACCAGGTCGCGGACCAGGTCCGGCACGACGTCCTCGTCGTCACCGCCCGCCAGCGCCACCGTCTGCCAGCCGTCGTCCTCCACGACCTCGCCCGCCTCGGCCAGCCGCGCCCTCGCGTCCGGCGACAGCCCGGTCAGCCGCAGGCGCACCTCCCGCTGCCCGAGCAGCTCGCCGAGCGTCCCCGAGGCGGCGACCCGCCCCTTGTCGAGGATGACCACCCGGTCGCAGACCCGCTCCACCTCGCCGATCAGGTGCGAGTTCAGCAGGACGGCGACGCCGCGCGAGCGCAGCCCCAGCACGATGTCGCGCACGTCGACCCGGCCGAGCGGGTCCAGCGCGCTGGTCGGCTCGTCGAGGATGACGAACCGGGGCCGCGCCACCAGCGCGACCGCCAGCCCGAGGCGCTGCTGCATGCCCTTGGAGAAGCCGCCCACCCGGTCGCCCGCCCGGTCGGCCAGGCCGACGAGGTCGAGGCAGCTGTGCTGCTCGGGCGCGGACACGGCGATCCCTGACAGCCGCACGTGGAGCGCGAGCACCTCGGCCGCGCTCAGCCAGGGCTGGTAGCGGAAGAGCTCGGGCAGGTAGCCGACCTGGGCACGCGCCGCCGGATCGGTCGCGGGCGCGCCGAGAAGCATGACCTCGCCCGCGTCGGGGCGGACCAGGCCGAGCAGCATCTTGATCACCGTGGTCTTGCCGGCGCCGTTCGGCCCCAGCAGGCCGACGACCTCGCCCCGCTTCACTTCGAGCGACACCTCGGCCACGGCCTGGCGCTTGCCGTACCTCTTGCGCAGGCCCGAGCACCACACGGCGGGCGACGGCGGCAGCCCGGCGACCAGCCGGGCCGCGGTCTGGGGGGAGGGTGCGGCGTCCCGGTCGGTGACAGGACCGGCGGTACGGCCGGCCGGCACGGTCACCGCAGGCCCCTGGCGATGGCCAGCACTTCCTCCGCGTCCAGGGTGCCGGCGACCACGGTCGCCACCCCGTCCTTGACCCACACGACGCCCGCCATGGTCCCGTCCCGTGAGGTCAGCACCGTGGCCGTGGTCCCGCCGACGTCGGCCGTCGAGGTGGTGACGCGCTCGGCGGGCACGGGCAGCGGCATGGTGGTGCCGTCGCCGGTGAACGTGCGCAGCTGGGCGGCGACGTCCTCGGGCAACCCGGAGACCGACAGCAGGTAGTCGCGGACGGTCTCGAACGCGACGCCCGACGAGAACGCGGTGGGCGCGACGGCACGGCCGACGACGAGGGCGGGCGCCCCCGCCGACGACGCCCAGATCTGCGCCACCCCTGGCCCGGCGACGAGCCGTACCTGGCTGCCGTCCAGTCCCTGCGGCAGCGCGGGCAGCGTCGTGCCCGCCTCGGCGGCGGCCCGCTCCGCTCGCTCCTTCGAGAAGGTGAAGGTGGCCTTGGCCTCGCCTCCGACCTGGATGACCGGCTCGCCGGAGACGCCGCGCGGCAGGTCGGCGACCTTCGGCACGGTGAGCCTGGTCTGCCGGGCCGCGGTGGCCGCGTCGGAGACGCGGTGCACGTCGCCGTCGCCCTCCACGGTGACCTCGCCGTAGGCGCCCAGGTCGGGCAGCGAGACGAGGTCGGCGGCGTCGAAGCTCACCGGGGCGACCTGCTCCGTCTGGAAGATCGGCAGCCAGTCGTTGGCGGCCGCCGTACCGCCGCCGCCCAGCACCACGGCGACGGCCAGCACCGCGACGGCGGGACTGCGCAGGGCCGCCCGCAGCCGCCCGGCCCGCCGTACCGGCGCACCCGCCTCCTGCGCGGTCGCCAGCCCGCCGAGACATTGCGGGCATTCCAGAACGTGGTGGCGGTCGGAGTCGGCCACTCCGGCCGGCTCGTCGAGCAGTCGGCGCAGCACGCCTTCAGCCGGATGACGCATGACGGTTCAGCTCCTTGGAGGTCTGGGCTCTCTCACGGCGCCATCAAAGCAAACCGGTTTGCGAACGCTGCGCAGCAGTTGTGAGGATCTCGTGCAGGTTGGCTAGGCCGTCGGCAGGAGCGGACGGCCCGGGTCCCACGGCTCCCTGCCGTCGCGCCGCTCCGCCCGCTGTCTGGCCAGGCCCGACAGGGCCTCCAGCACCACCCGGCTGCCGAGCATCGCCGTCACGTCGGCGTGGTCGTGGGCGGGTGCGACCTCCACCACCTCGACGCCGACGATCGGCAGCTCGTAGGCGAGGCGCCGCACGGCGTCCAGCAGCTCGCGCGAGGTCAGACCGCCGGGCTCCGGCGTGCCGGTGCCGGGCGCCATGCCGGGGTCGACGACGTCGATGTCCACCGACAGGTACACCCCGTCGCAGTCGTCGACCGCGATGGCCGAGGCCTCGGCCAGGCAGGTGTCCAGCCCGCGCTCGACGACCTCGGTCATCTCGTAGGAGCGCATCCGCTGCCCGGCCATCCACCGGAGCGTCTCCGGCCCCGGCCAGTAGCCGCGCAGCCCGATCTGGAGGAACCGGTCGCCCCTGGCGGCGCCCGACTCGATGAGCCGGCGCATGGGCTGGCCGTGGCCGATGAGGGAGCCGAAGGAGCTCTCCCCGGTGTCGGCGTGGGCGTCGAAGTGCATGATTGACACCCGGCCCCAGCCGGCCGCGCGCGCCACGCCGGTCACGTTGGGCAGGGCGATCGAATGGTCGCCGCCGAGCACGAACGGGATCTTCCCGGCGGCCGCGATCGTGTGCACGGCGTGCTCCAGCGCCGCATGGGAGGCGTGGGCGTCGCCGCTGAACATCTCGACGTCGCCGGCGTCCTTCACGCGCAGGTCGCGCAGGCCGTCGACGCCGAGGGCGAGAGAGGGGCGGCGGCCGTCGTGCGGGAGGTAGCAGGCCTGGCGTATCGCTCCGGGGCCGAAGCGGGCGCCCGCCCGGTAGGAGGTGCCGCCGTCGTAGGGAGCGCCGAGGATGACCACCTCCGCGTCGCTCCACGAGGCCGGGTCCCTCAGGTCGCAGGCCGGGACACCGAGAAAGGTGAGATCGGGGCCGTACATGGCAGTCATGAGCGCATCCTCACAGCCTGCGCACACCCCCTGGAATGCCCCGTTTCTAGAGATCCCCTCCACACAGGCTGTGGAGCAGCCGCTCCACCAGCGGCGGCTGCCGCCCCGGACGGGTGACGGCCATGATGCTGCGCGCACCGACGTCCTGGACGGTGTCGCGGACCACGACAGCGTGACCCTCCTCCAGGGCGAGCTCGGGAACCAGCGCGACCCCGCCCGCGGCGACGAAGGCGTGGATCACGCTGTAGTTGTCGGAGCGCAGCATGATGCGAGGGCGAAAGCCCAGCGACTGGCAGGCGGCGACCAGGATCTGGTCGCTGGGGTCGTAGCTGCCCGTGGAGATGATCCAGCCCGCGTCGGCCAGCAGGCCCAGGTCGACGGGCCCGTCGAGCGGGCGGTCCGCGGGCAGCAGCAGGCGGAACGGGTCGTCGAAGAGGGTCTCCACGCGCAGGTCACGAGGGCGGGCGCCCGCGACGTCGTAGATGATCGCGCAGTGCAGCGCACCCGACCTGACCCTGGTGAGCAGCTCCAGGGGCTCCGCCTCGGTCAGCTCGACGCCCACCCCGCCACCCGCCGTCACGTGACGGAGGGCGCGGGGGAGCAGCTTCGTCGCCGCCGTGGTGAAGGCGCCGACCCGCACCGTCGCCAGACCGTGGGCCAGGCGCGCCTCGACGTCGGACTCCACGGCCGCGATCCGGTCCAGGACGCCGGCGGCGTGCTCCAGCACCATCGCGCCGATGTCGGTCAGCACGGCGCCGGTCGGGCCCCGCTCGACGAGCTTCGCCCCGAGGTGCGACTCCAGGGCGTCCAGGTGGTAGCTGATCGTCGGCTGGCCGTGGTGCAGGAGCCGGGCCGCGCCGGCCAGGGATCCGGTGACGGCCACGGCCCGGAGAACGTGGAACTGGCGCAGATCGATCACGGTCGCTTTCTACCGGACGTCCCACTCCTCCAGCGAGAGGACCGGCTTGAGCCTGGCGGCGACCTCAGGCGTGGCGAAGTAGCGCCGCAGGTTGTCGCGGGCCAGCTCGTTGCCGAGCGCGGCCATCACCATGCCCTGGTCGAGGGCCAGGTAGTACTTCGAGACCACGCCGGAACGCACGGCGACCGCGTCGTAGAAGCCGCCTGGGCCGTACGCGTCGAAGTCGCGCCTGAGCTTGGCGAGGTTGTCCACGGCCTGACGCGGGGCATAGCGCAGGGCCAGGAAGGACGCGTGCGGGGTGACCACGCCGTCGCCGTAGCCCGCCGGCTCCGGCTGGGCGGGGCGGCAGCCCTCGTAGCCCGGGTCGACGCTGGTGCGCTCGCTGTCGGAGGTGTAGCCGGGCCCGTCCATGCCGAGCTGGTCGACGCCGTACTCGCGGTAGCCGCCGTGCGGGTCGTTCGACGGGGAGAAGCCCCAGTAGCCGTACCGCGCCTCGTTCAGGCCGTGCTCGATCTGCGCCTTGACGAAGACGGGGTGGTTGCGGCCCCAGCTCCTGGGCGCCCACACGTTCTCCGGCACGATCAGGTCGTTCATCAGCTCCTCGAACATCGAGCCGCCCCAGTTGGGCACGTAGCGCATGCCGCGGTAGCCGTACGTGCCCTGCCAGACCTTGACGCCCAGGTACTCCTTCCAGCTGCCGACCGGCTTCTGCTCCTGCCAGGCCCAGTCGCAGCCGGCGTCGGGGAAGGTGCGGTAGATGCCGAAGTAGTGCTCCTTGGGGAGCTGGCCGAGCGCGATGCCGATGTAGGTGCCGATGCGCGTCTCGGCGGGCGCGCCGTAGTGGTGGCAGGTGCTGTAGATCGTCGTGCCCTTGTACGTCGTCTCGACCGAGCACTCGACGGGCCTCTCGCGCCAGAAGCCGCCGCGCAGCAGGCCGGTGCCCGCGTCGGGGCGGGCGGCCGGGTCGTAGTAGGAGGCGAAGTCCATGCGCTGCAGGATGGTGCGCGCCTTGCCGCCCTGGGAGGGCACAGCCTGCGGCACCATCATCAGGGCCGCGGCCAGCCAGCCGTTGTCGACGCTGGAGGCGAAGGGGTTGACCGGGTTGCCGTTCTCCGGCCAGGTGCGGATCAGCTCCAGGGTGGCGGGGTCGTACCAGTTGAAGAACTGGCCGCTGGGCTGGTGGACCTCCAGCCTGGCGAGCGCGTCGAGCACCCTGCTCGTGCGCTGTATCGCGTCGCGGTTGGAGATCAGGCGCAGGTCGCGGGCGGTGAAGACGCCCCACAGGTACATGCCGACGTTGGTGGGCGAGGTGACCTTGGCGCGGGTCTTCAGGTCGCCGGTGACCTTGTCGACCGGCAGGCCGGTGGCGGGCTCGACCATCGCGTCGAGGGAGCGCCACGTGTCGGCCGCGTAGCCGTACAGCGTGACGGGAATGGGAGGGGTGAGGGTCAAGGACAGTGCTAAGACGGTGTTGAGCATGATGTCCTACTTGATTCCGGTGGTGGCGATGCCCTGCACGAAGTAGCGCTGCAGGAAGATGAAGATGAACAGGATCGGCGCGATGACCACGACCGATCCGGCGACCAGCAGGTTGTAGTGCGTGCCCTCGTGGCCGTTGAGGATGTTCAGCGCCACGGGCAGGGTGTACATGTCCTCGCTCTGGGCCACGACCGCGGGCCACAGGAAGTTGTTCCAGGCGCCGAGGAAGGTGATCAGGCCGAGCGTGGCCAAAGGCGGCCCGCACAGCGGCAGGATGATCCGGAAGAAGATCCTGAACTCTCCGGCGCCGTCGACCCGGGCGGCGTGGATCAGCTCGTCGGGCAGCTCCTGCATGAACTGGCGCATCATGAACACGCCCAGCGGCCCGACCAGCGTCGGCAGGATGATCCCCGCGAAGGTGTTGACCAGCCCGAGCTTGGCGATCAGCACGAACTGCGGCGTCATCAGCACGATCGCCGGGATGGCCATCTGGATCATCACGAGGCTGAAGGCCAGGTTCCTGCCGCGGAAGGGCAGCTTGGCGAAGGCGTAGCCGACCATCGAGCACAGCAGCACGTTGCTGGCGACCAGGACGAGCGCGACGATCAGGCTGTTGACGAACGACTGGCCGATGTTGACCCGCTCGAACAGCTCCACGAAGTTGTCGAGCGTGAACGTCTCCGGCCAGAACGTGGGTGGATCGCGCCGGATCTCCGACTCCGGCTTGAGCGAGCTGAGAGCCGTCCACACGAACGGCCCGATCACCAGCAGCAGCCCCAGGCTCAGCCCGAGGTAGGTGATCGCCTTCTGGCGGCGGGTCATCGCTGCCTCCCCAACCTGAGCTGCAGTACGGCAAGCGCGACGATCACCGTGAACAACACGGTCGAGGCGGCGCCCGCGTAGCCGTAGTTGCCCGCGCCGAACTGGTTGAAGATCGCCAGCGACGCCGAGATCGTGGAGTTGAGCGGCCCGCCCCTGGTCATGACCAGCACCTCCTCCATGAACTGCATGAAGCCGATCGAGCTGTAGACGGTGCAGAACAGCAGCACCGGCTTGAGCCCGGGAAGGGTGACGTTGCGGAAACGCTGCCAGCGCCCGGCCCCGTCGACCGAGGCGGCTTCGTACAGCTCCCTCGGGATGGCCTGCAGCCCGGCCAGCAGGACCACCATGTCGAAGCCGAAGCTGCGCCAGGCGGTCATGACGATGATCGACGGCAGGGCCGTACTCTCGTCCTGCAGCCAGTTGGCGCCCTGCAGGCCGACCAGCTCCAGCAGCCGGTTGACCAGGCCCGCCTCCGGCTCCAGCAGGAACTTCCAGGCCACCGCGATGCCGATGATGCTGGTGATGTTGGGCAGGTAGTAGCCGAGCCGGAAGAAGGCGGCGGGCAGGCGGGCGATGCCGGAGTTGAGCAGCACCGCCGCGCCCAGCGCCAGCCCGATCGTCAGCGGCAGGCAGGTCAGCACGAACACGACCGTGTTGATCGCCGCCTTGCGCATGGTGGCGTCGTTCATCAGCCGCAGATAGTTGTCGACGCCGACCACGTTGACCGCCAGCGGGTCGGCGACGTCGGTGCTGCGCATGTCGGTGAAGCTCATCCCGATGCCGACCAGCAGCGGGCCGAGATAGAACACCGCGAACATCACGACGAAGGGCAGGACGAACACCCACCCCAGGGTGCGTCTCACAGCCCGGTGCCGATCGTGTCGGCCTGCTCCTGGATGGCCTTGGCGGTCTGCTCGGGCGTCGACTTGCCCTTGGCCAGCTTCTCCAGCTCGGCCTCCAGGACCTTGGCCAGCTGCTCCCAGGTCGGGAAGGGCGGCGGGGTCTTGGCGTCCTTGAGCTGCTCGCCGAAGACCTTCAGCTGCTCGTCGCCCTGCAGCTCCGGCTGGTCCCACCCGGCCTGCACGGCGGGCAGCGCCTTGACGGTCGTGTACCACTTGGCCTGGACCTTGGGGTCGGTCAGCCACTGGACGAACTTCCACGACGCGTCACGGTTCTTGGCCTGCTTGAAGACCACCCAGTCGGATCCGCCGACGAAGCTCGTACGGCCCTGCGGCCCGGCCGGGTAGGGCGCGACGTCGAACTTGTCCTTGAAGTCGGCGCCGCCGTCGTTGTTGAGCACGCCGATCATCCACGGACCCGAGAAGAAGCCGCCCACCTCACCCTTGATGAAGGTCTGCGGGAAGGCGCCGTCGGGGGTGTCGGTCGGGGCGAGCTTGTCGGTGAACAGCGACTGGTACTGCTTGAGCGCGGCCACCGCCTCCGGGGTGTCGAAGGTGTACTTGCCGTCCTTGACGACCTCGCCGCCCGACTGCCAGATCAGCGGCAGCACCTCCTGCCACGCCGCGCCCTGCGTGTACGACTGGTTGAAGCCCTTGCTCGCCCCGCCCTTGTCCTTCAGCGCCTGGACGAACGTGCGGAACTCCTCCCAGGTCTGCGGCGGCTTCACCCCGGCCTTCTCGGCCTGGTCCTTGCGGTAGTACAGGACGCGGGTCTCGACGTACCACGGCACGCCGTACGCGGTGCCGTTGACGTCGACCGTCTGCCACGCTCCGGGGAAGAACGCGTTCTTGTCGAAGAGGTTGCCGGGCGTCGGGTCCAGGGCGCCGGTCTTGGCCAGCTCGCCCGCCCACGTCGAGCCGATCATGCTCACGTCAGGGGTGGCGTTGCCCGCGATCGCCGAGGTGATCTTGTCGTGGGCCACGTCCCAGCCGATGGCGGTGACGTTGACCTTGACCCCCTGGTTGGCCGCCTCGAACTCCTTGGTGAAGGCGCCCAGCGCCTTGCCCTCCTCGCCGATCGCCCAGACCGTGATCTCACCGGTGACCTTGTCGGTCTTGACGTCGGCGGCCTGCTCGGGAGCCTTGTCCGTGCTGCGGCCGCACGCCGTGGCGGCCAGGGCCAGCGCCAGCAGCCCGGCCATGGTACGAGTCTTCATTGCGGGTCCTCCTGGGGGTGAGTGCCGCAGCTCGCCCGGATGACGAGCTGAGTGGCTAAGGTGCGGTGACGTTCTGGGCGCGGACAGGTGATCAGCTCGTCCAGCACCCGGGCGGCCTGGGCGCCCAGCTCGCGCATGGGCTGGCGGACCGTGGTCAGCGCCGGCCGCGCGTGGCGGGCGGCCATGATGTCGTCCCAGCCGGTGACGGCCAGGTCCTGCGGTACGGCCATGCCGTACTCCTCGGCGGCCAGCAGCGCGCCCAGCGCCACCTCGTCGCCCGAGCAGATCAGCGCCCGCGGCCTGGCCTTCTTCCCGAGCAGCTTCCTGGCCGCCTCGTAGCCGCCCTCCACGGTGTACTCCGCCGTCGGCACCGGCCTGACGGCCCCGCCCAGCACACCCTCGACGCCCTCCCACCGCTCGGAGATGTCGTCACCTGGCGTGTGCGGCGCACCCAGGAAGGCGAACCGGCGGTAACCGTGACCGCGCAGATGCCCGGCCAGCAGGCGGGCGGACTCGAGGTTCTCGCAGCGCAACGTGTCGGCGCCCGCCATCGGGCCGCACGAGATGAACACCAGCGGCATGCCCGCCAGCTCGGCCACCAGATCGCCGGGCACCGTCCTGCCGAACACCACCAGCCCGTCGACCCGCCCGGCCAGCTCCTTCACGGCCTCGCGCACGTGGGTCCCGCCCTTGGCCGAAAGGATCAGCACCGACCTGCCCAGCTCCGAGGCGACCTCCTCATAACCGAGCAGCACCTCGGCGTAGTACGGGCCGCCCAGGGTGGGAAAGACGATGCCGTTCGCCGCATGCCTGCCCTCGGCCAGGCTCACGCCCAGGCGACTGGGGGTGAAGTTGAGCTCCTCGACGGCTTTCAGGACCTTTTCACGCGTCTTCGCGGCCACGGGGCCGGTTCCGCGCAGGGTCCTGGAGACGGTCGCGATGGACACGCCGGCCCGCTTGGCGACCTCATAGATGGTCACGGCGCTTCTGGCTGCCCGGGGTGGAAGCGCTTACACCCTCGACTCGGGAGCGGTCAGTCAGGAACGCGAGCGGCGAACCAGTCGAGGACAGCGACGATCACGTCGAAGACCGCGACATTGATCAGCTGCGTGTTCTTGATCGAAGGATAAAGCTCCAGCTTGGCGACGGGGATGTCCACACCCGGCGCGCTGTTCAGCAGCTCACGCAGCTCTTCACGCAAGGCGAGATCGTCGAAGGGAGGCCTGCCCTTCAGCAGCCCGAAAGGGAACTCGACGGTCGAGGAGTAGAAGCGCACGGGATGAAGCGGCTTGCCGTGCACCTTGACGAAGGGTGCGCATGAGGCGCCCGCCGACCTGCCGTACTGCACCTCGCCTCCTCGCTCCCGCCAATGGTCGAGGATCCGCTGGACGGCACCAGCCGCTTGGGGGCCGCTGTGCTCGTTGAGCTGCCGTACGAACCGTTGCGCGTGCTCGCCGCCGACCTCGTCGTACTCCCCGCCGCTCTCGCCCTCGGTCAGGTCGACGGCGCCCGGCAGGCCGAGCAGCTGGGCGAGCTCTCTGGCGCTGACATGCTGGTCGAGGGAGGCGCTGCCGTTAGGGTCCAAGGCGACCCCTTCCGAGCGCAGGACATCGTGGATGTCCCGATCGTCGTCGGGGTCGGGCCAGCGGAAACCCTCGGAAACCCTGCCCTGCTTGGTGAGCACCCGATGGGCGTTGAGCGCCTGCGACGTGGCCAGGTGGACACCGACCGGGACGGGATGGGAACCGATCAACTCGGCCACGTCCGAGTAGGACGTCCACGTCGCGGGAGGGAGCGCGGCGAGCGCCTTGTGCAGCAACGTCCAGTCGCGGGAGGGCGCCGGCTCCCGGCCTGACTCGTCGGGCCCGGGCCAAATGGTGATCGCCTGATCGGCGAGCCGGTCGGCCCGCGCCAGGATCTCGGCCTTGCCCCACTTCTCGCAGGCGGCGATCTCCTGGTTCATCAGCAGGCCGCTCTGTCCGAGCTGGCGGCGCTTGGCGGCGAACGAACTGTTGCCCAGCTCGGAGTTGTAGCCGGTGAGCGTGAGATTGCCCAGGGTGTGAACGAACTGCCGATGCTGGCCCTCGTCCCCGGCCAGCTGCTCCAGCCAGTCCGTGGTCAGGCTCTGCGGCAGCACGTGCTCGATGGTGATGCGCTTGTCGGCGAGGTCCACGCGCTCCTTGCCGCCGAGCGATTTCTCCAGGCGCCGGAGCACCAGCTTCTGCTGGGCTGTCCGGCCCTGCCAGTAGAAGGGACGGTTGCGCACGGCGTCGCGCAGTTGTTCGTCCGACGGCCAGTAGAGCCTCGCGGGCGACAGCGCCGTCCTGACAGCCTGCGGCGGGTCGTTCTCAGGGTCGAGCTGTACGGCAAGCCGCTGGAAGATGCGGGTGAGGTTGCCGGTCGTCACTCCGGCGATGAGACGGCGCACGATGAAGCTCTCGACGTACGTCAGGGTTTCGGCGACCTTGTCATCGCCGATGTAGTCGTCCTCGCGAAACTCCAGGAGCCGCATGAGCAGCGGATAGGTGGTGTTGGCCTGCCACTCGTTCAGGAAGTGCAGGCTCTCGCCGAACGGCAGGTCGCCGGGCGGATCGAGGATCAGCTTGAGGTGTTGTGCGCGCCGATGGAGATCCCTGACGTACCTCTCGACCTGGCCTTCGTCGTCAGACAGTTCCGCCAGGAGCTGCTGGTGCCCCGTGTAGATGGCGTTGTACTGAGTTCCCTCACCCTCCTGGAGCACCAGGATCAGGTACATGAGCTGCTCCATGCCCTTGGCATCGAGCAGCCGCTGCATCGGCATCCAGTGCTCGTCGTAGACCTGCTGGCCTCTGGTCGGCAGGCACATGAAGACGTAGTTGCGAATCAGATCGACCTGGCTGAGCCGCATACCGGTGTTGTTGATCGACTCGAAGATGCGGAAGGCGTTGTCGTCCTTCTCCACGGTGATCTGGACCAGGTTGAGCCGGTCGAGCAGGACCGATTCCACGCGGGCGAGATCGTGAGGGTCGGCCGGGTCGTCGAACTCTCGGAGCACTCCGCGGAAGAACTGGTAGGCGTTGCCGACCAGGCTGTCGGAATTCTTCTCGGGTGAGCCGTCGACACAAGCCTTGAACGCGGCGCGATCCGCCTGAGTGGGCAGCAACCGGTAGCGCAGTTCGCCGCGCTGCCATCTGTTGATCAGGTGAAGCTCGTTGATCCGTTCTCGCGCTTCCGGGTCCTCGGCGACCATGTGATCCCTGAGTGCGCAAAGGGCGAGCATGAGCGTGGTCAGCCGCTGCTGGCCGTCGACCACGATCCATTGCGAGCGGCTGGGAGCCAGCTCTGGTCCAGGGGCCAGGACCACGGATCCAAGGAAGTGGCTGGGGGCGTTTTCCTTGCCTTGGGCGACTATGTCGACCTGGTTGATGATGTCGCTCCAGAGCTGGCCCAGCTGTCGGCGTTCCCAGGTGTAGTGGCGCTGGTACAGCGGGACGAGAAGTTGCTGGTCACCCTGGATGAGCTTGCGCAGCGTCGTCTCGTTCGCCTTCATGCCGGCCCCTTTCGACGCACTAAGCGCCACAATAGGCTGACAGAGCGCGACCGTCCTCTCGATCGCGAAATCAGCCGGCGGTGACCTTGGCGAAGTGGAAGATGTCGAGGGGCAGCGGGTGCTCCAGCCTCCACTGGAAGCGCACCGGCCGGTCGCCGTCGCAGTCCACGAAGGTCATGGGACCCGCGTAGAGGTACGGCGGTGCGCCGAGGCCGTCGTCTCGCTTGTTCTCCCTGATGAACAGGTGAACCGTGGATTCGCCCGACATGTAGCGCCGGGCGGTGGGGTTACTGCGGCTGAGCGTCGACTGCGACTCCCACTGGAAGCGCGTGGGGGTGATGGCGCGGTCGTGGTACATCGTGGTGGGGGAGTACAGGTTCTCCGACTTGTCGATGGTGACGAAGAACAGGTCGGCTCGGGCCTCGGCGACGTACTTCACGCCTTCCCGCATGTGGGCGGGTTTGTCCACTCCGAATGCGGCCAGGGCTTCGTTCTTGCTGTAAGTGGCATGGACGTGCAAGGGGACGTCGCTCGGCAGAGGGTGGGTGACGCGGTGGCGGCGTTCGCCGAGCAGGTCGGACAGCTCGGCCATCTCGCTCACGCGGTCCGTGTGCGCCAGCAGCGAGGCGAGGCGGTCCTCGGCGGTGGATACGGGATGGACGCCGCCCCAGAGCGCAGCGTCGAGCATCGCGAGGAGGCGCCGGTCGCGCACGGACGTTCCGCCGCTGAGGTGGCGCAGCGTGGCCAGCCTGTCGGCGTCGTCGATGTGGAGCATGCGGCTGAGCGCCTTGCCGATCTTCTCGTCCTGGGGGCCGGCCGCCATGCCTCTGCCTGCCGTACGGCGCAGGGCCGCCCAGCCCGGGCGGCGGCGGTAGAGGTCTTCGAGGTCGAGCCCGGTCTCTTCCAGGAATCCGGCCAGGGTGGTGTGCTCAGGCAGGGAGGTGAGTTCAGCGGTCAGGTCCGGCCACCGGAGGTTGAGCGACTGGCGGATGTTGCTCAGGACCAGCCGGGAGACCTCGCGGTCCAGGTCGATGTGGCAGCCGGGCGGCAGGATGGGAAAGCCGTTGCCGACCTCCCTGGCGACTCCTGTACGGCTGGCGCCGGTGAGGGCGCGGTAGCGGCGGTCGAAGCGGAAGCGGCGGTGCTGGTTGCCGATGAAGTCGAGCACGGTCAGGCACGCCTTGCCGTTGTCGAGGCGCAGGCCTCGGCCGAGCTGCTGGAGGAAGACGGTCGCGCTGTCGGTGGGGCGCAGGAACAGCACCGTGTCGACGCTGGGGATGTCGACGCCCTCGTTGAACAGGTCGACGGTGAAGACGATGTTGACCTCGCGGGAGGTCAGCTGCCGGAGCGCGGCGACGCGGTCGCCGTTGCGCGAGGTGATCGCCACGGCGGGGACGCCCGCCTCGTTGAAGCGCCTGGCCATGTATTCGGCGTGGTCGACGCTGACGCAGAAGCCCAGAGCGCGCATGCTCGCGACGTCGCCGACCTTCCTTCTGAGGGTCTCGAGGACGAGGCGCACCCGGGCGTCGTTGCCCGTGAAGACGTTGCTGAGATGCGCCAGGTCGTAGCCCTGGCCGCGCTTCCACGGCACCGCCGACAGGTCGACGCCGTCGTGCACGCCGAAATACTGGAACGGCGCCAGCAACTGGCGTTCGATGGCCTCCCACAGGCGCAACTCGACGGCGATGCGCCCCCCGAACCAGTGCTTGACGTCCTGGCCGTCGGTGCGTTCCGGGGTCGCGGTCAGGCCGAGGAGGATCCGCGGCCGCAGGTGGCGGAGCAGGCGGGTGTACGTCGACGCCTCGGCATGGTGGAACTCGTCCACGATCACCATGTCGAAGGCGGCGGGGTCGAGCAGGTCGAGATCGAGGCGCTGGAGCGACTGGACGGAGGCGAACACGTGCCGCCACCGCTCCGGGCGCCTGCCGCCCACGTAGAGCTCGCCGAAGGAGCCGTCGCGCAGCACCTGGCGGAAGGTCTGCTGGCTCTGGACCAGGATCTCCTCCCGGTGCGCGACGAACAGCAGCGAGTCGGCCTCGCCCGCTTCGCGCAGCGCGCGATAGTCGAGCGCCGACACCACGGTCTTCCCGGTGCCGGTCGCCATCACCACCAGATTGCGGCGGCGGCCGTGGATCTGGCGTTCGGCCGCCAGCTCGGCGAGGACCTCGCTCTGGTACCCGTACGGGCGCACATCGAGCGAGGTGATCGTCAGCGGGAGCCGTTCGTCGCGTCCTGAGTTCTCGATCGCGAGCGCCTCGTCGAGCCGGTCACGGTCGGTGGCGGGGTCGTAGTCCTCGAAGGCGGGGTCGGCCCAGTACTCCTCGAAGGTCGCGGCGAAGGTGTCGAGCAGGTGGGGCTGCTCGACCGCCGACATGCGGACGTTCCACTCCAGCCCGTCGATCAGGGCGGACTTGGACAGGTTGGAGGAGCCGACGTACGCGGTGGAGAACCCGGTGTCGCGGCGGAACAGCCAGGCCTTGGCGTGCAACCGGGTCGTCTTCGTCTCGTAGGAGATCTTGATGTCGGCGCCGAGCTCCCGCAGCCGGTCGAGAGCCCGGCGTTCCGTCGCACCCCGGTAGGTGGTGGTGATCACCCGGAGCGTGCCGCCGCGCCGTACGAACTCGGCCAGCGCCTCGTCGACGATCAGCACGCCGTACCAGCGCACGAAGGCGCACAGCAGGTCGACCCGGTCGGCGGAGGCGAGCTCGCGCTTCAGCTCGTGACCGACGCTCGGCTGACCGTGGCCGTTGACCAGCAGGGCGCTGGCCGCCAGCGGAGTCTCGGGACGCGGCGGGAAGATCGGCTCGCCGGTGGGGGCGTGATCGCGCGTGACGGCCAGCAGCAACTCGCGGGAGCTCGCCACGAGGTCGTCGTGCGCCGCGTCGCCGAGGAGCGCGGCCAGGCGGTTGGCGAGCTCGATCTGGCGCGCCAGGCGCTCGGCGTCGGTCCCCTTGAACGAGCGCAGCGCCCGCCGGGTGAGGGCGGCCACATGAGCGGTCAGGACGTCGGCGGCCTCGACCTGGTCGAGCGGGCGCCGTTGGGCGGCACCGTCGTGGGCGTGGAGCTTGCGGGCCAGACCCTCGGTGACGAGTTGCTCGTAGAGGCCGGGCGCAAGATCGCTCATGGCCGGCACCGTAGCCGATCAGGCGGTCGCGGGGTCACCACTCCCGGGTACTGATCAGCTCCTCGACATCCGCGTCCGCGAAGCCGTACGAGGTGGCGATGAACCAGAAGTCTTCGGCGATCACCTCGCGGGCGACGGTCTCGATCTCGCTGCCGGCCTCGGCGAACTCCGCCTCGAGGTCGTTGAACTCGTCGGTGGCGGCATGGGTGAGCACGTAGAGGGCGTCCAGGTCTGCGGGAGGCTCGGCCTCGATGCGCTCGCAGAGGCGCAGCAGGATGGCCCGGCCCTTGTCGACGACGTGGTGGGGGTAGAAGTCGCCGAGATACATGTGCTTCAGGAAGGGGTGGTCGACGACCTGGGGGTTGGTGGGGGGCACCATGATCTCCTTCGGGTGGCTGGCGGGCCCATGAGCTCGGCCGATCAAGATCCGGGAGGCCCGCGCGGACAGCCTACGCGTGACGCCTACTCGCCCAGCAGCACCTTGATCGCTGCGACCGCATCGGCCACGACATGGCCGGGCCGCAGGCCGTCCACCGGCCACGGGCGCACGCCCCGGTCGATCCAGACCGTCGTCAGGCCCGCGAAATGACCGCCGACCATGTCCATGACCGGATCATCGCCGACCATCCAGCCGCCGTCGGCCAGGCTCGCGCCGCACCGTTCGGCGGCGATGCGGAACAGGCGGGCGTCGGGCTTGCGGACGCGCTCCTCGCCGGAGATCGCCCAGCCGTCCACCAGGTCCGCCAGGCCCGCGTGCCGGATCTTGCCAAGCTGGTTGTCGGGCATGCCGTTGGTCACGATTCCCAGCCGCCAACCGGCCTCGCGCAACTGCTGGAGGCCGGCCAGGACCTGCGGGGGGCAGGTGACCAGTTCTGGCAGCCGTGCACGGTAGGCCTGCCAGAGGGCCTCCGGGGGGTCGGGCAGGTGGAACCTGTCTCGTACTGCGGTGAAGAACTCGTCCATGGGGGTGGAGCCGTCGGAGTCCAGGTCGATCATCCAGGCGGCGTCTTCGGGGGGCAGGTCATGCGCTTGGGTGAACTCTGAGACCCATCGGCGGAAGGCGTCCAGGCGGTCGACGAGGGTGTTGTCGAGGTCGAAGAGTGCGAGTTCTGCCATGATCGGCCACTTTACGGTGATCTGCCGGGCTGCTCAGTCGAGATGCAGCCCTGTATCAGCCGGTAGCAAGCAGAAAGGGCACCTTCGATTTCTCGAAAGTGCCCTTGAACTGGGAAAATCCCAGTCGGGGTGAGAGGATTTGAACCTCCGGCCTCTTCGTCCCGAACGAAGCGCGCTGCCAAACTGCGCTACACCCCGGTGCACACCGATCTCGGCGTGCTTGGGAAAGTCTAGCGGACTTCGTAGGTGCTTGTGACACGTCAGCGGCGAGGCACCAAGGTCAACAACGAAGCCTCGGGGAAACAAGCGAACCGAGCCGGAGCGTAAGGCGAGGTCCCCAGGCCGGCCGAGACGTGCAGCCATGCCGATGAGTGCCTGCTGAGGCCCTTGACCCTCGCCCGGTCGATGCCGCAGTTGGTGACCAGCGCGCCGTAGAACGGGATGCACAGCTGGCCGCCGTGCGTGTGGCCGGCGAGCAGGAGCTGGTAGCCGTCGGCCGCGAAGCGGTCCATGTTGCGGGGCTCGGGAGAGTGCATGACGCCCAGGCGCAGGTCCGCATCGGCAGGGGCGGGGCCGGCCACCCGGTCGTAGCGGTCGAGGTCGATGTGGGAGTCGTGGATGCCCGCCACCGCCACGTCGAGGTCGCCGACCTTCAGGCGGGCCGTGGTGTTGTTCATGTCGAGCCAGCCCTCGGCCGCCATGCCGGCGCCGAGCTCGCGCCAGGGGAGCGACGGGACGTGCTGGCGGTTGTCGCCCCTGGAGGTGCGCCACAGGTAGCGGAGGGGGTTCTTCGGCTTGGGGGCGTAGAGGTCGTTGCTGCCGTAGACGAACAGGCCCGGACGGCCCAGCAGGGGCTCCAGGGCGTGGAGCAGGGCGGGGACGGCGTCTTCGTGGGCGATCGAGTCGCCGGTGTTGACCACCAGGTCGGGCTCGAGCGCCCCCAGGGACCGGACCCAGTTGATCAACATCGTACGGCGGGGCGTGAGGTGAAGGTCGGTGAGGTGCAGGATGCGCACCGGGCGTTGACCCCGGGCCAGCACGGGGACGTCGAAGCGGCGCAGGCGGAAGGAGTTGCGCTCGACGACCGATGCGTAGGCGACGGTGGCCACGCCGAGACCGAGCAGGGACAGGGGTACCGCGGCTGCTTTCCTCACCTCTTCATCATGCCCGAAGTGGAGACGGCAAGATGGAGCGCATGAGCGCATTGAAGGACAAGCTGAAGGCCGACCTGTCGGCCTCGATGAAGAGTCGCGACGAGGTTCGCCTGCGGACCGTCCGCATGGCACTGGCGGCGATCAACGTGGAGGAGGTCGCAGGCAAGCAGGCCAGGGAGCTGTCGGACGACGAGATCATCAAGGTTCTGACCCGCGAGGCGAAGAAGCGGCGGGAAGCGGCGGAGGCCTTCGGGAACGCCGGGCGGACCGAGCAGGCCCAGGCCGAGCTGGACGAGCAGGCGGTGCTGGAGGAGTACCTGCCGGCGCAGCTCTCGGACGAGGAGCTGGGCAGGCTGGTCGACGAGGCCATCGCGGAGACCGGGGCTTCGGGACCTCAGGCCATGGGGCAGGTGATGAAGGTCGTCAACCCGAAGGTCGCGGGCCGGGCCGAGGGCGGGCGCGTCGCCCAGGCGGTGAAGGCCAGGTTGGCTGCCGGGTAGGCGCACCCCCCTTCGCGGGCTGCTGGGTCGTACGGGGACGCCTTGCGCTGGAGAGGGCCCTACGACGCCGTTCGCGGCCGGGCTGGGCCGTACCTGGCACTTCCCCGGCAGGGAGGCCGTACGGCGTCGCCTGGCGTCTGCTGGGCCGTGCGACGGATCCGCTCGGGTGGACGAGTCGGGCGCCTTGCACGCAAGAGGCCTCCGCGCGACACGCGCGGAGGCCTCTGCGACGAAAGTGAGACACAGCGAGGCGCAGCGAGGCAAACCAGCCATGGCCAGCTGGAGTCAGCCACGACCGGCCACCCGACGCGACCGGCCACGACGAGGCATAGCCGGCCGGCCAAGCCGTCCTAGAAGTCGCCCTCCTCCGGTGACTCCTCCTGCTCGCCAGGGTTGCCGAAGATGTCGTCGAACGGGTTCCCGTGCCCGTTGCCCCGATCGTCGTCGTCCCTGTCCTTCTTCGGCTTCTTCGGCGCGCAGTAGTCCGAGCATCCGCCGAATCGCTCCGAGTTCACCGGGAAGAACGACGACTTGTCGACGTTCTCCAGCGCCTCCATCATCGACTGCTTCCAGATGGGCCCGGAGATCGAAGCGCCGTACACGTACGGGTAGTACGTCCCGCCGATCGTCACCCCGGTGAGGTCGTGCTTGAAGGCGCCGCGGGGGTCGCCGATGGAGACGGCGGAGGCCAGGTCGGGCGTGTAGCCGGCGAACCAGGCGGCCGTGTACCCGTCGGTGGTGCCCGTCTTGCCGGCCGCGTCGCGGTTGATGCCGCCCACGCCCGACATGGTGCCCTTGGTGAAGACCCCGGACAGGATCGAGTTGACCGCGTCGGCGACCTCCTCGTCCAGGACCTCCTTGCACTTGTTGCCGTACTTCATCACCTTGCCGTCGCGGTCGGTGACCGACGAGATGGCCTTGGGGCGGCAGTAGACGCCGCGGGCGGCGAAGACGGCGTAGGAGTTGGCCACGGTGACCGGGTCCATCTCGTTGACGCCGAGCGTGAACGTGGGGACCTCTTCGAGCTTGCCGCCGTCGGCGCGCTTGATGCCGAGGTCCTTGGCCATCTTGACGGTCTGGCAGAGGCCGACCTGCTCCTCGAGCTTCATGAAGAAGGTGTTGACCGAGCCCCAGGTGCCGGTCTGGAGGGTCTTGAAGCCGCCGCCGCCCTCGCTGGAGTTGGCGACGGGGTGCGGCGCGTCGCCGCCGGTGGCCTTGCCGCCGCAGGTCTCGAACGCCCGGTTGGGGTAGGGCGCGACGGAGTAGACGCGGCCGGTGTTGTTGCCGTCGTTGAGCTTCATGCCGGCGTCGAGGGCGGCGGCCAGGGTGTACACCTTCGCCGTGGAGCCCTGCTGGAAGCCGCGCCCGCCGCCGTGCGCCTTGTCGGCGACGACGTTGAAGGCGATCTGGTTCTTCTTGGCGTTGAGCCCGTATTCGCGCGATGCCGCCATGGAGCGGATCTCGCCGGTGCCGGGCACGATCATGGCCTGCGACGCGACCGGCTTGTCCTTCTTGGAGACGTAGTTCCTGATCGCCTTCTCGGACGCCTTCTGCATCTTGGGGTCGAGCGTGCTCTGGATGGTGATGCCACCGGCGTTGAGGAAGTCGAGGCGCTCCTTCTCCGTCTTGCCGAAGTCGTCGTTGTCGAGGATCTCGTTCTTGACGTAGAAGCAGAAGTACGGGTACTTGCTCTCCTCGCATCCGCCGGGGATGCGGGTGTTCTTGTAGCCCAGGGGAGCCTTCTTGGCCTCGTCGGCCTGGGGCTGGGTGATCTTGCCGCGGACGACCATGGTGTCGAGCACCAGGTTGCGCCGGTCGAGCAGGCGGCCCTTGGCGTCGTTGCCGAGCGTCGGGTCGGTGGAGACGGGCTTCTGTACGGCGGCCGCCAGGGTCGCGGCCTGGACGAGGCTGAGCTTGGCGGCCTTGACGCCGAAGAAGCGGTAGGCGGCCGCCTCGATGCCGTGGGCGCCGGCGCCGAAGTAGGAGATGTTGAGGTACTTCTCCAGGATCTGGTCCTTGGTGTACTTCTCCTCGATCGCCATGGCGTAGCGCAGCTCGTTGAGCTTGCGTGACAGGGTGGGCGCGATGGCCGCCTCGGCCTCGGCCTTGGTGGCGGCCGAGTTGACGAGCACCTGCTTCACGTACTGCTGCGTGATCGAGGATCCGCCCTGGACCACGCCGCCGCCGGTGACGTTCTTGAGGAGCGCTCGGGCGGTGCCCTCGATGTCGATCGGGCCGTGCTCGTAGAAGCGGTAGTCCTCGATCGCGATGATCGCGTCCTTCATCTCCTTGGAGACTTTGTCCAGCCCGACCGGGATTCGGTACTCCTTGTAGAACTGCCCGATCTGCTTGCCGTTGACGTCCTTGAGGATCGTCAGCATCTTCAGTGGCGGCTCGGCGAGGTTCTCGGGTTCGAGGTTGAGCGCCTCGGTGCTGGACTTGACCGTGAGACCCGCACCGCCGACGAGCGGTAGGGCTATGGCCGCGGCCAGCACACCTGCCGTGCCGGCTGCCAGAAGCAGCCGCGTCACGCTGACGACGGGGTTCGCACGATCTTTGCCCTGAGCTTGCACGTTCCCTAGGTTACGTCGAAAGGGTGTCCTTATCGGTAACTGAACCCCATTTCGCCTTGACTGGTGGGGGTGACTAGTCATTCCCGGTCAACACTCCGTCGAAAAATTGGTCCGCTGGGGTCTGTCGGCCAGAACGCTCCGTTGCGTACGTTCTCCTCTGCGGCAACTGAATACGGAGGCTCGGCGCCCGCGCCCGTCGGCCCCAACTGACGACTGACCACCTAAGGGGAGTGGGGTCGAACATGTGGATCACGGATTGGACCTCCCGAGCCGCCTGTCGGGGTGCGGACCCGGACGCTCTGTTCGTCCAGGGAGCTGCCCAGAACAGGGCGAAACTAATCTGCCGAGGATGCCCGGTCCGTACCGAATGCCTCGCCGATGCGCTGGACAACCGCATCGAGTTCGGGGTGTGGGGCGGTATGACGGAACGGGAACGCCGAGCTCTGCTGCGGCGTCGGCCTGACGTGGACTCCTGGCGGGAGCTCCTCGAGGCCGCCAAGGAAGAGTACGAGCGGACCAACGAGCTGATCGCAGGGTAACCCTCTGCGCACGCTGTTACGGCAGGCGGATCATCGATCCGCCTGCCGTACAGGTGTGCCCGGAGGGCCTCAGGACGCTCTGGCCATCAGGTCGCCGATCGCCCTGAGCCCGTCGAGGTCGTGCACGTCCTGCGACATGGCGGGCACCTGGGCCACCGGCACAGTGGGGTGGGCGGAGACGAAGTGGTCCTGCTCGCGCCCTTCGCGCGCGGCGAGCTGCATGCGTCCGGCGTGGAGGCGCAGCACCGCCGCGGTCAGTTCGTGCTCGCCGCGGGCTTCCAGGTCTTCGGCGGCGGCCGTGCTGCGGGCGGCCGACAGGCCCGAGACGGGCGAGGTGTGCACGCGGTTGACCACCAGTCCGGCCAGCGGCATGCGCTCCTCGGCCAGGCGCTCGACGAAGTAGGCGGCCTCGCGCATGGCGTCGCGCTCGGGCGCGGCGACCACGATGAAGGCTGTTCCCTGTGCCTGGAGCAGCTTGTAGGTCATCTCGGCGCGCTGGCGGAAGCCGCCGAAGACGGCGTCGAGGGCGGAGACGAAGGTCTGCAGGTCCTTGAGGACCTGGGCGCCGAGCAGCTTGGTCATCGCCCCGGCGACGAGGCCGAAGCCGGCGTTGAGCAGCTTGAAGGCGCTGCGGCCTCCCGCCTTGGCAGGTGCCGTCAATAGGCGGATAAATCGCCCGTCCAGGAAACGCCCCAGCCGCTCGGGCGCGTCCAGGAAGTCCAGCGCCGACCTCGACGGAGGCGTGTCGACGATGATCAGATCCCACTCGCCCGACCTGCGCAGCTGGCCGAGCTTCTCCATCGCCATGTACTCCTGCGTGCCGGAGAACGACGACGACAACGACTGGTAGAAGGGGTTCGTCAGGATCTGCCTGGCGCGCTCGGGATCGGCGTGCGCCTCGATGATCTCGTCGAAGGTCCGCTTCATGTCGAGCATCATCGCGAACAGCTGCCCGCCGTTGTCGTACGAGGCGACGCTGCGCGGGGTGTTGTCGAGCTCGGTGAGCCCCATCGACTGGGCCAGGCGCCGGGCGGGGTCGACGGTGAGCACGACGGCGCACCGCCCGCGCTCGGCCGCGCGCAGCCCCAGGGCGGCGGCGGTCGTGGTCTTGCCCACGCCGCCCGAGCCGCAGCACACGATGATCCTGGTCGCCCGGTCGTCGAGGATGGCGTCGACGTCGAGAACCGGTGCCTTGCGAATCACGCCGCCCCCTGGTTGCGCATGCTCTCGGCCAGCTCGTACAGCCCGGCCAGGTCCACCCCGTCGGCCAGCAGGTTCAGCTCGTAGCGCGGGGTGCCCGTCTCGACGAGCGCCTCCCGCTCCTTGAGCTCCAGCTCGGTGCGCCTGGCGTGCTCGACGATCTCCTCCAGGAGTGCCTGCGCGGCCTTGGAGGCGTCGGCCGGCCCGTCGGCCAGCCCGGCCGCCTTGAGGCCCAGCGCGAGCTCGCCGACGTCGAATCGGCCCTTGACAGCCGTGTCAAGAACGGCCTGCGGAAGCTGTGATTCACGCACCATGTTGACGAATACGCCACCGGCGGGCAGTCCTGCCTCGCGCAATTCGGCAATGCCGTCGAGCGTCTCCTGCACCGGCATCTCTTCGAGCAATGTGACGAAGTGCACGGCCGTTTCGGGGCTTTTCACCACGCCCGAAACCAGATCCGAGTGATTCTTGATCGGCCCCACCTTGGCCAGGCCCGCGACCTCCTTGGTGACGTTCAGGAAGCGCGTGATGCGGCCGGTGGGCGGCGCGTCGAGCACGACGGCGTCGTAGACACGGCGTCCGTGCCGGTCCTTGCGCCTGACCGCCTCGGTCGTCTTGCCGGTGACCAGCACGTCGCGGAAGCCCGGGGCCACCGTCGTCGCGAAGTCCACGATGCCCATCCGGGTCAGCGCGCGACCGGCGCGGCGCATGCCGTAGAACATCTCCATGTATTCGAGCATGGCTTCTTCTGGGTCGATCGCCAGCGCGTAGACGTCGCCGCCGCCCGGAGCCACCGCGATCCTGCGTTCCTCGTACGGCAGCGGCGGCAGGTCGAAGATCTGGGCGATGCCCTGCCTGCCCTCGACCTCCACGAGCAGCACCTTGCGGCCGCCGGAGGCCAGGGCGAGGGCCAGCGCGGCGGCGACGGTCGTCTTGCCGGTGCCGCCCTTCCCAGTGACGACGTGCAGTCGGACGCCATCCCAATCCGTATCGCGGTCCACGATTGGAAGGCTACCGAACGGTCACTTGCTGAAACCTCAGAGGAGCCTTTGACCTGTCTCACACTACGCTGAGCGACATGAAGAAATGGGAGTACTCCGTCGCCCCGGTCCTGCTGCACCGGGAGAAGATGATCCTCGACAACTTCGGCGCGGACGGCTGGGAGCTCGTCCAGCTCGTGCCCGGCCCCAGCGGCGACAACCTCGTGGCCTACTTCAAGCGGGAGAAGGCGTGAGCACCCCCGAGGAGCGCGTCGCCGATCTCGGTCTGACCCTGCCCGAGGTCGTGCCGCCGCTGGCGGCCTACGTGCCCGCCGTGCGCACCGGCAACCTGGTCTACACCTCGGGCCAGGTCCCGATGGTCGAGGGCAAGATCAAGGCGACCGGCAAGGTCGGCGCCGAGATCAGCCTGGAGGAGGGCGCCGAGCTGGCCCGCATCTGCGCGCTCAACGCGATCGCCGCGCTCAAGTCCAACGTGGGCGAGCTGTCGCAGGTCGCGCGGATCGTCAAGGTGGTCGTCTTCGTCGCCAGCACGCCGGACTTCACCCAGCAGCCCGCGGTCGGCAACGGCGCCAGCGAGCTGCTCGCGGAGGTCTTCGGGGAGTCGGGCAAGCACGCGCGCAGCGCGGTCGGCGTCGCCTCGCTGCCGCTTGACGCGCCGGTCGAGGTGGAGCTCATCGCCGAGGTGCGCTGAGCGCCGCACGAAGCGGCGGGCCGTCGTTACGAGACGCCGGCCCGCCCGGGCACTTCCCTCAGCGAACGCTGCTGCCGTTCCGCACGGCCCGCTGGAGGGGCACGACGCGCTGGAATCGCGCCCCGGTCACGCGCTCGAGAAGAGCGGGAGCGACCGTGGCCGCCGCGAACCGGGAGCCGTGAACGAACCGCATGACGGGACCGAAGGTGGCGGCCGCCGCGAGCCCCACCATGAAGAGCCCGGGGATGGACGTCTCGAATTGCTTGCCCAGCACGGGCAGCTGCTGCCGGTGATCCACGGCGTCACGGAGCGAGGGTGACAACAGCGCCATCCGGCGCATGTCGACGGCGTAACCGGTGGCGGCGATGACGTGGTCGACCTGGAGCCGCGAGGCCCCGCCCGATGACCGCTGCAAGGACAGGCTCACCCCGTCCTGCGCCTCGGCCTGCATGATCTGGGCGCCGAGGATGGTTTCGACGCCGGCGAAGCGGTCTCGCAGCCACCACGAGCCCGCGGGTCCGAGGGTGGTGCGGACGATGTGGTGGCGGGTCTTCTCAGGAAGGTGGCGCACCAGTTCGGGCCGCTCCGACCACATCCACGATCGCCAGCCGGTGCCGAGGCCCGACTGGGGGGCGAGGAAACGCGACAGCGGGCCGCGATCGGGAACGGGGGTGGCGTTCCACAGCAGGCGCTCGGTGCGGGCGACGAGGTGGGGAAGGGCCCCGGCCTCCTTGAGCAGGCAGGCGGTCTCGATGGCCGACTGCCCGGCTCCGACCACCGCCACCTTGTGCCCCGCGTATTCGCTGAGGTCGTTCACCTGGCTGCTGTGGGCCAGCAGGGACCCCGGCAGGCCACGCAGCGAGTCGGGCGTGCGGGCGAAGGGCAGGAAGCCCACGGCAAGGACGACGCACAGGGAGCGCACCTGCTCGCCCGAGGCCAGGGTCAGGAGGAAGAGGTCACCCTCGCGCTCGACGCTCGTGACGTCGGTGGGCGAGATCCGGTCGCCCACGTTGTGCTCGGCGAACCAGCGCCCGTAGTCGACGAATCGTTCGACGGGCGTGGGCTGGGCGTAGGCGTAGGGAAACCCGTATCTCTCGCAGAAGGCCGCCAGCGTGAAGCGGCGGGCGGGGTCGGCGAGGTGGGAGGCGAACGGTTCCGACTTCAGGAGCATGCCCACCGGCATGTGCTTGTCCCACGCGTTCATCGGCCTGCCGTAGACGCGGACATCGAGGCCGGCTTCGAGCGCGTGCGCTGCGACAGAAAGACCATAGGGGCCCGCGCCGACAACAGCTACGTCGACATTGTTCATCGTCATCTGATCCTTCATTTATCGGCGCTGTTTCAGGGCATGCAGGAGAGATTGTCTGATCATGCCGAAAAAGGGTTCGTGGTCGTCGGAGGCGTACCAGGCCAGTTCGTCCGCCCGGCGCACCGAGGTGAACCAGCCGGGAGTTTTCGGCCCGCGAGGTTTCTGCCCGCGCACCAGATTTCTCAGCAGGTCGTAGTTCTCGACCACATAGGTGCGGCCATAAGAGGGGGCGCCCGGGTGACAGGGATGTCCGGCGAGATCGAAATAGGCCGCCCGGATGACGTCGACCTGGTTCGTGTCGTCGAACAGGCGGAACTGGGCCCCGACGCGCGGATTGAAGTCGAGCAGATAATATTCGCCGTCGTGCGGGTTGTAGCGGAAATCCAGATCCAGAATTCCCGTGAAATGCAGGGCGTCGACCAGTTTCCGGCCCATGCGCGCGATCTTCGGATTGGGCAGCCACCGGCCGAGGGTGGTGATTCCGGCGGCCGGAGGGTGAGACCTCTCCTTCCTGCCGGTGCCCACGAAGTCGCGCGAGGGGTCACCGCCGAAGTAGCCGTGGAGGAACCAGTCCGTTCCGGGGGCGGGCGCGATGTACTCCTGGAGGAGGAGCTCGCTGTCCTGGCGCGCGGCCACGGCCTTCAGCGCCTGGAGCTCGGCCGGTGAGTCGATGACGGAGGTGCTGCGCAGTCCGTTGCCGAAGGCGACCTTCCACGGCTGGGCCCACTTGGCCACCACGGGAAAGTCATAGGTGCGTTCGACGTGCAGCCAGTCGGCCGGCGTTTCGACGACGCGCGTTTCCGGATGGGGAATATCGAACTCGTCGCAGATGGCAGCCAGAGTTCTTTTGTTGGCGAGCTGCTCGGGAAGTGTCCCAGCCGGTTCTGAAAGGCGAAAGCCGCTGGTCAGGACATTGGCGTGCTCGGCCATGTAGATCGCGGTGATGTCGTCCATGGGGAGCAGGACGGGCCGGCTCCCGATGCGATCAGCGAGGGCGAGCAGGGTGGAAAGGAAGCTTTCCGCGCGCGTCGGGGCATCGAGCCAGCTATGACACGAGGAGAGATAATTCGACCGGGCGGCCGGGCCGTAGGGTTCTGCTATGACAGCGTGAACGTCGACGCCCAGCCGGCCCAGTGAGCGGATGGCGGCCAGGGTGCCGTGGTGAAATGGATTGTTATCCATCCGCACCACCACGGCGGGAGTTCTGGTCGTCTGTGGACGCAGGCAATCGTTCACCAAGCTTTCCTATCATGGGTCCCGACTGGCCTTTTTCATGAGGGCGCTATTTATCCACCTCTGCTTCCCAAAGGCGCGATGCGATGCGACAAATCTTGCAAAACGCCCCAACTCCGACATCTTATGCATTGCTTGCGAAACATCGGCACAGATTTGATGTTCTTGCGAACCGTCTGCGGGAATAAGCCACTCAGCAATACTGCGACGTGCGCGAACGGTGAGTTATTAGCATGAAAATGGACAAGCCTCACAAGCCTTGGAGCAAAGGAGCCACGGCGGCTGCTTCTGTTCTGGTGACGGCCCTCGCCGTGCACTCCTGGGCGCAGGCCGAACCAATGAAACCCGTCAATCTCACGCCAGAGCCCGCACTCGGTGTATTCACCGGATCCGACGCCCGCGGAACGGCACGCTTGCCGGGATTCGAGCGCTGGCTGGGTCGCGAGGTCACGGTCGGCCGCACCTATATCCCGGGGGAGACCTGGGCGGCCTTCCTCGGCCCGGATTTCATCCTGCGCCCCTGGACGCGCTGGCGCGCCGAGAAACCGGGCCGCATTCTCGCCATCAACGTCCCCATGGTGGCGCCCAACGAAGGGCGCCTGTCGGACGCCGCAGTATCCGTCCTGCTCAACGCCGGCGCCGGCGGGGCCTTCGACCTCACCTTCAAGCACCTGGCCCGCCGCCTGGTCGCCGACAAGGCCGGCGACTCCATCATCGTGCTGGGCTGGGAGATGAACGGAACCACCTACTCCAGCAGGTGCGCCCCCGACCCCACCGCGTGGAAGGCCTACTGGCGCAGGATCGTCACCGTCATGCGTTCGGTGCCCGGCCAGCGTTTCCGCTTCGACTTCACCGCCAACCGGGGCCGCGACGCCATCCCGTGGACCGACTGCTACCCGGGCGACGACGTCGTCGACATCATCGGCCTCGACCACTACGACCAGCCGCCGTTCAAGAGCTTCCAGGACTACATCGCGCAGCCGTACGGCCTGCAGCATCACGCCCAGTTCGCCGCGGCTCACCGCAAGCCCATGTCGTTCCCCGAGTGGGGGCTGTTCCGATTCGGCGACCGGCCCGACTACGTGCGCCAGATGCTCGACTGGATCGACAGGCACAACGTCGTCTATCACTCGCTGTCCGACTACTGCCCCCACGGGGTGTGGCAGTGCCCCTCCAACCCGCGCTCGTCGGCGGACTTCCGCGCCGCCGTACAGCGCATGATCCCCAGCGTGCCGCCCGCGGTGACGCCGGATCCCACCATGAGCCCGACCACCAGCCCGACCATCAGCCCGACGGCCAGCCCGACGGCCAGCCCCACAGTTAGCCCGACCATCAGCCCGACCATCAGCCCGACTGCTTCGGCCACCGCCGTACCCTCTGATGAGGCGTCGGTCCTGCCGTCCACCAAGGCTCCCAAGCCTGAAACGCGCACGCCGACGCTCGCGGCCCCTTCACCCGTACGGTCACCCGACGAGAAGGAGACGGGCGAGGCGGCCGTGTCCCAGCCGTCCAAGCGACCGGCGACGCCTTCCGTGCCCTCGCCCAGGGTGCCGCGGCCGAGCGCATCGTCGGCCGCGCTCGCCTCGGAGCGCGAGAAACCGTCGGCGATCGTGCCCTCGCCTGCCGTACCAACGGTCGTGCCTTCGGTGGTCGTGCCTTCGGTGGCTCCGCCGTCGATCGTGGCACCGTCGATCGTGGCGCCCCACAGCCCCGTCGCGCTGCCGCCGTCGATCACCTCCGTGGCGACCGAACCCAGCAGCGTGTTCGGCTGGATCGTCTCGATCTGGGAGAACCTGCTGTCCTTCGTCGTCGCCACGAACACCACCCTCGGCTCGCAGGCCACGCCGGTGCCGGTCCCGGGGCTCGCCCCGCAGCCGTTCCCGGCCGGAAAGCAGATGGTGGAGTAGCCGGCGGCCGGGCGGGTCAGGCCCGCCCGGCCACCCTCATGGTCAAGTCCGCCAGGCGGTCCATGGTCACTCCCATGTCGAAGCTCTTGCTGCGGATCACCGCCTCCTGGCCTTCGTTCCACATCATCGTCGGATCGTCGAGCCGTTCCCGCAGCGCCCGGCCGAGCGCCTGGTGATCTCCCGCCGGGACGAGGGCGCCCGTGCTCGGTCGGACGATCTCGGCCAGGCCGGGCACGTCGAAGGCGACCACACCCCGGCCCATGGCCATGGCCTCCAGGGCGGTCAACGGCAGGCCCTCCCAGCGAGAGGGCATCACCACGACATCGCACGCGGCGTACCACGAGCGTGCGTCGCCCACGGCGCCCGCGAACAGGACGTCAGGCGACGCCGACTCCCGCAGGAGCGGCTGGAGCTCACCGTCGCCCACCAGGGCCAGGAGCGTGTCGGGCCGGCCGTCGCGGACGGCGGGCCAGGCCCGAAGCAACAGGTCCTGGCCCTTCTGCTGGGCCAGGCGGCCGACGCACAACGCCAGGCGGGCCCGAGGCGGGATGCCGAGCGCGTCGCGGGCGGCGAGCCTGGCCTCCTCGCCGGCAGGGGTGAAACGGTCGAGGTCGACGCCGTTGCGGATCACGACGAGCCGGTCGCGCAATCCCTGCGCGGCGCCCTGGGCCGCCTCGCCCTCTCCCACGCACACCACGGCCGTGCTCCACCGGACGGCCGCCCGCTCCCACGCGACGGCCGCTCTTGTCATGCCGCCGGTGCACGCGAGCCAGGACCAGCCGTGAGGCTGGAAGAGGGTGGGCCGGCGTCCTCGCAGAGCCAGCCGGCCGACGAGGCCGGCCTTGGCCGAGTGCAGGTGCACCACGTCGGGATCGACGTCCTTGATGATCTGGCGCAGGCGGCGCACCTCGCCCAGACAGCCGGTCGCGGGTGACCGGTGAGCCTCCCACGCGTGGTGGGCGACACCGCTGCGGGCCAGGTGCTCGGCGAACGACCCGGCCGTGGGCGAGGCGACGGCGACCGTCCACCCGCGCCGAGCCTGGCTGAGCGCGGCCGCCGTCACGTAGCCGGCGACACCGGCCTCGACCGGCTGGGTGACGTGCAAGACCGAAGGATGACCAGCAGCCATGAAACCGTCCTTAGTGCGGGGAAGGCGGGGAGGCGGGCGAAGCCGCCCTGACGCCGGCCAGGCGGGGAAAGTGCTGCTTGAGAGTCCGCGCGGCATGGAGGCGCGCCTTGACGGCCGCCACGTAGCCGCCTGCCCGCGCGGTCCGAGCGAAGATCATGCGGTGGTTCTGGATGGGCTCCGCCCCCCACTTGATCTTGTGCGGTTCGGCGCCGCGCAGCAGGCTCAACGTGGTCAGGCCCTGCTCGCTGGCGTGAAGCAGGCCATGGTGCAAGATCATGGCGAAGGTGTCGATGCCGGTCGTGCGAAGCCAGGGATCGGCGCCGTAGAGGTACCCGCCCGCGAAATCCGTGCCGATGATGCGGAAGTCCGCCGCGACCAGGCGCTCGCCCACCCGGAACTGCGTCAGCGCGGCGCTGCCGGAGGCGACGAGCTCCGTGGCGGCCTGCGTGAGGTGCCGGTGGAAACGCGGGCGCAGGTGCTCCTGGTTGATGGCCCGCCCGGCCCACTGCCGGGCGTGCAGCTCCAGCAGCTGGCCCATGGCGGCCGGCACCTGCTCGGCGTCGACATGGGTGACGTGCACCCCCAGCCCGTCCACCTTGCGCAGGGCCCGGCGCAGGTTGCTCGCGTTGCGGCCGCTCAGGCAGGCCAGCTGCTCCGTCAGCGGGCGGGCCGGCATGGACAGGCAGGCGGAGGCGTCCATGGTCCAGTGGCGTCGCGGCCAGCAGGCGAGCACCGACTCCAGCGCGCTGCCAGGGCGCACTTCCGGGAAGTCCATGGCGTCCCAGCCCCGCACCCTCAGGAGCGCGTCCGCGGCCGCCTGGGCGAACGCGCCCGGATCGAGGGGATCCAGCAGGATGTCCGTGTAGTCCGTCAGGTGGGCGGCCACCGGGCGCAGGACCCGGCATCCCCACCGGTACGACCTGGTGAGCGCGAGCACGCCCCGAAGGTCCTGGGTCGAGTCGTCGGTCACGAGCAGGACGAAGAGCTGTTCGCGCCCCCCGTAGTGGCGCCACCAGGAGCTCACCCAGGAGTGCGACTGGAAGGGCGTCGCCGTGGGGCAGCGCAGATACAGCGCGTCCCACTCCAGCTTGAGCGCCTGCAGCTGGGAGCCCTCGGTGATCAGGAGGGCGCGCCGGCCGAGCCGGCCGGGCGCGGCGGGCCGCGGGGACAGGTGGGTGTCCGTGCTCATGCCTGAACCGTCCGCTTGGCCGGGCGGGCCCGGGGGTTCTGCTGGCCGCGACCCGAGGAGCCCTTCATGCCACCCGTACGGCGGGGCGGTGAGACCAGGTAGAACAGGGCGCCCAGGAGGAGGCCAAGCGCGCCGCCCACGACGACGACGAGCCATCCGTCGAGTCCGGCCTTCTCCTCCGGGGGCATGGCGGGAGTCAGGCTCGCGATCCGCACCCCGGTGTCCTTGACGTGCGTGGCCGCGTAGTTGATCAGGGCCGTGGCCAGGGCGTTGGCCTGGGCGGCGGCCTGATCCGCCCGGGGAGCGGACACCGACAACCCGATGAGCGGGGCGTCGGGCGAGGTCGACACCCGCATGCTGCGCTGCAGCTGGCTGACGGTCTTGGCCGGCAGCTCAGGACGGAGCGCGGCGCGGATGATGGTGGGCTGGGTGGCGATCCGCGTGTAAGCCTGCGCGAAGCTCGTCGTCTGCTCGGGCAGGGACCGATCGTTGGCCACCACGACGACGTGGGCCTGGGCAGAATAGCTGGGCACCGACAGCGCGTTGTACAACAAGCCTCCGCACAGGCCCAGGATCACGGCACAGCCCTGCGGCCACCATCGCCGCCCCAGAGCCGACGCGCGGCGTACAAAAACCATCATTGCTTTCTCCCTGCCGGCGAGATGACTTTCGACCGCTGGTCGCGGACGCGGGTGTACAGCGCCTCGACACGCTCCACATGGAGTTCGATGCTGTAGTGGGCGACTGCCGGTGAAGGCGGCAGCCGTGAGATCCCGGTGTTGATCAGGTCGCCGATGGCGCTGCGATAGGGCTCGGCGGCGGACGGCAGGCGCCGGGCGCCCGGTGCCGCGTCCGCCGGCAGCTCCTCCAGCGCCGGGCAGGCGCTGTAGAGAACGGGCAGGCCGCAGGCCATCGCCTCGACGACCGCCAGGCCGAAGGTCTCCTCCTGGGAGGGGGCGGCGAAGATGTCCATTGCCGACAACAACGCCGGCACCTCGTCGCTCGCGCCGGTCAGGATGACGCGATGGAGGATGCCCAGGCGGCGGGCGTGCTCGACCAGCGTGGTGCGCTCCGGCCCGTCGCCCACCAGGAGCAGCACCGTGTCGGGAATCGTCGCGATGGCCTCGATGAGCACATCGAACCGTTTGCCCGGCTCCAGCCTGCCGACCGCGCCCACGACGACGGCGCCGGAGGGGATCGTCAGCTGGGCCCGTGTGCTCTGCCGTACGACCGCATCGAAGGCGAAGGCCTTCGCGTCGACGCCGTTGGCGATCACCTCGATGCGCTCGGCGGGAATGCCCCAACCGGTCAGCCGGCGGGCGGCGGCCGACGAGACGGCGATGGTCACGTTGCCCAGCCGCTCCCCGGCGCGGGTCAGCGCGCGGATGGCGCCGGTGATGGGACGCCCCTCGAAGTGCTGTTCCCCGATGGAGTGCTCGCTGGCGACGACGACGGAGGTCCCGGCCATCCAGGCGGCGAGCCGGCCGTACAGACCCGCCCGGAACAGATGGGTGTGGATCACGTCGTAGCCGCCGCTGCGCACCAGGCGCCACAGGGGCACCAGGACCCGCAGGTCCCGGTTGTTCTTCATGCCGAGGTGATGGACCTTGACCCCGTCCGCCTGGATGACGTGGCTGATCAGCCCCGGCCTGGTGAGGACCGCCACTTCCGGCGTGAAGCGATGGTGCGCCACGAGGTCGCGCAGCTGGCGTTCCGCGCCGCCGGCCTCCAGGCCGGTGATGACATGCAGGATCTTCATCGCCGGCGTCCCCAGGTCCAGCGATGCAGCGCCCGCTTCGCCTTGAGCCGCAGATAGCGGTCCCGGTCGCCGACGTGGGTCCGCGGCAGGCAGAAGGGGTCGGCCGCGCCGGGCTTGATGCCGCAGGCATAGCTGTAGCCGGCGGCGCGTACGGCGTCGATCGCGGCCTGGTCGGCGTGGCCGTAGGGGTAGGCCAGGCCGCTCACCTCGCGGCCGAGGACGGCGCTCAGGTGCATGCGGCTGTCCTCCACCTCTGCGCGGATCTCGGCCGCGGTCGCGCCAGGAAGCGACAGATGGGTCTGGGTGTGCGAACCGACCTCCATGCCGTGATCGGCGATCGCCCGCAGCTGCCGGGCGTCCATCAGGGGCTTGCGCGGTCCGAGGGGATCCCAGCTGTTGTCGCCGCCCAGGCGGGAGGTGACGGCGAACACGGTCGCCGTGAAGTCGTGCTCCAGGAGCACCGGCAGGGCGTGGGTGACGAAGTCGGCGTATCCGTCGTCGAAGGTCAGGCCGACGAGCCGGTCGGCACGCGATGCCCGCTGAGCCCGCAGGAGCTCCTTCATGCTGACGCCACGGAGCCGGTGCCGCTTCAGCCACGACATCTGCGCCCTGAAGCGCCACGGCTTGACCGTGATGGAATACGGGTCCTCTTGGTAATCGTCGACCGAGTGGTACATGAGGACCTGTTGCCTGGTTGGACTCATGGTCACGACTCCTCACCTCGTCTCAGCACAAGGCTGAGATCCCGTCGGCGACC
Organism: Nonomuraea sp. NPDC050663; assembly: GCF_044456985.1. NCBI lineage: Bacteria > Bacillati > Actinomycetota > Actinomycetes > Streptosporangiales > Streptosporangiaceae > Nonomuraea > Nonomuraea sp. NPDC050663. The sequence continues at coordinate 118,863 of NZ_JBITGL010000008.1, forward strand.
GGTCAGGACCGCGCCGACCGCGAACAGCGCGGTCGTCACGACCGCTTCGAACGGCACCGCCACGGCCAGGGGCCACGTCGCGGAGACAGGACGGAGCAGGAACGCCCCACCGGCGGCGGCCGCCGCCGCCACGCTGAGCCGCGCCAGCGTCCCCATGAGCGCGGCCTGGGAGAACTCAGGGATGGGCGCCCGCATCCCGCGCAGCAGCAGCAGCGCGGTCAGCGAGATCCCGGCCGCGTTGGCCAGCGCGATGCCGCCCACTCCCAGGGGCGCCGCCAGGAGGGGAGCGGCCAGTCCCGTCACGATCAGCCCGGCCGACATGACGAGCGCCGGATACCAGGCGGGTCGCGTCCCGCAGAAGTAGACCCGGCACAGCACCCCGACCAGGGCCTGGCCCATCAGACCGAGGCAGTACAGGCGCAGGCTCCAGGCCGTCGCCTCGGTGTCGGCGGCGGTGAAGGCGCCGTGCTCCAGCAGCAGGCCCACCACGTCGGGCGCGTGGGCCACGAAGAAGGCGGTGGCCAGCAGGACGAGGGTGGCCGCCACGCGGGCGTCGGCCATGACGCGCCTGGCCGCCGTCGCGTGGTCGCCCGCGGCCAGGCTGCGGGCCAGGAGGGGGAAGGAGATCGTGGCGAGGACCAGGGAGGCCACCATGGGCACCTGGGCGATCTTCTGGGCGTAGTTGAGATAGGAGATCGAACCAGGGGGGAGCGAGGAGCCGACGAAGCGTTCCACGAACACCTGCGCCTGCCGTACGAGGGTGAAGGCCGCGATGGGCGCGAACAACATCCAGGGGATGGCCGTGTGGTGCCTGCTGCGGACCGGCGGCCCGACGTGGGTGAGGAGCGCCGGAGTCTGGATCAGCACCATGAGCAGGCTGCCGAGGGCGACCCCGTAGGCCGCGCAGATGATGCCCCAGCGGTCGTGGCCGACGGCGATGCAGGCGATGATGGCGGCGTTGTAGACGAGATAGATCGCCGCCGCCGGGCCGAAGATCTTCTGGGTGCGCAGCGCGGCGCTGCACAGCCCGGCGAGCCCGAAGCCGAGAACGGTCAGGGAGATGACCTGCATGGCGTGGCTGGCCAGGGCGTGCTCTTGCATTCCCGGGGCGATGGCGCGGGTGATCAGCGGCGCGGCCGCGGCCGTGGCGCCGGTCAGCAGGACCAGCGCGATCGCCGCCTTCGGCAGCGTGGCCCAGACGACGTGGTTCAGCGACTGGCCGGCCTCGACCGCGCGGCTGAAGTAGGGGATGAGCAGGAACGCCAGCGCGCCCTCGATGAGGAGGGGCGCGGCGGTCTCCGGAACGCTCCAGGCGACCATGAAGGCGTCGGTGCCCGCCCCGGCGCCGAAGAGGTTGGCCAGCAGGAGGTCCCGGGCGAACCCGGAGGCCGTCCCGGCGATGAACAGCAGGGTGGTCACGGTGGTCGCGCGGGCCACCACCCTGCTCTCGCGGGACTGCGACCCCTTGACGTCGGCGATCACCTTCATACCGCCGCCTTCGTGCCCCGGGCCCAGGTGCCCAGGGCCCAGCAGGCCAGCAGGCCAAGCATGATCGACATGGCGACGGTGGGTGGTCCGCCGATGTCGGAGTAGAGGAAGTTGGTGGACTGCCAGGCCAGCAGGCCGATCGCCGCCAGCGTCGCGGCGCGTTCGGGAGCCGAGTCGATGAGTGACCTTCGTCTGAGGGTGTACACCAGCAGTCCGCCCCACAACAGGACGAAGGCCAGGAGCCCGATCAGTCCCTGCTCGCTCAGGACCAGCAGGTACATGTTGTGCGGCGAGCGGAGCTCCTGGCGCTGGAACCCGTTGACCGGATCGGCGATGTCACTGCCGGCCGAGACCTGCAAGGGGGCGTAGGTATCCCTGAAGGCGACGAACCCGCGCGGGCCCACGCCCACGATGGGATGATCTCGCCAGATTCCCGTCGCGGCCTCCCACAGCCCGTACCTGTCGTTGACGGACTGGTCGGGTTGCGAGGAGACCGAGGCCAGCGACTCCACTCGTTCCTTGAGCGTCGCCGATCCCCACCCGCCGGCCAGGCCCGCACCCACCACCAAACCGGCGAGACAGACCACGCCCAGCAGCTTGCGCCACCCCGACAGGATCAGCATGATGCAGGCCGCCATGAGGCACGCCAGCCAAGCACCCCGGCTCAGGGACAGAAGGAGCGCAACGGACAGGAAGGCGACCACGACGACGGCGGCGGTGCGGATCCAGCCCTGCTGCGACAGGGCGACGGCCAGCGCGATGACGAATCCGTAGCTGACGACGGTCGACATGCCCATGATGTCGGACGAGCCGAAGGTGCCGACCGCGCGAATCGACAGCCCCGCGTAGGAGGCGCCGCTCTCGGTGGCCGACTGCCAGCAGCCCACCGCGGCCTGGATCAGGGCGGCGAACAGGACGGCCCCTGCCACCAGGCGCAGGTCGAAGGCGTCGCGCACGACGACGGCCACGGCCAGGGGAACGAGGACGAAGACTTCCAGGTAGCGGACGAGCCCGGGCAACGAGGTGGCCAGGTCGGCGGAGGCGAGCGTCGCCACGACGACGGCGATCGCGGGCAGAAGCAGCAGGACGACGCCCTTGGGCGGACGCTGCCGGTGAACGAGCGCGCTCCACCCGGCCACGGCGACCAGCACCCCCGCAGCGATGTCCGCGGGGGTGACGGTGAAGGAGGCCCCGAGCTGGGAGCGACCTGGCGGCAGGCACACCAGCCCCACCGTCACGACGGCGAACCAGCTCGGCCGCAGCCATCGTGGCCGCAACGCAGGGGGTGCCTTCACGGGGTCGACCACACCAGGCTGCATCGGGGGCACTACGCCCCGCCCAGCCGGAGCACGCAGCCGATCGTCCTGATGATGATCTTCAGGTCCAGGGCGAGCGACCACTTGTCGATGTAGTAGTTGTCCAGGCGCGCCCGCTCGGCGATGGAGGTGTCACCCCGAAGGCCGTGGACCTGCGCCCACCCGGTGATCCCGACGGGCACGCGGTGGCGCCGCTCGTAGTGAGGAATCTGCCGGGAGAACTGGGCCACGAAGAAGGGACGCTCCGGTCGGGGCCCTACCAGGGACATCTTCCCGGTGACGACGTTCCACAGCTGCGGCAGCTCGTCGAGCGAGGTGCGGCGCAGGAAGCCGCCGATCGGGCCGGTGCGGGTCGACTCGCCCGCCGTCCACCTGGTCGCCGAATCGTGGGCGCTGGTCTGCTTGAGGGTCCGGATCTTCAGCATCTCGAAGGGACGGCCGTTCATGCCGATGCGCACCTGACGGAACAGCACGCCCCTGCCGCCCTCGACCCAGGCGGCCAGCAGGCATGCCCCGAGAACGGGCGCGCACACGAGCAGGAGCAGCGACGCCAGAGTGACGTCGCACACCCGCTTGACCATCCACCAGGGCCGTCTCGGCGCGGAGGGCGACAGGGCCAGCAGGGGGAAACTGCCCACCTCCCGGCCGGTCGGAACGAAGTCCTGGACGAAGTCGCCGGGCTCCGGCGCGAACATGACCTGGCATCCGTCCCGGCTGAGATCTTGCAGCTCCGCCCGGGAGAGAGCCGGCCGCCCCGCCAGCAGGACGACGCTCGCGGCGGAGCGCCGTACGGCCTGCAGGCAATCGGACTTCTGCAGCGGCGATCCCGGGACCACCTCGACATCGCTCTCGCCGCTGTCCACCACGGCGACCGGCTCCATCCCGTACTCCGGGCATCGCTGGAGCATCTGCGCCAGGGCCATGCCGTGCTCGCCCTCGGCGACGATGACCGTCCGGCGGGGGTGGCTCCTGCGCAGCAGGGAGGTCCTGGCGGCTTCCACCCCGCGCACCAGACCCGTGAGCACCACGTAGCCCACGCCCGTCAGGAACCAGGTCGCGGACGGGCCGGCCGGAACGGACGCGTACATCCAGGACTCGAGGCTCAGCGCGCACAACGCCGCCACCAGCCAGCCGGGCGCGAACCGCACCATCGCGGTGCTCGATCGGGGCGGGGTGACGAGGATGACCAGGGAGTAGACAAGCGTGATCGCGACCAGCGAGTTGGTGGTGGTCCACCCGGTGAGAGCGGCGGCGGACAGGAGGCAGGCGCCCTCCCGGCAGAAGACCCAGCTGTTGCGGGCGAGTGTGCGCACCACCTGTCGTGTTCGCCGGGCCGGTCGCGGGACCGGGAGCATCGAGGGGGTTCCCGGCGTCGAAGAGGGGCCCGGCATACCTTCGGCTGGGTCGCTGGTGCCAACAGCAATGGCCATCTGTTGTCTCCAAAGATCGCGGTCACATGCCGGCGCTACAGCAGTGCTGGTCGCGGTAGGCCAGGGAGTCGAGGGTTTCTCTCAGGTGCTGGCGCGAGGACAGGAAAGAATAGGAGTCATTCGCATCCCAAGATCATTGAGATGATATCTGCGCGAACGGCAACTGTGACTTATCGACGGTCTGCGAAATATTCAGTTGTCGGCAAACATTTCTCCATTGCTGGGTTTGGGGAAATTCGGTGGGTCGGGGAGTGGCGCCGAACATTCTCGGGTCGAGCTGCGCATTCATCTCCATCGGGGGTCCCGTTCCGTAGTCGAATATCACTTACCTTTCGAATGACGGGATATATCCGGGTAAGTGCTACCTTCTCGCGCTGAAGGTGCAGCTCACCCCTCCTTTCAGGGCGGGCCTCGCAATACGCGTCCCAGATGGCGTGTCTAGTCGTCGACACTGTTTCTGGGTGCGTTGTCCGATTTGGGCCAAGCATGATCAGCGCCCGCATTCGGCCGTGCGCATACAAGGCAATGAAGTCAAAGCCTGTTCTCGCTTCGTTCAAGGGCGGCGATTGTCGCGGAGAGGCGGTGATAGAACTTCTCGGGTAGCTCGACCGCAGCGCTCATTGCGTAGTGCCCGCAGGATCAGCGTCGCGGTATTCGGAGTAATCGGTTCGCGAGTCACGCTTCGTGATGAATGAAATCGATCACAGCGCCGGAAAGGCAAATATGAATCGCGTACTCAAGGGTGCGTCCATGGCAGTTGCGTGCCTTGGAATGGCCGCAGCATTGGCCGGCCCCGCCCAGGCCCTGTCCGTGAACGACGCAGGAGACCCGGTCAGCGGTCTGCTCGGCGGAGGCGGCAGCCTGCTCGGCGGCGGCAAGGGCGGCCAGAACCCGATCATGTCGCTCACCAGCCCGGTCACCTCTCTGACCGGCAGCAAGAGCCCCCTGGACGGGCTCACCAGTTCGGCCGACGGGGCTGCCCAGTCCCTCGACGGCGCCGCCCGGCTCCTGCCCCAGGGTGCCTTCCGCAACGGACTGCCGCTGGACGAGGCGGCGCGCACCGCCGGTGTGATGCCCTGGACCAAGGCCGACGGGCTGACCGGAGCATCGAGCGCCCCCATGCGCCTGGCCCTGCTCGACGGCCGCGAGATCGTCGGGCTCAGCCACGAGGCCGACCCCATGCCCGGCATGTTCGGGGCCGTGACGGGTCGCGCCGACGCGCTCACGACCTCGCCGGCCCTGGCGCCGCTGACCGGTGCGGCCGTCCCGCAGGTCACCGACCGCCTGGCCGCTCACACCGACCAGGCCTCCTTCATGGCGAGGACCGCCACCGGTCAGGTCGCCGCTCTGCCCGCCGGCGAACTGCTGAACGGGCCCACTGACGCGCTCAAGTCTGCGGTGCCGGACGCGGTGGCCGGCGAGCTCGAGCCCGCTCTCGGGGCCCCGGCGATCCAGCCCCAGAGGTCGGAGAAGACAGACGTTCCGATCGACGAGATCGCCCCGCTCGTCGAAAACCCGCTGTCGACCCCGCTGGCCCAGACCGAGGGTGTTCCCAACGTCCTCGGGGACACGCTGGAGAAGACGACCAGCTCGACCGGCGGCCTGCCGAACCTCGGCGGCTCCTGAGACGTCAAGGCTCGGCTGAGTCCGGAACGTTCGTCGTCTCCGGCCAGACGGCCTTGAAAGCCACCATCGTCGCCGCAGCAACGACACGGTGCCTGTTGTCGAGCGCGAAGCGAAGGTGGCTTCAGCACCTCCCGCGGGACTGGCAGAGTTCCTTGCAGACCCGCATCCGGCCGCGGAGACCCAACCACGGCCAGAACGAAAGAGATCTTGACAGTGCGAACCACCGAGAGTGGTGAAGGTGCCCGCTTCACTCTCACTCGGTGGTCTCACTTCGTCATGGCTTATCCATCCTGGGGCCGACGGCGACTGTGCCTGGCAACATTCGCCGTCGCCCCGGGGGCCTGATCATCGACTCCGGGCTCGGCCGACCACCCCGCGGTTCACCCCGGGCAGGCCGGAACCCTGTGCTACGCTCCGCGCTCATCCAGCGCCCAGCGCCTCCGGTCGCCCCAGTTCCCTGCCGCGTGCCCCGTCGCCGCCATGCAGGAGCGCCGCTGACTACCGGGAGTAGCGTGAATCCTGCCAGCCTTACCTCCTGGCTCCTCTCGCAAGCCACCCACGAACGCCTGTACCTGGCGCACGTCGCGGCGATGGTCCTGCTGGTGCTCACCACCTCCGCCTGTGGTCTGGCCGGCTTCCGCGAGGACGCCCTGGGACCGGCGAAAAGCACACTCGGAACCACAGGCTTCCCGCCCGTGCAGGACCAGGCCGCCGGATCAGGGCCGCAACCGTGGCTGGGGCGCCGGCTGGTCCTCGACGAACCGTTCACGCACGGGCGAGTAGGGCCCGCCCAGCCCTGGGGATGGCAGACCGGCGCCTACCCTGACTGCCGGACCAACCCTGACAACTACAAGCTGGACCTCCTGTCCAAGCGCGCGCTCGACTTCTCCGACGGCAAGCTGCGCATCACCGCCTCGCCGGCCCGGGACGGGCGATGGCAGACCGGGCTCGTGACCAGCGGCGACTCCTGCAGCTCCGGCGGGCTCGGGTTCGAGGTGACCACGGACGACCTCGTCATGGCCCGCGTCAGGCTGCCCCGCTCGAACGCCGGGGCCTGGCCGGGGATCTGGACGTGGCGGGAGGGGGGCAACGAGGTCGACCTCTTCGAATGGCACTCCGATCGGCCGCACACGCTGGAGTTCGTCAATCACTTCCGCGGTGACGGGAAGTACTGGACCGACCCCGCGGTCGTCGACCGGGGGAAATGGCTGAACGTGGCCGTTCACCTCGGACGTCGTCAGGTGACCTGGTATGTCGGGTCCACCCGGGGGCGCATGAGAGTGGTGTTCGCCGACCGGTTCGGCGTCGGGCCGCGCTTTCGGGCGCACTTGATCATCAACTTGTCCGTCGACGATGGGCGGCTTCACGCTTCGCCCCAGACGTCCAGCCCGTTCGCGTTTCACATCGACTCCGTGGCCGTGTATCGCCGCTAGGGCCTCAGCGATTACGCCGGGGCAACACGCCACGGCGGCATCGGTGCTAGAAGCCGGAGAAGGCGGACGCTAGATTTGGCAGCCTTCTCAGAAGGGGCAGCTCCGCGCTCTCGCGTATTTCGCATTGAGCCGATCCGCGCTATTGAAATGTCTAGCCTGCGGACCCCGCGAACGTCAACGCCGAAACAAATCATCGGCGATCACCGCTTGCCAGAACTTTATGTCGCTGCACCGCCCATTCGGTTGCTTGGCGGATGGACACCGGGCAGCATTCCAAGCGAAGCCGACATGAGCACCGCGCACGCCTGAAAGGGTAACCAGATTGCATTACCAGTGGAATGGATTCTCGCGATCCATGGTCATCCTGATGTCAACAGTTCTTGTGGCCGCAACACCAGCCTCCATCGCATCCGCCGCAGGGGACTCCACCACTCCTCCGTGGGCCATGGTCAATTCACCGGAGCGAGCCCGCGCGGTCGCGCCCTCGGGCATCACGATGACGGTCACCAAGAAAATGGCCACGGGCACCCGGATCTCGCAGGCCGATGTTCTGCCGGCCAACGCGAAAGCACCCGCCGACGAGTATCTGATTCCGGTCAACGCAAAAGCAGCCGCGGGAATCAGCGACCTGTACGAAGGCTTCCGGGTGCGGCCCAACGGCTGGACCGACGTCGCGAGCCTGACGTTCACCTTCTCCAAGCCGGTGCGCAACCCGCGCCTTCACGTCGCAGGGACGGGAGGCGCCAGCGCCGACAAGGCAGGGAACCGCGAAGACTACTGGCCAGGACTGCGCCTGGCGCAGAGCAACGCCGGCAGCCCCACTTTCACCAAGGTGGCGGGCTTCCCCGGCTTCGAGGTCAGCCCCCAGGTCATCGCCCCCACGGCCGTCGGCCCCGAGCAGGAGACGACCTGCGGCGTCGTCTACATGTGCGGAACTGCCCAGGTCAACGGCATGATCTCGTCATTCACGCTGGACCTTCTCGCCCGCAACGTCCGCCGCGGACTGCCCGCCGGCGATCCTTTCGTCTGGGGCGTCTTCCGCATCACCTTCGAAGAGGACGCGTCGGACGCACCGGCGTCGTACGGAGCGGCGACCCACTCGATCTCGGCCCTGTCGATCGGACCTGACGTCACGGCGGACCTCCCCGACACCATCAGCTTCACGCCGAGGCGAGTCGCCACCGACGTCGACGACGCCGCGACAGGCGTTCTCCCTGATGGCACGCTCAGGGCGCAGCAGGGCGAGCGCATCCGGCTGTCGGTGCCGATGAGAAGCGCCTCGGCAGCCGTCCTGGCCGGGTGGATCGACTTCAACCGCGACGGTGTCTTCCAGCCCTCGGAGAGGGCATCGGTCTCGGCGCCGGCCGGCTCGTCCAGGCCCGTGCTGACGTGGACCGCACCGCGCGAGGTGAAGCACGGGCCGACGTGGGTGCGGCTGCGCACCGCCGCGAGCCCGGAGACCCTGACCTCGCCCTCGGGCTGGGCCGCCACGGGCGAGGTGGAGGACTACCGCGTCACCCTTCGCCGATAGCGCCGACCACGGAGCGGCCCTATATAAAGCCAGCTAATCGCTCACGGGACGATTGCCTATCTCCTTGTCGAGCAGCGGTCTAGACAATCTCCAGGAATCACCATGTCGGCCATCCGGCCGAAAGGATGGGCTACAGTTCTCTGTGTGGTCGCCCGCCACGCGGATGGGCTTTCCCTTCCATCCTGGGCCCGGCGGTGCATCGGACTTGAAATGCCTTCCTCAAGTCTGGATGCAGAAAGAGCCGGGCCCTCTTCATGCTTGTGAGTCCGCACCAGTCCACAAGTATGTAACCTTGACCCAGCCGTTGGTGGTCATGCCGAGATCCTTCCAGAAGATCTCGTCAGCGAGGTCGATGCCGGCTGGGTTGAGGACCTTTCTCGATCGGTCGTCGAGACCTTGGTTGTATCTGTGGAGGTAGGCGCTTTCGGCCTGGGGCCGGCCGCGCGGGAGGTCTTTCCACATCTGGCGCACGGACCGCACATTCCAGTAGTCGTCGCGGATGTTCCACGGGCCGACGTCCCACACCGGCGCCACCGTGCACTTCTTCTTGTGGCAGACCCGCACTTCGTAGGCTTTTTCGTCGATCGCGATATTGAGCGCGCGCCGCGAAGGCAGGGCGACGAAACGGTCTGACGACTGGATGATGTGCCCGTTCGCGGTCGTGCCGCCGACCAGTCCGATTCTGGTGGCGAACACGCGACTGGAAACGGGCTTGCGATCGCGCCGTCTCTCGATCGCGCTCTGATCGGCGATGAGGACGAGGCGCAGGCTCTTCACCTCGGGGCCGGGGGCGCCCTCGTCACGGAGCAGGGTGATTCTGGCCTGCACGCCCTCCGCGGCGGCAGGCAGGACGACCGCCTCACCATCCGCTGACGCTTCTCGCCATTCCGTCCATTTTCCGCCGGTGAGCTGGCCGCGTAGCTCGAGCATCACGCTGGAGTCGGTGGACGTCTGGGCGTGCAGGTAGGGCCTGACCTGGGCGACCCGCATGTCCGCGCGGATTATTCGGGTGACGTAGAAGCCTTCGGTCTGGCTGGTCGTCGCGGTGCGCTCGGGCTGCATGGCCGGTAGTCGCAAGCCTCGGCCGGCGTGGTCGATGTTGTATTCGCTCGCGCCCGTGGCGGTCAGGTCAATGGTGAGATCACGGGTCGTTGAATGTGCTCGGCCTTCATCGGCCAGCGCCACGCATGAGATGACGGAAGTAAGCAGCGTTGCGACGATGGTGAGATTGCGCAATGCTGCCTGCCTTTCTTTTGAAGATTGGCCGACTTCCGGCCTGAGTGGCATCGGATCAATGCCCTTCCTCCCATCTCGCAAACCTCGGTCCGTGCTTGCCATCACGTGGTTGAAAAGTGACAATATATCGGCACCTATCCGGGCATACCGCCACGGTACTTTCTAGCCTAGGAAGGGTGTGGACAACGTGCTGGCAATTGGGATGGCGGCGCTTTTGGCGGCGTCATTGAGCCCCGCTCCAGCAGACCATGAGCGCATCTACGACCACCGTGCCTGTTCGATCGCCGGCAGTGATACCGAAGCCGATCTGACGCGCTATGGCTGCACCGTGAGAATGGCCCACGACAGCGGCCGGGTCGCCGCGAGGGCTGCGCTGAGTGCCATCGGAGAACCCTATGTATGGGGCGGGGGAGGGCCGAGGGGTGCGACCACCGGAATCAAGCGCGGCAGCAACGTCAAGGGGTTCGACTGCGCGGGCCTGACCGAGTACGCCTGGGCCCAGGCCGGCATTTCCATCGGTCCCGACACCTACGCTCAGTGGCGTTCCGGGACGCGAGTCGCGCGGCGCGCGATGCGCCCTGGTGACCTCGCGTTCTTCGAGACGAACGCCAAGCGCCGGGGGCCTGACCACGTCGGCGTGGCGATCAACATCGAACAGATGGTCGTGGCGCCGTTCACGGGGGCGTCGGTCCGCATCGAGAAGATCGATCGGAGGAGTTTCGTCGGCGCCGTCCGCCCCGTTGAGGACCTTCGTGGTGACGACCGATAGCGGGCAGCAAATTGCCCCCTGATCCTGCTCCCCGGAGCGGGGGCGAGATCAGGGGGCAATTTTAGACTGAGCGACGAAGAGTGCCCGTCTTCGTCCATCTTCGTACCGCATCGGGAAGGTTGGTACCGTCCCGCGGAAAGATGCCCCCCGCCGGTGTTAACCGTTAATGGCGCACCGGCAGGAATGGGAGCTAGTCAGGGTGCCTGGACTCAGCCGTCGTTGCCCTCGACGTCGGTGAGGCTGGTGTTGTTGGTCAGCAGGTTGAGGTTGATGCGCTCCAGGTGCGCGATCGTCAGGACGTCAACCTCGTTGTTGTTGAGCGCGTGGTTGAGCACCGGCACGACGATCGACGCCGGGCTGTTGGCGTTGCCGACGTTGTCGTCGTTGCCGCCTTCCCACGTGGCCGCAGAGGCGGCGGTGGACGAGGCGGCCAGGAAAGCTCCTGCGGCGAGCGCACCGATGACAATGCGACGAAGCATGTTTACTTCCTCCAGTATGCGAACGGAATTTGGTGGCGCCGCCTAATGACTACGGCAGCTGCGCCATGGATGACTACCTTGCCGCGCCACGACGATTGTTTCCACCATGTCACGGCGCAATAAGGTCAAGGCCAGCCATTGATTCTTTGGTACTGCCCCTGTCGCCCATGCCCGGGTGCGGCGACTTTCCGATCGCGCTGCATGTTCCCTGATCTCTTATGCGCCGCATGAAGTAAGTCTGAACATTCCTTGCCCGGACTGCCCGAGCCCCCGGATTCGTGAATTGGAATAACCCAGCCACCGGGAATTCTCCTGATGATCTTGAATCTCTGGAGGCGAAGTTTCGCGCGCCCCACCGGATCCCCGTCCCGCCCTTCCCGCACGAAACCGCTGCTCGTACTATGACCGAGTAATGTTCTACTGGGGGCCACCGTGACACTTCCCGCCGAACTCCTCGACCGCGCCAGGGCCATCGCCGCCGGCACGCTCGAACCCGTCCCCGCCAAGGACGCCGCCACCGTCGTCCTCCTGCGCGACAACATGCATGTCTACCTGCTCAGACGCAAGGCCACGATGGCCTTCGCGGCCGGCGCCTACGTCTTCCCCGGCGGCTCGGTCGACCCGCGCGACACCGACCACGCGATCGCCTGGGCGGGTCCGAGCGTCGCGGAGTGGGCGAGCATCCTCCGGTCGGACGAGGCGACGGCGCGTGGGCTGGTCTGCGCCGCCGTACGCGAGACCTTCGAGGAGTCCGGCGTCCTGCTCGCGGGCCTGAGCGAGGACGAGGTGGTCGCCGACACGACGGGCGACGACTGGGAGGCCGACCGGCTGGCCCTGATCGACCGCAGCCTGGCCTTCGCCGACTTCCTGGCCAAGCGCGGCCTGGTGCTGCGCACCGACCTGCTGAAGGCGTGGGCCCATTGGATCACGCCCGACGTGGAGACCAGGCGCTTCGACACCCGCTTCTTCGTGGCCGCTCTGCCGTACGGCCAGCGGACCCGCGACGTGGGCGGCGAGGCGGACAAGGTCGTGTGGCAGCGCCCCCAGGAGGCGCTCCGGCTGGCCGACGACGGCAAGATCTTCCTCATGCCGCCGACGTACGTGACCCTCCAGGAGCTGACGGAATACGCGCAGGCCACGGAGGTCTTCGCGGCGGAGCGGGAGATCACGCCGATCCAGCCGCGGGTGATCGAGGTCGACGGAGAGGTCAAGCTGATCCTATGAGCGGCCTGTACATCCCCATCGACACGCCGGACGGTTCCCGCACCGAGCATGCCGAGAACCTCCTGGCGCCCAATCCCGGAATGATGACGCTCGACGGCACCAACACCTGGGTCATCGGCGGCGAGCAGTGCGTCGTGGTCGATCCCGGCCCTGACGACGAGGCGCACCTGCTGAGAGTGCGTGATCACCTCGGCGACCGGAATGTCACCCAGATTCTCCTGACCCACGGGCACGTCGACCACAGTGGCGGCGCACGCAGGTTCGCCGAGCTGGTGGGGGCCCCGGTGAGGGCGCTCGACCCCGCGCACCGCCTGGGCGAGGAGGGCCTGCAGGACGGCGACGTCGTCACCGTCGCGGGCGTGGAGCTGCATGTGTACGGCACGCCCGGCCACTCGTTCGACTCGCTGTGCTTCTGGCTTGCGCAGGACCGGGCGATGCTGACCGGCGACACGGTGCTGGGGCGCGGCACGACGGTCATCGCGCAGGACGGCGGCCTGGGCGACTATCTGCGCAGCCTCGACAGGCTGAGGGCGGCGGCGGAGGAGCTGGAGGCGCTGGCCCTGCTGCCGGGGCACGGCCCGGTGCTGCCCGACCCCCTGAAGGCCCTGGACGGCTACATCGCCCACCGGCGCGAGCGCCTCGACCAGATCAGGAAGGCGCAGGCCGCGGGCGCCAGGACGGCGAGCGAGGTCGTGGCGATCGTCTACGCGGACGTGGACCGGGCCCTCTGGCCGGTGGCAGAGGTCTCGGTCCGCGCGCAGCTGGACTACCTGGAGCGGTTGTAGAGCCGGTCGAGGTCGAGGATGGTGACCGCCTTGGCCTCGATGCGCAGCCATCCGCGCTGGGCGAAGTCGGCCAGGGCCTTGTTGACCGTCTCGCGTGAGGCGCCGACGAGCTGGGCGAGCTCCTCCTGGGTGAGGTCGTGGTGCACCCGCACGCCGTCGTCGGTCTTGGTGCCGAAACGCTCGGCCAGGTCGAGCAGCTGCTTGGCGACGCGGCCAGGCACGTCGGTGAAGACGAGGTCGGCCAGGACGTCGTTGGTGCGGCGCAGCCGCTGGGCCAGGGCGCGCAGCAGGTGGAGCGCGACCTCGGGGCGGCCGGTCAGCCAGGGCCGCAGGTCGTCGTGGCCGAGCCCGGCCAGCCGCACGTCGGTGAGCGCCGTGGCGGTCGCCGTACGCGGGCGGGGGTCGAACAACGACAGCTCGCCGAACATCTCGCTCGGCCCGAGCACGCTGAGGAGGTTCTCGCGCCCGTCCGACGAGGTGCGCGACAACTTGATCTTGCCGTCGAGCACGACGTACAACCGGTCGCCGGTCTCGCCCTCGTTGAAGAGCGTCTGTCCCTTGGACAGCTGGACCTCGGTGATGCTCGTGCGCAGCGCCGCGGCGCTCTCGCGATCGAGCGCTGCGAACAGGGGGGCCTTGCCCAGCACGTCTTCGGTGTTCACTCTGCCTCCTCTGTTCTCATTGTGACGCACGGCACGCACCGGGTGGCTAATCGGGGCGTGCCAGCTCCAGCACGTCACGAATATAGGCGCGTCGCGACACATCCAGCTTGGTGAGGATATGGTCCATGTGGGCGTCCACGGTGCGTTTGGAGATGACGAGCTTCTCGGAGATCTCCCGGTTGGAGAGCCCCTGCGCGGCCAGCACGGCCACCTCGTACTCCCGCTGGGTCAGCGCGGAGATCGCCGGGGCCGACACCTTGCGGAGCAGCCGGTCGCTGTCGTGCTCGGCCGAGGCGATCGTCAGCTCCAGCGGATGCGCCGCGCCCGCGCGCCAGGCCTCCTGGTGCCGCCCCTCGTCCATACCCGCCTGGATGGCCTTCATCGCCCGCTGGTGCAGGCTCTCCAGCACCACCTGGCCGCTGAGCCGTTCGCTGGCCCGCCGCCACAACATGTCGGCGGCCCCCAGCAGCCACGAGGCGCGCTCGAACCGGTCCTGGGCCGCGCTGATCCAGGCCAGCACCTCCAGCCCGTAGGCGGTGCCCACGGGGTCCTCCAGGTCGTGTTTCATGCGCATGGCCAGGCGCGCCGACTCCGTGGCCTCCTCCATGCGGCCCTGCAGGAACTGCGCCATGCCGCTGATGAGGTAGGCGTAGCTGTTCATCCACCGCTCGGCCGGGTCGAGCTGCTCGCGCGTGCGGCGGCAGTCGGCGATGGCCTCGTCGAGCTTGCCGATGTGGAGCATGAGGTTGCCGCGCACGCCGTAGAACAGGCCCAGCCCTGCGTAGTTGTCGTGGGCCTCCAGCAGCCGCGTGGTGATCTCCGACGCCCTGATCGCGGTCTCGAAGTCGCCGAGGAAGTCGGAGCCCATCAGGATGTACAGCTGGCCCCTGCCCTCCAGCCACGGATCGCCCAGCACGCGGCCGATCTCGGCGGCCTCGCGGGCGTCACGCACGCCCTCGCGCGAGTGGCCGCAGAACATCGACAGGTGGGCGCGGATGTTGAGTGTCCACGACCGTTCCTTGGACGGCTCGGGCGGCAGCAGGTCGAGCACGCGGGTCTGCCAGGTGCAGCCCTCGGCGGGCCGGCCGACCAGGTGCCAGTAGCACCACAGGCCGCCGCTGAGCGCCGTGGCCCGCGCCCGGTCCGGTTTGGTGACCGCGTGCTCCAGGGCGACCTGGAGGTTCTCGTGGTCGACGCGCAGCCGCCTGGTGCGCGGGAGCTGGTCGGCGGCGAAGGTGTGCTCGCCGTACTCCACCGCCAGGGCGGTGAAGCGCGCCAGGTGCAGGTCGCGCATCCTGACCAGGTCGCCGGCGGCCTCCAGCTGCTCGGCGCCGAACTCGCGGATCGTGTCGAGCATCCGGTAGCGGTCGTCGCCCACCCGCCGCACGATGCACCGCTCGACCAGCCCGGCCAGCGACTCCAGCACGTCGTCGCCGGTGAGCTCCTCGCTCCTGCACACCTCCTCGGCCGAATCGAGGTCGAAGCCGCCCGCGAAGACCGACAGCCGCCGCCACAGCAGCCGTTCCTGCTCGGTGCACAGCTCGTGGCTCCACTCGATGGCCATGCGGAGCGTGCGGTGGCGCTCGACGCGCGAGTGGCGGCTGCCGGTGAGCACCTTCAGGCGTTTGCCCAGGTTGGCGGCGAGCCGGTCGAGCGGCACGGTGCGCAGGCGTACGGCTGCCAGCTCGATGGCCAGGGGGATGCCGTCGAGGCAGCTGCAGATGTCGACGACCTGCTGCCGGTTGGCCGCCTCGACGGTGAAGCCGGGCACGGCCGCCGAGGCCCGCTGCTCGAAGAGCTCCAGGGCGTCGCCGCCGCCCGCCGCGATCGGCAGCGGTTCGAGGACGAAGATGTGCTCGCCGGGCGTGTTGAGCGGCTGGCGGCTGGTGGCCAGCACGCACGCCCATCCCGTACGGCTCAGCACCTCGTCGGCCAGCGCGCCGCAGGCGCCGATGAGGTGCTCGCAGGTGTCCAGGATGATCAGAGCGCGGGTGTCGCGCAGGAAGTCGATGATCGCGTCCATCGGGGCGCGCTGGTCGGGCAGGCCCAGCCGGGCCGCCAGGGCGCCGGGCAGCAGGTCGGGATCGCGCAGGCCGGACAGCTCGATCATGCGGACCCCGCCGTCGTAACGATGGGAGATCGCCGCGACCGCCTGCAGGGTCAGGCGTGTCTTGCCCACCCCTCCGGGACCCACCACGGTCACCAGGCGATGGGAGTCGAGCGCATCCATCAGTCCTGAGACCTCCAGCTGACGTCCGACGAAGCTGGTGACGGCGGCGGGGAGGTCGACGACGTGGGCGGCGGGGGACATGGCGCCTCCTGTGTTCGACATATGACGCTGAGTCAGCAATTCACCCTAGTCCGGCATGGCGGACGGTGACGGCCCAATCACATACCTAGAAGGCCCCGTGGCCTCGAATACGTATGTGTCCCGATGCCGGTACGGCAGGGCGGGGGCCACCCTGGAGGTCCGGCCGCGTCACCGTGTCGGAGGGGACATCGAGGGTGGCGCGGCCGCACGCGCGCCGAGCATCTACCCTGGCCGCATGGCCATGGATGAGCGTCCCGCACTCGCGCTGGTTCGTCGCGCCCGCAAGATCAATCGCATCCTGACGGAGACCTACCCCGACGCCCACTGCGAGCTCGACTTCACCAACCCGCTCGAGCTGCTGGTCGCCACCATCCTGTCGGCCCAGTGCACCGACAAGCGCGTCAACATGGTGACGCCGACGCTGTTCGCCAAGTACCCCACGGTCGAGGACTACGCCGCGGCCGACCGTGCCGAGATGGAAGAGATCATCAAGTCCACGGGCTTCTTCCGCGCCAAGACCAACAGCATCATCGGCATGGCCCAGGCGGTGTGCGACCGCTACAAGGGCGTCGTGCCGCACCGGCTGAAGGACCTGGTCACGCTTCCCGGCGTCGGACGCAAGACCGCCAACGTCGTGCTCGGCAACGCCTTCGGCGTTCCCGGGCTGACCGTCGACACCCACTTCCAGCGGCTGGTGCGCCGCTTCGGCTGGACCGACGAGACCGACCCGGTCAAGATCGAGCACATCGTCGCCGAGCTGCTCCCGCGCAAGGAGTGGACGATGTTCTCCCACCGGGTCATCTGGCACGGCAGGCGCATGTGCCACGCCCGCCGCCCGGCCTGCGGCGTGTGCCCGCTGGCCGCCCTCTGCCCGTCGTACGGCACGGGCCCGACGGCGGAGAAGGAAGCCTCCAAACTGGTGCGACCCGGACCGTTTTCCTGACCCGGGGAAGCATTTCCCGCCGGGCGAGCGTTGGAGATCGCATGGCCCCCGACTGGCTGCACACCCTCGTGGCGAAGGCAGCACGATCCCCCGTGCCCGCGGGCATGCGACCGCCGGATGACGGCAGCGGCCGCCCGGCGGCGGTCCTGATGCTGTTCGGCGAGGGCCCCGACGTCCTGCTCATCCAGCGCAGCTCGCGCGGGCGGCGCCACGCGGGCCAGCCGGCCTTCCCCGGCGGCGGCCTCGACCCCGACGACGACGGAGCCGTCGGAGCGGCCCTGCGCGAGGCCCAGGAGGAGACCGGTCTGGTCCCCGAGGGCGTCGAGATCGTCGGCACCCTGCCCGAGCTGTACGTCTGGCGCAGCGACAACCGCGTGACCCCCGTCGTGGGCTGGTGGCGCACCCCCTGCGCCGTGCACCCCGCGTCGCCCGACGAGGTCGAGGCGGTCGAGCGGGTGCCGATCGCCGAGCTGGCCGACCCGGCCAACCGGCTCAAGCTGCGCCACCCGAGCGGCTACTCGGGCCCCGCCTTCCAGGTGCGCGGGCTGCTGGTGTGGGGCTTCACGGCGGGCATCCTCGACAACATGCTGCGCTGGTGCGACTTCGAGCGTCCCTGGGACCACCACCGCGTGGAGGACCTTCCGCCGGACGTGGTCAATCTCGCCGCCCGCTAGTGCGGGAGAATGTCCGGCATGACGACTCTGCCTGCCCTGCCCGAAGAGTCCTTCCAGCGTGTGCTGTGCGTCGTCGCACACCCTGACGACATGGAATACGGCACGTCCTCGGCCGTCGCCCGCTGGACCGCACGCGGCATCGAGGTCGGCTACCTCCTGCTCACGCGCGGCGAGGCCGGCATGCCGAACCCACCCGAGGAGACCGCGCTCCTGCGCGTGGCCGAGCAGCAGGCCGCCTGCGCCGCCGTCGGCGTCAAGCACCTGACCGTCCTCGAACACCCGGACGGCGTGCTCGTCTACGGGCTCGACCTGCGCCGTGACATCTGCCGGGAGATCCGCCGGTTCAAGCCCGACGTCGTCCTCGGCACCGGTTACGACATCGAGACGCCCTACGGCTTCGACCAGGCCGACCACCGGGCGACCGGGCTCGCGACGCTCGACGCCGTGCGCGACGCGGGCAACCGGTGGGTCTTCCCCGAGCAGATCGACGACGAAGGCCTCGAACCGCACTCGGCGCGCTGGTACATCGTCCCCGCCTTCGCCGCCTCCGCGACCCACGGCGTGGAGGTCACGGGCGAGCCGCTGAGCCGGGGCGTCGCCTCGCTCGAGGCCCACGCCGCCTACCTGGCCGCGCTCCCCGGCCACCCCGTTCCGGCGGAGTTCATCCCGAAGTTCGCCGCGATGAGCGGCAAGGCCATGGGCGTCGAGCACGCGGTCCTGTTCCGCGCGCACGACCTGCAGGCGCCGCCGGAGTTCCCCGACGACACCGACGACTGACGGGGCTACAGGGCCAGGTCGTGCAGCTCCTGCTGCAGCTCGTTGGCGAACTTGTCGGCGAACTGGGCCCGCTGCGCGTCGGAGACGACACTGATCGTCACCGTGTCGCCGTAGCCGTGCAGCATCATGCAGATGCCATGAGGCGGCTGCAGGATCGTCGCCCCCACGATGTCGGTCACCGGGCGGCCGGCCAGCGCGAGCGGCTCCGTGGGGATGGGGACGTTCGAGCAGACGATGTTGCTCATCAGCGGCATCCAGATGGTGCGCATGAGCGCGACCTGGCCCGCCACGCCCATCGCGGCCGTCGCCTGGGTGAGCAGGGCCAGCCCCCGCGCCTGCGACAGCCGCTTGGCCCTGGCGGTGCGGGCGTGCACGGTGGCCAGGCGGCCCTTCGGCAACGACACGTTGAGCGGCAGGCGCACCCTGATCATGGCGAGCTGGTTGCCGAGCACGTGCGCGGTGCCCGCCGTACGCAGATTGACCGGGACCATGACGAAATGGGGGCCCTGCGTGCGGCCCATGCGGCGGACGGCGCCGGCGACGGCGGCCAGGTAGACGTCGTTGAGCGTCTCAGGACGGGTCCTGGCGGTGTCGAGGAGCCGCCTGGGCACCCTGACCACGGCCAGGTGCCTGCCGGGGCCGTGCGGGCCGTTGAAGGGCAGCCCGCGCCCCGGGCGTTCGGCCAGCGCCGTCAGCAGGCCGGTGAGATGGGTGCGGTTCGCGGGCTGGCTGACCGTGGCGGGCTCCCGCGACCAGTCGGGATGCGGTTCGCCCTCGCCGAGCAGGTGTCGCAGGACGAGAGAGGCGGCCACGCCGTCGAGCAGCGCGTGGTGCGAGCGGAACAGCAGGGCGAACTCACCGTCGGCGTAGCCGGTGAGCAGGTCGAGCCGCCACGGAGGATCGAGGCGCTCGCCGAGCAGGGTCGCGGCGGTGTCGGACTCGGAGGTGGTGGCGTGGATGCCGACGTGCTCGGTGGGGTCGAGTCGCTCGCGCACCACCCATCGGCGGCCGTCGAAGCGGCATCGCAGCCGGGCCAGCGGCGCCAGCCGTACGGCCACCAGGTCCTGGAGCTCCTCGCACGACGGCGCGGCTCCCTGGAAGCGCACCAGGAATCCGAACGTCGCGGCGCCCTGGAGCCGGTCCTGGGTGAGGAAATGACGATCGACACGGTTCATGTCCGCCTCCACGCAAGGTAGCGGACCAAATACTAAACGCGAGTATCGGCGGAATGCTCGGCTTTTCCGATATCGGTGAGTACGTCGTCGATCGCCCACAGCAACGTCTCGTCCGTCTCGCTCGCACGCAGGTACCGCAGCACCAGCAGTGCCCGGCGCCGCTCGGGCACCGTACGCATCATCTCCACCCCGCGCAGCCGCTCGCTGAGCGTCTCCCCGGCGCACATCCGGCGGGCCAGCATGAAAGCTTCCACAGTCCGACGGTATTCCCGCAGGTCAATCGCTCCTCACAGAAGAGGTGCACAATTGACTTCCGCGCTGGATACCTTTGAAGCGTGCGCGGCGATCTGCTTGACCTCATTTTGATCGGCCTCGTGATCGCCTTCGGCATCTCGGGCTACCGTCAGGGCTTCATCATCGGGGCGATGAGCTTTGTCGGCTTCGCCGGCGGGGTCGTGCTCGGCGTCTTCATCGCGCCGCCCATCGCCAAGGCCGTCGTCGACGGCGACATCGAGCAGGCGCTGCTGGCCATCGTCATCGTCTTCCTGACCGCCACCATCGGGCAGTTCGCCTCCTCCACCATCGGCGCCGTCGTACGCAGCCACGTCACCTGGGAGCCCGCCAAGGTCGTCGACGCCCTCGGCGGCACGCTGGCCAGCGGCCTGTCCGTGCTGGTGTTCGCCTGGCTCGTTGGCAGCCTGCTGGTCTCCAGCTCCTTCACCCCGATCGTCGACCAGATCCGCAACTCCCTGCTGCTCAGCACGGTCGACGAGGCGGTGCCGGAAGCGGCCAAGGACTGGCAGAAGCCGTTCAAGGAGTTCATCGACCGCTCGGAGTTCCCGCCGGTCTTCGACGCCATAGGCGGCAGCAACCTCATCGAGGTCGCCGAGCCCGACGCCGGCGTGCTCAAGGGCAATGCCCGCCTGGAGCGCGCGCGCAACAGCATCGTCAAGGTCCAGGGCACCGCCGAGAGCTGCGGCAAGCGCATCGAGGGCACCGGCTTCGTCTTCGCCCGCGACCACGTCATGACCAACGCCCACGTCGTCGCCGGCGTCACCGCCGACCTGCGGGTCACCGACTACCGCTTCGACACCAAGGAAGCCGTGGTCGTGCGCTACAACCCCAGCCGCGACATCGCCGTCCTCTACGTGCCGGGGCTGAGCCTGCGGGCGCTGTCGTTCGACGGCTCCGCCCAGTCGGGCGACAACGCGATCATCGCCGGCTATCCCAAGGGCAAGGGCTTCACCCCCGAGGCGGCCCGCATCCGCGGCACCCAGAAGGCCACCGGGCCCGACATCTACCGCAGCGAGAACGTCACCCGCGAGGTCTACGCCATCCGCGGCAAGGTCCTGCCGGGCAACTCGGGCGGGCCGCTCCTGACCGACCAGGGCCAGGTCTTCGGCGTCATTTTCGCCGCCGCCACCGACCGCAAGGACACCGGCTACGCGCTCACCGCCGGCGAGGTGTCCCAGGACGTGAGGCTGGGGCAGAGCGACACGACACCGGCCAGCACCCAGTCCTGCGACTAGACCGGTCTCAGGGCAGGGCCCGCAGGATGTCGCCGATCGCCCGGCCGGCGTCGCTGTCGTCGGCCAGGCCCGAGGCGATGCGGCCGACCTGGTGGTACGGCCCGCCGTACGCCTGCACCTTGGCCGCTCCCCGGCTGAAGAGCGTCACCGCGCCGCGGCCGTTGCCGCGCTGCAGGTGGGTGAGACCGACGCAGATCTGGGCCAGGCCCTGCCACAACTCGCGCTCGTCGTCGGGGGCGCACTTCCAGCGGCCCTCGAAGATCTCGTGCGCGTGGAAGGGGCGCTGCGCCGCGAGCATCTCCCTGGCGTCGGCCAGGGCCTGCTCCGTGGTGGGCGCGTAGTCGTCGGGCACGCGTTCCACACCTTCCGAGCCGTACGGCAGCGGCCTGCCGTACTCGTCTCTGGGCCGGGCGTTGCGCGGGCGGCCCAGCGGGTCTCTGTCTCTCACCGGTCGGGCTCCGGATCGGCCAGCCAGCCGGCCAGCTCGGTGTCGAACGCCTCCGGCTGCTCCTCGTGCGGGAAGTGCCCGGCGCCCTCGATGAGCTTCCAGCGGTACGGCGCGGCCACGTAACGGCTCGAACCCTGGGCGGTGCGGGGGAGCGTGCAGCTGTCGAGCGCGCCGTGCAGCTGCAGCGTGGGCGCCTCGATCTCGGTGTGCATCGCGCGCGCGTAGCGCAGGCCGTCGGGCCGGAGCTGCGAGCGGGCGAACCAGCGGTGGTACTCCAGCGCGGAGTGCGGCACCGCGTTGATGCGGAAGGCCTCCTCGTAGACCTTCGCGGTCTCGTCGTCGGGGAAGCCGGGACCCGCCCAGTCGGTGAGGATCTGCCTGACCCGCTTGGGCAGCCGCCTCTCCGGCAGGAAAGGCAGCTGGAAGCCCAGGGAGTAGGCGCTGGCGCGCAGCTGGCCGAACGGGTCGGTCAGCAGCGAGCTGCGCAGCCGCAGGGGATGCGGCGCGCCGACGACGACCAGGCGCTGCACCGACTTGGGCGACAACGCCGCCATCGTCCAGGCGAGCAGCCCGCCCCAGTCGTGACCGACCACGATCGCGCTGGTCTCGCCGAGCGCGCGGATCAGGCCTGTCGCGTCACTGGCCAGCGTGGGCAGGTCGTAGCCGCGCGGCGGCTTGTCGCTGCCGCCGTAGCCGCGCAGGTCGACGGCGACGGCGCGGTAGCCGCGCTCGGGCAGGCTCTTCAGCTGGTTGCGCCAGGTCCACCAGAACTGCGGGAACCCGTGGAGCAGCAGGACCAGCGGCCCCTCGCCCGCCTCCACCGCGTGGAAGCGGGCGCCGGCCGCGTGGATGGACCGGTGCGTCCAGGGGCCGTCGAGCTGGACGACCGACTCGTCAGCCATCGGCGGGCTCCGCCACGTCCTTCAGGCCCTTCAGGGAGTCGCGGGTGCGCTTCATCCCGGTCAGCCCCTTGAACCGGCGGGTGCCGATGAGGACGGCCACCCCCGCGACCAGCAGGTAGAAGAGCGTCACGATGAGGAACGCCGCCGAGCTCGGCAGGCCGGCCGCCAGATGCGGGACGAACAGGTAGGCGAGGTAGCCGAAGAGCACGGCCAGGGCCAGGTAGGCCAGGCCGAACAGCACGATGGCCGCCCCCGGAGCCAGGCCCCTGCCGAAGCGGCGGGCCAGCAGGGAGGCGAGGTAGCCCAGGACCGCCGCCACGGCCACCGCGATCACGATGGGCAGCAGGGTGGTCAGCCAGGCGGGCATCGCGAACGACTCGATCCACCGCTGCACGTGCGGAAGGCCGAAGAACAGGACGGCGCCGGTGACCTCCAGGAAGAGCACGCCCGCGAGCGCGCCTCCGACCGGCTGCGACGGTCCGTTGCCGAGGGTGCGCGCGCCCAGGAGGGCGAGGTAGCCCAGGAACGCGCCGGTGGCCAGGTAGGCCAGCACCGTCAGGACGACCGCCAGCCACGTCCACATGCCCTCGGACAGCAGGTAGCCGAGGGTGAAGGAGGCGAGGATCAGGCACAGGTGCGCGATGAAGGCCGCACCGGCCAGCAACCCCACGCCCGTGCCCACCCGCTTGGCGTCGAAGCGCAGCTCGGACTTGGCCAGCTCGATCTCGGCGCGCACCAGCGTGGAGATCTGGTCGGTGGCCTTGGCGACCAGAGAGCCGAGGGTCTCCTCGACTTCGGGAGCTTGTGACATGAGGGTCTCCTATCTGGACACGCCGGCCGTGTCAAACATCATCCTGTGTCCGCAGGCGCTTGCGCACCCTGACATGCAACAGCACCGCGGCGAGAACCGACGCGATGAGGCTGGCGGTGAGGACCCCCGTCGTCACCGCCCTGAACCGGGTCGGATCGTCGCCGTAGGCCAGCTCCCCGATCAGCAGCGAAACCGTGAAACCGATGCCGGCCAGGCACGACACCGCGGCCATGTCACGCCATTGCAGCTCCTCCGACAGCCTGGCAAGGCCGAGCCGTACGGCGAGCCAGGCCCCGCCGAACACGCCGAGGAACTTCCCGATCACGAGCCCCGCAATCACGCCGAGCACCACACGATCGGTGAAGATCCCGCCGAAGTCGTCGAGCACGACGCCGGCCGACAGGAACGCGAAGACGGGTACGGCGAAGCCGGCCGACAGCGGGCGGACGTATTGGTCGGCCTTCTCGGCGTGGTCGAGGTTGGTGAGCAGGCCGAGCGCGACGCCGGCGACGGTCGCGTGCACGCCGCTGAGCTCGACGAACAACCATGCCATGACGGCCAGCGGAAGGTAGAGCCACAGCGCCTTGACCTTCCTGCGCTGCAGGACGGCGTAGACGGCGATCGTCAGCGCGCCCAGCGCCAGCATGATCAGGTCGACGTTCTCGGTGTAGAAGATCGCGATGATGCTGATCGCGCCGAGGTCGTCGACGACCGCGCAGGTCAGCAGGAAGGCGCGCAGCGCCGCCGGCATCGCGCTGGCGGTGACGGCCAGCACGGCCAGGGCGAAGGCGATGTCGGTGGCGGTCGGGATGGCCCAGCCGTCTGCCGCTCCTGGCGCGCCCCAGCTGACGGCGAGGAAGACGACCGCGGGGACGATCATGCCGGCGACGGCGGCGATGATGGGCAGGGCCGCCTTCCTGACGTTGGAGAGCTCGCCGTGGACGAACTCCTCCTTGACCTCCAGGCCGGCGACGAAGAAGAAGATGGCCAGCAGGCCGCTCTGCGCCCAGTGGTAGAGCTCCAGCGGGCCCAGCGAGGTGTGCTGGAGTGCGGTGTAGCTGTCGTTCGCCACGTTGGCCCAGATCAGGGCGGCGACGGTGGCGACGAGCATGATGATGCCGCCGATGGTCTCCGTGCGCAGCGCTTCGGCCAGCGTGCGGGCGTATCGGACGGTTGGGCGGATGGGCCACATTTCCGCGGCGCGGCGCACGAGCATGTCCCCCTTGGTGACGGGTATCGCGGGTCGGTCCCCCGAATGCCGACCAGACTTCCCGGCTCACCTGGTGATCAGCTTACATGTCGTGCTTTCTGGCGCCCTGTCAGGTAACGCCCCCGCCTGCCGTACGGCGCGGCGGGGGCGTCGTGGCCTGGCTCAGTCCTCCGACTTGGCGCTCGGCAGCTTCTCCGAGATCAGGTTCATCACCGTGCTGTCGGCCAGCGTGGTGACGTCGCCGATGCTGCGGTTCTCCGCCACGTCGCGCAGGAGACGACGCATGATCTTGCCGGAGCGGGTCTTGGGCAGCTCGGGCACGACCAGGATCTGGCGCGGCTTGGCGATCGGGCCCAGCGTCTTGGCGACGTGGTTACGCAGCTCGGCGCCGATGTCGTCGCTCTCCTCCACGTTGCCGCGCAGGATCACGAACGACACGATGGCCTGGCCGGTGACCGGGTCGGTCGCGCCCACGACCGCCGCCTCGGCGACCTTCGGGTGGCTGACCAGGGCCGACTCCACCTCGGTGGTCGAGATGTTGTGGCCGGAGACGAGCATGACGTCGTCGACGCGGCCGAGCAGCCACAGGTCGCCGTCGTCGTCCTTCTTGGCGCCGTCGCCGGGGAAGTACATGTTCTCGAAGCGTGACCAGTAGGTGTCGATGTAGCGCTGGTCGTCGCCCCAGATCGTGCGGAGCATCGACGGCCACGGCTCCCTGACGACCAGGAAGCCGCCGCCGCCGTTGGGCACGCTGTTGCCCTGGTCGTCGACCACGTCGGCGTCGATGCCCGGCAGCGGGCGCATGGCGGCGCCCGGCTTGCCGTGCGAGATGCCGGGCAGCGGGCTGATCATGATCGCGCCGGTCTCGGTCTGCCACCACGTGTCCACGACCGGCGTCTTGCTCGCGCCGATGTGCTCGCGGTACCAGACGTAGGCCTCGGGGTTGATCGGCTCGCCGACCGAGCCGAGGAGCCTGAGCGACGACATGTCGAACTTCGCGGGGATGTCGTCGCCCCACTTCATGAACGTCCGGATCGCGGTGGGCGCGGTGTAGAGGATCGTGACCTTGTACTTCTGGACGATCTCCCAGAACCGGCCGCGGTGCGGCGTGTCGGGGGTGCCCTCGTAGATGACGCTGGTGGCGCCGTTGGCGAGCGGGCCGTACACGATGTAGCTGTGCCCGGTCACCCAGCCGATGTCGGCGGTGCACCAGTAGATGTCGGTCTCGGGCTTGAGGTCGAAGACCGCGTGGTGCGTCCAGGCGGTCTGGGTCAGGTACCCGCCGGTCGTGTGCAGGATGCCCTTGGGCTTACCGGTCGTGCCGCTCGTGTACAGGATGTACAGCGGGTCCTCGGCGTCGTGCGGCTGCGCCTCGTGCTGGTCGCTCTGCTTGGCGACCACGTCCTCCCAGAAGACGTCGCGGTCGTTGACGGCGATCTCCTGGTTGGTCCGGCGCACGACCAGGACCTTCTCGACGTTCGGCGTGTTGGCGACGGCCTCGTCGACGGTCGGCTTGAGCGCCGACGGGTTGCCGCGGCGGTAACCGCCGTCGGCCGTGATCACCAGCTTGGCGTCGGCGTCCTCGATGCGCGACTGCAGCGCGCTGGCGCTGAACCCGCCGAAGACCACGCTGTGGATCGCGCCGATGCGGGCGCAGGCCAGCAGCGAGATCGGCAGCTCGGGGATCATCGGCATGTAGATGGCCACGCGGTCGCCCTTGCGGACGCCGAGCTCCTGGAGGGCGTTGGCGGCCCGGTTGACCTCGCGCTGGAGGTCGGCGTAGGTGATGGTCCTGCTGTCGCCCTCGGGCTCGCCTTCCCAGTAGTAGGCGACCTTGTCGCCGTTGCCCGCCTCGACGTGGCGGTCGACGCAGTTGTAGGCGACGTTCAGCTGACCGCCCACGAACCACTTCGCGAACGGGGGGTTCCACTCGAGCGTGGTGTCCCACTTCCGGGACCAGGTCAACCTGTCGGCCGCCTGCTCCCAGAAGCCCAGTCGGTCGGCTGCGGCCTGCTCGTAGGCGTCCGCGGTGATGTTCGCGGCGGCGGCGAGCTCGGCCGGTGGTGCGAACCGGCGGGTCTCCTGCAGGAGATTGGACAGCGTCTCCTGACTCTCTGGGGCGTTATCGGCCACTTTGCACTCCTTCTGCGGCATAGGTCGGATCCAACTTCACCAGCTCAGCGGGTGTGAAGGCAAGAGGTCTAGACAGGTATGTACCGATCTGTCGGAGCCGCCCGCTTGTCAGGTGCCGCTGACTGCTGCAATTAAACCGTTGTCACATTGACATCTTCTAAATATGGAACGAGCCAATTGGGCCCCCTTTATGTGGGAGGTTTGGCTACTCGCCGGTAAGGTCGGGCGTTGTGAGCGATCCGCTGGTTGTCATCGCCGAACTCCCCGGCGTGCAGGAATCCATCGAGCAGGCCCGCCAGGCCGTCGACCGGCTCTATCGTCACCGGGTGCTGCGCCGGCGCAGCCCGGAGGTGTCGGCGGAGTCGGCGCTGCGCGGGGCCAGGGCCTCGGCCGCGCTGTCGGGCGTCGACGTCACCCTCGACGACCTGCGATCGGGCACGGTCACCGACCCGGTCGTCCAGGGAGCGCTGCGCGCCTCGGCAGAGCTCGGACGTCTCGGCTCGACGTGGCGGGCGTCCCCCCGCCAGGTGCTTGCCCGGCTCCACACCCTGGCCGCCCGCGGCCTCGCCGACGACGACACGCTCGGACGGCCCGCCGCCGGGTCCCCGCGGCTCGACGCGCTGATGTCGCTCGTGACCTCGGGCTCCAAGGCGCCCGCGCTGGTCCTGGCGGCGATCGTGCACGCCGAACTGGCCGTGCTCGAGCCCTTCGGCACCGCCGACGGCGTGGTGGCGCGAGCTGCGGAACGGCTGACGCTGGTGGAGTTCGGCCTCGACCCCAAGGCGCTGGTGCCGGCCGAGCTCGGGCACCTCGGCGCGGACTACGGGACGGCGCTGGAGAGCTACGTGACGGGCACGCCGTCGGGGGTGGCCGCCTGGGTCCAGCACTGCGCCGAGGCCGTCGTGGTGGGGGTCAGGGAGACCACGGCCATCTGCGAGGCCATGCAGCGAGGGTGACCGATTACGGACACGGCTGTCCGATTTGGACGCGGCTGTCTGATTAGGCACGGCCGTCGGCTTGGGCGCGGCTGTCTGCTGCTGAGGACATAGCTGACGGCGCCTCGCAACCGAGACGCCGTCTGCCGTACGTCGCGCCAGGCTACCAAGCGTGCACCTCTAATTCGTCGGAGCGGGTCAAGCCCAACTCGACGCGCCTCCCGCGGCTGGTCGCGCGTGGGTACCTGGTTGACGTACCGGACAAGAGGTCCGTGTCACCTTTCTACGTCGGATTCGGCCTGATGGGAACCCCTGGGACCAAGACCTTTACCCATGGTTGGCCGCCAGCCTTGATCACTGGCTGTGATGGGGTGCTGGCGGCCCCGAAAAAACTTAGCGAAAATGCGAGATTGCTCCTCGACGAAACTCGTTCGGATCGGGCAGCATACGGTGGTATCTCCCGAAACTGGAGCGACTGTGCACGGGTTTGCTTTGCAAGTCTCTTGCCATGCTCTGGTCAAGTGATGAAAGCTTTCTTCTGAAACGGGACCGGCTCTACCCCCCCGGAGCCGGACCGGTCAGGCGACCCCCGCTCTCCCCCCCGGCGGGGGTCGCCCCTTTTCTGGCGACCTTTCGGGTTCCCCGTCCACAGAACCCCGTTCGGCGGCCCGGGTGGAGGGTCTGACCCCCGATCGTTGCCCGCATGAACCGCCGCCCCCTGGTCATCACGGAAGACCGCGCGCTCCTCGACGACCTGGTCCGCATAGCCGCAGCCGCCGGCGCCCAGCTCGACGTGGCCCACGCCCCCGCCCACGCCCGCCCCCACTGGAACCTCGCCCCGATGGTCGTGGTCGGCGCCGACCTGGCCGACGCCCTCGCCGCCACCGCCCCGCCCCCGAGAGACCGAGTCCTGCTGGTCACCCACGCAGCCGACGACCCCGACACCTGGCGCAGATGCGTGGCCGTGGGCGCCCGCACCGTCATCGACCTGCCCGCCTCCGAACGCCGCCTCGTCGAGGAGTTCGCCGACATCTCCGAACCCGAGCCGAGATCCGGCACCCTCGTCTGCGTCATCGGCGGCCGGGGCGGCGCCGGAGCCAGCGTCCTGTCCGCAGGCCTCGCCCTCCACGCCTCGGGCGCCCACCTCCGCACCCTCCTCCTCGACGCCGACCCCCTGGGCGGCGGCATCGACGCCCTCCTGGGCCAGGAGGAGGCCCAGGGAGCACGCTGGCCCGACCTGGTGGCACGAGAGGGCAGGGTCAGCTCCACCGCCCTCAGAGACGCCCTTCCCGCCTTCGGCGACCTGGCCGTGCTCTCCTTCC
The DNA here is from genome assembly GCF_044456985.1 of Nonomuraea sp. NPDC050663. Lineage (NCBI taxonomy): Bacteria > Bacillati > Actinomycetota > Actinomycetes > Streptosporangiales > Streptosporangiaceae > Nonomuraea > Nonomuraea sp. NPDC050663. The sequence goes on from NZ_JBITGL010000008.1 coordinate 148,012, forward strand.
ACCGGGGCGACCCCCGTCCGATCCCCGCGGAGGCCATGCGCTCCGTCCTCGAATCCGGCCTGCGCGGCTTCGACCTGGTGATCGCCGACCTCCCGCGCCACATCGACCAGGCCGCCGTCGAGGCCCTGACCCGGGCCGCGGGCACCCTCCTGGTGGTCTGCGCCGACGTCAGGGGAGTGCTCTCGGCCGCCCAGGTGCAGGAATCCATCCGCCACCACACCGCCGACATCCGCCTGGTCAGCCGCCCGGGAGCGATCGCCCCCGACACGATCTCCGCCTCCCTCGACGGCGCGCCCCACGTCGCCCAGATCCCCGACCACCCCCGCCTCGACGCCTCGCTCAACCGCGGCGAGATGCCCGCCCTCGGCCCCCGCACGCCCCTCGGCCGCCTGTGCTCCACCCTCCTCCAAGACCTGCTCCCGGCCTGACCCATGACCGTCACACCCGACCTGATGGAAGCGGTCAGGGTCCGCCTGGCCAGATCCGGCGTCGAGCCGACGGCCGCCCAGGTGGCGCTGGCCCTGCGCGCGGAGAAGGCCGTGTACGGCGACGCCGAGATCCTCCACGTCGCCCGCGCCCTGTGCGCCGACCTCATCGGCGCCGGACCCCTCGAGCCGCTCCTGGCCATGCCAGAGATCACAGACGTCCTGGTCAACGGCCCGAGAGACGTGTGGATCGACGACGGGCGGGGGCTGCGCCGCACCACGGTGACCTTCCCCGACGACCCCGCCGTCCGCCGCCTCGCCCAGCGCCTGGCCGCCTCGGCCGGCCGCCGCCTCGACGACGCCTCGCCCTACGTCGACGCCCGCCTGCCCGGCGGCGTCCGCCTCCACGCGATCCTCCCGCCCGTGGCCTCCGAGGGCACCTGCGTCTCCCTCCGCCTGCCGCCCAGGCGCACCTTCACCCTCCCCGACCTGGTGGCGGCCGGCACCATCGCCCCCGACGCCGTCCCCGTGCTGTCGGCGATCGTGCACTCCCGCCTGGCCTTCCTCGTCACGGGCGGCACGGGCACCGGCAAGACCACACTGCTCAGCGCCCTGCTCTCCCTCGCAGACCCCGGCGAACGCCTCCTGCTCGTCGAAGACTCCGCCGAACTCCGCCCCCTGCACCCCCACGTGGTCCGCCTCGAAACCCGCCCCGCCAACCTGGAAGGCGCCGGCGGAGTCACCCTCCGAGACCTCGTACGGCAGGCACTGCGCATGCGCCCCGACCGCCTCGTCGTGGGGGAGGTGCGCGGCGCCGAGGTGATCGACCTGCTGGCCGCGCTCAACACCGGCCACGAGGGCGGGTGCGGCACCCTCCACGCCAACGCGGCCGCCGACGTCCCGGCCCGCCTCGAAGCGCTCGCGTGCGCCGGCGGGATGAGCCGGGAGGCCGTGCACAGCCAGCTGGCGGCGGCGCTCGACGTGGTGATCCACCTGTCGCGCAGCCGGGCGGACGGCCGGCGCCGGGTGTCGGAGATCTGCCTGCTCAGGCGGTCGGCGTCGGGGTTCGTGTCGGCTGTGGCGGCGTTGACGTTTGACGTGGGTGGGGGCGTTTGCGTGGGGCCGGGCTTCGAGACGCTGATGAGCCGGGCTCCATCACCATGACCACCTCCCCGCCGCCCCATGGCTCCGCCTCATGGCACCGCTTCCGCATCGCCCCATGGCACCGCCCCCCACGCCCCCACCCCCGACTCGCGCCCTCATCCCGCCTTGCACTCGCCCTCGCCTCGCGCCTCGCCTCGCGCCTCGCGCCTCGCCTCGCGCCTCGCGCCTCGCCTCGCCCCTCGCCCCTCGGCCTTGCCCCCGCCCCCTCGCTCGCCGACCGGTCCTGCACCCACCTCTGCCTCGCGCCTTGCGCGCGCCCCTGCCTCGCGCCTCGCGCCCCACCCCGCCTCGCCTCCCTACGCCCGTCCCTCGCGCCCCGTGCCCCGCCCCTCGCGCGCCGACCGGTCCTGGCACCCACCCCCGGCACCCTCACCCGCCGGCTCTGGGCGCCCCAGCCATAACCCCCAATCACCATCACCAAGAGCAGCCGAGGCATCCATGACCACCATCCTCGCCACCCTGACCACCGCCATCGCCGTATGGCTACTGACCGGCCCGAACACCCCCACCACCCGCCTGTCCCACCTCCTCGCCCCCACCCACCCCCCGAACTGGCGCCCCCTGCTCCACCGCCTCACCCGCCCCCGCCCCGCCCGCCGTCAAGCGGCCTGGCGCGCAGCCTCCATCGACCTCTGCCAAGGCCTGTCCGCCGAACTCTCAGCAGGCCTCACCCCCGCCGAAGCCCTCACCAGAGCCGCGGCCACCGTCGACTTCCCCACCCCCGAGCCCGCCCGCCTCCTTGCGGCGGCCGCCAGAGACGGCGGCGACATCCCCAAAGCCCTGTCCACCTTCGGCTTCCACCACCTGGCAGCCTGCTGGACGGTCTCGACCACGGTCGGCGCCGGCCTCTCACCCCTCGTCGACCGCGTAGCCCAATCCCTGCGCGCCGACCAAGCCCACCGCCAGGACGTAGCCGCCCAACTCGCAGGCCCAAGAGCCACAGCCAGAATGCTCGCCGTCCTCCCAGCTCTCGGCCTCCTCATGGCCGCCGCCCTGGACATGAACCCTCTCGGCTTCCTCTTCGGCGGCCTCCCGGGCCTGTCGTGCCTGACCGCCGGTCTAGCCCTCGACGCCGCCGGCCTGTGGTGGACCCACCGCATGGCCGTACGAGCGGAGTCGTGACGGAGATGTCCCTCCTGATCGCCACCATGAGCGCCGCCCTCGCAGCCTGGTTCTGGCTCTCCCCGCATACCCCGGCCGACCGCCTCGCCGCCCTACGCCCCGCAAAGCCACCCGCAGCCGACTCCCCGCCAAAACTCCCGAACCAAACCCGCAAGTCCTGGCCGACGGCACTCGCCGCTGGCGCCCTCGCCGCCCTGGCCACCGGCGGCTGGCCCGCAGCCCCCGTAGGACTCGTCACCGCACTCGCCGTGGCAGCGATCCTCCGCAGACGCGACCCACCAGAAACCGAACAAACCCGACGCAGAATCACCACAGACCTGCCCTTCGCCGCCGACCTGATGGTCGCCTGCCTCCGCGCAGGCCAGCCAGTCAGCGCAGCCACCTCCACCGCCGCCACCACCATCGGCGGCCCCCTCGGCGAACGGCTGAACTGGGTAAGCACCCAACTGCGCCTGGGCGCCGACCCCGAGCCCACCTGGACCCACTTCGGCAGCGACCCGTCCACCCGCCAATTGGCAAGAGCCATGATCCGCGCCACCCACAGCGGCGCCCCCGTGGCCGACGTCCTGACCAGAGTCGCCGACGAAGCCCGCTCGACGTCCCGCGCCGCCGCAGTGGCCCGCGCCCGCCGAGTCGGCGTCACCGCCGTCGCACCCCTGGGCCTGTGCTTCCTCCCGGCATTCGTCCTGCTCGGCATCATCCCCGTGATCGCCGGCCTGGCCCAGGGGATCGTCCTGCCCTAGCTGGTTGCTTCTCCGCCACACGCCGCACCGGCGAGAGCCTGAGGCGTTGATGGCAGCGCAGAGCCTGACAGAGCAGCGTCGCGATCCTGCAGCAGACGGACGCCTTCGACAGCCAGACCGCACACGAAGACATCCGCCGTACCGCCGTGACCTACGTGTACTGCTCGGCGTACTCTCCCGATGGCGGGATCGGCGTGATCACATCGATCAGCACCCCGTTCGGATCGGCCACGATGAAGTGACGCTGCCCGAAGTCCTCACTCCGCAGCTCAAGCTCAGCCTTCAGCCCGCCGCGCACCACCAGCCGCTCGTACTCCGCGTCCACATCCTCAACCTCGAAGTTGAGAAGCAACCCCTGCACAGGAGCACGGTAGGCGGCGGGCAAGGTCGGATGCTGAAAGTCCAAGAGCGCCAGCTCGTACGGCACAGCCCCAGGCAACCGCAAGCTGACGTACCAATCCGCCTCGAAGGTCGTCTCGAATCCCATCACCTCCGTGTAGAACTCACGCGACTCATCGATCTTCGACGTGCAGATGACCGGATAGAAGCTCGTGACCATGACACCCCTCCTTCACATACCGTTGGTATGTGAAAGCTAGCTGACATACCATTGGTATGTCAAAGCGAGCGGAGGACGATGAGCAGGGCAGAACAGCGCGACCAAACCCGCCGAACGCTGTTGCAGGAGGCCAGAAAACAGTTCGCGTCGGCCGGCTACGGCTCGGTAGGCCTGGCCCAGATCGTGAGCGCCGTAGGCGTCACCAAGGGCGCCTTCTACCACCACTTCCAGAGCAAGGAAGACCTGTTCCGCGCCGTGCTGACGCAGATCCAGCAGGAAGTCGCCATACGCGTCGCCCAATCGGCAGACGCCGAGCCCGACCCATGGGACCAGCTGATCGCCGGTTGCCACGCCTTCCTGGCGGCGAGCGCCGACCCCGACGTCCAGCAGATCATGCTGATCGACGCTCCATCCGTCCTGGGCTGGAACGAATGGCGCACCCTCGACGAAGCAGCCTCCGCCCGTCACCTCACCGAGGCCCTCACCCACCTCATTGACGTGGGCGTGATCGCCCCCCAGCCGGTGGAGCCCCTGGCCCGCCTCCTGTCCGGCGCCATGAACGAGGCCGCCCTCTGGCTGGCAAGCACCCCCGACCCCACAGCCTTGGCGGCCACCAAGAAGGCTTTGACCACGATGCTCCAAGCCCTCCGCACCACCCCAGACGCTTCCCCCAGCGGGCCTTAACGCCGTCCTCGTGGGCGGGCCCAGCACCGCCCGCGTGGCCCCCCTCCACCCCCAAAGAGCCCGCGTTATCCACAGAGCCCCGTTCGGCCCCGCCCCACCCCCACCCCTTCGAGCACCCTGAACCTCACCCGCCGGAGCCCACCTCCGGCACCAGGATGAGGAGGCACGATGCCCGACGAGCCCAACGTTGTGATCACCGCGGCAAGCTCGCCCAAGCCGCCGCTCCAGCGCCTCGCCACCCGACGACGCGCCCTGCTGGCCCGCCTCAGAGCCGACCGCCTCGACCGCGGCATGTCCACAGCCGAATACGCCGTGGGCACCATCGCCGCCTGCGCCTTCGCGGCCCTGCTCTACAAGGTCGTGAGCAGCCCAGAAGTCCAGGAGATGTTGTCCAGCCTCGTAGACCAGGCCTTGAACACCAACGGCTGACACCCCGCCCACTCCCAGAAGGCGGTGACCTCTCCTGCCCCCCACCCACCGGCCAGGCTGCTCAGGAGCGAGCCGCGGTTCGGTGACCGCAGAGACCGCGGCGGTGCTCCCGGCACTCGTCGCGGTTCTCGCGGCCGCCCTCTGGCTCATCCAGGTCGTGGGCGCCCAACTCGAATGCGTCGACGCCGCCCGCGCCGCCGCCAGAGCGGCAGCCCGCGGCGAGCCTCTCGCCGACGTCGAACACCGCGCCCGCGCAGCCACCCACCCCAACGCCCTGATCGCCGTAGACCGCGCCACCGATCTGACCCACGTCCGCATCACCGTCCACGTACGGCCGGCCTGGGGCCTCCCACTACCCCCAGCGACGGTCAACGCCACCGCCACCGCCGCCACCGAGCCATAGGTGGAGGCGCATAGCCCCCGAGGTCAGACCACGAGAGTTCCGGAAGCCCCATGAGTCATTGCGGACTACGCCGGGGCGGCTGCCAGAAGTCAGCGATAACCATGAGCCAATGAGACCGATCAGAGGACCGCCGTAGATGAGCCCAACCACCGCCGACCGCGGATCAGCCACCCTGTGGAGCGTCGCCCTCATGGCCCTCCTGATGATCGCCGCCACAGCCATCACCACCATCGGCACAGCCCGTGTAGCCCGTCACCGCGCCCAAACGAGCGCCGACCTGAGCGCCCTGGCCGCCGCCAAACTCGCCATCGCCAACCCCGACGAAGCCTGCCGCGCCGCCAAACGCATCGCCGAAGCCAACCAGGCCAAGCTCGCCACTTGCACCCTCGCGGCAGAAATGGTCGACGTCGACACCACCGTGCGCATCACCCTCCCGGCCATCGGCGAACGCACCATCACCGCCCACGCCCGAGCCGGCCCCACCCGCATCGGCCCACTCCGCCCTTAACTTCGGCCTCCGATGCACGTCGGCTCAGTCGCGTCGGCCCCGGCGCTTCGACTCCGGCACCGCAGTACTCCGGCACCGCGGCACCGCGGCACCGCGGCACGGCGGCACGGCGGCACGGCGGCACGGCGGCACGGCGGCACGGCGGCACGGCGGCACGGCGGCACGGCGGCACGGCGGCACCGCAGCACGGCGGCGCCGGGGCGCCTCGGCCCTCGGCACGCGCACCTCGCCATGCCGGGCAGCCCGGCATCCCGTCAACTCGGCACCCACCACCCCGGGGCCAGCACTGTTGGCGTCGCGACGCCTCGACACGGCGGCAGCCCGCCAACCCGGCGCTCGGCGCCCTGGCAACCGCGCTCACAGTCCCAGCTGCTCGCGGCCGCTCCGCGGCCGCGCTCAGCGTCTGCGCTCGGCGTCTGCGCAAGCGCGCGCGCCTCCCACGTCAGCTCCTCGAGTCCTCCCCACCCCTGAGACGAATGGGTCGTAAGTGGCAATGTCGCAAAAGAATCACGACTTCTTAGACGCGGTGTCCAAAAGTGGCGCAGCTCACATAAGGTCGCGCTTACCTCCGGGTCCATGCCGTCTGGGCTGAGATCTAGGACATGTCGTGATCCAGTGGCTAGGCTGCTCGGCACCTTGAGGTGGGTATGTCCTAGCACTTCCGGATGCCGTACGAGCGCTCGTGAAGGCGGGCGGAGTGACGGCGCGAGGCTTTCGTTGGAGGGAAGCGTCGTGACGGTGGTTCGCAGACTGGTAGCCGCATCGGCGGTCACGTCGATCGTGACCACCTCCCTGGTCTTCGGCTCGGCGGCGCCGGCCCAGGCCAAGGCGGTGCTCAATGCGCCGGCGAAGGTGACGAGCAACTCCTCGGTGACCATCTCGGGCACCGTGGACCCGCTTTTCGACGCGATCCTCTATGTCGACGGCTCCGAGGTGGCCAGGGGCGACCAGCGGGTGAGTTACACCTGGAATCCGTCCGAGCGGCAGAACGGCAGCTACACCCTCAGGCTCGTCCAGCGGGGCAAGCTCGTGGGTGCGCGGTGGGACGAAACGAGTGCCACGCTGAGGCAGGCGATCCCGCCGGCCACGCCGTCAGGAGTCGATGCCAGGCTCCAGAGCAAGGACCAGATCGTCGTCACCTGGTCCAAGGGTGACGAGCCTGACCTGCAGAGCTACGAGGTGGCCACGACCCAGTCCGGTGTCGTCGGAAAGTTGCCCGTGGGCCAGGCTTGCTCGAGTTCGTCGTGCAAGGCGGTGCTCGCCGTACCACCCAAGGCCGCGGGGCAGCCGGTCGGGTTCACCGTGAAGGCGCAGCGCAGCGACGGCGAAGGCGGGAGCATCGCGTCGGGGTTCTCGGCCCCGGCCATCGTCATGATCCCCGCCCCGCCCGCCGCGCAGCCCAAGAAGACCACCCAGCCGACCACGGCGCCGAAGGACAAGAACAAGCAGGGCGTCGAGGCGTTCCCCACGCTGCCCGCCAAGGACAAGAGCAAGCCCGCGACCACCACCAACGCGCAGACACCCAAGGTCAAGCAGAAGCTCCCCGAGATTCCCGAAACTGACGAACAGGGCAACTTCCCCCTGCCTTCACCGGAGGCGAGCGGGCAGAAGGCGGCGGGCGACGCGGGCACGCTGACACCGGAATCCGACGGGAGCACCGACGGCAAGGGAACGCCGACCGTCGAGACGGGCGTCAAGGCCCAGTCGTCGGAATCGCCGATTGGCACGATCGGCCAGTACGGCCTGTATGTGGCGGGTGGCTTGATCCTGCTTCTCCTCGCCGCCCACGGTGGTGCCTGGGCTCGCCGCCGAGCCCTCGCGGCCGCCGCCATGGCCACACCTGCGGGTCCAGGACCGGCGAAGGGCTCCGCTGCCGGGGCCTGGACCTCCGGCGCCACGCCGCGAGCGACCGGCCCTGTCTTCGCTCACAGCCATCTGGCCGACGACAGCCTGCCTCCGACCTCCACCGCCCCTCGCCGCTCGGCCGTGGTCCTCGCCGTGGCCAAGGTCCGTACGGCCAAGCAGCCGGAGCACCCAGCGGTGCCCGACCAGTCGCGCCATGAGGCCTCACCGGTCTCGTTGCCGCTGTACCTGAGTGCCGACGACCTGAAGGCAGGGCAGCGAGAGGCCGAAGCGGTTCGGTCAGGCCAGCGTGACGGCGCCTTCGCGGGAGCAGTGCACCAGCACGACGCTGACGTCTCTGGTCCGGGTCAAGGCGCTGTGCGGCAGGCGGCTGCCCCTGAGGCCCGGGCGGACGCCGTACGAGTTTCGGCCGAGCGCGAAGGCAGCCCCGTCAGGGCTGACGCAGGGCCTCGGCACGAGCCCGTACGGCTTGCTCTGCCCAGCTCGGCGGTGACCGCCGTGCCTGATAGCGAGCGGAGTGCGGCGCGTCCCGCCATCAAGATCGAGGAACGCTGGGACGACTACCTGCCGCCCAGCCCCCGTTCCATGGAGGACAGCGGCTTCTGGGAGCGGCCGCAGCCCGGGGCGGGGGACTTCTGGGCGGCCGACGAGGACGAGCTCGCGGAACGGCGGCGGCGCCGGGACGAGGAGAGCTGAGCTTCCTCCGCCGGTGGGGGCGAGCGGCCGGGCACTCGGTTGAGTGCCCGGCCGCCTGCCGTACGACGGGGCCGGTCGGCATTTTCGGCTTCGCGAGCGCTCAGGTTCGGGGCGCGCTTGGCCAGCGTTCGTGCAGGCCAAGCAGGAGCTCAGCGGCAGGACGAGGGTGCGGAATCGGGTGTCGGGGTGGGGTGAGACTCGGGACGTCGAGGTTCAGAGCGTGGGTTCGGGCACCCAGGATGAAGGCGCGGGTTCTGAGAGCGGGTGCCGGGCCTGGGCTTCGGTGTCCGGGTTAGGGCGTGCGACCCGACTCGGAATCAAGGCTCCGGATCCGGCGTCGTGGGGGTCTCGGCGCTGAGCAGTGTGTCGAGCAAGCGCAACGCCCCCGCCTTGTCCAACGGCTCGTTGCCGTTGCCGCACTTGGGCGACTGGATGCACGAAGGGCACCCCCGCTCGCACTCGCACGATCCGATGGCCTCTCGCGTGGCCGTCAGCCACTCCGACGCGCGGGAGTAGCCGCGTTCGGCGAAGCCGGCGCCGCCCTCGTGGCCGTCGTAGACGAAGACGGTGAGCATGCCGGTGTCCGCGTGGAGTTCGGTCGAGACGCCGCCGATGTCCCAGCGGTCGCAGGTGGCGAACAGGGGGAGCAGGCCGATGGCGGCGTGCTCGGCGGCGTGGGCGGAGCCGCCGAGGTCGAAGCCCGCTTCGGCGAGGGGGGCGACGATGTCGGCGGGGAGCGTCCACCAGACGGCGCGGGTGCGGAGGGTGCGCGGGGGCAGGTCGAGGGGCTCGTCGCCGAGCATTTCGCCGGTGTGCATGCGGCGCTTGAGGTACGACACCACCTGACGCGTCACCTCCACCTCGCCGAAGTTCAGGTCGGCGGCGCCGAGGGCGTGGGAGCGGATGGTGGACAGGATGCTGATCTCGGTGATGTCGCGGGCGAAGGTGGAGTAGTCGGGCTGGGCTGCGCACACCAGGGCGACGCCGGCCTCCAGGTCGAGCTCTTCGACGAGGAACGTCTCTCCCTGGTGGATGTAGACCGCGCCGGTGTGGACGGTCGTGTGGGAGGAGGGCTCGTCGACGGTGCCGAGGAGACGGCCCGTTGCGGACTCGACCACCTGGACGGGCGAGGCGCCCGAGCCGCGGATGTCGGCCAGGTCGGTGGCGCGCTCGCGGCGGGTCCAGTACCAGCCCGCGGGGCGGCGGCGCAGCAGGCCGTCGGTGACCAGGTCGGAGAGCACCGCTTCCGTGGTGTCGCCGAAGATCTCCAGGTCGGCGTCGGTGAGGGGGATCTCGGCGGCGGCGGCGCACAGGTGCGGGGCCAGGACGTACGGGTTGTCGGGGTCGAGGACGATCGCCTCGACGGGGCGCCCGAACAGGGCCTCGGGGTGGTGGACGAGGTAGGTGTCGAGGGGGTCGTCGCGGGCGATCAGTACGGCCAGCGCGTCCTGGCCGTCTCGGCCGGCGCGGCCCGCCTGTTGCCAGAGGGAGGCACGGGTGCCGGGCCAGCCGGTGATCAGGACGGCGTCGAGGCCGGAGACGTCCACGCCGAGTTCGAGGGCGTTGGTGGAGGCCAGGCCCATGAGGGTGCCGGAGCGGAGCGCCTTTTCGAGGAGGCGGCGGTCCTCGGGCAGGTAGCCGGCGCGGTAGGCGGCGACCTTGTCGGGGAGCGTGCTCCAGTCCTCGGTGCTGGGGGAGCGGGGGGCGGGCACCGTGGGGGTGTGGGCCTCGGTGGGGGCCGAGGGGGAGGGCCTGGCGGGGGTTGATGGGGAGGGCAAGGGCTGGGCCATGGTGGATGGCTCCTCGGACGGCGATGGTCCAGCGGACGGCTCGGTAGCAGCGGACGGTTCGGTAGTAGCGGCCGAGCTCGCTGAGGAGACGTCGTCCGGCAGGGAGTACGGATCGTCGTCCATCGAGGTCGGGAACGGCATCGCGTGACGCTGTGCCGTACTCGACAACGACACCGCGACGTCGGCCAGCTTGGCCCTGGCCGACAGGGCGACGCTTTCGGCGCCGCGGCGGGAGCGGACGAACGCGAGGGTGCGGACGTCGGACAGGACGAGATCGGCGAGCAGGTCCGCGGCCTCGGCCGTGGCGGTGCGGCGGACGGGGGCGCCGCCCTCGCCCCGCAGATCGGTCAGGGGCGGCTCCCAGAGCGCGAAGGTGGTCGCCCCACGCGGAGACGCGTCCGTGGCCACCTCGGCCATCTCCAGCCCCGTCAGCCGCATCCCTGACAGCGCCGGGTCGCTGGCGGTGGCCGAGGCGAGGAAGAAGACGGGGTGCGAGCCGTACCTGGCGGCGACGCGGCGCAGGCGCCTGAGGATCTGGGCCACGTGGGAGCCGAAGACGCCGCGGTAGCCGTGGCACTCGTCGACGATGACCATGCGGAGGCGGCGGAAGTAGGACGACCAGGACGAGTGGCGGGGGAGCATGCTGCGGTGGAGCATGTCGGGGTTTGTCAGGACGTAGTTGGCGTGCTGGCGGACCCAGGTGCGTTCCTCGAAGGGGGTGTCGCCGTCGAAGGTCGCGGCGCGAAGCTGGGTGATCTTGAGTTCGCGCAGCGATCGGAGCTGGTCGGCGGCGAGTGCCTTGGTCGGGGTGAGATACAGCACAGTGCCGCCGTCGAAGATCGAGGAGGCGGCCGGAGTGAGGTACGCGAGCGACTTGCCCGACGCGGTGCCTGTGGCAATGATCACGTTTTGGCCGCGATGTGCCAGATCGGCGGCTTCGTACTGATGTGGCCAGAGACCCGGGATCCCCTGGTTCGCCAAGCGCGTAACCAGCAGCTCGGGCGCCCAATTCGGCCATCTGACTTGACCCGCCTGACGTGCTGGAACATGCTCCACATGAGTGACGCGCTCATGACGTGCAGGAACTCCGAGCAGGTGCTGGAGGAGTGGACCGGCTCGGCGTGGGGAGGAAGTCGAGGAAGTCACTGGTTTCCAGTCTGGCATCCATGGGCAAAGTCGCCGGGAATCGTGATTTCGTATAGACGTAAGCAAGACCCGTGGTTGAATGCCGCGCGTCGGGGTCGGGCAGCTCAAGGCTGTCAGACCTGAAAGAGTACTTCGCAGGCGAGGCGCTGGAGGATCTGTGGATCTGAAGTTGGATCACCACAACGAAGACCGGCTCACCATCGTGGAGGTCGAGGGTGAGATCGACGTCTACACGGCGCCCAGGTTGCGTGAGTTGCTGATCGATCTGGTCAACAAGGGCAACTTCCACCTGCTCGTCAACATGGAGAAGGTCGACTTCCTCGACTCGACCGGCCTGGGTGTCCTGGTCGGCGGGCTGAAGAGGGTTCGAGCGCACGACGGCTCGCTGGAGCTGGTCTGCACTCAGGAGCGCATCCTGAAGATCTTCCGGATCACCGGACTCACCAAGGTCTTCGGGATCTACGCTTCGGTCGACGAGGCCAAGGAAGCTCACGGCCGAGACAAGTAGTCATGGCTACCGTCGAGCTGACGTTCAGCGCTCTCCCCGCGCACGTGCGGACCGCCCGGCTCGTGGCGACGGCGATCGCCCGTCGTACAGGCGTCGAGGAGTCGTTGCTGGACGAGGTCAGGCTCGCAGTCGGTGAAGCATGCTCCCGGGCGGTCGAGGCGCACCGCGCCCACTGCCCGGGAGAGCCGATCCGCATCGAGCTGAGTGACGATTCGGGGCGCTTCGAGGTCACCGTGAGTGACCAAGCGCCCAGTGATGAGCATGTTCATGATCGACCACTCGATCTGGGCATGCTGTCCGATTCCTACGTGAGCGGTTTCGGCATCGCGGTCATCGCGGGCCTGGCCGACGACGTGGAGGTCTTCCCCAGCCCCAAGGGGATGAGGATTCGGATGAGCTGGCCGGCGTCCGCCAACGGGCGCGCGGGCTGAGGCTTTTCACGGTTGTTTGTGTAGTGAGTGGGTGTTTGTAGGGCGCTTTCTTGCGCGGGGTTTCCCGCGCACGCGGCGCTCTACGGGCGTTTCTCCAGGTGAGCGCGGCCACCGCAAGTACGGCCCTGCAAGAGTCGCGCGACTCCGCAAATGTTGTGCGACTCCCGCATGAGTTGTGCGACGACTGCGTGAGTTGTATGGCCACTGTTTGAGTTGTACGGCTGCCGCGAGGTCAGGCCCAGTCGCCGTCCGGGGCCGGGCTCTGTCCAGGGGCACGGCCGGCCGGTGTGCGTGGCCGGGCGCCGTTACGACCGGACAGTCGAACGGTTTCACGGGAGCGGGGGCGCTTCGGGGACGGGGTGTGCAGCCACCGTTGACTCGATCACATGACGCCCCCTTCACAGGTCCCGTGGCTTGGAGCGTTCCCATTCCAGATTTCGGCTAGGCCGTTTAGCCCGTCAGTTGCGACCGTAACGTAAGCGCAATAACCGCAAATCGGCCCACTCCCTGGGGATTACTGGACGCGCAGCCAATTGGCCGACCAAAGAGCCTTCATATCTGTTGAAGCCCTGCGTAGACTCCCGGCACCGGCCAAGGTGATCCGACGTAGCTTCGGACTCAACCGGAAGCGGCTGCCCATAACCCGGATGGCCGCCGCTCCAAAAGATCCCGCCGATTGCGACGTCGCCATCCGGGCAGGACGTACCCGTCTTGCCGAGGAGAACGATGTCTAGGCTCTATCTGGCCGCCGCGCCAGAATCCACGCTCAGTCTGAGCGGTAACAACCTCACAATAGTGGTCGTGGTCGCCGCTGTGGCGCTGATCGCACTAGCCGTCGCCGGCGGTTTGGTGCGCGAGGTGCTCAAGGCCGACCAGGGCACCGAGCGCATGCAGAACATCGCCAGGGCTGTCCAGGAGGGCGCGGCGGCGTACCTGTCCAGGCAGTTCAAGACGCTCGCCGTCTTCGTCATCCTGATCCCGATCGTGCTGTTCCTGCTGCCGGGCTCGATGGATGTCAAGATCGGCCGTTCGATCTTCTTCGTGGTCGGCGCGGGTTTCTCCGCCCTGACTGGCTTCATGGGCATGTGGCTGGCCGTACGCGGAAACGTGCGCGTGGCTGCCGCCGCCCGGACGAGCGGTGAGAAGAAGGCCATGCGCATCGCCTTCCGCACCGGTGGTGTGGCGGGCATGTTCACCGTCGGCCTGGGCCTGCTCGGCGCCGCCGTGGTCGTGCTCCTCTACAAGGGCGACGCCCCCGGCGTGCTCGAGGGCTTCGGCTTCGGCGCCGCGCTGCTGGCCATGTTCATGCGAGTCGGCGGCGGCATCTTCACCAAGGCCGCGGACGTCGGCGCGGACCTGGTCGGCAAGGTCGAGCAGGGCATCCCCGAGGACGACCCCCGCAACCCGGCGACCATCGCCGACAACGTGGGCGACAACGTCGGCGACTGCGCCGGCATGGCGGCCGACCTCTTCGAGTCGTACGCGGTCATGCTGGTCGCCTCCCTGATCCTGGGCAAGGTGGCCTTCGGTGAAGAGGGTCTGATCTTCCCGCTGATCGTCCCGATGATCGGTGTGCTCACCGCGATCATCGGCATCTTCATCACCGGCATGCGCGACCGCGACCGCAACGGCATGGCCGCGATCAACCGCAGCTTCTTCATCTCCGCCGCGATCTCCGCGGTGCTCGTGGCCGCGGCCGCCTTCTGGTACCTGCCCAGCAGCTTCTCCCAGCTGAGCGGCGCCCAGGTGCAGTCCGACGCCGACCCGCGCCTGGTCGCGATCGGCGCGGTGCTGGTCGGTCTGGTCCTGGCCAGCGCGATCCAGCTGCTCACCGGCTACTTCACCGAGACCAACCGCCGCCCCGTCAAGGAGATCGGCGAGAGCTCGCTCACCGGCCCGGCGACCGTCATCCTCTCCGGCATCAGCGTCGGTCTGGAGTCCGCGGTCTACACGGCGCTGATCATCGGCGGCGCGGTCTACGGCGCGTTCCTGCTCGGCTTCGGGAACGTGACGCTCGCGCTGTTCGCGGTCGCGCTGGCCGGCACCGGCCTGCTGACCACCGTCGGCGTCATCGTGTCGATGGACACCTTCGGCCCGGTCTCCGACAACGCCCAGGGCATCGCCGAGATGTCCGGCGACGTCGAGGGCGAGGGCGCGCAGGTGCTCACCAGCCTCGACGCCGTCGGCAACACCACCAAGGCGATCACCAAGGGCATCGCGATCGCGACCGCCGTGCTCGCCGCGACTGCGCTGTTCGGAGCCTTCCGAACAGCGGTCGAGGGCGCGCTGGCGGAGGCGAGCGCCGGGGTCAAGGCCGTGCTGGGCGACTTCGCGACCTTCAGCCTCGGCATCGACCAGCCGAACGTCCTCGTCGGTCTGATCATCGGCGCCTCGGTCGTCTTCCTGTTCTCCGGCCTGGCGATCATGGCCGTGGGCCGTGCGGCGATGCGCGTGGTCTTCGAGGTCCGCGAGCAGTTCCGTAGCAAGCCGGGGATCATGGCGGGCACCGAGACTCCGGAGTACGGGCGCGTCGTCGACATCTGCACCCGTGACTCGCTCCGCGAGCTGGCCACCCCCGGTCTGCTGGCCGTCATGACGCCGATCGCGGTCGGCTTCGCGCTCGGATACGCGCCGCTCGGCGCCTTCCTGGCCGGCGCCATCGCATGCGGCACCCTCATGGCGGTCTTCCTGGCCAACTCCGGTGGCGCGTGGGACAACGCCAAGAAGCTGGTCGAGGACGGGCACCACGGCGGCAAGGGCTCCGATGCCCACGCGGCCACCGTCATCGGCGACACCGTCGGCGACCCGTTCAAGGACACCGCAGGTCCGGCCATCAACCCGCTGATCAAGGTCATGAACCTGGTCGCGCTGCTGATCGCGCCGGCCGTGGTGCTGAACGCGGACAACGCCGTGATGCGGATCGGGATCACCGCGGTCGCGGTGGTCGTGGTGGTGGCGGCGATCATCGCCTCCAAGCGCCGCCACGTGTCGATCGCGCCGACGAACGACCGTGAGAAGGAGCCCGTCGCCTCGTAGGTGACATGGGTTCGCGGTAAGGCCCTCCGGTGCTCCGGGGGGCCTTTCGCGTTCCGGCGGGAGGGCGGGGGCCAGGGAAGCAGCGGGCACAGGCCAGGGGAGGCAGAGGGCAGGGCCAGGGGAGGCGCGGGCACAGGCCAGAGGAGGCAGCGGGCAGGGACCAGGGGAAGAGAGGGCGTGGACCAGGGGAGGCAGCGGCCAGGGGTCGAGGGAGTGCGGGCCGTACGCGTGGGAGACTGAACGCATGGAAGAGCAACGGCCGAACGGCGGGAAGACCCTGGCCATCATCCTCCTGGCGATGCTGGTGATCCTGGCCGTGATCACCGTGCTGGCCGTGTGGGCCACGAGCAGGGGCTGAGCGACGATGACGACCCGCACCCTCATCCTGCTGCGCCACGCCAAGGCCGCCCAGGTCCTCGGCCTGGCCGACCGCGAGCGCCCCCTGACCGACCGGGGCGAGCGCGACGCCAAGCGGGCGGGCGACGCGATCCGCGACGCCGGCATCGCCCCCGACCTGGTGCTCTGCTCGCCGTCGACCCGCACCAGGCGTACGGCGGAGCTGGCCTTCCCCGACACGGAGACGAGCTTCGAGCGCGAGATCTACGAGGCCTACCCGGAAGACCTGCTGGAGGTCCTGCGCAGGACCGACGACGCGGTGCGGACCGTGGTGCTGTGCGGGCACAATCCCGCCATCGAGGAGCTCGCCGGCGGCGACCACCACATGCGCCCCGGCGCCTACGCGGTGATCGAGATCGAGTGTCCGTGGGTAGACCTCTGGCCAGGGGAGGGACGCCTGGTCGCGCGCTGGGATCCCAAGGAGAACTGACCGGGGACACAGCCTATGCGGGCGACGGCCGCCAGAACGTTGCGACGCGGCTTCGTCCTGCCCGCCAGGCCCCCGTGGGGCTACGGCGTGCTGTGCGCGGTCGCCATGGCGTTGCCGCTGGTCGCCGGGCTGGCCGGCGGAAATCCGCATTTCGGGTCGATCGCCGCGCTCGGGGCCTACCTCACGGCGTTCGGCGACCTGTACGGCAAGCCGTACGGCGAGCGGGCGCGCAGGGTGCTGGCCACGGTGGCGCTCATCTCGGCGGCGTTCTGGCTGGGGGCGTTGTTGTCGCCGTATCCGGCGGCGGCGATCGTCGCCGTGGGGCTGGTGGCGGCGGCGGGCGGGCAGTGGGACACGTTCGGGGTGACGCCGACGCTGGCGCTGGTGGTGGGCTACTACGACGCGCTGCCGATCGGGTGGACACCGCCGCTGCTGATGGCCGGTGGCGGGCTGCTGTACGCGGTGCTGGCGCTGGCGGCGTGGCCGTTCAACCGGCTCGACCCGCTCACGTCGGCGTTGAGCCAGGCCTGTACGGCTGCCGCGAACCTGCTGGACGGGCTGGAGCTCGACGAGGAGGAGTGGCACGAGCGGCGGCAGCGGGTGTCGAGGGCGATCGGGGCGGCGGCCACCGCTTCGGCCTCGTTCCACAGCTCGGACGACCATGATCGGACGCCGGACGCCTACGTGGGGGTGTTGCGGCGCGTCTTCCACGAGACGGTCGCGCTGCGGGTGCTGGTGGTGGGCATGGGGGAGGTGCCGGACCCGCGCGCGGCGGTCGGCGCGCTGGCCGGAGCGCTCAGGGAGGCGGCCGCGGGGAGCGCGGTGGGAGTGCCGGTGGCGCTGTCGGCGGTGGCCGCCTACGCGGAGAAGGTCAAACACGCCACCACCAAAGCCGAAGAGCCGCCCGAGCACGCCACCGCGAAGGTCGACGAGCCAGCCGAACCCGCTGAGAACGCCGACCAGGCCGCCGCGAACGCCGAGCAGCCCGAGCCCGCTAACGCCCAGGCAAGCGCCGCCGACGCGGCGACCCCCGCCGAGGTCGCCCGCCTGGCCGCCGTGCGCCGGTGCCTGGACCGGATGGTCGCCGCCGTCCGGACCGCCGGCCTGCTGGCCTCCCAGGGTGTCCACGCCCCAGAGCGCCGCCCCCGCCTGGCCTGGCCGGAGCTGAGGGAGCCTGGCCACGCCGTCCGTGTCGGCCTGACGACGGCCCTGGCCATGGCCCTGATGATCGGCTTCCACGCCCACCACGGCCGCTGGTTCGTCTTCATGGTCGTCATGGCCATGCGCTCCACCTACGGCGACACCGTCGAGCGGGTCGTCCTCCGGGTGGCCGGCACGGTCGTCGGCGCCACGGTGGCCGCCCTGATCCTGGCCGTCGTCCCCGGCAGGTTCACCATCGTCGTGATCGTCCTGGTCTTCGGCACCGCGGGTTTCGCCCTGAGGGAGGTGAGCTTCGGCTACTGGTCGATCCTTGCCACCCCGCTGGCCCTGATGTTGTCGGACTTCGCGACCACGCTCGACTGGCCCGCGGCGGCGGCGCGGCTGGCGCTGACCGCGGCGGGCGGGGCGCTGGCGCTGCTGGCGGCTAGGCTGCTGTGGCCCAGGGGGGAGGGGGGCAAGCTGAGGGGCTACTTCGTCGACCTGCTGGTGCAGCATGCCCGCCTGGTGCGGACCCTGGCGGAGGGCGATCTCAGGGCGGTGCCCGAGCGCATCGTGCTGGCGGGTGACGCCGCCGAGGCGCTGGACGAGTCGCTCGCCCGCCTGGCCAAGGAGCCGCCGATGCGCGAGGCGCCGAAGGAGCTGGTCGAGGCCGTCGCGATCACGAGGAGGATCAGGGACGACTCGATGCTCCTGTCAGCGGTGCTGAGCGGCCAGGACGGTGCAGACGGCGACGTGGTCGCGGTGCTCGACACCGTCGCCGACCAGCTGGAGGCCTTGGCGCGTGCCGTACAGGACGGGAAGGAGCCGCCGCGCCTGGAGCAGCTCGACGCGGCGGGCCGGGAGCTGACGGCGCGGCCCGCGCTGCGCGCGTTGTGCGAGGACGTGGTTCAGCTGGCGTCTTCGGCGTCGGCCGCCTCGATCTCGTCGCGCGGGATGCCGAGGAGGTAGAGGATCGAGTCGAGGTAGGGGGTGTTGACGGTGGTGTCGGCGGCCTGGCGCACGACGGGCTTGGCGTTGAACGCGATCCCGAGCCCGGCGGCGGCGATCATGTCGAGGTCGTTGGCGCCGTCGCCGATGGCCACGGTCTGGCTCATCGGGATGCCCGCCTCGAGGGCGAACCGCTCCAGCGCCCGGGCCTTGCCGGGCCGGTCGACGATCTCGCCGGTCACGCGGCCGGTGAGCACGCCGTCGGCGACCTCCAGGGTGTTGGCGGCGGAGTAGTCGATGCCGAGGTCGTCGACGAGGGCGTCGGTGATCTGGGTGAAGCCGCCGCTGACGATGGCGAAGCGGTAGTCGAGGCGCTTGAGCGTGCGCACGAGGGTGCGGGCGCCGGGGGTGAGCACGACCTCGCGGCGCACCTTCTCGAAGACCTCGGCCGACAGCCCTTCGAGCAGGGCGACGCGGCGGCGCAGGGATTCGGCGAAGTCGAGTTCGCCGCGCATGGCCTCCTCGGTGACGCGGGCCACCTCGTCGAGGCATCCGGCGTGGGCGGCCAGGAGCTCGATGACCTCGCCCTGGATGAGCGTGGAGTCGACGTCCATGCAGATGAGGCGTTTGGCGCGGCGCGAGAGGCTGATGCGCTGGACGGCGACGTCGACTTCCTGAGCGGCGGCTTCGAGGGCGAGCTCGGCGCGCAGCGTCTCGGGGTCGGCCCCGGAGACGGACAGCTCGATGGAGGTCACCGGCCACTGGGCCAGGCGCTCGATGCGGTCGATGTTGGCGCCGGCGGCGGCGATGCGCCCGGCGATGCCGGCGATGGCGGCCGGCTGCAGCGGCTGGCCGAGCACGCTGACCGACAGGCGGCCGCGGCGGCGGCGTTCCTTGACCGACGAGCCGGTGGACAGCTCCACCTCCATGCCCAGGTCCTCGGCCACGTGCTCCACCGCGGTCCACAGGCCGCCGATGGTGGTGCCGGTGCCCGTCGAAGGCCCGCCGGCGTAGGCGACGAGCACGCCCAGGGTCAGCCGCCCGCGGATGACGACCTGTTCGATGTCGGCGACGGTCACCGGGAAACCGGACAGGACGGAGAAGAGGCGCGAGGTGACCCCCGGCCGGTCGGGGCCGGTGAGAGTGATCAGGAGGGTTCGCTGGTCCACACCAGCCACGCTACTGGGCGCGCCATCATGGTCGTGCAGGAGGTTCACCATGTGGACGGGTGGGTTTCGGGTGGCGGCAACCATCGCCTGCGTTCATTGGACCCATGTACACCGTCGGGCTCGCGCAATCGGCCGCGGACCTCAGGGCCGCGCAACGTCTCCGCTATCAGGTCTTCGCCGACGAGTTCGGCGCCCGGCTCGACTCCCCGGTGAGCGGGCACGACGTCGACCGGTTCGACGCCTACTGCGATCATCTGCTGGTCCGCTCGGAGGGCGAGGTGGTGGGCACCTACCGCCTGCTGCCGCCCGGCCGTAGCGACCTGCTCTACTCCGAGACCGAGTTCGACCTGAGCCCGCTGAAGGCGATCAGGCGCAGCATGGTCGAGACCGGCCGGTCGTGCGTGCACCCCGGCCATCGCACGGGGACCGTCATCGGCCTGATGTGGGCGGGCATCGCCCGCTACATGGTCGACGGCGGGCACAGCTGGCTGGTGGGCTGCTGCTCGGTGCCGGTCGAGGACGCCGGCGACGTGGCCGACCGGGTGCCGCTGGGCCCGGAGGAGTATCGGGTCAAGCCGCTGCTGCCCTGGTCGGACCTGGGCCAGGAGCGCCGCAGCGACTTCCGGCTGCCGCCGCTGCTGCGCGGCTATCTGCGCCTGGGCGCGTGGGTGTGCGGGCCGCCGGCGCTGGACCCGGCTTTCAATACGGCCGATTTCCTGGTGCTGCTGCCCATGTCCCGGGTGAACGACCGCTACCTGCGTCACTTCCTGGGGGAGCGATGAGCTGGTTCCCCACCTCGCCGTGCACGCCGCAGGCCTGCATCCAGAAGCCGTCGCGGCAGGCGTCGTGGGTGCGCAGGGTGGTGCGGTTGCTGGCCGCGGTGTGCGTGGTGGCGGCGGCGCTGGTGGTCAGGGGCACCTCGCCGGCCTGGTCGCGCGCGCTGGTGCGGGCCATGGGCATCAGGATCGAGGTACGGCGGGGCTTCGCCGTGTACGGCGGAGCGGGCCGGCCGAGGGAGGTGGGCGGCGCCGGTTCGGCGCTCATCGTGGCCAACCACATCTCGTGGCTGGATCCGCTGGTCATGGCGGCGGCGCTGGGTGGCACGCCCCTGGCCAAGCAGGAGGTCGCGTCGTGGCCGCTCATCGGCGGGCTGGTGCGGCGCTCGGGCGCGCTGTTCATCGTCAGGGATTCGCTGCACGCCCTGCCGCAGGCGGTGGCCAGGGTGAGCGCGGCGCTGCGTGAGGGCCGGAGCATCGCGGCCTTCCCCGAGGGCACGACCTGGTGCGGTCGGGGTGGCGGGACCTTCCGTCCCGCGGTCTTCCAGGCGGCGCTCGACGCCGGGGTCCCGGTGAGGCCGGTGGCGCTGGCCTACCGCGAAGACAACCAGCAGGGCTCGACGGCGGCCGCCTACATCGGCCAGGACAGCCTGCTGGCCTCGATGTTCAGGATGGTGTCGGTGCGCCGGCTCACCATCCAGGTGACGGTGTTGCCGCCGCTGACGGCGGTGGACCGCCGGCATCTGGCCCGCGCGGCGGAGGCCGCCGTCGTGTGCGTCACGGGCCAGGCGGTCCGGCAGACCGGAAGGGTGCTGCACCCCTCCGGTCTGACCGTGGGCTAGCGGACGATCTTGGACTTGACCGTCTTGCCGTAGAACCAGGAGTTGAAGCCGCCCAGGCGGTCGATCTCGTCCTTGGGCAGGTCGGTCATGCCGGTGGGGATGTCGTAGACGATGGCGCCGAGCTTGGCGGTGGCGGTGCCCTTGGTGCCCTTCTTCAGCTGGATGTGAAGGGTCAGCCAGTCGGCGTCACCCTTCTCCAGCACCCACGGGCCCCAGCAGAGGATGTTCCTGGAGTCGGCCATGGCGCACTGGGTGCCCTTCGGGCCGCTGTAGCGCAGCTTCTTCAGATCGGTGCCCTTGGGCAGGGTGCCGCCGAGGTAGTAGTAGTCGGCCACGTGCGGGCCCTCGTTGTAGGCGTCGATCGTGTACTTGTAGGTCTTGCCGGCCTTGACCGTCTTGGGGCCCTTCACCGTCACGTCCATGACGGAGTACGGGTCGTCGGCCGTGGTCGCGGCGGAGGCAGGGGTGGAAACGAACAGCGCGGATGCGGCCACGGCGGCAGAAAGGCCGATCAGCCACGACTTCTTGGACATACAACGTCTCCATGAGGAAAGCGGAGGAGGACGTCGCGAATGACACCCCCGTAAATACCGGCTTTTCCTATCACGGAGGTCAAAGGCAAGTAAAGCCGTTACTTGAGGATCAGGTGCACATCGCCGAACTCGTGCCACAGATACCCCTCTCGCAGGGCTTCTTCGTAGGCCGCGAACAGCGCTTCCGCCCCCGCCACGGCGGTCAGCAGCCGCACGTGGCTGGACACCGGTTCGTGCAATCCCGTGAGCAGCCCGTCGACCCATCGCACCCCGGTTTCTGGCGTGACGAGATGAGTGGTCCACCCCGACAGCCGCCCGGACAACGCTGTGGTCTCCAGTGCGCGCACGACGGTCGTGCCCACCGCTATCACCCGGCCTCCGGCCGCCCGCGTGTGCTCGACCAGCCGCGCCGTCGAGGCCGGTACGGCGAAGCGTTCGGCGTAGGGCGGCTCGCCCTTCTCCGGTGAGGCGACGCCGGTGTGCAGAGTGATGGGAGCCACGGTGACGCCGCGCGAGACCAGCTCGGTCACCAGCCGGGTACTGAAGGGCCGGCCGGCGCTGGGCATCTCGGCGCTGCCGGGCACGGTCGCGAAGACCGTCTGGTAGTCCTCGATGGGCCACTCCTGCGGCACGTAGGAGTAGCGGATGGGCTTGCCGTACCTCCGCAGGTAGCTCTCGACATCGCGGTCGAGCACGGACTTCCACAGGCGCGGGGTCTCGCGGTCGAGCAGCCGCAGCGTGGCGCCTCCTGGCAGGGGGAGCCACTCGCCCTGTTCGCCCCCGCCGTACGGCTGGGTGCCCTTGGGGCCGAGGCGGCGCAGCTCGACGAGCCAGGTGCCGTCCTCGCGGGCGGTGGAGAAGTGCACGGCCAGCCGGTCGAGGCGGACGGCCGCGGGCAGGGTGGCCGAGTTGTTCACCACGACCAGGTCTCCCGGCTCCAGCAGCCGGGGCAGTTCGGGGAAGCGGTGGTGGGAGACCTCGGCGCCGCGGGAGAGCAGCAGCCGGACCCCGTCGCGGGCCAGCCCGCGCGCCTCCGGCGGCTCGTGCGCCTCGGGCACGGACTCGAAGGCCATGCCCGCGAAGGGGTCCTTGGTGAGCGCGCTCACTGGAGGCTCACCCGGCCGCTGGCGGGGCGGCTGCGCAGCAGGTCGTGCAGGGTCGCGGCGACCTTGGCCGGGTCGGCGGCCCCCGCGGCCTCCTCCGCCCCGACGGCCTCGGCCAGCATGGCGGTGTTCATCTCGCCGGGGTCGACCCACCACACCGCCACGTCGGGCTCCTCGGCGGCCAGCACGTTCGACAGCTGCTCCAGCGCGGCCTTGGTGCTGCCGTATCCGCCCCATCCGGCGTAGGAGCCGGTGGCGGCGTCGGAGGTGACGTTCACGATCGCGCCGTGCCGGGCGCGCAGCACGGGCAGCGTCTCCTGAATGAGGGCCAGGGGAGCGGTCACGTTGGTCTCCAGCAGCCCGCGGAAGCCGTCCAGGGGGAAGGCGTCGAGCGGCCGGATGCCGCCCAGGGCGCTGGCGTTGTTCACCAGGAGGTCGAGCTCGGGTACGGCGTCGGCGAGCCGGCGCCGGTGCGCGGGGTCGGCGACGTCGCCGGGCAGCGCCAGGGCGCCGAGTTCGTCGGCCGCGGCCCTCAGCGGCAGGGAGTCGCGCGCGGTCAGGACGAGGCTCCAGCCCGCGCCCGCCAGCGACCGCGCGAGCGCGAGGCCGAGACCGCGGGAAGAGCCGGTGATGAGAGCTGTGTTCGTCATGCTCCCCAACGTAGGAACGGCGGCGCTCGCGCACATCGGGCGCTGGTCCTAGGACCTGGGACGGGGGTTGCCCGCGTCTGGCCACCATTATACCCTTCTTTTCCTACTATATAAGTCGGTTAAGGCGGATTAATGAGGGCCGTGTCACTGCGACTGGGCGGAGTCCTGGCGCTCGTCGGCATCTGGTGGGCGGTGGCGGCGGCGCAGATCTGGCCGCCGGTCTTCGTCCCCACCCCCGCGGCGGTCTGGGACCAGTTCCTCAAGACCTCCGTCACCGGCTACAGCGGCCGCTCCCTCGCCGACCACCTGCTGGTGAGCCTGGGCCGCATCCTGCTCGGCATGGTGGCGGGCATCGTCGTGGGCCTGGCCCTCGGCCTGGTCCCCGCCTTCCGCGCGGTCTTCGGCCCCCTGGTCACCTTCGTCAGGACCCTGCCGCCCCTGGCCGACGCGGCCAGGCTGCGGCCGTACGAGCTGTCGGGCGGCATGCAGCAGCGCGCGGCGATCGCCCGCGCGCTGGCGTCCGACCCCGGGATCCTGCTGATGGACGAGCCCTTCGCCGCCCTCGACGCGCTCACCCGCGAGCGGCTCCAGGAGGAGCTGCGGCGCATCTGGCAGCAGACCGGCAAGACGGTGCTTTTCGTGACGCACTCCGTGGATGAGGCTGTGTTTCTCGGCACCCGCGTCCTCGTCATGTCCAAGCGGCCGGGCCGCATCGTCCTCGACCTTCCCCACCAGCCCGACCTGCGCGAGACCGTCTCGACGGCGGTACGGCAGGCGGCGGCCTAGGAGTCACCCATGCGCTTCCACTGGTTCCTGCCCACCACCGGAGACGGCCACGAGGTCCGCACCGCCATCACGACGACCGACAACTTCCGTCCCGCGGGCCGCCCTGCCACCGTGGGCTACCTGGCCCAGGTCGCCAGGGCGGCCGAGCAGGCCGGGTTCGAGGCCGCGCTGACCCCGGTGGGCGCGGGCTGCCCCGACCCCTGGATCGTCTGCAGCGCCCTGGCCCAGCACACGTCCAGGCTGAAGTTCCTGGTCGCCTTCCGCCCCGGGTTCACGCTGCCGAGCCTGCTGGCCCAGCAGGCCCAGGCCTTTCAGGAAATATCGGGAAACCGGTTGCTGCTCAACGTCGTCACCGGCGGCGACCCCGTGGAACAGCGCTCCTACGGCGACTTCCTCGACCACGACGCCCGCTACGCCCGCACCGACGAGTTTCCTCGACGTGCTCAGGCGCGCGTTCAAGGGCGAGCCGTTCGACTACCGGGGCGACTACTACACGCTCGAAGGCGGTGGCCTGGCCGAGCCCATCGCCCCCGAGATCTACTTCGGCGGGGCCTCTCCCGCCGCCGAGCAGGTCGCGGCCAGGCGCGTGGACGTGGCGCTCATGTGGGGCGAGCCGCCGTCGGCCATCGCTGAGCGCGTCAAGCGGCTGCGCGACCTGGCTGCCGAGCGCCCGCTCCGGTTCGGGGTCCGGCTGCACGTCATCGCCCGCGACACCTCCGAGGAGGCCTGGGCGGAGGCCGACCGGCTGCTGAGCGGCATGGACCCGGCCCGCATCGCCAAGGCCCAGGAACGCTTCGCCCGCTTCGACTCCGTCGGCCAGCGGCGCATGGTCGACCTGCACGGCGGCGGCCAGGCCCGCGACCTGGAGATCCATCCGGGGCTGTGGGCCGGCGTGGGCCTGGTCCGCGAAGGGGCGGGCACCGCGCTCGTGGGCTCCTACGCGGAGGTCGCCGAGCTGATCCGCCAGTACGCCGCGGCCGGTGCCGAGGAGTTCATCCTGTCCGGCTGGCCCCACCTGGAGGAGGCGCTGAGGGTCGGCGATTTCGTCCTTCCCCGGCTCGTAGGGTTGGAGGGTGTCAACCGATCGTGAGGCCATCCTGCAGGCGGTCAGCTCGGCCGTGCTGGCCGTCACCCGCCACCTGTCGGTGCGCGAGGTGCTGCAGGTCATCGTGCGCTCGGCCCAGCGGCTGCTCGACGCCCGCTACGCCGCGCTGGGCGTGCCCGACGACGACGGCTCCTTCGGGGAGTTCGTCGCGGAGGGCCTCACCGACAAGCAGTGGGACGCGATCGGCCCGCTCCCGCGCCAGCACGGCATGCTCGGCGCGATGTTGCGCGAGGGCGCGCCCGTCCGGCTCGACGACCTGACCAAGGACCCCCGCTTCGAGTGGTGGCCCAAGGCGCACCCGGTGATGCGCG
The DNA here is from genome assembly GCF_044456985.1 of Nonomuraea sp. NPDC050663. Classification (NCBI taxonomy): domain Bacteria; kingdom Bacillati; phylum Actinomycetota; class Actinomycetes; order Streptosporangiales; family Streptosporangiaceae; genus Nonomuraea; species Nonomuraea sp. NPDC050663. Next base: position 173,708 of record NZ_JBITGL010000008.1, read on the forward strand.
ACTTCATCGGGGTGCCCATCAAGGACGGCGAGCAGGTGCTCGGCATCATCTTCCTGGCCAACAAGCGCAGCCCCGGCGGGTTCGACCAGGCCGACGAGGAGTTGCTCACCCTGTTCGCCGCGCACGCCGCGATCGCGCTGACCAACGCCCGCCTCTACGAACGCGGGCGCGAGCTGGCCATGCTCGAGGAGCGCAACCGCATGGCGCGCGAGCTGCACGACGCCGTCACCCAGAAGCTGTTCTCGCTGCGCCTGACCGCCCAGGCGGCCGCCACGCTGCTGGAGGCCGACCCCGGCAGGGCGGCGGTCGAGCTGGAGCGGGTCCAGAAGCTGGCGGGCGAGGCGCTATCCGAGCTGCGCGCGGTGATCGTCGAGCTGCGCCCGGCCGAGCTCGACCGGCACGGGCTGGCCACCACGCTGCGCAAGCACGTCCAGCTGCTCGACCGGCTGCACCCCATGGAGGTCTCGTTCGACGACGCCGAGCTGCCCGAGCTCGACCCGGCGGTGGAGGTCGCGGTGCTGCGCGTGGCCCAGGAGGCGCTGCACAACGCGCTGCGCCACTCCGGAGCCACCCGCGTGGCCGTACGGCTCGGCCACGCCGACGGGGTGCTGGCGTTGACGATCGCCGACGACGGCAACGGCTTCGAGCAGGGCGACTCGCGAGGCCTGGGGCTGGCCTCCATGCGTGACAGGGCCGAGTCGGTGGGTGGCACGCTTAGCGTGTCGTCCCAGCGGGGGACGACCATCGTGATGGAGGTCCAGGCGTGATCAAGGTGCTCATCGCGGACGATCACCCGATCGTGCGGCAGGGGCTGCGCACGTTCCTCGATCTCCAGGACGACATCACCGTGGTGGGCGAGGCGGAGGACGGCCTGCGGGCGGTCGAGCTGGTCGAGAGCCTGGCGCCCGATGTGCTGCTGCTCGATCTGAAGATGCCGCGACTCGACGGGCTCGGGGCGCTGGGCAGGCTGTCGGGCTCCGCCGTAAGGGTCGTGGTCCTGACCTCGGTCAGCGACCGTGCCGACGTCGGCCCGGCGATGCGGGCGGGGGCGGCGGGATTCCTCTACAAGGACATCGACCCGCCGGCGCTGGTGCAGGCGGTGCGGGCGGTCCACGGCGGGCAGGTGCTGATGGCGCCGGAGGCCGCGGAGGCGATGATCGGCGCGCCGGCGGCGGTGCCGCTGACCGATCGCGAGCTCGAGGTGCTCAAGCTGATCGCGGCGGGCCGCTCCAACCGGGAGATCGCCGGGGCGCTGCGGGTGGCGGAGAAGACCGTCAAGACGCACGTGTCGAACGTGCTGATGAAGCTCGGCGTACAGGACCGCACCCAGGCGGCCCTGTACGCCGTGCGTCACGGCCTGGGCTGAAGGGTCAGGTGCCCTTCTTCTTGTTCTCTTCCGTCTTGGTCGGTGTCGGCGGCTTCCAGTTCTTGGTCACCGGCGGCACCCAGCGCGGGGTCGGGCGGCCGGGCGAGGGCCAGATGATGGTCGTCTTGGCGCTCACCAGGTCGTAGTGGTCGTCGGCGGTCATGCCGAGCCGCTTGAGCTCGTCCTCCGGCAGGTTGTGCGCGCCGGTGGGCAGGTCCCACGAGCGCACGCCCAGCCTGGCCACGGCCGGGCCTCTGGTCTTCTTGTCCAGGGTCAGCTGGAACTGCAGGACGTCGGTCTCACCGACCGGCAGCGCCCAGGGACCCCAGCACCAGAACCACTCGCCCTTCCAGTCGCAGCGGGTGCTGGCCGTCTTGGGCCCGGTCCACCACCGGAGCCTCTTCACGACGCCCTTGGGCACCCTGCCGCCGATCCAGTAGTAGTTGGCGTAGTGGGGCCCGAGGTTCTTGGCCTTGAGCAGGTAGGTGATCTTCCCGCCGCGCGTGGTCTTCTTGTCGTACGTCAAGGAGATCTTGAACTTGGAGTACGGCGGGCGCGCGACGGCTGCCGTCACCGGGGCCGCGGCAGGGGCCGCGACCTGGGCCTGAGCGGGCGCTGTGACGGTGAGCGGCGCTGCCACCAGGGCAGCGCCGATTAATGTCGCGATGGACTTGCGCATGTGATCGTCTCCCCGTGGGTATCCCGGAAAGCCCTGATTCTTCAGGGATTGCTGGGATATGGGCAAACTCAGGTGCCCTTCTTGTCGTTCTGACCCTTGCTGGGAGCGGCGGGCGGCGGGGTCCAGGTGTCCTTCGGCGGGGTCCACGGCTTCGACGGGCGCGGCCAGACGATCTTCGTCTTCGCGGTCTTCAGCCAGTACCAGCCCTTGATGCCGATGCGCTTGAGCTCGCTCTCCTCCAGGTCGTCGGCGCCGGTGGGCACGTCGTAGGAGAGGATGCCGAGCTGGGCCTTGTAGCTGTCCTTCTTGTTGCTCTTCAGCGTGACCTGGACGTCGAGCCACTCGGTGTCGCCGACCTCGAGAATGTCGGGCGTCCAGCACCAGAAGCCGTAGTCGTCCCACTCGCATTCGGTGCCCTTCGGGCCCCACCAGGAAAGGCGGTCCTTGATGCCGCCGGGCAGCTTGCCGCCGATCCAGAAGTAGTCGGCGTAGTGCGGCCCCGTGTTGGTGGCGCGGATGCGGTAAGTGATCTTTCCGCCTCGCTTCACGGCCTTGGTGTAGCTGACCTTGACCTTGAAGTGAGAGTACGGGTCGTTCTGGACGACGGTGGTCTCGGCGTTGGCCGGTGCGGTCACGGTGACACTGGCGACCAGAGCTGCGGCGAGCAGCACGCCCATCGTGGTGCGCACGATGATCATCTCCCCCTGCTGTAGCTGGAAAACCCCGCTTTTGTGGGTGATTATTACCTAAGGCAAATATTTCGCAAAGAGCGTTGATCTATTGTGGTCACGCCAGGCGTCGGGGGAGACGCATGACGGGGAGGATTCGAGGTGCCTGAAACGCACCCCTTGCAACCGGGGGACCCCACCACGCTGGGCCCCTATCGGCTGCTGGGAAGGCTGGGCAAGGGGGCGCAGGGGATCGTCTTCAAGGGCCAGAGCCACACCGGCGAGCTGGTCGCGATCAAGCTGCTCAACACCAAGCTGGACCGGCCGGGCATGGACGGCGAGCGCTTCATGCGCGAGGTCGCCGCCGCCCGCCGCGTCGCCCAGTTCTGCACCGCCCAGGTGCTGGACGCCAACATGGAGGGCGACACCCCCTACATCGTGAGCGAGCTGGTCGAGGGCGTCTCGCTGCAGCGCATCGTCCAGACCGACGGGCCGCGCAAGGGCGGCGCGCTGTACCGCCTGGCGGTCGGCACCGTCACCGCGCTCGCCGCCATCCACCGCGCCGGGATCGTCCACCGCGACCTCAAGCCCAGCAACGTGCTGCTCGGACCCGACGGCCCGCGCGTCATCGACTTCGGCATCGCCCGCGCGCTCGACTCGGCGATCACCATGACGAGCGGCGTGGTCGGCACGCCCGCGTACATGTCGCCCGAGCAGATCTCCGGCGAGCGCGTCGGCCCGCCCAGCGACATGTTCAGCTGGGCGCTGACCATGGCCTTCGCCGCGACCGGGCGGCCCGCGTTCGGGCAGGACAGCCTGCCCGCGGTGATCTACCGGGTGATGAACGAAGAGGCCGACCTGTCGGCGATGCCCGACAACCTGCGCCCGCTCGTCCAGTCCTGCCTCAGCAAGCGCGCAGAGGAGCGGCCCACCGCGGCCGAGGCGCTCTTCGCCCTGCTGGAGAACCAGGGCGCCGAGAACCACGTCGCGCCGCCGGTCGGCGACTCCGACCTGGCGCTGACCACCGGCTCCCAGGTCGCGGCCGAGGAGGGGCTCGCCGAGATCTCCAACCCCGGCGCCCGCCCGCCCGGCTCCTTCGGCGGGCAGTACGGCGCGCCCCAGCAGCCCGCCGCGGGATGGGCCAACCCGTCGGGCCTGCACCCGGCTCCCGCCGCCGCGCCCCCCGGCCACCGGCCACCGGCAGGGCCAGGCTTCCAGCCGCCCTCGGGCGGCCATCCGGCGGCCCCCCAGAACAGCGGCCCGCAGGGTCCGCAGAGGAGCTACCCGCAGCAGCCTCAGGGCGCCTATCCCACGCCCGGCCACGGCTACCCGACGCCGCCCGGCGGCCAGGCTCCGCCGTACCCCTTCAACCAGCGCGGCAGGAACGACAACGACGCCTTCTTCCGCGAGACCGGTCAGGAGGACAAGAACGCGGCGGGCCGCCGCAAGCGGGCCGCCCTGGTCGGCGGCGCGCTGGCGGTGGCGTTACTGGTCGCCGCCGCGGTCCTGCTGGCGCCGAGCTGGTTCAACCGCACCAACGGCACCACCACCGCGGGCTCCACGAGCCAGATCTCCTCCACGCCCACCGCCGCTCCCTCGGCCTCCCCCACCCCGTCCCCGACGCCCACCCCGTCGCCCACGCCAACCACCCCGCCCGTGCAGCTGCAGCAGCAGCCGCTGGTCACCCTCGCCCTTGGCAAGCAGGACGGCAAGGCGCTCAAGGGCCACAGCAAGCCCGTGCAGTCGTTCTCCGGCATCACCATCGACGGCAAGCCGCTGCTGCTGTCCGGCGGCCAGGACGGCACGCTGCGCCTGTGGAACATGGACAAGCGCTCCCTGGTCACCCGCCTCAAGGGACACCGCGGCGAGGTCTACGCGGTCGCCTGCTTCACGATGGACGGCCGGCCCAGCGCGATCACCGGCGGCTTCGACGGCAACGTCCGGCTCTGGAGCCTCGACAAGCGCAAGAGCACGGTGCTCGGCACCCATGGCGACTCGGTCTTCGCCGCCGCGGTCGGCAAGGCGGGCGGCAAGTGGATCGGCGTCACCGGCGACGCCAACGGCTACCTGCGCTTCTGGGACCTGAAGAAGCGTAAGCAGATCGGCAACAGCGTGCGCGCCCACCGCGACGGCATCAACTGGCTGAGCATCGGCAACGTCGGCGGCCGCACGGTGGTCGTCACCGCCAGCGAGGACAAGACGCTGCGCGTGTGGGACCTGGCCAAGCGCAAGGCCGCGAGCAAGTACCTCAAGGGCCACAAGAAGGCCGTCTACTCCGTGGCGGTCGGCCAGGTCGACGGCAAGGCCGTGGTCGCCTCCGGCGGCGAGGACGGCTCGATCCGCCTGTGGGACGCCAAGTCGGGCAAGGCCATCGGCAAGCCGCTCACCGGCCACAAGAAGATCGTCTACTCGCTGTCCTTCGGGGTCGTCGAGGGAACCACGGTGCTGCTGTCGGGCGGCACGGACGGCACCATCCGGCTCTGGGACCCGGCCAAGCGCACCAAGATCGGCCCTCCGATCAGCGGCAGCAAGTCGCCGGTCTACGCGGTGGCGATCGTCAACGTCGACGGCACGCCGACCGTCGTCTCGGCGGGCAAGGACAAGCAGGTCAGGTTCTGGAAGGTGAACGCCTCGACCGGCTCCTAGCCGTAGTTGGGCTCCAGGATGGCGTGATGGGCGGCCACCAGCGCCCGCCGTACGGCCTGGTCCAGCTCGCGCAGGGCCAGGTCGCGGGCGGCGAACTGGGTGGCCGACAGCCCGCGCTGCGAGGCCACCTCCAGCACCGCCGCCAGGCGGGCGGCCAGCGCGTGCACGCGGTGGGCGCGGGCGGGGTAGCCGGGCGCCAGCTCGGCGGCGGCCTGGCGTTCGGGGCGGGCGCTCACCGGGCCGTCGACGCCGTCGAAGGCCTGCGTGGCGGTGCGCATCACGGCCGCCAGCTGCTGCTCGGCCTCGGCCAGGCTCGGCAGGTCGGCGCGCACGGGGCCCGCCTCGTGGATGGTGAAGCGGGTCCCGGCGTAGGAGGAGCCGCGCAGGTCGGGCTCCGGCACCAGCCCGAGGTTCCCGCCCGGCAGCACCGCGATCACGGCCTGGCCGGCGTCGAGCGCCGCGGCGTTGAAGGCGGGCGGCCCCGACAGGCCCAGGGGATCGCCGGGCGCGGGCAGGGCCAGGCGGAACTCGCTCAGCCCGTCGATGCGCAGCGAGGCGAGACGACCACGCAAGGACGAGGCTTCCTGGCCTGTCACCGCGGGTCCCGAGGCCCTCTCGACCTGGTCCACCGCCTCGTCGAGGCCCACGTGTCCGGCAAGCCAGGCGTTCCCCCACGCGACGAGCGCAGCGGATACGGGCGTTTTAGCGTGCACGGATCCACGATATGCGGCGATAGGTTTGTCCCAGACCTACGGGCGAAGAGAGGATCCGGGGATGGGTGGTCAGGTGCTGCGGCTCCAGGACGTCGCCGTGCGGCGAGATGGGGCGGCCCTGCTGCGCGGCATCGACTGGACGGTCCACGAGGACGAGCGATGGGTGGTGATCGGGCCCAACGGCGCTGGCAAGACCACGTTGCTGCAGGTCGCGGCCACGCTGCTGTATCCAAGTGAGGGTCAGGTCGAGGTTTTGGGCGAAGTGATCGGCCAGACGGACGTGTTCGATCTACGGCCTCGCATCGGGCTGGCCAGCTCGGCCCTGGCCGAGCGCATCCCGCAGGATGAGAAGGTCATCGACCTGGTGCTGACCGCCTCCTATGCGATCATCGGGCGGTATTCCGAGGAGTACGACTCCAACGACGTGACCCGTGCGGTCGAGTTGATCGACATGATGGGCGCCGCGCATCTGATCAGGCGGCGTTTCGGCACGTTGTCGGAGGGTGAGCGCAAGCGGGTCCAGATCGCCCGCGCGCTGATGCCCGACCCCGAGCTGCTGCTGCTCGACGAGCCCGCGGCGGGCCTCGACCTGGGCGGTCGCGAAGACCTCGTGCGGCGCCTGTCGCACCTGGCCCAGGATCGCCGCTCGCCCACGCTCGTGCTGGTCACCCACCACGTCGAGGAGGTGCCCGCCGGCTTCACGCACGGCCTGCTGCTGCGTCACGGCTCCGTGGTCGCTCAGGGGCCGCTCGACCACGTGATGACCGCCGACAACCTGTCGCAGACGTTCGGGGTGCCGCTGACGCTCGACCGCAGCCCGGAGGGTCGCTGGTACGCGCGGGCCTACTAGATCGTATTTGCGCGGTTAGCGGGCATAGGGGGCTTCAGGGAAATATCATTTCCGAGGTCGGACTCCATCTCCCCCGGAGCGTCGCCATGATCAACGTGGAGTTGCTGGCTGTCCTGGTCGTCGCGTTCGGCGTGCTGGGGTTCATCGTGGTGCGCTCCATCCGGGTCATCCCGCAGGGCAGCGCGGCCATCGTGGAGCGGATGGGCAGCTACCACCGCACCCTCACCCCCGGCACGAGCCTGGTGGTGCCCTTCATCGACAAGATGCGCGACACGCTCGACATGCGCGAGCAGGTGCAGCCGTTCCCGCCGCAGACGGTGCTGTCGTCCGACAACCAGATCGTCTCCGTCGACGTGGTCGTCTCCTACCAGGTCGTCAACCCCAAGGCCGCGACCTACGAGATCGCCAACTACTTCAGCGCGATGGAGCAGGTGACCGCCTCCGCGCTCAGGAACGTTGCAAGCGGCAAGGACGTCGACGAGCTGCTCGACGCCCGCGAGGAGATCGCCAACCAGCTGCGCCTGGAGCTGGCCGAGTCGACCGAGACCTGGGGCGTGCAGATCAAGCGGGTGCAGCTGAAGTCGATCGACCCGCCCGCCGCGATCCAGGAGTCGCGCGCCAGGCAGCGGCAGACCCAGCTCGACAACGAGGCGGCGGCCAAGGCGGCGGCCGACCGGAGCAAGGCCGAGATCGCGGCCGCCGAGGGCGAGAAGGAGGCCGCGATCCTGCGCGCCCAGGGCGAGGCGCAGGCCATCGTCCTGCGCGCCGAGGCCGAGGCCCGCGCCGAGGGCATGCGCGCCAAGGGCCACGCCGACGCCATCGGCCTGGTCGCCAGGGCCATCCAGGAGAGCAACGTCGACCACCGCGTGCTGGCCTACCAGTACATCCAGGTGCTTCCCGAGATCGCCAAGAGTGGTTCCAACAAGGTCTGGGTCGTTCCTCCCGACCTGGCGGGGCTCGGATTCCTCAAGGAGGACGACCCCTCCTGAGTCCACTATGTGGACGCCCCTATGCTCACCATATGACACCCCTGGAGGCCCTGGCCATTTGTGCCGCCGGCGTCGGAGCCGGCGCGATCAACGCGGTCGTCGGGTCCGGTTCCCTCATCACCTTCCCCACGCTGGTCGCCTTCGGCGTTCCGCCCGTGGTCGCGAACGTCTCGAACAACATCGGCCTGGTGCCCGGCTCCTTCACCGGCGCGTACGGCTACCGCAAGGAGCTGGCCGGCCAGCGCTCGCGGCTGGTACGGCTCGGCGCGGCCTCGATGCTCGGATCGGCGCTCGGCGGCCTGCTGCTGATCAACCTCGACCCGGGGGTGTTCCAGGTCGTCGTCCCCATCCTCATCGGCCTGGCCTGCGTCCTGGTCGTCATCCAGCCCTGGCTGAGCAAGCGGATGGCCGCGCCCCACGCCCACCCGCACGGCGGCCCGTGGTTGTGGCTCTGCGTCCTCGGCGCCGGCATCTACGGCGGGTATTTCGGCGCCGCCCAGGGGGTGCTGCTCATCGGCATCCTGGGCCTGATGCTCGACGAGGGCCTGCAGCGGGTCAACGCGGCCAAGAACGTGCTGTCGCTGGTGGTCAACTTCACCGCCGCGGTCCTGTTCCTGATCATCGCCGAGATCGACTGGTGGGCGGTGGGAGCCATCGCGGTCGGCTCCATGATCGGCGGCTTCGTGGGCGCCAAGATCGGGCGCCGGATCCCGGCTCCGGTGCTGCGCGGGATCATCGTTTGTGTGGGTCTGGCGGCGATTATCAAACTGGTGTACGGGTAAATATCAGACATGAAGGGCGACCGTGTAGAAATCGTCATCGACGCGGGCGACGGGGCCCCGCGCACCTACGAGGTCATCGCCACCAGAGCAGGACGCCGGGTCGAGGTGGCCACCCGGCGCGGGCTCATCGAGGTCAGCGAGGTCACCAGGACCGGCAGCCCGGTCCGCACCGCCAGATTCATGTCGAGCCGAATTCTCGCTCTCGTGGAGCATCCAGCCGACGGGGAAGCCGACCCATCATGAAGATCGCGGCCACGACGGCGGCGCCTCCCAGGAGTTGCACCGCCGTCAGGCTCTCGCCGTAGATCAGCGCGGTCGACCCCACGGTGACGGCCGGCTCCACACACGACAGGATGGCCGCGGTCGAGGCGCCCACCGACCGCACGCCCGCGAACATCGTCACGATGGGCACCACCGTCGAGAACACCGCCAGCAGCACCAGCCACGGCCAGGCGCCCCCGGGCACCGAAGGGGCGCCGGCGAACGCCGTGACGCTGCCCGCGGCGCCCGTGCACACCACGGCCGACAGCAGGAACAGGTCCAGCTCGCGCGGCAGCCCGTCGGCGACCGTCAGATACAGCGCGTAGGTCACCGCGGCGCCGAGCGCCAGCATCACGCCCGCCAGATTGCCCGCGTCGCCGGTGCCGAGCAGGAGCAGCAGCCCGAGCGCCGACGAGGTGAGCGCGGCGACCCTGCCCCGGTCGAGCCCCTGCCTGCGCAGGGCGACCGCGATCCCGGTGACGATGGCCGGGTAGGCGTACAGCAGCAGGGAGACCAGCGAGGCGCTGGTGAGCGTCAGGGCGCCGAAGTACAGGGCTGCCTGGCCCGCGTAGCCCACGGCGCCCAGCGCCAGGCAGACCAGCAGCACGCGCCAGGAGGGCAGCCCCGGCCTACGCCAGGCCGCCAGCAGCCAGAACAGCAACGCCGCCAGGCCGAACCGCACGACCAGCAAGGTCTGGAGGCTCACTCCGGCGGCGTAGGCCTCCTTGGCGAAGATCGGGGCCAGGCCGAAGCCGACGGCCGAGATCAGGCAGAGCGCAGCGCCGAAGGGGGTTCGCATGCGACGACGCTAAGGAAGGCGGCGCCACCCGAGGTAGCGCCGCCTTCCTGGGGCAGCCACAGGAGATTCCTTAGTCGGTGCCGAACTCCATGGCGGCGCGGTCGAGCAGCTCGTCGTCGGGGACGGTGCCGCGCGAGGCGATCGCCTCGGCGCCGCCCTCCTCCAGCTCGCCGATGAGCTCGGTGGGCGTGGCCTGGGTGACGCCGAGCAGGGCCGGGTGGGTGCTGCCCACCATGCCGAGGCCGGCGTAGTGCTCCAGCTTGGAGCGCGAGTCGGCGATGTCGAGGTTGCGCATGGTGAGCTGGCCGATCCGGTCCACCGGGCCGAACGCGGAGTCCTCGGTGCGCTCCATCGACAGCTTGTCGGGGTGGTAGCTGAGGTGGGGGCCGGTGGTGTCGAGGATGGAGAAGTCCTCGCCGCGCCGCAGCCGCAGCGTCACCTCGCCGGTGATGGCCATGCCGACCCACCGCTGCAGCGACTCGCGCAGCATGAGCGACTGCGGGTCGAGCCAGCGGCCTTCGTACATGAGCCGGCCCAGCCGCCGCCCCTCGGCGTGGTAGGTCGCCAGGGTGTCCTCGTTGTGGATGGCGTTGACCAGCCGCTCGTAGGCGTGGTGCAGCAGCGCCATGCCGGGCGCCTCGTAGATGCCCCGGCTCTTGGCCTCGATGATCCGGTTCTCGATCTGGTCGGACATGCCCAGTCCGTGGCGCCCGCCGATGGCGTTGGCCTCCATGACGAGGTCGACGGCGGAGGCGAACTCCTTGCCGTTGATCGTCACCGGCCGGCCCTGCTCGAAGCCGATCGTCACGTCCTCGGCGCCGATCTCGACCGACGGGTCCCAGAACCGCACGCCCATGATCGGGTCGACGATCTCGATGGAGGTGTCCAGGTGCTCCAGCGTCTTGGCCTCGTGGGTGGCGCCCCAGATGTTGGCGTCGGTGGAGTAGGCCTTCTCCACGCTGTCGCGGTAGGGCAGGTCGTGGGAGACCAGCCACTCCGACATCTCCTTGCGCCCGCCGAGCTCGCTGACGAACTGGGCGTCGAGCCACGGCTTGTAGATCCGCAGCGAGGGGTTGGCGAGCAGGCCGTAGCGGTAGAACCGCTCGATGTCGTTGCCCTTGAAGGTCGAGCCGTCGCCCCAGATCTGCACGTTGTCCTGGAGCATGGCGCGCACCAGCAGGGTGCCCGTCACCGCCCGGCCGAGCGGGGTGGTGTTGAAGTAGGCCCGCCCGCCCGAGCGGATGTGGAACGCGCCGCACGCCAGCGCGGCCAGGCCCTCCTCCACCAGCGCCGCACGGCAGTCGACCAGGCGCGCGAGCTCGGCGCCGTAGCTGTGCGCCCGGCCGGGCACCGAGGCGATGTCGGGCTCGTCGTACTGGCCGAGGTCGGCGGTGTACGTGCACGGGACAGCGCCCTTGGCGCGCATCCAGGCGACGGCTACGGACGTGTCGAGGCCGCCGGAGAAGGCGATGCCGACGCGCTCGCCGATCGGCAGGGAGGTGAGGACCTTGGACATGAGTAAGAGTATGCACTGGAACGCATGGTCATGCAATCGTGCGTTGCGTCACACCTTGGTCACGCGGTCTCTCGCCCACTCCGCGTAGGACCGGGCGGGCCTGCCCGTCAGGCGTTCCACGGTGTCGGTGACCTGCTCGGGTTCGTGGACGAAGCTGCCCCACGCGACGACCGCCTGCCGTACCAGCTCGGGGTCTCCCCAGTGCGAGGCCAGTTCCCCGATGACGACGTCGGGCTCGACCTCCTCCCAGCGGGCGGGGACGCCGAGGGCCTCGCCGATCAGGCGCACCTGCTCGGCCTGGCTGACGGCCTCGGGTCCGCTGAGCACGTAGGCCTGGCCGTCGTGGCCGGCGGAGGTGAGCACGTGGGCGGCGACAGCGGCGATGTCGGCCTCGTGGATCAGCGAGCGCGACGCGTCGCCGTACACCCAGCGCACGACGCCCGAGTTCCGCACGTCGTCGATCCACGACAGGGTGTTGGTGGCGAAGCCGCCCGGGCGCAGGAACGTCCAGGCCAGCCCCGAGTCGCGCACGAGCCGCTCGACGTCCGCGTGGAACATGGTCGAATCGGGAGGCAGGTTCGCCGACAGGTAGACCACGCGCCTGGCGTGGCGTTTGACGGCCGAGATCACCTCGGCGGCGGTCGAGGCGGCGAAGCCGGGCCAGATCAGCAGGACGGAGTCGACGCCCCGCAGGGCGTCGTCCAAGGACGCGGGGTCGGTCAGGTCGCCGTGGACGACCTCGACGCCCGCGGGGAACTCCGCGGGCCTTCGCGTGAGCGCCCGCACGGGCACCCCCGCCGCGGCGAGCAGTTCGACAGCATGACGGCCGACGTTTCCGGTTGCTCCGGTGACGAGAATCATGTCGTCGACGCTAAGACCTCAAGCTTTGTTGAGGTCAACCCCCGGACGCACCTGGATCACGCCGTCGGAGCGCACCCTGGTCTGGAAGCACGGCTGCGGCGCCGTGGCGGGTCCGTGCTTGACGCTGCCGTCGGCCAGCCTGAACGTGCTGCCGTGCCAGGGGCAGGTCACGCAGGACTCGCCGTCCTCGACCACGAGCCTGCCCTGGTGCAGCGGCCCGGCCAGGTGCGAGCAGCGGTCGGCGAGCACGGAGACGCTGTCGCCGTGGCGCAGCACGAAGAGCTGGATGTAGCCCAGGCGCCTGGCGACCGGGCGGCCGTCGGGCAGGTCGCGCAGCGGGCACAGGTCGTGCCATCCCAGCGGCACCAGGTGGGCGACCTGCTCGGCGTGGTTGGCCCCGGCGGCCTGGCGGTAGGCCAGGTGGCCGCCGAGATAGCCGGCGAGCGTCGCGGTGCCGAGGCCGGCCAGCGAGAGCAGGCGGCCGTCGCCTCCGCGCCGCCGGACGAACAGGGAGGCGGTGAACAGGCCGAGCGCGGTCAGGTTGGCGGCCATGTGGACGAAGCCCACCCGCTGCTGCTCACGATGGAGCGTCGACCAGTCGGTCAGCCCGGCCGCGGCCGTCGGGAACGCGGTGGCCACGCCGGTGGCCAGCAGAACGCGCGAGGCGCGCGGATCGACGTCGGTGAAGTCGAGCACGGTCGCCGAGGCCAGGCAGCCCAGGCTGGCGGTCGCCAGCGATGGATGCAAGGGGTGGCCGGTGGGTACGCCGTGCAGCAGGTCGCGCAGCCTGCCGGGTCCGAGTTTGGTGCGTACGGCTTTCGCCAGGGTGGCGATGGGCCCGTCGAGAGCCTTCGTCTTCTCGAGTCGGTCCACGAGGTCGACCGGCCCGACAAAACGCCGCAAATGCCGTCTTCGTGCCTTAACTGTCTCCTCCACGACCTCCCCCTACCCAGGGTTATGGCGCAAGATGCCCTCGCGTGACAGACAGCTCGACCAACTCCCGGGCATAGGCCCCCAACGAGGGAGAACCCTCTTCGATGATCTCCACTTTCTGCACCACCTGGCTCGCTGTCACCGCGTGCAACCGCCACGTGCCGCCCTCGTTGTGGTGATTGGCGAGGATCGGAGCGAACCTGTCGAGCGCCTTGGCGAACACCGCCTCGGGCGTCGACCGCGCCTCGAACTCCTCCCACAACGCCCGCAGCTCCTCGCCCTGCGGCGCCGGCAGCATGGCGAAGATGCGGTCGGCCGCCGCCTTCTCCGCCGCCTCCTGCGCGGCCACGGCGACCGGGTCGTAGATGAAGGTGTCGCCCGCGTCGATCTCCACCAGGTCGTGCACGAGCAGCATGGCGACCACACGCTGGATGTCGGTGCCGGGCGGGGCGTGCTCGCCCAGCACCATCGCCAGCAGGGCCACGTACCACGAATGCTCAGCGTCGTTCTCTCGGCGGGAGTCGTCCATCAGGTTGTTGCGGCGGATGACCCGCTTCAACTTGTCGATCTCGATGGCGAAGGCGATCTGGGCGTTCAGGCGGTCCTGTTCCGGCACGATAGTCACGCGCGACACCCTAATGGGCGTTGATCACCTCAGGTACGGAAACGGTGACCGGGACCCCGTTGAAGACGGCGTTCCCGGAAGGCACGTCGATCGCCGTTTCGTCGGTGAGCACGTTGACGTTCATCTCCCGCCAGCCGTGCGGCAGGCTGACCACCCCCGGCATGATCGCGTCGGTGGTCCGCACGGTCACGGTGAGCTCGCCGGCGGCCGATCTGACGACCGCACTGCCGTCGAGTCCCAGCCGTGTCGCGTCCGACGGATGGATGTGCAGGTCGTAGGTGTTGCTCCCGCCCGTCAGGTGCATCCAGCTGTTGTTGGAGCGCAGGTGGCGCCGTCCGATCAGCACCAGGTCGGGCATGGGGGAGTCGAGCCCGGCCAGCAGCCGCTCGACGTCGGCGATCAGCTGTGGCGGCGCCAGCTCCACCCGTCCTGACCCGGTCTTGAGCAGGCCCGGCAGGCGCGGCTGCAGCGGCCCCAGATCGATGCCGTGCGGGTTGTCGAGCAGCGTGCGCAACGACAGGCCCTCGTACGGGCCGAGCTTGAGCATCATGTCGAGCCGCCGCTCGGCGCCCGACTCGCCCTCCAGCTCCAGCTCGGCGGCGCCGGGGGTCTGGCCGATGATGAACTCGTCGAGGTCGCCGTCCAGCCCCGTGATGATCTGCGTGAGCCTGGCCAGGATCTCCGACTCCGACGGCCGCTCGCCGAGCGGCAGCACCGGCCGCGAGTAGCGCGTGTAGTTGCGCACGGCGAAGCCCTGCAGCGCGAAGTCGAAGTGGCCCGACTGCAGCAGCCGCGGCGGCGGGAGGATGACGTTGGCGTGCCTGGTCGTGTCGTTCAGCCACGGATCGACGCTGACCATGAAGTCGAGCTGCTCGAAGGCCTTGTCGAGCCGGGCGCCGTTGGGCGCCGACATCACCGGGTTGCCGCCGACCGTGATCAGGAACCTGACCTGGCCCTCGCCCGGCGTCTCGATCTCGTCGGCCAGGGTCGCGACCGGCAGCTCGCCGTTGGCCTCGGGCAGCTGACGCACCCGGCTGGACCAGCGGCCCGTCCGGTACGGCTTGCGCCGCGGGCGGAACTCGGTGGCGCCCATCGGGAACATGGCGCCGCCGGGCCTGTCGAGGTTGCCGGTGAGCACGTTCAGCACGTCGACCAGCCACTGCGCGAGCGTGCCGTACTCCTGGGTGCAGGTGCCGATGCGGGCGTAGACGACCGCGCGCTCGGCCGCGGCCAGCTCGCGCGCGAGCCTGACGACCGTCTCGGCGGGCACGCCGGTACGCCGGGCGACCACGTCGGGCGGGAAGTGCTTGGCCTGTGCCTCGACCTGGTCGAGTCCGTTGACCTCCAGGCCGATGTCGAGCAGTTCCTCGGCGAACAGCGTGTGCACCAGGCCGAACAGCAGGTACGCGTCGGTGCCTGGGCGCACGAACACGTGCTCGTCGGCCTTGTCGGCGGTCCGCGTGCGGCGCGGGTCGACCACGACGACCTTGCCGCCGCGTCTGCGCAGCGCCTTGAGGCGGCCGGGGAAGTCGGGGGCGGTGCACAGCGAGCCGTTCGACTCCATCGGGTTGGCGCCGAGCATCAGCAGGTAGTCGGTGCGGTCGAGGTCGGGCACCGGGATGGACAGCGGGTCGCCGTACATGAGCCCGCAGGCGACGTGCTTGGGCATCTGGTCGGCGGTGCTGGCCGAGTAGATGTTGCGGGTGCCGAGCGACTTGATCAGCGGCGTCGCGTAGAGCGCGCCCGCCATGCTGTGCGCGCTCGGGTTGCCCAGGTAGATCGCGCTGGACTGGCGGTCGGCCACCCGCGACCAGGCCTGCCGCACGAGCTCGAAGGCCTCCTCCCAGCTCGCCTCGCGGAAGGTGTCGCCCTCGCGCACGACAGGCTTGGTCAGGCGCTCGGGGTCCTCGTCGAGCTTGCCGAGCGAGGCGCCCTTCGGGCAGATGAAACCCTTGCTGAACGGGTCGTCCTTGTCGCCGCGGACGCTCGTGACATGTCCACCGTCGTCGAGTGTCAGCGTCAGGCCGCAGACGGCTTCGCAGAGCGGGCAGGTCCGGTGCACGGTGGTCATGACTGCTCCTGGCTGAGTTCGTCGGATGAACTCATCTAATCTCGTACGGCACGCGGAAGGAAGCCCCGGGCCCCCGCGATCCCGGGGCTCCGGTCTCCCCTACGCGGGAATGAGCAGCCGGTCGAGATCGAGAGGCTCCTCGGATGCCATCGGCATCCAGGCAGTGCCGTACATGCGCTCGATGCCCGGTGCGACGGCCCCGGGCCGCTCGTCGCGGCGCACGATCTCCAGGACCAGCAGGTTGGCGTACTGCCGGTGCCGGTGCACCTGCACCTGCCTGGCCCAGCAGGCCGCCGCGAGCTCGGGCCCGTAGGCCTGGAACTCCTCGGCGGAGATGCCAGCCCTGGTCATGATGAGCGCCTTCTCGCCCGAGGCCGTGGGGGTGATCCACAGGATGAGCGGGATGCGCCCCCGCGTGGTGTGCTTGGTCGTCTCCATGCACGTGCGCTGGATGCGGTGGCGCGAGAAGACGCACCAGAAGTGGCCGAACACCCAGCTACGGCCGAACCTGGTGGCCACCGGCATCGAGATCACGCTGCCGAGCGCGGCGAACGGCAGCCACTGGCCAGCCCTGACCAGCATGACGAGCAGGGCCAGCGCCAGCAGTTCCGTGCGCCAGCGCCACAGCACCACCAGACCGCGGCTGCGGTGGGTGCGAGCCTCCACGGAGGCAGGGTAGATCTGGTTGCGGGGGTTCCTGGACATCAGGACACCTCCTCGGCGACCAGAGCTCCGCTCCGACGAGCCTTCAGCTGGTCGAAGCGTGGGTCACGGTAGGCGCGGGCACCGAAACCGGTCTTGGTGACGGTCCAGCCACGCCGGTGGGCGAATTCATCCTCTTCCAGACAAATTTCGCGATCCGCCCATGCGATGAGTTCCCGGATTCGGGTCTTGATTCGACTGAGCCCCTTGGTACCTTGTGAGTACATAGAAGACCCCTTTCGCGGCATTACTTAAGGTGGACTTCTTGTCGGGCCGTGGATTGATGGCCTGGTCGCCGTGGGTGGCAGCCCGTCTCGGCGCCAGGGGATCAATCTGCGGCTCGGCTCTTTTGCGAGCGGGTGTTCGGCAGATGGGCCTCCCGGAGGATCTCGCGGATATCGGGAACGGCGCCGTTGCCGGATGTGCTGGCCTCTGCGGCCTCTGACTGGATGTTCTCTCCGGAGGTCTGTCGCTGCAATAGGCCGAGCAATAGAAGATTTACATTTCTTCGTTTGTTGCTCCTCCTGTTGCCGTGCAACTTGCACGCTAAGATGTGGAGCACGGTCCACCTTCATGAAGGGCTACCCGGGTGCCACGCAAACCACCCAGCCCCACTGTCCGCCGGCTTCTGCTGGGACAGGAGTTGCGCACGCTCCGCGAGCGGCGGGAGCTGACCGGCCAGCAGGTTGCCAAGGCACTGCGCTGGTCTGCCAGCAAGGTGAGCCGGATCGAATCCTCCAAGACCATGCCGAGCCCCGACGACATCGAGGCGCTGGCCGAGCTGTTCGAACTCGACGACGACAAACTCGACGAGTTGCTCGCCCTGCTCCACGACGCCGACAAGCGAGGCTGGTGGGAGGGCTACGAAGACAACCTGCCCCAGGAGTTCATCACCTTCCTGGGGCTCGAAGCGGAGGCCGTCGAGCATCGAGGCTGGGAACCCCAGGTGATGCCGGGCCTGTTGCAGACCGAGGACTACGCGCGCGAGACCATCGTGGCCACGCGCGGGATCGCACGCCTGACCCAGGGCGGCGTCAGGAGCCGGGTGGAAGCCAGGATGGACCGGCAGCAGCAGCTGCTCGGATCACCTGAACCACCGCAGCTGCTGATGGTGCTCGACGAGTCCGTGCTGACCCGCCGGTTCGGCTCCGACAAGGTGATGCGTGATCAGCTCGAACATCTGCTGGAGCAGTCACAACTCCCGCACGTGAACCTGCAGGTCCTTCCGCTGGACGGCAAGCACCCCGTCAACACCGGCGCTTTCGTCCATCTGAAATTCACCGATCTTGACGATGCGGTCTACTTGGAGTCGCTCATGGGCGCTCGCTTCGTCGAAGATCAAGAGCTGATCGCCGTGTACGAGCTCGCCTTCGAGAACCTCAGGACGACCGCCCTGTCGGAGGAAGCCAGCCGGAACCTGATCAAGCTCAGGCTCGAAATGTGGCGCTGAACGCCCGAGGCGATGGTCACGGCAATGGGGCTGTGCCACGCCTTTTCCAGATAGGGAACGATCGTGACTCTCAAGACCGACTGGCGCAAGAGCCAGCGTTGCAGTGGTAACTCGGCTTGTGTGGAATTCGCCGAGCTGGCGGACGGCAACGTTGCGCTGCGCGACAGCAAGCAGCAGGACGGTCCGGTCCTGGTTTTCACGCCGGAGGAGTGGGAGAGCTTCGTCGCCGGGGTGCGCGACGGGGAGTTCGACCTGGTGTGAGGTAGATCGGCCCACACCGTTCGCGTGTGGGCCGACAAGATCGCTTGACGGGTAAAAAGGTTGCCAAACTTTCGCCATGAGGTGCATGTAACGACATAGGTGGCCCACTCTGGCATGCTCAATGCTGTCCTAAGGCCCCCGACCCGGAAGTGCCCCCTCGATGAGAAGCCCCCGCGCGTTCGCGACGACGACGCTGGCCGTCGCCCTCACGCTTGCCGCTTGCTCCGCGGCCAAATCCGAGCCGGAGACCACCCTCACCGGCGGCACTCCCACCATCGGCCCGCTCGAGCAGAAGGCCGCGAGCGAGCGCAAGCCGTTCACCATCGCCTTCGGCGGCGACATCCACTTCGAGGGTGCTCTGCGCGGGCGGCTGAACAACCCGAAGACCGCGCTCGGGCCCATCTCCCGGGTCCTGTCGAGGGCCGACCTGGCGGTCGTCAACCTGGAGACCGCGATCACGACGGGCGGCACCCCTGCTCCGGGCAAGCAGTACACCTTCCGTGCCCCCGCCAGCGCGCTCACCGCGCTGAAGGCGGCCGGGGTCGACGTGGCCTCGCTGGCCAACAACCACGGCATGGACTACATGGAGAGCGGCCTGCGCGACACGCTGTCCGCGATCAAGAGGAGCAAGTTCCCCGTCATCGGCGTCGGCAAGGACGAGGACGAGGCCTACAAGCCGTACCGCGCCACCGTCAACGGTCACAAGGTGGCCGTCATCGGTGCCACCCAGGTGCTCGACGCGGAGTTCATCCAGTCGTGGACGGCGGGCCCCGACAAGGCGGGGCTGGCCAGCGCCAAGAATGAGGCGCGCCTGGTCCAGGCGGTGCGCGAGGCGCGCAGGAACTCCGACACGGTGATCGTGTTCCTGCACTGGGGCACCGAGCTGCAGGCCTGCCCGAACCCCGCGCAGTCGTCGCTGGCGCCCAAGCTGGCCAGGGCGGGCGCCGACGTGATCGTCGGAGGGCACGCCCACCAGCTGCTCGGCAGCGGCTACCTGGGCAAGGCCTACGTCAACTACGGCCTGGGCAACTTCGTCTTCTACAACTGGGGCCCGGTCACCGGCAAGACCGGCGTGCTGACGCTGACGATCGACGGGCGCAAGGTCGTGAAGGACGTCTGGACCCCCGCCACGATCCAGGCGCCCGGCCTGCCGGTGCCGCTCAGGGGCGCCGCCGCCAGGCAGGCGGTCGCCGACTGGAAGTCGCTCCGCTCTTGCGCCGGGCTGTCCGCCAAACCTTAATGGTGGACCATGGGTCCAATAACCTCTGGTGACGTACGGCTCGCGCTGCAAGAGGAGGGCGACCCCGCTCGCCCCACGATCCTGCTGATCCACGGCTACCCCGACACGCGCCGGGTCTGGGACGATGTGGCGGAGCGCCTGCGCGACCGCTTCCACGTGGTCCGCTACGACGTGCGCGGCGCGGGCGAGTCCACCGCGCCGGCCGACCGGCGCCACTACACCTTCGACCACCTCGCCGCCGACCTCACCGCCGTCCTCGACGCGATCGGCGAGCCCCTGGTCCACCTCGTCGGCCACGACTGGGGCTCGATCCAGGGCTGGGAGGCGCTCGGCCGCCCCGCCGTCGCCGAGCGCGTCGCGTCGTTCACCACGATCGGCGGACCCGGCCTCGACCAGGCGGCCCACTTCATGAGGTACGGCACGCGCCGCGCGGCCCTCGGGCAGCTGGCCCGCTCCTGGTACATCGGCGCCTTCAGGATGCCGGTCGTGCCCGAGCTCGTCTGGAAGGTGCTCTCGCGCAGGCTCCTCGACGGCTCGATGAGCCTGGGCTCGGGCACTCCCGCGCGGACTCTGCCCTCCGACGCGCGCAACGGGCTGCAGCTCTACCGCGCGAACATGTTCGGCCGCCTGAGCAGGCCGGAGGACCCGGGCGTGCACGTACCCGTGCAGCTCATCGAGGCGACCGGCGACATCTACGTCTCGGCCGGGCTGCTGGCCTCGCTGGAGCGGTGGGCGCCGGAGTTCTGGCATCGAAAGGTGGCCGCCGGGCACTGGGTGCAGCGCAGCCACCCCGACGTGATCGCGCGCATGATCGGCGAGTTCGTGCTGTCGATCGAGGGGGAGCGGCCTGCCCGCGAGCTCAGGCGGGCGCGGCGCGACGACGCGCGCAAGCCGTACAAGGACACGCTCGTCGTGATCACGGGGGCGGGCAGTGGCATCGGGCGTGCCACGGCGCGGGCCTTCGCCGCGCACGGCGCCGACGTGATCTGCGCCGACCTCGACCGCAAGGCCGCCGCCGAGACGGCCGAGGGCATCGAGCGGGCCTACCCGGTCGCCGCGGTGCCGTACGAGCTCGACGTGTCCGACGCGGGCCGGATGGAGGCCTTCGCCGCCTGGGTCCGCGAGCACCACGGCGTGCCCGACGTCGTCGTCAACAACGCGGGCGTCGCGGTCGCCGGGCCGATCCTGGAGCACTCCCTGGACGACTGGCGCCGCATCATCGACGTCAACCTGTGGGGCGTCGTCCACGGCTGCCGCCTGTTCGCTCAGCAGATGGTCGAGCGCGGCGAGGGCGGGCACATCGTCAACATCGCCTCGCTGGCCGCCTTCGCGCCCTCGCGGCTGCTGCCCGCCTACTCGGTCTCCAAGGCGGCGGTGAAGTCGCTCAGCGACGTGCTGCGGGCCGAGCTGGCAGGTCACGGCATCGGGGTGAGCGCGATCTGCCCGGGATTCGTCTCCACCAACATCGCCAGGAACGCCGTCTTCGTGGGCGCCCTGGACCGGACGCCTGCCGTACAGGCGCTGGAGCGCCGCTCATATCCGCCCGAGCGGGTCGCCGCCCACATCCTGCGCGCGGTCCACCGCAACGAGGCGGTCGTGCCCGTCAACGCCGAGGGCAAGATCGGCTATGCGCTGTCGCGGATCTCGCCGGGAGCGATGCGCGTACTCGCGCGTGTACTGAGAAATCCGTGAATTGGTGACCAGATCGGGGGATGATGTGTCTCGTGTCCATCCCCCAGAACGGTCATGACGACTGTGACGACCCGACTCCGCTGCGTCGCCAGCCGACTCAGCGCCGTAGCGCCCGCAGGGTCGAGCGCATGCTCGACGCCTGCGCCACGCTCCTGGACGAGATCGGTTACGAGGCGCTGTCGACCACGCGCATCGCCGAGCGCGCGGGCGTCGCCATCGGGTCGGTCTACCAGTTCTTCCCCGACAAGCGCGCCATCACCCAGGAGGTGACCAGGCGCAACGTTGAGCAGTTCGTCTTCCGCGTCGGCGCCCGCTTCCTGGAAGAGGAATTCCGCGGCTGGTGGGACGCGGTGGACGCGATCATCGACGTCTACGTCGACATGCACCGTACCGTGCCCGGCTTCAAGAGCCTGCACTTCGGCGACGTGGTCGACCTGAACCTGCTCGACAGCGACTCCGACAACAACACCGTGATCGCCGGACGGCTGCGCGGCCTGTTGCTCAAGGAGTACGGCCTGGCCGACAGCCACGAACTCGACGTGGCGGTCCTGGTGTCGGTCGAGGCCGGCGACGCGGTACTGAAACTGGCCTTCCGCCGCGATCCCGAGGGTGACCCCGAGATCATCGGCGCGGCCAAACAGCTCATTCGCGGGTTTCTGCCCCGGCAGCTGAGCCCCTTTCGGGGATGATCGGTTGGTGTGCCCGCTTCTTCGGCTTGAACTCCGGGGCGGGCACGAACGCCGCAGCGGGCGGCACCGTGGGCAGCGGCGAGGCCATCTCGCACGGCTGCGGCCAGGAAATCGTCCTCGTCATCGAGGCCTGACCACGCTGCAGGCGCAACTCCAGCGAGCGCAGTTGATGCTCGGCTGCTGCCACGGATTCCAGTCGTGCCGACAAGTAGCCGGCCGTACCGGGCACCACGGCAGCGGCCAGCACCGCCGCACAAGCCAGGGAGAAGGTCAGCTGCTTGCCCATCACTGCTCCCTCCGGTCGCGGTCATGCGAGGGCTTTATGCCCGGTGGCCTGCGAAGACACGCGGAGGGTGAACAGCGTTGCACAAAACGTTGCCAAACCTAGGCAGAGCCGTACATCGCCAATGGCCAGTCAGGATCGCGGGTCGCTCGGTAGTCTCGGCGGTGTGGCGCATGTGACCCGTGAGCACCTTGATCGCCTGCTCGAGCAGGCACTGCTGGCCGACGACCACGGCTCTCTGGCCAGGAGACTCGACGATCTCGCGCTGACCTACAACTCCGGCGACGTCTCCAGGGCGGCGATACTCGTCCTGGCCGCGGAGGAGTGGCGGGCGGCCGGACAGCCGGCGCGAGCTCTCGACTGCTACCAGCGGGCCGTCGACGACGGCGGAGAAGCAGGCATCGACCCCAGAGCCGGCATCGCCGACACGCTGTTCGAGCTCGAACGGCCAGGCGAGGCGCGCGAAGTGATCGCGACGCTCCAGGCGGAGGGCGAGGTGAACGCTGTGACCGCGCACAGCATCGCCGAGACCCTCGCCGCCTACGGCGACCTGACCACCGGACACGAGTGGGCCACCCAGGCGGTGCTGGCCTGCGACGACGACGATCCGGAGCACGTGGCCATGCTGCGCACGCGCTACCGGATCCGGCTCGATCTGGGGTTGCCGGAGGACGAGCTCGACGCCCTGATCTCATGAAGAAGGGGGACCCCGGTCGGGGTCCCCCTTCTCTTTGCCGGCTGGTGCCGGCTACTTGGCCAGGTCCAGGCCGTCGATCAGGCCGGTCAGGCTCTCGACGCCCTTCGGCTCGGCCACCGGCACCCGCGGCACGGCCTTGGACACGGTCTCCTCGACCTGCTTCTTGACCCCGGTGACCGGCTTGATCAGCTCCGCCGGAGGCTCGATCGAGGTGGCCGCCGAGGTGTCCGGCAGGGCGGGCAGCGCCGGCTTCCCGTCGAGCGCCCGCGGCAGCGCGCCGACCGGCTCGGCAGGCAGGCCGGGCAGGTCGGGAAGCTCGGCCATCCGCGACACGCTCTGCAGACCTGCCGGCACCCTCGCCGGCACCGCGGGCACCCCGGCGCCCGCCGCGACTCCGGCCGCGTCCGACAGGCTCAGCACCGCCGACGCCCTCGACAGGCCGGGCAGGCCCGCCCGCATGGCCAGCTGCTCCGCCGTACCCAGCACGGCGTTGTCCTTCGGCACGCTCATGCGCCAGCCGTACCCACTCGCGGCGCTCAGGCCGGCGACGTCGTCGCAGACCGAGACCATGGAGCTGGTCGACCTGAGCAGGCCGCCGTTCTTCTTGCAGTCGCTCTCGGCCGCCATGGCGGTCCCGGCGGCCATCCAGGTCACTCCCGCCGTCAACGCGGCAACTGCAAGGATGCTACGAAGTTTCACTGCACGTCCCCCTGATCGTGTTCGGCGATCTGACGAACGAGAAGCTAGTGGGGGGTTCGGAGGGCGCCGCGCGGCTTGGCGTAGTCCTTACCGTGTCACGGGCCGGACCCAGCGGTCGGGGCCCGCTCCGTCCCCTTGGCTTGACGATCCCCGGCACAGCACAGGAGTTCCCGTGGTTTCCCTCCATCAGTTGCGCTGCTTCCTGGCGACGCTCGAACACGGCTCCTTCACCGCCGCCGCGGCCGCGCTCGGCTACGCCCAGCCGTCGATCGCCGACCAGGTGCGACTGCTGGAGCAACACCTCGGCACGCCGCTGTTCCAGCGGGCCGGACGCGGGGTGGTGGCGACCGAGGCCGCGACGGCGCTGCGGCAGCACGCCGTGGCGGCGCTGGCCTCCGTCGAGGAGGGCGTGCGCGCCGTCCGCTCGGTGCGCGACGTGCTCACCGGGACCGTGCGGTTCGGCATGTTCAACATCGCCCACTACTACCTGGGCGTCGAGCTGGTGTCCGACGTGCTCGAACGCTATCCGGGCGTACGGCTGGAGCTGTTCGGGCAGAACTCGGCGGCGGCCCTGGAACGGCTGCGGCGGGGCGAGCTGGAGGCGGCGCTGATCGCCCGGCCTCCCGGATACGACGGCCTCGTCGTCAACATGACCATGCACGACCAGCTCATCTACGTCAGCGCGGACCCCGACCGGGTGCGGCGGCCCGTCACCGCCGAGCTGCTGGCCGCCGCCTCGCTGGTGCTGCCCGACGTGAGCTGGCGCAAGGAGGACTCCACCCGGCAGCTGCTGGCGCGCCGCCTGGCCGACGCCGGGCAGGTGCTGAGCCCGCGGGTCGAGGTCGACAACGCGGAGATGGCGTTGCAGGTGGCGGCGACGGGACTGGCCGACACGGTGAGCCTGCGCGGGGTGCTGCACCGGCTGGCCGGGCGGGTCCCGGGACGGCTGTACTGGGCTCCGCTGGAGCCCGCGATGGTCGAGGAGTTCGTCATCGTGCACCGGCCGGTGGGGGAGCTGTCACCCGCCACCCGCGCGGTGGTGGAGCTTGCGGCGGCCCGCATGCGGGCGCTGGAGGCGACGCTCTCCATGAGTACGGCCCTGCATCAGGCCGGGTAGGGGGCCTGTGGGCGGTCGCGCGACCTCCTCATCAGATCGCGAACCGGCCGCGGCGCCAGTACCAGTGACCCCCCGCCTTCAGGTGGTCGACGACCGCGCGCTGGAGCACGGTACGGCGGGGCAGCTGGTCGAGCGGCGTGCTCAGCGTGCGGAAGGCGAACCGCAGCACCTCGACGTCGCCGTCCAGCCCCTCCGGCTCCTCGTACGGCTCCAGCTCGAACCTCTGCTGGAAGCGCACGATGTTGGAGTCCTGCGGCAGGTACTCCTGCAGCTGCGGGTCGAGCAGCCACGAGCCGCACGAGAAGGCCGAGTAGCGCTCGTCGGGGAAGTGGCGCGGGAAGAACACGCGTGCCTCGTCGAGCGACGCGTCTACGGCTTCAGGCGTCAACGGCCCCGAGTCGGGGATGTGCAGGCCGATCGCGGTGTCGTCGCGCTGGTGCTGGAGGCGCCCCAGCTCGTAGACGCCGCCGCGGGCGTGCAACGTCAGCCAGGCCTGCATGACCGGCCAGCCCTCGCCGTTCATCCGCCGGTCGACCGCCAGGTTGCGGCCCAGGTCGGCGAGCGTCGCCCACGAAACGGCCTCGGGGATGCCGTGGTCACGGTGGTAGTCCATGACGACGCCGACCATGGCCAGGAAGCCGTACACGTAGAGGTGCCGCCAGGCGGGACCGCGCTCGCGCGGCAGCTCAGGACCGGGCGGCAACCAGCCGTAGCCCCCGAGATCGGCGCGCACCAGCGCCGTCGAACGGTCCAGCAGCCAGCGCAGCTCCGGCGTCCACAGGGGCGAGCCGTGGTCTGGCCAGGCGGCCATGATCTCGGCCGCGTCGTCCGGCGGGACGGCCAGACGGTCGAGGATCGCGGGCACGTCGGCCTTGGCTGGTAGCGGAGCCGCCGGGCCGTCACCGGCGAGCCGGTCCACGCGCTCGACGTCCTCGACGGGCAGCCCGAGCCGGGCAGCGATGTCGCCTGGGGTCACGGGGGGATTTTACCGATCTGTGGGGAGCGGGCGATGATGATCGCGAAGCGTGTGGCGTCGTGCCTCTGGCACGGTGGACTTGTCGGCGGCCTTCGTTACTCTGCGTGGCGTGAACTCCGTAAAGATCACCAACGCGTTCATCCCCGTCGCTGATCCGGGGGCCTCCGCTCGTTGGTACAGCACGGTTCTCGGCTTCCAGGTCGCCTCCGTCGACGAATGGAGCGCGGTGCTCCGGTGCGAGGGCGGCTCGCCCTCCCTGACCTTGATGGGCCCCGCCAGCGGCATCGCGGCCGCACCCGGGCTGGCCTGGGCGACCTGCAACCTCGCCGTGGCCGACCTCGACGAGGCCAGGGCGGAGCTGGAGCGCCACGGCAGCGAACCGGGCGACGTGGAGGGCTCGTACGAGGTCTGCCGGTTCTTCACCGCCAAGGACCCCGACGGGAACACGCTGCTCGTCACCGATCGGTAGCCGATTGCGGCAGGAACCTGGCCGCAATCGTCCCTAACGTCGCGGCATGGAGAAGACTCCCGAACCCCAGGGTGAGAACACCGTCAACGGATTCGTCGTCGTCGACGGGGCCGCGTCGTTCATCGACTTCCTCGTCGCCGTCTTCGACGGGACCGAGCGGAAGGAGGCTCATAGCCCCGACTTCTACGCCGGGGACGGAACGCTCATTCACGCAGAGGTGGTGATCGGCAATTCGTTGCTCATGGTGGCCGACCGTAAGGCGGGCTGGCCGTTCACACCGGCGTTGACGCAGGTGTACGTGGCCGACCCCGAGGAGACCTTGCGGAGGGCGGTGGAGCGGGGGGCGACCGTGGTTACACCGGTGTCGCCTTTCTATGGGGGATATGGGATCGCTCGGTTCCTTGACCCTTGGCACAACGTGTGGTGGCTGTTCTTTCCGGAGGCCGGGGGAGAGGTGAGCTGGGAGGAGCCTGCCGAACCCGGCGTCGTGTACACGACGCTGCTCGAGACGATGGAGACGTTGGCCGAGCCTGCTGCTGGCGGATGACCCGTGGGGTTTGTGTCAGCCCGCTTGCGCCCGTTCCAGCCGGGACGGCGGCGCGCCAGTAGCGTCGGCAGGCTGGGGTGAACGACGACCGGCGGAGGGACCACCCGTGGATTTCGCCCCGGGACACCACGGCCGAGCCTGGTCGTGGAGCCCGCGCACCAGTTGACCACGCCCTTGCCAGAACCCGGTGACCCCATATAAGCGGCCGTGCTTTTGGTGTGAGTCACCCGCCTGGACATCGCCCCACCATGGGTTGCCCGGGCGCAGTCCGGGCCGAGTCAGGGCGCCCGAGCGCGGAGCGCGAGGCCCTTAGATCCGGGTGGGATCCAAGCGGGTGACCCCGGAAGCGCGTCACGGGTGGGCGGGGGGTGCCGGGGGGCCGGTAGGCCCCCCGTGCGGGGTCTGGGGCGGAGCCCCGGTGTCACAGCCCCGACCACGCCCGGCGCGAAGCGCCCGCAGCCCTGGGAGGGACCGCGCCCGGGGGAGGGGCCGAGCCGTCAGGAGGTGCGCTGCACCATCAGCTCGTCGTCCCCGAGGTCGACCACGACCTTGTCCCCGTCGACGACCTCTCCCGCCAGGATCGACTTGGCCAGCTTGTCCCCGATGGCCGACTGCACCAGCCGCCGTAGGGGGCGCGCGCCGTACAGGGGGTCGAAGCCGGTCAGCACCAGCCACTCCCTGGCCGCCGGTGTCACGTCGAGCGTGAGCCTGCGGTCGGACAGGCGGTGGGCGAGCCGGTCGACCTGGAGGTCGACGATGCGGCTGAGCTCTTCGGTGCCGAGGGCGTCGAAGAGGATGACGTCGTCGAGCCGGTTGAGGAATTCGGGCTTGAACGTTTTCCGTACGAGTCCCATGACCGCGTCGCGGTCGGGCAGGAGCGCCGAGCCGAGGTTGGAGGTGAGGATCAGGATGGTGTTGCGGAAGTCGACGGTGCGGCCCTGGCCGTCGGTGAGGCGGCCGTCGTCGAGCACCTGCAGCAGGATGTCGAAGACCTCGGGGTGCGCCTTCTCGACTTCGTCGAGCAGGACGACGGTGTAGGGCCGGCGGCGGACGGCTTCGGTGAGCTGGCCGCCCTCCTCATAGCCGACGTAGCCGGGAGGGGCTCCGACGAGCCGGGCGACGCTGTGCTTTTCGGAGTATTCGCTCATGTCGATGCGGGTCATGGCCCGCTCGTCGTCGAAGAGGAACTCCGCCAGCGCCTTGGCCAGTTCGGTCTTGCCCACGCCGGTGGGGCCGAGGAAGAGGAAGCTGCCGGTGGGGCGGTCGGGGTCGGCGATGCCGGCGCGCGAACGCCGTACGGCATCGGAGACGGCGCGCACGGCGTCGCGCTGGCCGATCAGCCTGCGGCCGAGCTCGTCTTCCATGCGCAGGAGTTTGGCCGTCTCGGCTTCGAGCAGCCGTCCGGCCGGGATGCCGGTCCAGGAGGAGATGACTTCGGCGATGTCGTCGGCGCCGACCTCTTCCTTGACCATCTGCTGTTCGGGCGTCTCCTGGGAGGCGGCCTCGAGTTCGCGTTCCAGGCGGGGGACCTCGTCGTAGAGCAGGCGGGAGGCTTCGCCGTAGTTGCCGTCGCGCTGGAAGCGTTCGGCGTTGCTGCGTACCTCGTCGAGCTGCTTCTTGAGGTCGCCGACGCGGTTGAGTCCGGCCTTCTCGTGTTCCCAGCGGCCGACGAGGGCGTTGAGCTCTTCCTGGCGGTCGGCGAGCTCGGCGCGCAGGCGTTCGAGGCGGCCGAGGGAGGCCTCGTCGGTCTCCTTGGCGAGCGCGAGCTCTTCCATCTTCATGCGGTCGACGTCGCGCTGGAGCTGGTCGATCTCGACGGGGCGGGAGTCGATCTCCATGCGCAGCCGTGAGGCGGCCTCGTCGACGAGGTCGATGGCCTTGTCGGGCAGGAAGCGGTTGGTGATGTAGCGGTCGGACAGGGCCGCGGCGGCCACGAGGGCGCTGTCGGCGATCTGGACCTGGTGGTGGGCCTCGTAGCGGCCCTTGAGCCCGCGCAGGATGGCGATGGTGTCCTCGACGGTCGGCTCGCCGACGTAGACCTGCTGGAAGCGGCGCTCCAGGGCGGGGTCCTTCTCGATGCGCTCGCGGTATTCGTCGAGGGTGGTGGCGCCGATCATGCGCAGCTCGCCCCGGGCGAGCATGGGCTTGAGCATGTTGCCGGCGTCCATGGCGCCTTCGGCGGCGCCGGCGCCGACGACGGTGTGGAGCTCGTCGATGAAGGTGACGACCTGGCCGTCGCTCTCCTTGATCTCGGAGAGCACGGCCTTGAGCCGCTCCTCGAACTCGCCGCGATACTTGGCGCCGGCGACCATGGCGCCCAGGTCGAGCGACATGAGCCGCTTGTTGCGCAGGGATTCCGGCACGTCGCCGGCGACGATGCGCTGGGCGAGGCCTTCGACGACGGCGGTCTTGCCCACGCCTGGCTCGCCGATGAGCACGGGGTTGTTCTTCGTACGGCGGGACAGCACCTGCACGACGCGGCGGATCTCGGAGTCGCGGCCGATCACCGGGTCGAGCTTGCCGGAGCGCGCCCGTTCGGTCAGGTCGACGGCGTACTTCTCGAGCGCCTTGTAGGTGTCTTCCGGCGTCTCGCTGGTGACGCGGGCGTTGCCGCGCACCTTCTCGAAGGCGTCGAGCAGGGCGTCTCGGGTGGCGCCGGACTGCTTGAGCAGGTCGGCGACCTGGCCGCCGTCGGTGGCGAGGCCGACCAGGAGGTGTTCGGTCGAGACGTAGTCGTCTTCGAGTCGCTTGGCCTGGTGGGCCGCGGTGTTGATGACGGTCAGCAGCTGGCGGGAGGAGCTGGGCGCGCTCACGGTGGAGCCCTGCGCCTTGGGCAGCCCGGCGAGCAGCTGCTCGGTCTTGACCTTCAGGGCCTTCCAGTCGGCGCCGACGGCGTCGAGCAGCGGCACTGCCGTACCGCCTGTCTGACCCAGCAGCGCGGCGAGCAGGTGCGCGGGGGCGATCTCGGGGTTGCCCTCGGCCGCCGCTCTGCGCATGGCGACCGACAAGGCCTCCTGGCTCTTCTGGGTCAGCTTGTAGTCCATATGTTCACGCCCCCGGTGGCAGCTCGTATCTGATGAGCGCCTTGATCATCTGGATCTCGGCGCGTAGCCGGTGCACCTCCTCGCGAAGGTGCAGCCCTTCGTTCTCCAGCTCCAGGATTCGCTTGATCCCGGCCAGATTGATGCCCTCCTCCTGGGAGAGCCGTTGCACCTCGCGCAGCTGGAGGATGTCGCGGGTGGAGTACAGCCGCCCGCGTCCCGCGGTCCGCCCGGGGCTGACCAGCCCCAGGCGGTCGTACTGCCGCAGGGTCTGCGGGTGCAGACCGGAGAGCTGGGCCGCCACCGAGATCACATAGACGGGTGTGTCGTCGGAGAGATCGAAGTATCTGGCGTCCATGGCTCGGTTCCTTCGGTACGGCAGGCGGATGCCTGCTGCTACTCGCTTCTGGCCTTCTCGATCAGTTCCGCTCGCGGGTCGTCGCCCGCGGTGGCTTCGCGGAACTCGGTCAGGAGCTCGCGAGCCTTGTCGTCGAGGTGCTTGGGCACGACGACCTCGAAGGTGACCAGCAGGTCGCCCTTGGTGCCGTCCTTGCGTGCCACGCCGCGTCCGCGGACGCGCTGCACCTGGCCGTTGCGCGTGCCAGGCGCGATTCGCACGGTCACCGGCATGCCCTTGAGCGTCGGCACCTTGATCTCCGCGCCCAGGGCCGCCTCGGTGAAGGTGACGGGCACGGTGATCGTGAGGTTGTCGGCGTTCCTCCCGAACACGGGGTGGGGCTTGACGTGGGTGAGGATGTAGAGGTCTCCGGCGGGCCCGCCGTTCTCGCCGGGCGCGCCCTTGGCCTTCAGCTTGACCCGCTTGCCGTCGTCGACGCCGGCCGGGATCCGCGCCTGGATGGTGCGGGTGCTCTTGGCCCGGCCGCTGCCCTCGCACACGGGGCAGGGGTCGTCGACCAGGAGCCCGCGGCCCTTGCAGTCGCGGCACGGCTCGGAGAAGGCGAAGTTGCCCAGGTTGCGGCTGGCCGCTCCGGTGCCCTCACAGGTCGGGCAGACCCGCGGGGTGGTGCCGGCCTTGGCGCCGGTGCCCGAGCAGGCGGCGCATCCCTGCGAGCTGGTGAGCCGGAGCGACACGGTGGTGCCCTGGACCGCCTCGGTGAAGGAGAGGGTCACCTCCGACTCGATGTCCTGCCCGCGCCGCGCCCTGGTGGCGCTGCCGGTCGTACGGCCGGCGCCACCGCCGCCGCCGCGGTTGAAGATGCCGCCGAACAGGTCGCCTATCCGGTCGGATGTGCTGCCCTGCTGGTTGGAGCCGCCGAACAGGTCGCCGAAGTCGAAGGGGAATCCTCCGCCGCCGCCCGGCCGGGCGCCACCCACGCCCGACCCGAACAACGTGCGCGCCTCGTCGTACTCCTTGCGCCGCTTGGCATCGGAGAGCACGTCGTAGGCCTCGGAGATCTCCTTGAACTTGGCCTCTTTCTCCGGGCTGCCCTGGTTGGCGTCGGGGTGGTTCTCCCTGGCCAGCTTCCGGTAGGCCTTCTTGATCTCGTCGGCCGAGGCGGACTTGGGCACACCAAGGACCTTGTAGTAGTCCTTCTCCAGGTAGTCCTTGGTGCTCATAACCTCATTCCTCGGTTTCTGGCTCTGCCACGGCGACACGCGCCGGGCGCAAGATCCGCTCACCCATCCGGTAGCCCGGCTGGAGCACCTCGATGCAGGTCGGCTCGGTGACCTCCGACGAGTAGCTGTGCATCAGCGCCTCGTGGATGGTCGGGTCGAACGCGTCGCCCTTCTGGCCGAACGAGGCGAGCCCCAGCTTGGTGGCGGCCGATTCCAGGGATTCGGCCACCTTCGCGAAACCGCCGGTGAGCTCGCCGTGGTCGCGGGCCCTGCCGATGTCGTCGAGCACGGGAAGCAGTTCGGTGAGCACGCCCGCGACGGCCTGCTCCTTCACCGCGACACGGTCACGCTCCACCCGGCGGCGGTAGTTGGTGTACTCCGCCTGGAGGCGCTGCAGGTCAGCGGTGCGCTCCAGGAGAAGGTCGGCCTCGGCGCCGCTGAGGATCTGGTTTCCAGCCTTGGCGGCGTCGTCTTCGACGATCTCCTGCTCCGTGTCCTTCTGACGTGCCTCGCCCGTCTCCGGGTCGATCTTGCGGTTGTCGCGGATCACGGGTGCTTCCTCAGCTCCGTTTCCACTACTCACTTCACGCGTCCTTCTTCGGCTGCTCGTCGTCGACGATCTCGGCCTCGACCACGTCGTCGTCTGCCTTGGTCTGCTGGGCGCCGTCCTGCGGAGGGGCCTCCTGGCCGGCGGCGGAGCCCTGCGACTGGGCGTAGATCGCCGAGCCCATCTGCTGGCTGACCGTGGCGAGCTTCTCCGCGGAGTTGCGGATCGCGTCGATGTCGGTGCCCTCGAGGGCCTTCTTCACCGCGGCGAGCTCGTCGTTGACCTGCTGCTTGATGTCGTCCGGGATCTTGTCGTCGTTCTCGCGGACGAACTTCTCCGTCTGGTAGACGAGACCGTCGGCGTTGTTGCGGGTCTCGGCCTCCTCGCGGCGCTTGCGGTCCTCGTCGGCGTAGGACTCGGCCTCGCGCATCATGCGCTCGATGTCGTCCTTCGGCAGCGCGGAGCCGCCGGTGATGGTCATCGTCTGCTCCTTGCCGGTGCCGAGGTCCTTGGCGGAGACGTTGACGATGCCGTTGGCGTCGATGTCGAAGGTGACCTCGATCTGCGGGATGCCGCGCGGCGCCGGGGCGATGCCGGTCAGCTCGAAGGTGGCCAGCTTCTTGTTGTAGGCCGCGATCTCGCGCTCGCCCTGGTAGACCTGGATCTGCACCGACGGCTGGTTGTCCTCGGCCGTGGTGAAGACCTCGGAGCGCTTGGTCGGGATCGTGGTGTTGCGCTCGATGATCTTGGTGAAGATGCCGCCCTTGGTCTCGATGCCCAGCGACAGCGGGGTCACGTCGAGCAGCAGGACATCCTTGACCTCGCCCTTGAGCACGCCCGCCTGGAGAGCGGCGCCGATGGCGACGACCTCGTCGGGGTTGACGCCCTTGTTGGGCTCCTTGCCGCCGGTGAGCTCCTTGACCAGCTCGGAGACGGCGGGCATACGGGTCGAGCCGCCGACGAGCACCACGTGGGCGATGTCGGAGACCTTGATGCCGGCGTCCTTGATGACCTGGTTGAACGGGCCCTTGGTCCGCTCGAGCAGGTCGGCGGTCAGGCGCTGGAACTCGCTGCGGGTGAGCTTCTCGTCGAGGTGGAGCGGGCCCTCGGAGCTGGCGGTGATGTAGGGAAGGTTGATGGAGGTCTCGCTCTGCGAGGACAGCTCGATCTTGGCCTTCTCCGAGGCCTCACGCAGGCGCTGCAGGGCCATCTTGTCCTTGGACAGGTCGACGCCGTGAGCGTTCTGGAAGCGCTTGACCAGCTCGTCGACGACGCGCTGGTCCCAGTCGTCGCCGCCCAGGTGGTTGTCACCGGAGGTGGCCTTGACCTCGACGAAGCCGTGGCCGTCCTCGGAGCCGACGTCGAGCAGGGACACGTCGAAGGTGCCGCCGCCGAGGTCGAAGACCAGGATCGTCTGGTCGGTGTCCTTGTCGAGGCCGTAGGCCAGGGCCGCGGCGGTCGGCTCGTTGATGATGCGGAGCACGTTGAGGCCCGCGATCGTGCCGGCTTCCTTGGTGGCCTGGCGCTGGGCGTCGTTGAAGTAGGCCGGGACGGTGATCACCGCGTCGGCGATCTTCTCGCCCAGGTACGCCTCGGCGTCCTGCTTGAGCTTCTGCAGCACGAAGGCGCTGATCTGCTGGGGGGAGAACTTCTTGCCGTCGATCTCCTGGGACCAGTTGGTGCCCATCTCACGCTTGACCGAGCGGATCGTCCGGTCGACGTTGGTGACGGCCTGGCGCTTGGCCACTTCACCGACGAGGACCTCGCCGTTCTTCGCGAAGGCGACGACGGACGGAGTCGTCCGCGAGCCCTGCGCGTTGGCGATGACAGTGGGCTCGCCGCCCTCGAGAATCGAGACGACGGAGTTGGTCGTCCCCAGGTCGATACCTACCGCACGTGCCATGAGTTCGTCCTTGTAGTCAAAGTTGAGTTGGCTGGACTCAACCTATGAATGCTTCAGGTCTTTGTCAAACGTCTTGAGCCTATTCGACTCAACCCATCTGCGCGGGTGCGCATTCCCAGGATCAGGGGCTCTTCGGGGGCGACGCTCGGGGTCGTGTCAGGGTTCCCCGAAGGCTTCTCAGGTGCTCTGCGCCTTGGTCCTGGCGTAGTGGCGCGCCACACGTGCTCTGTTGCCGCAGCCGGCCGAGCACCACTCCCGCCGGGGGCTGTCACGCACGAAGAACAGCACGCATCCGGGACCGTGGCACGCGCACACCTCCAGCCCCGCGGAGCCGGCGAACAGGGTCGCGGCCTCTTCCGCCAGCAAGGCGAGCGCCGCTTCGACCGGGCGCCCCGCCGCGGCCGTCACCAGGTGCGGCTCGGGGGTCGCCCGCAGTTCCCGCCATCGCGGGGTGCGCGCGGCGTGGCGGTTGAGGGCCGCGACGGCGTCCGCGTCGAACGCGGAGCCCTCGACCGAGGCGGCGGCCAGGGTCCTGATCGTGTCGCGCAGCTCTCTGGCCTGGCGCAGGTCGTCGTCGCCGATGCTCTGGAGGTCGGCGTCCGTGAGGGTGATCGTGAGGCGGGGGCGCATGTCGCGCAGCCATGCCGCCAGGTGCTCGACCGTCTGCAGTCCGTCGTTGGGACGGCCGCGCTTGGCGTAGACGGTGTTGCCGAACTCGATCGGCAGGGCCTCGCCGAGAACGGGGGAACCGCCCCCGGTCAGGTGTGCAACGTCCATCGTCCTAATGCTATCCCGCTCTTGACACCGTAAGAATGTGGCGTTCATTCTAATGTTTAATAACGCGATCAAACGTTAGAAATTCCAGTCCGGAGGTTCGTATGAGCGGCATCCCAGCCCTGCAGACCGGCCACGTCGGCCTCAACGTGACGGACCTGGCCAGGTCCGTCGCCTTCTATCGGCAGGTCTTCGACTTCGAGGTCTTCGGTGAGCAGACGGAGGGCGAGCGCAGGTTCGCCTTCCTCGGGCGGGACGGCGAGCTGGTGGTGACGTTGTGGCAGCAGAGCGACGACGCCTTCGCCACCGACCGGGCCGGACTGCACCACCTGGCGTTCAAGGTGTCCGACATCGAGGCGGTCCGCCGGGCCGAGGCGACGCTGCGCGGGCTCGGCGTGGAGCCGCTGCACGACGGGATCGTGCCTCACCGTGAGGGCGCGTCGTCGGGTGGCGTGTTCTTCTTCGACCCGGACGGCATCCGGTTGGAGATCTACACGCTGTCCGGCGCCGACACCGCCCCCGCTCCCACCCAGGGCGCTCCGACCTGCGGCTTCTTCTAGGAGGCGCGTCGTGCTTCACCCAGGTGAATACGCCGTGCAGCGCCGTACCGGCCTGGCCGACGGCAGCAGGGGGTCGGTGGCCGTCGGCGCGGACGTCCCTCCCGTGGCGGCCGAGTTCCTCGCGGGCCGTCGCCTGACGGTGATCGCCGCAGTCGACGACGCGGGCACGCCCTGGATCGGCCCGGTCACCGGCCCGCCCGGCTTCCTGGCCGCGCCGGACGCCCGCACGGTCGTGGTCGATCGCCTTCCCGGCGCCGGTGACCCCCTGGCCGGGCTCTTCGACGCGGAGCGCGAGGTCGGCATGCTCGTGATCGACCCGCCGACCCGGAGGCGGATGCGGGTCAACGGGCGGGCGCGGCGCGAGGGTGGCGGGCTGGTGGTGCGCACCGAGCAGGTGTACTCCAACTGCCCCAAGCACCTCCAGGTCCGGACTTTTCGTGATTCGCCGCCGCTAGAGCGGAAAGTCGCTCCCGTCACCACGGCGCTGACCGTCGCCCAGCAGCACTGGATCGCCGCCGCGGACACGTTCTTCGTCGGCACCTACGCCGAAGGGCTCGGCGTCGACGCGTCACATCGCGGCGGGAACCCCGGATTCGTCAGAGTCCTCGACGAAGGGCGCCTGGCCTGGCCCGATTACGTGGGCAACACGATGTTCATGACCCTGGGCAACCTCGAGCTCGAACCCCGGTGCGCGCTGGCGTTCCTGGACTGGGAGACAGGAGACGTGGTGCAACTGACCGGGCGCGCTCGGGTCGATGGGGATGCGGGCAGGGCCGCGACCTTTCCCGGAGCTCAGCGGGTGATCGACTTCGAGATCGGCGGCGTGGTCGAGACCGTCGGCGGGCTGGGCCAGCGCTGGACGTTCGGGGAGTATTCGCGCTTCAACCCGCCCATCACTTCTTGAAACAAAACTGCTAACTTCAAAAACAGGTAGTTCGAGGCTATGATCCAGGACCATGGCCTCCTTGGAGATCGGCTACCTGCTGCCGACGCGTGATCAAGCGGTAAGCGGTGAACACGACCTGACGCGGCTGGTCGACCAGGCACGACGTGCCGAAGCGCTGGGATTCGACTCCGTGTGGGCGGGCGACAGCCCCCTCACGCGGCCCCGCGCCGACCCCCTGCTCCTGCTGTCGGCCGTGGCCGCCGCCACCAGCCGCGTCACGCTCGGCACGGCCGTACTCCTGCCCGCGCTCCGTCACCCGATCCTGCTGGCGCACCAGCTCGCCACCCTGGACGGGCTCGCCGAGGGGCGCCTGATCGTCGGCATGGGCGGCGGATTTCCCAACCGGGGCACAGAAGCCCAGTTCGTCGCGATCGGCGTCCCGTTCGCGAGCCGCGTCAGCCGCCTCGAAGAGTCGATCGTGGCGATGCGTCAGCTGTGGAGCGGCCAGGAAGTGTCCTTCACCGGCCGGCACTTCGACTTCCACGGCGCGACGATCGCGCCCACGCCCACCCGTCCGGCGGGCCCGCCGATCTGGCTGGCCGGAGGCGGCGAAACCGCGCTGAGACGCGTGGCGCACCTGGCCGACGGCTGGCTGCCGTACCCGCCCAGGACGCAGGCCTACGCGCGGGAATGGGCGGCCATCCGGCAGGACACGGACCGGCCGGTCACCGCCGCCCTGTACGCGACGTTGTGCCTGGACGCCGACCCCGAGCGGGCGCGCCGCCGCCTGCGCGCGAGCGTCGAGCGCTACTACAACGCGCCGCTGGAGGCCGTCGAAACCGTCCAGGCCATGTTCGCCGGTACGGCACGCGCGGCAGCCGACTGGCTCGGCGCCTACACCGAGGCGGGCGCCCGTCACGTGGTGATCCGCCTGGCCGCCGACGACCACGACTCGGCCCTGGAGACCCTCGCCCAGCACGTCCTGCCCCTGCTTCACCGGAAAGGAACGCCATGACCACCTTCGTTCTCGTCCACGGCGCCTGGCACGGCCCCTGGGCCTGGGAGCGCCTCACCCCGCTCCTGCACCAGGCCGGGGTGCGCACCCTGACCCCGGCCCTCACCCTCGACGGCGACGTCGGCCTGGACACGCACGTCGACGAGGTTCTCGTCAGCCTGGCCGCCGCCGGTGACGACGTGATCCTGGTCGGGCACAGCTACGCGGGCCTGGTCGTCCGCCAGGCCGCCGACCAGCGACCCGACCTGGTCAAGCAGGTCGTCCTCATCGACGGCTGGGCGGGCGGCGACGGCACGAGCCTGTTCGACCTGGCGCCCGAGGCCTTCGTCACCACAGTGCGCGCCGCCACCGACGGCCTCCACATCCCCGCCCCGCCCCCGGCGAGCTTCGGCGTCACCGACCCCGACGACACCCGCTGGCTCGCCGCGCGCCTGCGACCCCACCCCCTGCGCACCTTCACCGAACCGACCCGGCTGAGCGGCGCGGTCGACCGGATCCCCGGCACCGCCATCTCCTGCAGGCCGCAGACCTACCCCTTCGAACGTTTCGCCGAAGAGCTCGGCTACCGGACCGTCCCTGTGGACGGCCCGCACAACGTGATGCTCACCCACCCGCGGCCACTGGCCCGACTGCTGTTCGACTCGCTTCAATAACAAGAAGCGCCAGAACTAGAATGAGGAAGTGGAACAGCGGAACTACAACCAGTACTGCGCGACCGCGCGCACCCTCGACCTCGTGGGCGAACGGTGGACGCTGCTGCTCGTCCGCGAACTGCTGACCGGGCCCAAACGTTTCAGCGACCTGCAGCACAGCCTGCGCGGCCTGGGCACCGGACTGCTGGCGGCCCGGATGAAGCACCTCGAGCGCGAAGGACTGGCCCACAAGATCACCCTCCCGCCGCCCGCCCGCACCCCCGCCTACGCCCTCACCCAGGCGGGCGCGGACCTCGAACCGGTGGTGATGGCCCTGGCCCGATGGGGGCTCACCTGGGCCATGGACGAGCCCCGCGAGCAGGAGAGCTTCCACCCGGGCTGGGCGGTGCTCGGCCTGAAGGCGTGCTTCGACGCCGACGCCGCCGCGGGGCTGCGGGCGCTGTACGAGTTCCGGGTGGAGGAGGAGGTCTTCCACGCACGGGTCGACGACGGCACGATCGAGACCGTGCACGGGCCGGCGCAGCACCCCGACGCGGTCATCACCGCCGGCCGCGACGCCTTCCGCGACCTCGCGGCCAGCCGGACGACGCTGGAGGAGGCGATCGGCTCCGGCGCCGTGTCCGCCACGGGCGACGGGGAGGCCCTGCGGCGGCTGCACGGGCTGTTCCGGCTCCCGACACGGCGGCTTCGGACTGCACTGTGACCGGGCCGCCCGGAGACGAACATGAACGGTTCGCCCGCTACCTGGAGCAGCTGGAGGATGTGAGGCAGGCGGACGAAGCCGAGCTCGTGCGCTCGGTCCTGCACGACCCGGATACGGCGATGGCGCAGTCAGCGGTCGTCAGGCACCTGGACCGCCGGGCCGCGGGACTTCTCGTGGACCCGGAGTTCGATGGCTGGCTCCACACCATGACCACGGCGATCGGAGAGCGGGAGTTCCTCGCCCACCGGCTGGAGGACTGGGCCCTGCTCAGAGCGGTCGCCATCGATGACCCACGGAGGCATGAGGATCTCCTGGCCGCCTCCGACTGGTGCCAGCGCATGGCTGTGTGGGTCCTGACT
This sequence comes from Nonomuraea sp. NPDC050663, assembly GCF_044456985.1. NCBI lineage: Bacteria > Bacillati > Actinomycetota > Actinomycetes > Streptosporangiales > Streptosporangiaceae > Nonomuraea > Nonomuraea sp. NPDC050663. Next base: position 212,308 of record NZ_JBITGL010000008.1, read on the forward strand.
TCACCTGTCGCGTTGCACCTGCTCGCCAGCGAGGGAAGGACGCGACGCGTTCGCACGGCAGCCCACGGCCGGCTGGGTGAGCATGGCCGCATGGACGGCTGACACCAGCTGAACCCGCTCGACCATGGGTTGCCCGGGCGCAGCCCGGGCCGAGTCAGGGCGCCCGAGCGCGGAGCGCGAGGACCGCTGATCCGGGTGGGATCCAGGTGGGTGACCCCGGAAGCGCGTCACGGGTGGGCGGGGGGTGCCGGGGGGCCGGTAGGCCCCCCGTGCGGGGTCTGGGGCGGAGCCCCGGTGTCACAGCCCCGACCGCGCCCGGCGCGAAGCGCCCGCCTCCAGGGAGGGACCGAGCTCGGCGGCAGGGAGGGGCTGAGGCTCAGCCTTTGGCGCCGTCGACGATCTTGCGTTTCCCCAGCGCCTTCTTGAGCTTCACCGTGTACGTCTTCTCCACGGCGACCATGATGCAGCTGACATCCTGCGCCTTCCTGGCAGCCCCCTCGTACAGCGTGATGGTCACCCGAGTCCGGGTTTCCTTCACCGTCACCCGGTCGAGCACGGTGCACGGTTCGACGCCTGACCACCATACGAGCCGCACCCGCTTGCCTCCGGAGACGGGTTTGGCCGAGGTGAAGGTCACCTTGCGGGTGTTGACCGTGTCTCCGACGGGTTTGACGGGTTCGGGGGATCCGGTGGGTGTCTGGCTGCTGCCAGCGGTGGCGCTGGTCGAGGTGACCGGCGGTGCCAGCGTGGTGCTGACGGGGGTATGGGGAGCGGGCGCGGCGGTCGAGGGGGGCGTCGCCGTGCCGCAACTCAGGGGCAGAATCATAAATCCGGCCAAAGCGATTGCTCTGCGCATACTCCTTCGACGGATTCGGATGTCGCCCGGTTCAACTCCCAGAACCTGTGGTTATGGTGAGCCTGTGCTCCTGCGTCAGACTCTGATCGCCGTGTCTCGCAGCCGGCGGGCCGAGGCGTTGTTGTCGAACTCTGCGCTGACCACGAGCGTGGCCAGGCGCTTCGTGGCCGACGACGTGTTCGCGGCGACGTCCGAGCTGGCCCGGCGCGGTTTGCTCGTGACGGTCGACCATCTGGGCGAGGACGTGGACGACCGGGTCAAGGCCGACGGCGAGGTGACGGCCTACGTCGATGTGATCGGCAGGCTGGCTCCGGGCGCCGACGTGTCGGTGAAGCTGACGGCGCTGGGTCTGCGTCTGTCGGAGCAGTTGGCGCTCGACAACGCGGCGACGATCTGCGAGGCGGCCGCCGCCAGGGGCGTGACGGTGACGCTCGACGCGGAGGAGCACGACACGATCGACGCGCTGATGTCGGTGCACGCGACGTTGCGCAAGGAGCATCCGCTGGTGGGCGTCGCCGTACAGGCGTATCTCAGGGACGCGGCCGAGCGTTGCGCGGCGCTCAACGGCGCCAGGGTGCGGCTGTGCAAGGGCGCCTACGACGCCCCGGGAGCGTATTCGGGCAAGGACGTCGACCGTTCTTTCGTGAAGTGCCTGCGCATCCTGATGTCCGGCTCGGCGTATCCGATGGTCGCGTCGCATGATCCGCGGATGATCGAGATCGCTTCGACCCTCGCCATCGTGCACGGTCGTGACGCCGACGGGTTCGAGTACCAGATGTTGTACGGCGTGCGCACCGACGAGCAGGCTCGCCTGGCGGGGCTCGGGGCGAAGGTCAGGGTCTACGTCCCGTACGGCGACGACTGGTACGCCTATCTGATGCGCCGCCTGGCCGAGCGCCCGGCGAACCTGCGCTTCGTGGCTCGCGCGCTCGTGTCAGGGCGTTAGCCGCCACGCCTGCAGTTTCTCGTCGGGCCCGCTGACGAGCACGGTTCCGGTGGGCGTGGTGGCGAAGGCGGTGATGCGGCGGGTCGTCGGCTGCGATGGGCCGATCGGCCTGCCCGCCGACAGGTCCCACAGTTGCGAGTGCTGGACGATGTCGTCGAGCTGCAGCGTCACCTGCGCGACGAGGTGCCCGGCGACCTCGCCCGTGCCGTCGAGCACGGCTGTCCACAGGGATTCGTCGGGCCTGGGCACGGTCAGGGGTGGGGCGAGGTCGCGGCCGGTCATCGGGTCGAGGACGCGGATCGCGGTGCTCTCCAGGCGGGTGACGACGATCGCGGGCGCGCAGCCGTACATGCCGGCGTGACCGAGGGCGAGCGGCGAGTCGGAGCGCTCGCCGACCAGGGGCGGCACGGCGAAGGTCGAGACCTGCTCGTGGGTGGTGACGTCGCGCACGCTGATGGTGTTGTCCTTCAGGGTGACGGCGACGGGTTCGCCGTGGAAGAGGCCGAGCCTGGTGGTGCCGGGCGGCGGGGCGAAGGTGCCGAGCGGGCGGCGGGCGGTCAGGTCCCAGGTGTGGATCCGGCGGTCGGCGAGGCCGACGAGCCGCCCGCCGGTCACGAGGAGCGGCCCGACGGCGCCGCCGGGCAGGGCGGCCAGGGGCTTGCGCGTGTTCAGGTCCCACAGGTGGACGGAGGGCGGGTCGTAGTGGCCGGTCACCGCGACGGAACCGGCGACGGCCAGCGAGGTGAGGCTGCCGGGCCCGGTCATCCGCGCGCCGACGGGCTTGCCTTCGGCCAGGTCCCAGACCTGGAGCGCGCCGTTCTCCTCGGCGGCGACGGCGAGCCGGTCGTCGGCCAGGGCGAGGTGGTCGACGCCGTCGATCGCCCCGGCGGGGCCGCTGCCGAGCCGGCGGCGGGTGGCGGGGTCCCACAGCCGGACGGTGTTGTCCTCGCTGCCGCTGAGCAGGACCCGCGTGCCGTCGACGGTGCCGAGGGCGAGCGAGGTGATCCCGGCGTCGTGTCCCTGCAGCGAGCCCAGTGGCTTGCCGGTCGGCGAGAACAGCTCGATGGGGCTGGCCAGCGACCCGTCGCCGCCCTGTTCTTCCGGCACCCGGCGGCCGCCGATCAGCAGGTCGGAGGTGGCGAGCGCGGCGCGGAAGCGGGTCTCGCCGGCGGGCACGAGGAGGGAGGGACGCGGCTTGGCCGCCGTCAGGTCGGCCACGTGCAGGCCCTCGTAGGTGCGGTAGTGCAGGGTGTCGCCGATGACGACGAGGTCGTCGGGGTCGGCGAACTCGTCGCCGCTGTAGAAGGGTTTGCCGACGGGACGGCCGGTGTGCCGGTCGTAGAGGCGGAAGGGCTCCTCCAGCCCGGCGTGGGTGACGAGGATGTCCTGGCCGCGCAGCGTGCCCGCCGCCATCTCCTCGGCCCGCCTGATCGGCAGGGAGCGCCGCCAGGTGCGGGCGCGGGTGTCCCAGACGCGCACCCGCTCGCCGTCGCTGACGTACAGCAGGCCGTCGTGCAGGGTGACGCCCTTGGGGGCGGGCAGACGGGTGACGACGCGGCGCGTCCCGGGGTTCCAGACGGAGGCCCGCTTGTCGCCGGAGACCAGCACGTCGCGCCCGAGCCAGAGGGCGCTCGTGCCCGCCACGGGTTCGAGGACCGGCTGGAAGCCGGGCAGCGACCAGAAGCGCACCTTGCCCTCGGCGCCCGCCGAGATCGCGATGGGCTCGCCGCCGAGGCTGCCGAAGGAGACGGTGAGCACGTCGCCGTGGCCGCCGCTGTCGAGGAGCCGCGGCCCCTCGGCCTTCAGCGCGGTCGCCGCCGACGGGCTGGGGCAGGGCTTCGCGGAGGTCCACGAGCTCGACGGCGTGGGCGCGTCCGCCTGGGTCGAGGTGCAGGCCGAGACCAGCAGCCATATCAGCGCCAAGGCGGGCCATCTCCTCACTCTTCGGGACGATAGTGGCCCGGTAAGCTGTCAGACCAGCTCCGTCAGGTGAGGTACACAGGCATGATCGCGATTCTCGGCACCGGCAAGATGGGCGAGGCCCTGCTGTCCGGGCTCCTGCGCGCGGGCTTCAAGCCCGGCGATGTGATGGCCACCGTCCGCCGCCCCGAGCGGGCGCAGGCGCTCAAGGAGACGTACGGCGTGCAGGTCGTCTCCAACACCGAGGCGGCCAAGAGCGCCGACACCCTCATCCTCGCCGTCAAGCCCCAGGACATGGCGGCACTGCTGGCCGAGATCGGCCCGTTCGTCCCGGCCGGGCGGCTGGTCATCTCCTCGGCGGCCGGCATCACCACCTCCTTCGTGGAGCAGCGGCTGGACGCCGACGTGCCGGTGGTGAGGGTCATGTCGAACACGCCGATCAAGTTCGACGAGGCGATGAGCGTGATCTCCGCGGGCGCCCACGCGGGCGAGGAGCACCTCCAGCTGACCGAGGCGCTGCTCAAGCCGGTCGGCAAGGTGCTGCGCATCCCCGAGTCGCAGCAGGACGCCGCCACGGCGCTGTCGGGCAGCGGCCCGGCGTACTTCTTCTACCTGGTCGAGGCGATGGTCGACGCGGGCATCCTGCTGGGCATGCCGCGGGCGGCCGCGCTCGACATGGTGACCCAGTCGATCGTCGGCGCGGCGGTCATGCTGCGTGATTCGGGCGAGCACCCGGTGATCCTGCGTGAGGCGGTCACCTCGCCCGGCGGCACGACGATCGCGGCGATCGCGGAGCTGGAGCGCCACAGCGTGCGCGCGGCGTTCCTGGCGGCCATCGAGGCGGCCAGGGACCGCGGTCGCGAGCTCGCCGGAGGCTGACACGGCCCGCAGGAGTGACCTCGCCGGGGCCGACACCCCCCTCGCGGTTTAATTCTTAGGAAGGTTTACTATTCCGGTCCATGTGGACCCGGGATTTCGGCCTGTTCTTCGCCGCGCGCACGATCTCCATGCTCGGCTCGTCGATGATGCCGGTGGCGATCGCGCTGGGCATGCACGAGGCCGGCTACGGGGCCACCGGCGTGGGCCTGGCCCTGGCCTCCTGGATGCTCCCGATGGCCGGGCTGATCCTGTTCGGCGGGGTCATCACCGACCGTTTCACCCCGCGCCGCATGATGGTCGCCGCCGACGTGACCCGCGCCGTGGTCCAGGCGCTCACGGCGGTGCTGTTCCTGACCGGGCGCCCGGTGTTGTGGCAGATCCTGGTGCTCACCGCGATCACCGGCGCCGCCGCCGCGATGTACACGCCGGGCGTGGCGGGAACGATCCCGCGCATCACCACCGACGTGCAGCGCGCCAACGCCACCCTGCGCGTCTCCGAGGCGATCATGCAGCTGGCCGGTCCCGGCCTGGCCGGTCTGCTGGTGGGCTTCATCGGCGTGGGCATGCTGTACGCCGCCGACGCCGTGGGCTTCGCCGCCAGCGCCGCGTGCCTGCTGCTCATGAGGGCGCGGGTGGCGGCCACGGCCCAGGAGCCGATGATGGTACGGCTGCGCGAGGGCTGGCGGGAGTTCCGTTCGAGGACCTGGATGTGGAGCGTCATCCTGATCTGGGTGATCTTCGGAATCACCCTGTTCGGCCCGCTGATCCCGCTGGGCTCCACGCTGGTCACCGGGATGTACGGCCAGGCGGCCTACGGCCTGGTGATGTCGGCGGGAGGCGCTGGAACGATCCTCGGCGGCCTGGTCGCCATGCGCCTGCGCCCGGCCAGGCCGCTGGCGGCGGGAGCGGTGGCGATGTTCCTGTTCGCCGCCCAGCCGCTGACGATGTCGCTCGAGGCCGACCTGTGGGTGATCATGGCGGGGTTCGTGCTGGGCGGCGCGGGCTGGGCGTTCTGGTCGGTCATGTGGGCCACCAGCGTGCAGACCCAGGTGCCGCAGGAGGCGCTCAACCGGGTCAGCGCCTACGAGATCGGCGGCTCGACGATCTCCATCCCGATCGGCCAGGCGCTGGCGGGTCCGGTGGCGGGGCTGTTCGGCGCGGCGAGTGTGCTGTCGGTCTCCACCGTGGTGGCGCTGGCGGGTTGTGTCGCCCTGCTGGCCGTACCCCAGATCCGGCGACTCGCCCGAGTGACCGCCTGACCCGGCTCCTACGATGGATCGGTGACGATCCGTCGCGGTATCCCCCCGCTCGCGATCCTGCTGCTCCTGACGGCCTGCTCCGCGGAGGAGGCGCCGGAGGTGCAGGTCGCGGAAGTGAAACGCGCCCCCGTGGTCGAGGTGGTGGAGGCCCCGGCGACGATCGGGGCCCGCGCCACGGCCACCTTACGATCGCCGGCCCAGGGCACGGTCGCCAAGCTGTACGTGCGCGACGGCGACTCCGTGGAGAAGGGCCAGCTGCTCGTCAAGATCAGCTCGCCGCAGGCCGAGGAGCAGCTCAAGCAGGCGCGCAAGGCGGCCAAGGCCCCGCCGGCGCCGAGGATCGGCGCCCCGGGCATCAGGCTGGCGGGCTTCGACACCGGGGCGTTCGACCGCCAGGTGGCAGGACACTTCGCCAAGGCGCGAGCGGCGGCCAAGAAGCTCGACGACGCGCAGGCGCGCCGGCAGTTGCTCAGCGCGATCGACCTGGCGCAGGCGCAGCACCGCGCGCAGAGCCGGGCGCTCGCCAAGATCACCGCGGATCTCAACAGGTCCATCAACGGCGTGCTCTCCCAGGTCACGGGTGGCCTGTCGGGTCTGACCTCCTCGATGGCGTCGCTGCGCACCGCCTCCATGGCCCAGTCGAAGGCGGCCGTGCGCGTAGCCTCCGACACCGTCAAGGGCCTGTCGATCAAGGCGCCCTTCGACGGCGTCGTCACCTTGGGCACGACCTCGGGTGGCGGCGGCTCGACCCCCGACCTGGGCGGCCTGCTCAGCCAGGTGCCCGGCGCCGTGCAGTTGCCTTCGTCGGGCAACGGGCCGTCCACGCCGGTGGCGACGGGCGTGCCGGTCTCGGCGGGCGACGCGGTCGTCACCGTGACCGACGTCTCCGAGCTCACGCTCTCCGCCGACATCGACGAGACGGACGTGCTGCTGGTCAAGGAGGGCACCAGGGCCACGGTCGAGCTCGACGCGGTGCCCGGCGCCGGATACGCCGCCAAGGTCACCGGCGTCGGCGTCACGCCCATGGAGGCCAGCACGGGCGGCGTGAGCTACCCGGTCAAGCTCACGCTCGGCGCGGGCACGTTCGACGACGGCAGCAAGGCCCCCACCCCCAAGCCCGGCATGAGCGCGGTGGCGCGGCTGACCGTGCGCGAGGTGGCCGACGCCCTGTCCGCCCCGGCCTCGGCGATCGTGACCAGCGGGCGCGAGAGCGTGGTGTGGGTCGTGCGCGACGGTACGGCAGAGCGCCGCGTGGTCAAGCTCGGCGCCCAGGGCGAGGCCGTCGTCGAGGTGCTCAGCGGCCTGCGGGCCGGGGAGCGCATCGTGGTCAAGGGCGCCGACGCCGTACGGCAGGGCCAGCGGCTGTCATGATCGAGGCCGTCGATCTCACGCGCTCCTACCAGCTCGAAGGCGTCTCGGTGGAGGCGCTGCGCGGCGTGAACCTGACCATCGGGCCGGGCGAGTTCGCCGCGATCGTCGGCCCGTCGGGCTCGGGCAAGTCGACGCTGATGCACCTGCTCGGCTGTCTGGACAGGCCCACGTCGGGATCGTTGAAGATCGACGGTGTGGAGGTGGCGGGGCTGAACGACACCCAGATGGCCGAGCTGCGCAACCGGACGATCGGTTTCGTCTTCCAGTCCTTCCATCTGCTCGCGCGCACGTCGGCGCTGGAGAACGTGGCTCTGCCCCTCGTCTATCGCGGTATCTCGCGAAATGAGCGGATCAAACGGGCGAAATCCGCGCTGGAGGCCGTCGGCCTGGCCCACCGGCTCGACCATCGACCCTCCCAGATGTCCGGAGGCGAGCAGCAGCGGGTCGCGATCGCCCGCGCCCTGGTCGGCGAGCCCGCCGTCCTCCTGGCCGACGAGCCGACCGGCAATCTCGACACCCGCAACGGAGCCGAGGTGATGCGCATCCTGGACGGGCTCGACTGCACCAGGATCGTGGTCACCCACGAGCCGGAGGTCGCCGCGCACGCCGTACGGCAGATCCACGTCCGCGACGGCCTGATCGAGCTGGACACCGCGACATGAGGCGCTACGAGGCCTTCTCCATGGCCCTGGAGGCGCTGCGGGTCAACCGCATGCGCTCCCTGCTGACGATGCTCGGCGTGATCATCGGCGTGCTGTCGGTGGTGATCCTCGTGTCGATCGGCACCGGCGCCAAGAACGCGGTCGAGAGCGAGATCGCGGGCCTGGGCAGCAACATCATCCTGGTGGTCCCCGGCAGGCTGACCACGGGGGCCGCGCCCACCCAGAGCCGCCTGAACCTCCAGGACGTCGCCTACGTCAGGCGGGTCGTCGGCGATCCCGGCAAGGTCACCGTCTCCCTGCAGTCCGGCGAGACCGTGCGGGTGGGCAGGACCGAGCAGTTCGCCACCATCGTCGGCACCGACGAGAACCTGCCCAACATCTTCGAGCGCCCCCTGGAGCGCGGCAGGTACCTGAGCGAGACCGACGTCGACACCAGGCGCCGGGTGACCGTGCTCGGCGCGGAGGTGGCCGACAAGCTCTTCGGCGACATCGACCCGATCGGCCGCCAGGTCTCCATCTCCGGCGCCCGCTTCCGCGTGGTCGGCGTCTACGCCACCGTGGGCGCGACCTTCGGGGTGGCGCGCGACGCCGAGGTGCACATGCCGGTGACGACCGCCCAGCGCCTGCTGGGCATCTCACGCATCAACGGCATGGCCGTGGGGGCTTCCGGTCCCGACGAGATCGAGCCGCTCCAGGGCCGGGTGCTCGCGGCGCTGCAGGAACGCCATCCGGGCGACCAGTTCTCCGCCGTCACGCAGACCCAGCTGCTGGGCACCATCGGCAGCATCCTGGGCATGCTCACCGGCGTGCTGGCCGCCATCGCGGGCATCTCGCTGCTGGTGGGCGGCGTCGGGGTCTCCAACATCATGCTGGTGAGCGTGCGCGAGCGCACCCGCGAGATCGGCCTGCGCAAGGCTCTCGGGGCGCGCCAGCGTGACATCCTGCTGCAGTTCCTCATCGAGGCGGTGCTGCTCACGACCATCGGCGGGATGATCGGCATCGCCCTCGGCGTCGGGGGATCGTTGCTCATCCAGGCGCTCACCCCTGTGCCCGCCGCGATCACCTGGTGGTCGATCGCGCTGGCGTTCGGGGTGTCGGTCGCCGTCGGGGTCTTCTTCGGGGTCGCGCCCGCCCGCCGCGCGGGGAGGCTGGACCCGGTGATCGCCCTGCGGGCGGAGTGATCAGGCGTCACGCCTGCGCAGCAGCACGGCCGCCGCCACCATGATCACCGCGACCCAGGCGGCGTAGACCGCGAAGCCCTGCCACGGGGTCAGGCTCTCCGCCCCGGTCTGCAGCGCCATGACCTTGCTGCCCGCGTTGGTGGTGAAGTGCTTGCTCACCGCCGCGCCCCAGGCGCCCGGCAGCAGCTGCGAGAGCTGCGGCACGATCAGGAGGAGGGCGACGGCCGAGAGGATCGCGCCGGGCGTGTGCCTGATGAGCGCGCCCAGCGCCAGGCCGAGCAGGCCGCTCGCGGTGAGGAACAGCACCGTCCCGATCAGGGCGCGCAGCACCTCGGGGTCGCCCAGTGACGAGTCGAGGCCCTTGCCAGAAAGGATCGACTGCACGGCGAAGAAGGTGACCGCGGTCGTGGCGGCGCTGAAGAGAGCCGTGATCACCGTGAAGACGAGGATCTTGGCGCTCAGCAGCGTGAGCCGCTGCGGCACCGCCTGAAGGGTGGTGCGGATCATGCCGGTGCGATACTCGCTGGAGATCACCAGGACGCCCAGCGTGGCCATGGCGATCGAGACGAACGGCGTGCCCGCCACCGCGATGTCGAAGCCCGACATGTCGATGGGTTCCTTGGTGTTGACCGCCGAGATGCTGATCAGCAGCGCGAACCCCAGCATGAGCAGGAATCCGGCGGCGTAGGTCCACATCGTGGAGCGGACCGAGCGCATCTTGGTCCACTCGGAGGCGAGAACGTCGATCATGACGAGAACTCCAGACTGTCCTTGGTGAGCTCCATGTAGGCGGCCTCGAGCGTCGGCTGGACGAAGGTCAGCTCCTCCAGCTCCAGCGCGTGCCGCGCCGCCAGCCGGCCGATCTCCAGCGACGGGACCCCGGTCACCCGCAGGTGGTCGGCCTGCAGTTCCGCGGCGGGCAGGAGCGCCGAGAGCTCGGCCAGCCGAGGCGAGCGCACCCGCACGTAGCCCTGCGAGCTGCGCCCGATGAACTCCTCCACGCTCGTGTCGGCGATCATCCGGCCCTTGCCGATGACGATGAGGTGGTCGGCGGTCTGCGCCATCTCGCTCATCAGGTGGCTGGAGACGAACACCGCGCGCCCCTCGGCGGCCTGCTTGCGCATGAAGGTGCGGATCCACAGGATGCCGTCGGGGTCCAGCCCGTTGACCGGCTCGTCGAACAGCAGGATCTCCGGGTCGCCCAGCAGCGCGGCGGCGATGCCCAGGCGCTGCGACATGCCCAGCGAGAAGCCGCCGATACGGCGCCTGGCGACCTCGGAGAGTCCGACGACCGCCAGGACCTCCTCGACGCGTCCGCGCGGGATGGCGTTGCTCTGGGCGATCGCCAGCAGGTGGTTGCGCGCGCTCCTGCCCCCGTGCACCGCCTTGGCGTCGAGGAGCGCGCCGATCTTGCGCAGCGGATGCCTGAGATCCTGGTACGGCACGCCGCCCACGGTCACCTGGCCCGCGCTGGGCCGGTCCAGTCCGAGGATCATCCGCATCGTGGTCGACTTGCCCGCGCCGTTGGGTCCGAGGAAGCCGGTCACCTGGCCGGGGTTCACCTCGAAGGAGAGATCCGCCACGGCCGTCGTCTGGCCGTAGCGTTTGGTCAGATGTTCCGCCCGTATCGCTGTCATGCCTCAAGGCTGTCAACGAGCGGGCGGATCGGCCTCCTGCGCGAGAACCGTTCCGCGCGCGGGGTTCTAGGACGGGGGTCCTACTCCCCGGGACTGACCAGCCCTGCCTCGTAGGCCACGATCACCGCCTGCGCCCTGTCGCGCACCTCCAGCTTGGCGAACAGGCTCGTCACGTGGTTCTTGACCGTGCTGGGGGAGACCTCCAGGCGGCCGGCGATCTCGGTGTTCGACAGGCCGCGGCCGATGAGGGTGAGGATCTCCTGCTCGCGCGCGGTCAGGCCGGTGACCGCGCCGCCGCGTGGCCGTACCGGACCTCGTACGAACGTGCCGATCAGGCGCGTGAGCAGGCGCGGCGCGACGGCCGCCTCGCCGCGGTGCACGACGCGCACGGCCTCGGCGAGCTCCTCGGGGGAGATGTCCTTGGGCAGGAAGCCGTCGGCTCCGGCGCGGAGGGCGGCCACGACGTTCTCGTCGAGGTCGAAGGTGCTCAGCGCCAGCACCCTGGTGTCGGGCAGCGAGGCGGTGATCTGCTCGGTCGCCGCCACGCCGTCGAGCCTGGGCATGTGCAGATCCATGATCACGACGTCGGGTCCCAGCGCGCGGATGACCTCCAGCGCCTCCAGGCCGTCGCCCGCCTCGCCGACGACGCTGATGTCGGGCTCGGCGTCGAGCATGAGGCGGTAACCGGTCCTGACCAGCGCATGGTCGTCGACGAGCACTACAGAGATCACAGGGGTAGCTTCGCAAACACGCGGAAACCTTTGGAAGGCCGCGGCCCGGTTTCCAGTCGCCCACCGCACAACGCCACCCGCTCCGCCATGCCGCCCAGGCCGAACCCCGCCCCGTTGCCGCCCACGGTGCTCATGCCGTCGTCGAGCACCTCCACCTCGACGCCGTCGTCGAGGTAGGCCAGCCGTACGGTGGCCCGCGCGCCCGCGGCGTGCTTGCGGGTGTTGGTGAGGGCCTCCTGCACGATCCGGTAGACCGCGTGGTCGACGTGCGTGGGCAGGGGTACGGCGTCGCCGTCCACCGAGAAGGTCACCGGCAGCCCCGCCTTCATGACCTGCTCCACCAGGGCGGGCAGCCCGCCGGTGCCCACCCCGGTCGCGGCGTCAGGACCGTCGCCCGAGTCGGCGCGCAGCACGTCGAGCAGGTGGCGCATCTCGGTCAGCGCCTCGCGCGAGGTCTGCTCGGCCGCGGTCAGCGCCTCGCGGGCGGCGTCCTGGTCGCGCGGCATGACCGAGCGCGCCCCGCCCACCAGGGCGTTGATGACGGTCAGGTGGTGAGCGACGACGTCGTGCAACTCGCGCGCGATCCTGCGGCGCTCGTTCTGCACGGCGGCGTCGGCGCGTGCCTTGGCGTCGCGTTCCTTGAGCTCGCCGCGGATGCGGATGTACTGCCCGGCGCCCACGCACAACATCGGTCCCGCCAGGCCGCCGATGATCGGCGGGATCAGGCTCAGCCAGGTGGTGGCCGACGGCAGGTTGAAGCTGACCGCGACGCCGGCGTAGACCACCGCCAGCCCGGCTCCCACCCGCCAGGCGACGCGCCCGGGGGTGTAACGGCCCAGGCTGTAGAGGGCGATGCCGGCGACGAACGGCATCGAGCCCGACATCCTGAACGCCGTGGGGATCAACTCGATGGTGCTGGTCAGGATGGCGACCAGCACCGGGCGGGTGCGCCGGACGAGGAGCGGGAGCACCGCGCCCACGAAGAAGACTGCGCTGGTCAGGACCTCGGGCCGGGAGGCGTAGACGGTCGTGAGGGCCGCTCCGAGGACCGCGGGCACGGCGAGAACGGCCACCAGTGTGATGTCGAAGATCTTGGACCTGTTCACCCGCATGGCCTCGACCCTAAGTGGATATCTGGAATCTATGCTGCGGTAACGTCGGCCCCAAGTCGCGAGGGAGGGAGACCCATGTCCGGACCGGCGCGGGTGATCTGGGATGACGACCTGACGTCATACGACTTCGGCCCTGGGCATCCTCTGGCCCCTGTCAGGGTAGAGCTGACCATGGCCCTTGCGCGCGAGCTGGGCGTGCTGGACAAGGTGGAGCTCACCGGTTGCGGCCCGGCCACCGACGACGAGCTGGCGCTCGTCCACAAGCGCGACTACATCGAGGCGGTCAAGCGGGTCTCGGTCGACGGCAGGGGCGACCTGTCGGTGGGCCTGGGCACGAGCGACAACCCGGCCTTCGCGGGCGTGCACGAGGCCTCGGCGCTGATCGCCGGCGCGACCCTGGCCGCCGCGCGGTCGGTCTTCGAGGGCGCCTCCCTGCACGCGGTCAACGTCGCGGGCGGCCTCCACCACGCGATGGCCGGTACGGCCAGCGGCTTCTGCGTCTACAACGACCCTGCCGTGGCCATCGCCTGGCTGCTGTCGCAGGGCGTGTCCAAGATCGCTTACGTCGACGTCGACGTGCACCACGGCGACGGCGTGCAGGCGCTGTTCTACGACGACCCGCGGGTGCTGACGATCAGCCTGCACGAGTCGCCGCGCACGCTGTTCCCCGGCACCGGATGGCCGGGCGAGACGGGAGCGGAGGGCACGGCGGTCAACGTGGCCCTCCCCGCCGGGTGCGGCGACTCCGGCTGGTTGCGGGCCTTCCACGCCGTGGTGCCCGCCCTGCTGCGCGACTTCCGGCCGGAGTTCCTGGTGACCCAGCACGGCTGCGACAGCCACGCGCTCGACCCGCTGGCGAACCTGATGCTCAGCATCGACGGGCAGCGTGCCGCCTATGCCGAGCTGCACAAGCTCGCCCACGAGACCGCGGGAGGGCGCTGGATCGCCACCGGGGGCGGCGGCTACGAGCTGGTGCAGGTCGTCCCCAGGGTGTGGACACACCTGATCGCCGAGGCCGCAGGCCACCCGATCGACCCCGCGACCCCGACCGGCGAGGCGTGGCGGGAGCTGGTCCGCGAGCGCACCCGCGAGGTGCCGCCGCTGACGATGACCGACGGCAGACAGCCGGAATTTCTGGATATTTCTTCTGGTTATGACCCGGCAGACCCCATCGACCGGGCGATCATGGCCACGCGCAACGCGGTCTTCCCGTACCACGGGCTCGACCCGCTGCCCTGAAGGGAGAGCTCACGTTGTCCAGCCGCGACGAACTCCGCGAGCACCTGGTGAGGACCCGCATCGCGGGCGACGTCGCGACCCCTCGCGAGAACAACCTCGACCACTACGCCTCCCTGGCCCATCGTGACTCGCACTACACCTTCGGCCTGACGGTCGAGCAGCCGTGGTCCTTCCGCGACGTCCTGGCCCTGATGGCCAAGTCCGCGGGCGTCAGCGCCGACCCCAAGCACCGCTACGGCCAGGACACGATCGACCCCGAGCTCACCATCGACGCGCTCGACGCGATGGCCGACCGCATCGCCGCCGTCCTCGAGCGGCCCGCTCCCACGGTCATGCTGGCCACCGGCCACCCGACCGGCCTGCTCGCCATCCACCTGGAGCTGGCGCGCTTCCTGCGCGAGCGCGGGGCGCGGCTGCTGACGCCCGCCGAAGGATGGAGCTATTGGGGACAGGCCTTCGGCCGTAAAAGGGTCATACGCTATCTGGGCGACGTCGCCATGCTCGACGACCGCGGCGGATTCGTGCACACCCACGACGCCGCGCCGATGCAGGCGATGCTCGCCTCCCTGGGCGACGAGCGTCCGGATCTGGTCATCGCCGACCACGGCTGGGCGGGTGCCGCGGGCGAGGCCGGCGTGCCTACCGTGGGATTCGCCGACAGCAACGACCCGGCCCTGTTCGTCGGCGAGGCCGAGGGGAAGATCGATGTGGTCGTGCCGCTCGATGACAACGTGCTGCCCCGTTATTACGAGCCGTTGGTGAACAGGCTCGTCACACGAGCCTCAAGGGTCCGTTGAGTCGAATTCGGTCCTGCCTATACCGTCTTTTCGCGCCTGCATTTCGGGAGGCTCGTCGTCCCTTTGCCAACTTTTGGGAGGGGTGGGGCGACTCTTATGTGTACGAAGTTGGACAGTTCCAACCTTCAGGCGAGGGGCACGAACTGGCTGCTGGCCAGCGACTTTGCTGGTTTCGCTGACAGGAGGCTCCGATAACTGGGAAACTAGGGGGTTTGCGCACTCGGAGTCCCGACTTACGCTGACGGCAGTACACGTGCGTGAGCAATGGCACCAGTGGGGATAACCCGGAAACACGTGCGGAAGAGGCGTCCGATGGGTGCAGGCGAAAGACCTCTCAGCGAGGTGAAGTTCCTGACCGTGGCAGAAGTGGCCACTGTCATGAGGGTGTCCAAGATGACCGTGTACCGACTGGTGCACTCGGGCGAGTTGCCGGCCATCAGGGTCGGCCGTTCCTTCAGAGTGCCCGAGCAGGCGGTCCACGATTATCTACGGGAGGCCTACATCGAGGCGGGTTGAGGACGACCTTCTCAGCCCTTCGGGTAGCGTCCATCCGAGACTGGGCGTGAATACGTAGCTGGGCGGGGATCCCTCCGGTTGGGAAAGACAACCGGAGGGACCCTGGACCCCAGGGGGCGATCTACCACGGATCGCCGGTAGTCTGTGACCCGGTGTGCGCTCGCGCACCGGTTTCACTTGTAGATCACCATAACCCTGGGGGTCCCATGGGCTCTGTCATCAAGAAGCGCCGCAAGCGGATGGCCAAGAAGAAGCACCGCAAGCTGCTCAAGAAGACGCGCATCCAGCGGCGCAACAAGAAGTAGGACGCAGCTGTGAGGCGCCGATGACCCACACCGTGCTCGTCACCGGGGTCTCGCGCCACATCGGCGCGCGGGTGGCGAGCGTGCTCGCGGCCGATCCCGGCATCACCCGAGTCATCGGGGTCGACACCGAGCCGCCGCGTGACGGCGGCTTGTCCCTCGGCAAGACCGAGTTCGTCCGTGTCGATCTGCGCAGTCCCGACATCGCCCAGGTGATTTCGGCTGCCGACATCGACACGGTCGTGCACATGAGTCTGGTGAGCGCCCCCACGAAGGGGGCCGGCCGGGCCGTCATGAAAGAGCACAACGTCATCGGCACCATGCAGTTGCTCGGCGCCTGCCAGCGTTCGGCCACCGTGTGCCGGGTCGTGGTGCGCTCCACCACGGCCGTCTACGGCTCGTCTCCGAGAGACCCCGCGGTCTTCACCGAGGAGTTCGAGCCGCACGACGGTCCCTCGCACGGATACGCGAAGGACGCCGTGGAGGTCGAGGGCTACGTGCGCGGCTTCGCCCGCCGCAGGCCCGACGTGACGGTCTCCATGCTGCGTTTCGCCAACTTCATGGGCCCGGGCGTCGACTCGCCGCTGACGCGCTACTTCTCCCAGCCCGTGCTTCCGACGGTGTTCGGCTTCGACCCGCGGCTGCAGTTCGTCCACGAGGACGACGCGGTCGAGGTGCTGCGGCGCATGGCCACGGAAGATCACCCCGGCACGTTCAACGTGGCCGGGGCGGGCGTGCTTGTGCTGTCCCAGTGCGTCCGGCGCGCGGGCAGGGTCCCGCTCCCGCTGCCTTCCCCGGCCTTCAGCATGCTCGGCGAGGCCGCCAGGAAGGCGGGGCTGGTCGACTTCTCTCCCGAGCAGCTGCGCCTGATGAGCCATGGCCGCGCGGTCGACAGCTCCCGGCTGGCCGCCGAGCTCGGCTGGCCGCTGAAATACACCACCGCGGCGGCCTTCGACGACTTCCTGAGGTATCTGCGGTGACGGCCGAAGAAGCGCGGGTGATCCCGATCAGCGAGGCGCCCTCCTACGAGCCGCCCTCCGGCCAGGAGGAAAGGCTCGCCCGGCTGCTGTCCTTCATCAGGCGGCGGTTGACCGGCGAGTACGAAATCGACGAGTTCGGCTACGACGCCGAACTGACCGACGGCGTGCTCATGGAGCTGGTGCGCCCGCTGTACAAACACTGGTTCAGGGTCGAGACCGTCGGACTCGACCGCATCCCCGCCGACAGCGGCGCGCTCGTGGTGGCCAACCACTCGGGCACCCTGCCGATCGACGCGCTGATGATGCAGGTCGCCCTGCACGACGAGGCGGGCCGCCCGTGCCGCCTGCTCGGCGCCGACCTGGTCTACCAGCTGCCGCTCCTGGGCCACCTGTCGCGCAAGTCAGGCCACACGCTGGCCTGCCGCGAGGACGCCGACCGGCTGCTGCGCAAGGGTGAGCTCGTCGGAGTCTTCCCCGAGGGCTTCAAGGGCATCGGCAAGCCCTTCTCCGAGCGCTACAAGCTGCAGAGGTTCGGCCGCGGCGGCTTCGTGGCCTCCGCCATCCGCGCGGGCGTGCCGATCGTGCCCACCGCCATCGTCGGCGCGGAGGAGATCTATCCCAAGATCGGCGACCTCAGGACGATCGCCCGCCTCCTCGGCCTGCCCTACCTCCCGATCACGCCGTTCTTCCCGTGGCTCGGGCTGGCCGGGCTGGTGCCGCTGCCGTCGAAGTGGATGATCGAGTTCGGTGAGCCGATCCGCACTGACGAGTTCGAGCCCGCCGCGGCCGACGATCCGATGGTGGTGTTCAACCTCACCGACCACGTGCGCGAGAGCATCCAGCAGATGCTCAACGAGCTGCGGTTGCGGCGCGGACACGCCTTCCCGCCGTTCTTCTGACGGGCGCGTGAACCCTGAGGGGACGAAGCGGCGAGACATGTCCGACAGACTCCCCGACGGAAGACCTCCTTCATGACCGCACCCCCGCTCGCCCGGGTCACGGACAGCGACGTGATCCGGACGTCCATGGCCGAGCCGGAGGCGTTCGCCGAATTGTTCGATCGCTACTCCGGCATGATCTTCAGATATGTGTCCAAGCGGCTCGGTCCCGAGCCCGCCGAGGACCTGGTGGGCGAGACCTTCGCCGTCGCCTTCGCGCGCCGGAGCTCCTACGACCAGACCTATCTCGACGCCAGGCCCTGGCTGTTCGGCATCGCCACCAAGCTCGTCTCGCGGCACCACCGCTCCGAGGCCGCGCGATACCGCGCCCTGTTGCGCAGCCCCCAGGACGGGCCCGTCGAGTCGCCCGCCGAGCGGGTGGCGGCCGGGGTCTCCGCCCGGGCGGCCAGGCGACAGCTCGCGACGGCGCTGGCCGTCCTGCCCAAGCGGGACCGCGACGCGCTGCTGCTCTACGCCTGGTGCGACCTGACCTACGAGGAGGTGGCCAGGGCTCTGGACATCCCCGTGGGAACCGTACGGTCCAGGCTCAACCGGGCCAGGCGCAAGGTGCGGGCCGAACTGGGCGAGACCAACCCGTTGACCGAGGAGGCGTGACATGGACGACCTGACGATGCTGCGCGATCTCGGTCGCGAGCTGGAGAACGAACCGCCGGCCAGGCTCGTACGGCAACGCGAGCGCGTCTTCCGCAAGCGGCGCCCCCGGCTGGCATGGCTGACCATCTCCTTGGCCGCGCTGGCCACGGCGGTGGCGATCGCCGTACCCACCGTGATCGCGGATCTGCGGCCGGTCGTGCACGGGATTCCCGCGGTGGCGCCCCGGACATCGATGAACGTCCTGCTGGTCGGGTCCGACAGCCGCGAGGGGCAGGAGAACTCCAAGTACGGCCCGGCGCTGTCGCGGATGGGCGACGCCGGAGGCAGGAGGTCCGACACGCTGCTCGTGGCGCACATCCCCGCCGGCCGCGAGCGGATCACGGTGGTCAACATCCCGCGTGACTCGATGGTCGAACTGCCCCGCTGCGGGGGCGGGCGGATCGACATGATCAATTCCGCCTACAACACCGGCGGCGTGGCGTGCACCAGGGAGACGGTCGAGCAACTGACGGGCCTGCGCATCGACCACACGGTGGAGGTCGACTTCGCCGGGCTCAAGGGCGTGGTCGACGCGCTGGGCGGCGTCGAGTTCACCGTCCCGGAAGACGTCAGCGACCGCAATGCCAAGCTGGAGCTCAAGAAGGGCAGGCAGGTGCTCGACGGCGAGCAGGCGCTCGGCTGGCTCCGGCTGCGCCACGCGGGCGACGGCAAGGACCTCACCCGGATCAAGCGGCAGCAGGCCCTCATGGCGGCCATGGTCGACCAGGCCAAGCGGAGCCTCGACGATCCGGCCAAGCTCAGGCTGTTCCTCGAGTCCGCGGCCAGGATGGTCAGGACGGATCTCGACCCTTCTTCGCTGTTCGACGTCCTCGATGGCGAGGTGGAGTTCCTGAGCGTTCCCGTCGGGCCGTATCCGCAGGACCCGAACCGGCTCAAGTGGGTCCAGCCGGACGCCCAGAAGCTGTTCGACAAGCTGAAATAGCCCTTATTGGATAATTCGTCTAATCTCTGGCGCATGAGGAAGAGCGTCGTTCTGCTGGCCGGTGTCGGGGTCGGCGCCGCCGCGGGGTTGCTGGCCCGGCGGCGGCGCGCCCGCCCGGCCTCGCCCGAGCCGGCGATGGGCGAGCAGGTCACCGTGACCACCGCCGACGGCGTACGGCTGGCCGTCGAGGTCGACCGGGCCACCGATCCGAAGGCGGCCGTCGTGTTCGCCCACGGATGGGTGCTCAACCGCCACGCGTGGTTCCCCCAGCGGGAGGCCCTGGCGGGCCAGGCCATGCTGGTCGCCTACGACCACCGCGGTCACGGCGCCTCCACCGCAGGGTCCTCCGACTGCTGCACGATCGAGCAGCTCGCCGAGGACCTCGAAGCGGTCATCGAGGCCGTGGTGCCCGCCGGGGTGCCGGTCGTGCTCGTCGGGCACTCGATGGGCGGGATGACCGTCATGGGGCTGGCCGCCCGGCGGCCCGAGCTCTTCGGCGAGCGGGTGCGGAGCGTGGTGCTGATGAGCACCTCGTGCGGCGGGATGGCGGGCAACACCTTCGGGCTGCCGGGTCCCGTCGGCCGCCTGGTGCCAAGGCTGACGCCGCTGGTGATGGAGCGGGCGCTGAAGCAGGCGGCGTGGATCGACCGCCGCACGGCGGTCAGGGCGCGGACCAACCGGCCGGCGACCCGCTACCTGGCCTTCGGGCCCGGCGCGCGGCCGCAGGACGTGAAGCTCGTCAACGACATGATCGCCGCGACACCCACCGAGGTGATGGTGGGATTCTTCAACGGCATCCTGGCGCACGACAAGCTCTCGGCGCTGCGGGCGCTCGCGGGAGTCGAGACGCACGTGCTGGTCGGCTCGCACGACCGCCTCACCTCACCCGCCCACGCCCGCCGCATCGCCGGGGCGCTGCCGCACGCCACGCTCACGGTGGTGCCCTCGGCCGGGCACATGCTGGGCCTCGAACGCCCCGACACGGTCAACGAGGTGCTCGGGCGGCTGGTGAGAGCCGCCGCGCGATGAGATGTCAGGCCTTGCGGCGGTAGTGGCGGCGCAGGGCCAGCGCGGCGGCGATGCCACCCGCCACGACGCCCGCTCCCGCCGCCACCGGGATGGCGATCATGGTCGCCTTCCGCCCGGTGCGGTAGTCCTTGATCGGCCAGTCGTGCTTCTTCGCGTGCTCGGTCAGCTCCGAGTCGGGATTGATGGCCACCGCATGCCCCACCAGCGACAACAACGGCAGGTCGTTGGCCGAGTCGCTGTAGGCGGTGCACCGCGTCAGGTCGAGACCCTCGCGGCGGGCCAGCGCCCGCACGGCCTCGGCCTTGGCGGGCCCGTGCAGCAGGTCTCCGACCAGGCGCCCGGTGTAGACGCCGTCGGCGGTCTCGGCGACCGTGCCCAGCGCGCCGGTCAGGCCGAGCCGCTGCGCGATGACGCGCGCCAGCTCCACCGGCGTCGCGGTGACCAGCCACACCCGCTGTCCGGCGTCGAGGTGAGCCTGCGCCAGGGCTCGGGTGCCCGCCCAGATCCGGTCGGCCATCGCCTCGTCGTAGATCTCCTCGCCGAGCCGTACGACGTCCTCGACCTTGCTGCCCGCGACGAAGGCCAGGGCCGTCTCGCGCGCAACGGCGATGTGCTCGGGGTTCTCGCTTCCGCGCAGCCGGAAGGCGGCCTGGCCCACGGCGAACTTGACCAGGTCGGAGGTGCTGAACATGCCGCGCGTGGCCAGCCCTCGCGCGAAGTGGTAGATCGAGGCGCCGCGCATCATCGTGTTGTCGACGTCGAAGAAGGCCGCCGCCTGGGTGTCGGGTGCGACCGCCGGCGGGGTGGCCACCGCCGCCGCCGCTGCCGCGACCTCACCGGCGATCTCCGCTTCCCCCTGCTGACGTCGTCGAAGTAGCCGCCTCATGAAGTCAGCTTAAGGGGTCTCACTGAGGGGCTTCGAGCTCGGCGATGTAGTCGAGGTAGCCGTAGACCTGCTGCTGCTGGTCGCCGTCCATCTGGTCGAGCATCGGCTCGATCATGTTCCGCTGCGTCTCGGCGAACTTCTTGATGTCGGCCGAGCGGGGCAGCTTGCTGATGCCCGACCTGGTCGACTCGGCCATGTCCTTGAGCGTCGCCGAGACGTGCGGGCCGCCCGTGGGGGAGTGCAGCAGCGCGTTGAGCTCCTCGGCACGCGTCTGCGCCGACACCAGCTCGCGCTCGGCGCGGTCGACCGGGTCGGCGCTGAGCCGTACAAGAGTGTCCTCCGCGGCTCGCTTGAGCGGGTAGAGCGCGTCGCCCGGCACCGAGTGGTAGGTCACCACGGCCGAGAACATCATCGAGGCGGCCAGGCCCGCGGTCGCCAGCTGCGACAACCAGGACGCGCGGCGGCGGACCGGCGCCTTGACGGCCGTGGGCTCGTCGCCGGTCTCCGGGCGCGCGACCATCAGCTGGTGGCGCAACCGCGCGCGGAAGTCCGCGTCGGGGTCGCCGCCCAGCGGTCCCGCTCCCAGCTCCGACAGCTGGGCCAGGAGGCGCTCCTCCTGAGCCCTGCGCTTACGCATGTCCCCCTCTTCCCGGAAGATCCACGGGTGCACAGTGCCTAACGACAAGTCGCCGGGGGAGGTTACGCCAGGTCGGCCCTGAGTGCTCTGGCGAGGGCACGGACGGCTCTGAACTGCAGCGCCTTGATCGCTCCACTCTTCTTCCCCATGATCAGCGCGGTCTCGGCCAGCGAGAGCCCGTGCAGGAACCTCAGCACGATGCACTCCTGCTGCTCGGCGTTGAGATCCCGTACGGCACGCAGCAGATGGTCGTTGACCAGCGCGGTCACCACGGCGTTCTCCGGGATGTGCGCGCCGTCCAACGGGACGTCGAGCACCTCTCCCGTGGGCACCTCCAGGCGGTAACGCCCGGACTTGAAATGATCGGTGACCAGGTTTCTCGCGATGGTCACGAGCCAGGCCCCGAAGTCACGGCCCTGCCAGGTGAAGTCGGTGATTCTGCGAAGCGCGCGGAGGAAGGTCTCGCTGGTGAGATCCTCGGCGAGCGGGTGGGAACCCACCCGGAAGTAGATGTAGCGGTAGACCAGATCCAGATATCGGTCATAGAGCGTTCCGAAGGCGTCGCTGTCACCGGTCTTGGCGCGTAAGACCAGGGTGCGCAGCTCGTCTTCGCGCACGGCAGGCTCGCTCGCCCGGGTCGGCTTGGTGAGAGTCCCGGCGAACGTGCCCGCGAGTGGTGCTTCTGGCATCCGGCATCCCTGGGGGTTCGGCGTGCTCGAACACTCTAGAAATCAAGCTGGAATTCCACAATGCACCAACATGCTGAGTTGAGCACGCTGGCATGGGCACCGGCGGGCTCCAGATAACGTGTGGCGCAACCCGTTTCCCCTCTTCGGCTATCCGCTGGGAGGTCTTGTCAGGCAGCATTGGAGTCATCATGGAGATCCTTGTTGCTGTATTGGCGTTCGCCGGCGCGTTGCTCGCCGTCATCGCCGCGGGCGCGCTGATAAGCCGCCTGCGCGAGGAGGCGGAGGGGTATCTCATCGCCTGGACCGTTGCAGCGATCGCCCTGGCTCTGGCGCTCGCGGCGGTGGGCACGGGTTGCCTGATGGGCTTCGGCATCGTGACCTTCAAGATCTTCCAGCTGGGCGGCTCGCTGCTGGCGCCCCTGTGGATGGCGATCGGCCTCGTCCAGCTGCTGGCCGAGCGGGTGCCCGTCAAGTTCGCCGGCTGGCTGTTCGGCATCGCCCTGACGGTCGTGGCCTCCGTGGTAATGGTGTTCGACCCGCTGAAGGCCACCGTGACGGGCAAGACGCTGCCGACCGGCGGCGCGCACTGGGCGATCATCCCCGGCTCCCTGCTGGTCGGCGTGCACGTGCTGGTCACGCTGATCATGATCACCTGCATCGTGGCCGCGGCACTGCGCTGGCGCACCGGCGACGAGTACGACACCGACAACCTGCACGCGGCGCTGGTCATCGCGCCCTCCGGGCTCGCGCTGCTGGGCGCGCTCAGGTTCACCGTGCCGCCGATCTTCACCACCGCGCTGCTGCTCGTGGCGGGCGCGGGCATCTGGTACTCCGTGCTGCGCCCGCTGGCGCCGTACGAAGACGACGAGGAGGATGACGACATCGATCGCGCCTACGCGAAGCGCGCCGCGGACACTCCGGCCGTTTCGCCCCGCCGATCCTCGTCCGGACTGGGCGACCTGGTGGCCGAGTACCGCGCGGGCGACAACGAGCTCGCTCCCGCCCGCGCCGAGTCCTTCGACGCGGGTCCCGCCACGGGCATGTTCGCGGGCGGCGACTACGGCTCGCCCTCCCCGGAGTACGAGCGGGTCAGCTCGTCGCGCTCAACGGGCTACGGCCCGGCCGACGGCGCCGGCGAGTACGGCGCGTCCGCCGGTTACGGCGCGGGCGCGGGGGCCGGATACGGCGCCGGAGCGGCCGGAGCTGCCGCGGGCGCCGCGGCCGGTTACGGCGCGGGTGCCGGCGCGGGTGTCGGCGCGGCCTCCGGCGAATACGGGCGCCACGGCGCGCCGCAGCACATCCCCGGCGACTACCGGGCCCCGCGCACCGGCCCGCACGCCGCCTTCCCCGCCGAGCCCGCTCCCGCCACGGGCGCCTTCTACCCCGGCGCCGAAGTCCAGGCCGCTCCGGGCGGCTCCACACGCCCCTCGCCGAACATCTTCGGCATGCTCACCGTCTTCACCCTCATGGACGGCACCGGCGACGCCTTCGACCGCCTCGCCGACGACACCGTCGAGGCCGTGCGGCGCAACGAGCCCGACACGCTCATCTACGTCTGCCACGGGGTGAAGTCGGCGCCGCTGCAGCGCATCATCTACGAGCTCTACCGCGACGAGGTCGCCTACGCCGACCACCAGCGCCAGCCCCACGTCATGCGGTTCGTCAACGACCGCCAGGCGATGGTGCTGGCGACCAACGTCATCGAGCTCAATGTGAACGCAGCCAAGGTGATGCCGCTCCCCACGGCGATGTTCTGACGCTCCCGCTGTCAGGCTCGGGCCCACGCCAGCCACCTTCAGGCCGGGCCCGCCCTCCGACGTGCCCGCGCTGGCCGCTCCCGCCTCGTACGGCGGCGGCGAGGCGCAACGGCCCAGGTGGTGCCAGGAGGGCTCCCTGCTCGTCGCTGAGCTGCCTGTGGGGCGCTCCCAAGCCCCGCCCAGGGTCGCGCGCACGACCGAAAACTCTTCACCGCCACGGGATGAGGGCGATCCGGAGCTGTTCTACCGCTCGACATATCGATAATCGATATTTACGATTAACGATATGCGATGGATAAACCGCTTAGAGATCGTGTTCACCACCGCCTTCGTCCTCGGCTGCCTCGTCGGGCTCGCCATCCTCGCGCAGGCGGCCTTCCTCGCCTTCGCGGGCGGCTTCAACGGCATGGGGGTCCAGCTCCGCGTCCCTGGCGTCGACATCGAGGGCCTCGTGGCCGACGGGGTGCGCCTGCACAGCGCCGGGGCCGACCTCATGGTCACGCCCCTCGACCCCTCGTTGCCGATCGCGGGCCTCTACCTGCTCGACACGCTGCCCGCGCTCGTCGTCGGGCTGGTCGCCATCCGCACCCTCACCCGCGCCCTGCACCGCGCCCGCTCGGGCGACCGCGCCCTGTTCTCGCACGCCACCGTGCGGCTCCTGCGGAGGCTCGGCTGGACCGTGATCGGCGGCACGCTGATCGCCGCCCTGCTGGGCGTGCTGGCGAAGGCGCTACTGTCGTCCCTGCTGCTCACCGAGAGCGCACCCGTCACCCTGCCGGCCATAAGCACCCTGACCGCCATCGTGGCAGGAGCGGGCGCGCTGGCGGTGTCGGAGATCATCCGCCGGGGCCTGGCCCTGCTCGAAGAGGTCGAGGCCACGATCTGACATGTCGATCATCCGCGTACGACTGGACGAGGTGCTCAAGGATCGGGGGATGACGCTCACGGAGCTGTCGCAACGGGTCGAGATCACCGTGGTCAACCTGTCGATCCTCAAGAACGGGCACGCCAGGGCGATCAGGTTCTCGACGCTGGTGCGGTTGTGCGAGGCGCTGGAGTGCCAGCCGGGGGATCTGCTGGCCTACGAAGCCCAGTGACCGCGGGCTCAGCTCGACAGGGCGGCGCGCAGCCGGTCCTCCGAGACGCGCCAGAAGTCGTGCTGCACCCCGTCCACCAGCGTCACCGGGATCATTTCCCAGTACTTGTCGTACAGCTCCTGAGACGACTCGATGTCGACTTCCTCCCAGGAAACCCCCAGCTCGGCGGCCACTTTGGAGATCACAGAGCGGGCGTCGTCGCACAGATGGCAGCCTGGCTTGCCGAGGAGGGTGACGCGATGCATAGCCCCAGACTATCCACTGACTTTGTGCGTCGGTTCACAAAGGGATTAACCTGAAGGATGGTTCGATTTCATTGACGCGATCCCCACCACGGGGATCGCCCGCACGACCTGGAGCTCCGTGTCCCGTCGCCCCTCTCCGACCCGTGACCGCGGCATTCCCGAGGCGACGGTGGCCAGGCTGCCGCTGTACCTGCGGGCGCTGACCGGGCTGGCCGAACGCGGGATCGCCACGGTCAGTTCGGAGGACCTGGCCGCCGCGGCGGGCGTGAACTCGGCGAAGCTGCGCAAGGACCTGTCCCACCTGGGCTCGTACGGCACGCGCGGCGTCGGTTACGAGGTCGAGTACCTCGTCTACCAGATCTCCAGGGAGCTGGGCCTGACCCAGGACTGGGCGGTGGCGATCGTGGGAGTGGGTAACCTCGGTCGCGCGCTGGCGAACTACGGCGGCTTCGTCTCCCGGGGTTTCCGGGTGGCGGCGCTGCTGGATGCCGACCCCGAAGTGGTGGGCGACACCATCGCGGGGTTGAATGTTGTCCACATCGACGAACTTGAAACCGTGATCAAGCGGCGAGGGGTGTCGATCGTGGTCCTGGCGACCCCGGCCCAGGCGGCACAGGCGGTGTGCGATCGCGTGGTCAACGCCGGAGTCACCAGCATCCTGAACTTCGCCCCCGTCGTGCTTTCCGTGCCGGAGAGCGTCGAAGTCCGTAAGGTCGACCTATCGATCGAGCTGCAGATCCTTGCGTTCCACGAGCAGCGCAAAGCGGATCGCGAAAGTGGGGGGCCACTCATGGCCGTGGAGAACCAATGAGCGTTCTCGTGGTTGGACTGAGCCACCGGACCGCTCCGGTGGCGTTGCTCGAGCGCGTCGCGCTCGGCGGTGAGCGGCTGGAGAAGCTGCTCTTCGACGTCCAGCAGGACGTCTGCGTGGCCGAGGTCATGGTGGTCTCGACGTGCAACAGGGTCGAGGTCTACGCCGCGGTGGACAGGTTCCACGCGGCGCTGAACGCGATCACCGAGCTGCTCGCCGTACACACCGGGGTCGGAGCCGACGAGCTGACCCGCAGCCTCTACGTGCACTACGAGGACCGCGCCGTCGAGCACCTGTTCTCGATGGCAGCCGGGCTCGACTCGATGGTCGTGGGCGAGGGCCAGATCCTGGGCCAGGTGCGGCAGGCGCTGCGGCTGGCGCAGGAGGGCGGCACCGTCGGCGCGGTGCTGAACGAGCTGGTGCAGCAGGCGCTGCGCGTGGGCAAGAAGGCGCACGCGGAGACCGACCTCGACAGGGCGGGTCCGTCGCTGGTGAGCGCGGGGCTGGAGCTGAGCGGCCCGGTCGAGGGCAGGCGGGCGCTGGTCGTCGGCGCGGGCGCGATGAGCGGCCTGGCGGTCGCGACGCTGCGCCGCGCGGGCGCGGGCGAGATCGTGGTGGCCAACCGGACCTACGACAAGGCCGTACGGCTGGCGCAGGAGGCCGGTGGCCGGGCGATCGGGCTCGACGACGTACGGCTCGACGACGTCGACCTGGTGATCACCTGCACGGGGGCGGGCAGGCACCTGATCACCACCTCGATGATCACCGGCCCGGTGGTCCTGATCGACCTGGCGATGCCGCACGACGTGGACCCCGCGGTGCGCGAGCTGCCCGGCGTGACCCTGATCGACCTCGAGACGATCAAGGATTCCGGCATCGGCGCCGGAGGCGAGGCGGTCCAGGCCGTCAGGCGCCTGGTCGCGGAGGAGCTGGAAGCCTACCTGGGCGCCGAGCGCGCCGCCCGGGTGACGCCGACCGTGGTGGCGTTGCGCAGCAAGGCGGCCGACGTGGTCGAGGCCGAGCTCGGACGCCTCATGATGCGCATGCCGGACCTCGACGACAAGGCGCGCGACGAGGTGGCCCAGACTGTCCGGCGAGTCGTCGACAAACTGCTTCACGAGCCCACTGTGCGTGTCAAGCGGCTCGCGACGTCCCCGGCGGGCGATCATTATGCGGAAGCTCTGCGCGAGCTGTTCGATTTGGACCCGAAGATGCCGGAAGCGGTCAGAGAGGTGGAGGGATGAGACTCGGCACCCGTAAGAGCCTCATGGCGACCACCCAGTCGCAGATGGTCGCCGACCTCTACACGGAGCGCACCGGCCAGGCGATCGAGCTGGTCGGCATCACGACGTTCGGCGACGTGACCAAGGCCCACCTGGCCCAGCTCGGCGGCACTGGCGTGTTCGTCAGCGCTCTGCGCGACAAGCTGGTCGAGGGCGAGGTCGACTTCGCGGTCCACTCGCTGAAGGACCTGCCGACCAAGCAGGACGACCGCTTCGTGCTGGCGGCCCTGCCGCGGCGCCACGACCACCGCGACGCCCTGGTCGGCACCGCCAAGCTGGCCGACCTGCCCGCGGGCGCCAAGGTCGGCACCGGCTCGCCGCGCCGCATCGCGATGCTGCGTGCCCTGCGCCCTGACCTGGAGTACGTCCCGATCCGCGGCAACGCCGACACCCGCATCGGCAAGGTGCACTCCGGCGAGCTCGACGCGGTCATCCTGGCCAGCGCCGGGCTGACCAGGATCGGCAGGCAGGCGGAGGTCGCCCAGATCTTCGAGGTCGAGGAGCTGCTGCCCGCGCCAGGGCAGGGGTCGCTGGCCGTGGAGTGCCTGGCCGAGCGCACCGACCTGATCGAGTTCCTCAGCGTGCTCGACTGCGCGCAGACCCGCAACGCCGTGGTCGCCGAGCGCACCGTGCTCAACGCGCTCGAAGCCGGTTGCTCCGCTCCGGTGGGTGCCTTCGCGCTCGACGACGGGCACACTCTGAACATCACCGCCGCTGTCGTCGCCATCGACGGCACGCGAGCGGTTCGCAAGTCCGCCGCCGGTTCCTCTTCGGACGCCGCACGCCTGGGCCGCCTGCTGGCGGCGCAGATGCTGGCCGAGGGGGCCGACAGATTGATGGGGGAGCATTCCCATTGACAGCCGATAGTCCAACCACAGCGTTCGTGGCCTTCGTGGGCGCCGGTCCCGGCGACCCCAACCTGCTGACCCTGCGCGGTGCCGAGCTGCTGGGCAAGGCCGACGTGGTGGTCCTCGACGAGGACGCCTTCGGCCCGCTGCTGCAGCACTGCCGCGAGGGGGTCGAGGTCCTCGCGGGCGACTACATCCCGCGCGCCAAGGCGGGCAAGCTCGTCGTGCGCGTGTGCGAGGGTGACCCGATGCTGTTCTCCTCGATCTCCGAGGAGGCCGCGGCGTGCGCCGCCGCGGAGGTGGACTTCGAGATCGTCCCGGGGGTGCCGCCCGCCACGGCCGTGCTCACCTACGCGGGCATCCCGCCTGCGGCCGCCGTACCCGAGTTCAGGGTCGTCGACGCGGCCATGGAGCAGGACTGGGCCTCGCACGCCGCGTGCCCGGGCACCCTGGTCATCTACAACGGCATCGACCAGGCCGTGCCGATCGCCAAGGCGCTGATCGCGGGCGGCAAGCCCGACTCGACGCCCGCCGCGGTCTCCAGCGCGGGCACGACGACCGAGCAGTACACGGTCGTGACGACGCTCGGCCGCATGCAGCCCGACCTCAAGCACGCCGGCTTCACCGAGCCCGCCATGATCGTCGTCGGCGACGCGGTCGGCATGCGCGACCGGCTGTCGTGGTTCGAGACCCGGCCGCTGTTCGGCTGGCGGGTGCTGGTGCCGCGCACCAAGGAGCAGGCCGCGGGCCTGTCGGACCAGCTCAGGTCCTACGGCGCGGTGCCCGAGGAGGTGCCGACCATCTCGGTCGAGCCGCCGCGCACCCCGCAGCAGATGGACAGGGCGATCAAGGGCCTGGTCACCGGCCGCTACGAGTGGGTGGCCTTCACCAGCGCCAACGCGGTCAAGGCGATCCGCGAGAAGTTCGAGGAGTACGGCCTCGACGCCCGCGCGTTCGCCGGGCTCAAGGTGGCCGCCGTGGGCGAGGCGACCTCGCAGGCGCTGGTGGAGTTCGGGGTCAAGCCCGACCTGCTGCCGACCGGCGAGCAGTCGTCGGAGGGCCTGCTGGCCGAGTGGCCGCCCTACGACTCGATGCTCGACCCGATCAACCGGGTGCTGCTGCCGCGTGCCGACATCGCCACCGACACGCTCATCGCCGGCCTGACCGAGCTGGGCTGGGAGTGCGACGACGTGACGGCCTACCGGACCGTGCGCGCGGCCCCGCCGCCCCAGCCGATCCGCGAGGCCATCAAGGGCGGCGGCTTCGACGCGGTGCTGTTCACCTCGTCGTCGACCGTCAGGAACCTCGTCGGCATCGCGGGCAAGCCGCACAACGTCACGGTCATCGCGGTCATCGGGCCGCAGACGGCCAAGACGGCCGAGGAGTTCGGGCTGCGCGTCGATGTGATGGCGGACAAACCTTCCGCTTCCGCCTTGGCGGCGGCTCTGGCGGAGTACGGTCAGAAGAGACGACAGGCCGCCATCGCGGCGGGTGATGTGCCCCGGCGGCCCTCTCAGACGCGCCGAGGGGCGCGCCGCCGACTCAAGTAGAGGTTCGATCTATGACTAGCCAGTTCCCCGCGGCGCGACCGCGGAGGCTTCGCCGTACCCCCGCGCTGCGCCGCATGGTCACCGGGGTGCGGCTGCACCCGTCGGAGCTGATCCTGCCGCTGTTCGTGAAGGAGGGGCTGACCGAGCCCCGGCCGGTCGGGTCCATGCCCGGCGTCGTCCAGCACACCCGCGACTCGCTGCGCAAGGCGGCCCACGAGGCCGCCGAGGCGGGCGTCGGCTGCGTGATGCTGTTCGGCATCCCCGAGGAGAAGGACGGGTACGGCTCGGCGGCCGACGACCCCGAGGGCATCACCCAGGTGGCGCTGCGCGACCTGGCCGCCGAGGTGGGCGACGCCCTGGTGGTCGGCGCCGACACCTGCCTCGACGAGGTGACCGACCACGGCCACTGCGGCGTGCTCACGCCGTCCGGCGAGGTCGACAACGACCTGACACTGGAACGTTACGCCTCGATGGCGGTCGCGCAGGCCGAGGCGGGCTCGCAGCTGATCTCGCCGAGCGGGATGATGGACGGCCAGGTCGGCTACATCAGGCGGGCGCTCGACCGCGCCGGCCACCCTCACGTGGCGATCCTGGCCTACTCGGCGAAGTTCGCCTCGGGCTTCTACGGGCCCTTCCGCGAGGCCGTCGAGATGCCCGCGAACTTCGGCGACCGCAAGGCCTACCAGCAGGACCCCGCGGGCTACGCGGGCGAGTCGCTGCGCGAGGTCGCGCTCGACATCGAGGAGGGCGCCGACATCGTCATGGTCAAGCCCGCCCTGGCCTACCTCGACATCCTGCATCAGGTAAAGGCCATGTCCGACGTTCCCGTTGCCGCCTACCAGGTCAGCGGCGAGTACGCCATGATCGAGGCGGCCGCGGCCAACGGCTGGATCGACCGGGAGCGGGCGATCACGGAGTCTCTCGTCGCCATCCGGCGCGCGGGGGCCGATCTGATCCTCACCTACTGGGCGACCGAAGTGGCGCGACGCCTCTAACCGGGGGTTTCCCCTCAGCCGCTGAGGCGTGTGCGTTAGAGTGCACAGAACAGTGCGGGTGTGTCCCATGTGAAGGCTTCTCGTGTGCGTTTCTGCCCGGAGTCTGGACCACTCCAGATTTCGGACGGGAGTTGAAGCATGGTCGGCGTACCGCTTGCTCGGCGCACCAGGAAACGGGTCGCGCACCCCACCCGCATCGACATCGTGCTCGGCTATGCGGCCCTGGGCTGGGCGTGCGCTCCCGGCGCGCATCCCATGCGCCACGGCACCCGCGCGTGTTCGTGTGACCGCATCGGCTGTCCCGACCCCGGCCAGCATCCGCTCTCTCCCGCCTGGAACGTTCAGGCCACGACGGACACCGCGATGCTCACGCTCTGGTGGCAGCGCGAGGCCGAGGCGAATGTGATTCTCCCCACGGGCAGGGTTTTCGACGTCTTCGACGTACCCGCCGCCCACGGGCTGGCCGCCCTCTCCCGCATCGACGCCGCAGGCGTCTTCACAGGCCCGGTCGCCGAGAACGGCGACCGGGTCCTGTTTTATGTGGCCACTCGTGGCAACCCCGACGACGAGGACGAGTGGTGGTCGTGCAGCCTCGACTGCGTGCCCTCGGCCATCGAGGACACGCCCGGACTGCGCTGGCACTGCCGTGACAGCTACGTGCTCGCTCCCGGCTCGACCCTGCCGGGCGGACGCCCGGCCACGTGGCTGCGGGCCCCCGACCACCGCCCGCTGCCCGATCCGCTGCGGATCCTCGACTTCCTGGTCTAGATGACCTGATTCCCCAGGGGCTGCCCCTGGGCGCCACGCTGGACGCGGGCCCGGCATGCCGCCGCGCCATCCCGGCCATGGCTTCTTCTCTCCGTGCCGCCATCTGCCGCACCGAGCCCTTCGACGTGTGCCTGAGGCCCGTCCGTCTTCACTTCGGTGACTCTCTGTTGTGAGTGTGCGCTCTCTTGACTGCTGAAAACACTGACTGCAATACTCCTTCCGGTTATGGAAGTGATGTTTCCGTAAAGCGGAAACCTGGAAATCCACCCCCCTTCTTTCTGGACGCGTGGTCATGTCAGACAGCCCCGTTCTCAGCCCCTCCTTAACGCCCAAGAACCCGTCCGACGGATATGCGAAGCGCGCGATTTTCGCCTCCGCCTCCGGTTACGCCATGGACGGCTTCGACCTCCTGATCCTCAGCTTCGGCATGCTGGCGATCGCCCAGAGCTTCGGTGTGACCAAGGCCGAAGCGGGCGCCCTCACCTCCGTCACCCTCTGGGGAGCCGTCGTCGGCGGCGTCCTGTTCGGGGTGCTGGCCGACCGGTTCGGCCGGGCCAAGATGCTGGCCTGGTCGATCATCCTGTTCGCCGTCTTCACCGGATTGTGCGCGCTATCACCCAATCTGGAGACCCTCGCGGTCCTGCGCTTCGTCGCGGGCATGGGCCTGGGCGGCGAATTCGGCATCGGCATGACGCTGGCGGCCGAGGCGTGGCCGGCGGCCAAGAGGGCCAGGGCCACCGCACTGGTCGGCATCGGCTGGCAGGTCGGCGTGCTCGCCGCCGCGTTCGTCTCGCCCTGGGCCATCTCGCAGTTCGGCTGGCGCGGCCTGTTCGCCATCGGCGCCGTCCCCGCGGTCATCGCCTTCGTGGTGCGCAAGCGCATCGGCGAGCCCGAGATCTTCCAGCGGGCCAGCACGGAACCGAAACCCAGCTTCGGCGCCCAGCTCAAGATGCTGTTCGCCGATCGGACCACGGCGATGGCCACGATCGGCATCCTGGTTCTCTGCTCGGTGCAGAACTTCGGCTACTACGGCGTGATGACCTGGCTGCCCACCTACCTGAGCGACTCGCTGCAGCTCGGGCTGACCAAGTCGAGCCTGTGGACCGCCGTCACCGTCGTCGGCATGATGGCGGGCATCTTCCTGTTCGGCCAGTTCGCCGACAGGTTCGGCCGTAGGCCCACCTTCTGGGCCTACCAGGCGGGCGCCGTGGTCAGCCTGCTCGTCTACAGCCAGCTCAGCAACGAGATCGCGCTCCTGTTCGGCGGCGCGGTGATGGGCTTCTTCGTCAACGGCATGCTCGGCGGTCTCGGCGCGCTGATGGCCGAGAGCTACCGCACGCAGATCAGGTCGCTGGCGCAGAACGTGCTGTTCAACCTGGGCAGGGGCGTCGGCGCCTTCGCTCCTGTGGTGGTCGCGCTGGTCGCCACGGAACACGGATTCGCCATCGCGATCGGCGCACTCGCCGCCCTGTACGTCCTGGAAATGGCCGCCATGCTGCTCATCCCCGAGCGTAAGGGCGCCGCACTGGCCGACTAGGAGGGCTTGGTGCAACCGCTTGTCCGCGCACTCCAGGTCATGGGCGCGCTCGCCCGGGTGGAGTGCGGTCTGACCCTGCAGGATCTGTCCACGGCCATCTCGGCGCCGATCGCGAGCGTGCACCGCCTTCTGCCCACGCTGGAGGAGGAGGGGTTCGTCGCCAGGTCGCCGAGCAACCGGCGCTACTTCATCGGACCGGCGGCCACCACCGCCGGATTCGGCCAGGCCGGGCGGCACACGCTTCTCGGCGTCGCCTACGACCACCTGCGAGAGCTCGCCAGAGCCGCCGGGCACCCCGTGGTGGTCACGGAGAACCACGCCGGCCGGGCGGTCTGCACGGCCAGGCTCGATCCGCTGGGCGTGCGCGGCGCGGGCGCCTCCACCAGCGCGCAGGTCGGGGCGAGGCTGCCATGGCACGCCTCGTCCGCCGCGCGCACGCTCCTGCTCGACCTGGACAGGCACGAAGTGTGGCGCCTGCTCAGCGGCTGGGAGTTCACCCGCTACACCACCAGGACCCCGGCCACGGTCGAAGCGATCTGGACCCATCTGGAAGAGACCAGGAGACACGGGTACGGCGTCGGCTTCGACGAGTGGGAGTCGGGCATCTGGACCCTCTCCGCCCCGGTCAGGGACGGAGCCAGGAACCTGACCGCCACCATCACGGTGGCCGGGCACGCCTCGCAGGTGGCCGAGCCCGCCGTCAGAGCCGGGATCAGGGATCTCACGATCGAGACGGCGGCGGTGATCGCCGCCGAACTCGGCTATTCGGACGACCGGCGACGGTGGCCCGCCGCCGACCTGAAGGAGGACGACGTCCATGCCGACACAGGTTGAAGAAGCTCTCGCCACGCTCCTGCGGGGCCAGGAGAAGGCCGACGTGCTGACCCACCCGGCCGCCGTCGAGGAGGCGGGCAGGGCGCTGGCGGCCAGGATCGCCGGCCTCGAGCCTGACGTGCTCGCCTTGTGGGACGGCGCGGAGGACGCCGTCCTGGGCCACGTCGTGGCCCGCGCCCTGGGCGTGAGCTGCGTGGCCGCCGTCGAGGAGTCGGGAGTGCTCGAATTCACCACGCGCCTGCCGGAGGGCGCGCGTGTGGTGCTGCTCGCCGACGCCTTCCGCACCGGCAAGGAACTGAACGCCCTTCTCGGGCTCGTGCGTCACCGCCACGGCCTGCCGGTGGCGGCGGCGAGCCTGGTCACCACGCCTGTTCTGGAGGCCTACGCGGCAGGGGGCGGAACGACCCTGACAGCGGCGGATGAAAAGGCGTGAGGACCTTTTTCCATTTCCAAGAATAGGCCGCAAATCCTGGTAGGACTGTAAGCCCCGATTCTCGTGATCGGGGCTTACGGATTATGGAAAGCATGTTTCTGGAGTTGCGAATATGCGGAGAACCGCGGTGCGTCTGGGCCGCCTTGACCTGTGCAGCCCGGTGATGCCGGCCTCCGGCTGTTTCGGCCCCGAGTTACGTACGGTGACGTCGATGGACCGGCTCGGCGCCGTGGTGACGAAGACCGTCTTCAGCGACCTGCGTTCGGGCAATCCCGCATCGCGGCTGGCCGAGACCCGCGCCGGCATGCTCAACGCGGTCGGCATCCCCAGCCCTGGCCTGGCCGGATTTCGCGCCACGACCCTGCCCGCCTACCGGGCGCTCGGGCCCAAGGTCATCGTCAGCATCGGCGGGCTGGCCGTCCGCGACTACCTGGAGGTCGCGGCCGGGCTGGCCGACGAGGAGTTCGCCGCCTTCGAGGTCAACGTCTCCTGCCCCAACCTGGAACACGGCGGACTCGACATCGGCACCGACCCGCGCGCCATCGAGGCCATCACGCGAGGGGTCAGGGACAGGGGCGGCGACCGGCCGGTCATCGTCAAGATGACCCCGAACGTGACCTCCGTCGCCGACATCGCGCACGCGGCCGAGAACGCGGGGGCCGAGGCGCTGACGGTGGCCAACACCTTCGTCGGTCTCGCGGTCGATCTCGACACCCGCCGCCCGGTGCTCGGCAACGTCACCGGGGGCATGTCGGGCCCGGCCATCAAGCCGCTGGCGCTGCGCCTGGTCATGCAGGCGTCGCGTGCCGTAAGGATCCCGGTGATCGGGTGTGGCGGGATCGCCTCCGTGCGGGACGCCGCGGAGTTCCTGGTCGCCGGGGCCAGGGCGGTGCAGGTCGGCACCGCCAACTTCACCCGGCCCACCGTGATGTCCGAGATCGTCGAGGCCCTTCCGGAACTGCTCGACCGGCTCGGCGCGCACGACGTCGACGATCTCGTCGGCACCCTGGCCACCGCGTAGAACGGAGTGTGCGCAAGATGCAGGTGATCGTCAGAGCGCTCAACGTCCTCAAGGCCATCTCCGCCGCCAAGGAGGGCATGACCCTGCAGGAACTCGTCCTGGAGCTGGAGATCCCGCTGGGCAGCATGCACCGGCTGCTCGCGGTCCTGGAGGAGCAACATTTCGTCAGCCGTTCGCCCACCAACCGGCGCTACTTCCTGGGTGTGGAGGCGCGAGGGCTCACCGAGCGGGGCAGGGGACGCAACCCGTCACTGGTCACGCCGCATCCCGAGCTGGGCGCGCTGGTGGAGCAGTCGGCGGAGACCGCCTTCCTGACCGAGATCTTCGGCGACCGGGCGGTCTGCACCGCGCTGGTCGAGGGCCTGCATCCGCTGCGCCTGTTCGTCAGGATCGGCCAGGAGATGCCGCTGCACGCCGCCGCCTCCGCGCGAGCCATCCTCGCCTTCCTGGAGGACCAGGCCACGCTCCAGCTGCTGGAGTCGAGGTCGCTGACGCCGTTCACCGAGGACACGCCCGCCACGCTGGCCGACGTCACCGAGCGGCTGGCGTTGATCAGGCAGCGCGGCTACGACACCTGCGACGACGAACTCGACCGTGGGGTGTGGGCGGTCTCCGCGCCCATCCGCACGTCCACGGGACGCGTCTACGCCAGCGTCACGCTGGCGACTCCCTCCCACAGATCCGAGCGCCCCGAGCAGCGCGAGGTCTTCCGTGACCTGGTGCTGCGCGCGGCGCAGCGTATGTCGGAGGACCTCGGCTACGTGCAGGCCGCCCCGGTGGTCGTCTGGGACGACCTGCCGGAGATGGAACCGGGCACGGCCCCACTGAGGAGGGTGACGCTGTGACCTTCCCCGTCGAGACCCCTCTCGACGTGCAGAGCGTCGAGGTGCGCCGGGCCGAGCTCCGCCAGGACGTGGTCAACGCGGTCGTACGGCAGGGCGGGCGCCTGGAGTTGTCGGCCATGCTGACCAGGCCGTCGATCCTGCGGCGTATGGCGTCGTCGCTGGCCGCCCACGTCCCGCCCGGCACGGACCGGCTGGTGTGCTCGCCCGGCAGTCTGCCGCTGGCGGCGGCGCTGGCGCTGGAGACGGGGGTGCCCTTCGCCGTGCTGGGCGACACCCCGATGGGTGATCTGTTCCCGGGTGAGCGGGCGGTGCTGGTCGCCGCCGTGGTCTCCACGGGCGCGTCAGCCGCCGCGCTGTCGGCGGCGACGGGGGCGGAGACCGTGCTGGCCGGACTCGCGCTGCAGCCTTCTCGAAACGTCATCGCGGCCGTGGAGCTGTCATGAAATATGCCGATCCGGCGCGGTTAGCCTCGCTGATCGATCGCCTCGCGACGATCAGCGAGGACGGTCAGGGCGTCACCCGCCTGGCCTACACCCCGCTCGAACGCCAGGCCCACCGGGTCTTCGCCGAGCACATGAGCGCCCTGGGCCTCGATGTCCGCACCGACGCCGCGGGCAACACCATCGCGGAGCGGCCGGGGACCGACGACCTGCCCGCCCTGGGCACCGGCTCCCATCTCGACAGCGTGCCCCGCGGCGGCCGGTTCGACGGCATCGCGGGGGTCGTCGCGGCCATGGAGGTCGCCACCGTCCTGGCCGACCCCCGCAGTGGCCTGCGGCATCGCCGTCCTCTGCGCTTCGTCGCCTTCGCCGCGGAGGAAGGAGCCCGCTTCGGCCTTGCCTGCCTGGGCAGCCGCCTGGCCGCCGGCCTCCACACCCCGCACGACCTGGAACAGCTCAGGGACGCCGACGGCGTCAGCGTCGCCGAGGCGATGCGCGGCGTCGGCCTGGACCCCGCGAGGGTGGGTGAGGCCCGCTGGGACCCGCGGGACTGGGCCGCCTTCGTCGAACTCCACGTCGAGCAGGGCGACGTCTTGGAACGTGCCGGACTGCCGATCGGGGTCGTGGACACCGTCTCGGGCTCGACCCGGCTGCGCCTCGACCTGACCGGCCGGCCGTCCCACACGGGAGCCACGCCGATGGCGGGCCGCTCGGACGCCCTGGTGGCCGCGGCCCAGGTGGTGCTCGCGGCCGACGCCGTCGCCGGTGACGCCCGCCACCGGGGCACCCGGGCCACCGTGGGCGAGTTACGCGTCAGCCCGGGCTCCGTCACGACCATCCCCGGCCAGGTCTCCCTCTCGCTCGACGTGCGCGACGTGGACAGCGACCGGCAGCGCCGTACCGCGGCCGAGATCGTCAGGCACGCGCAGGCGGCAGGCGACGACCGGGGCGTGCGGCTCGACTACCGCCTGATCGGCGACTCGTCGCCGGTCGTGCTGCCCCTGTGGATCCGCGACGTGCTCGCCGGCGCCGCCGCCGCGCACGGGGCCGAGTACCGGGTGATGACCAGTGGGGCGAGTCACGACGCGCAGATCGTCAACAAGATCATTCCAGCCGGGATGCTCTTCGTGCCCAGCCGGTCGGGCGTCAGCCACGTGCCGGAGGAGTGGACCTCGCCGGAGGAACTGGCCACCGGCGTGGACATCCTGCTGAGCGCGCTGCTCCGGCTCTCCGACGAAGGAACCTCATGATCACCACTGGCTTCATGGACGTGCTACCGGCGAGCGAGGAGGCGCAGCCGACCTGGATCGACGCCCCGGTACTGAGCAACGTGCACCTGGCCGACCGCTACCACCGGCTGCGGCTGGCCGCTCCCCTCGCGGCGGAACGCGCCAGGCCGGGCCAGTTCGTCATGCTGACGCTCAGCTCACCCGCCCTGGCGCTGCCCCGCCCGATGGCCGTGCACGACGCCGACCCGGAGACGGGCACGATCGACATCGTCTACGGCGTCGTCGGGATCGGCACCCGCGAGATGGCCGCCCTGGAGCCCGGCGCCACCGTCGGCACCCTCGGACCGCTCGGCCGCCCGTTCGCCCCGCCCGCCACGCCCGGACGGGCGCTGCTGCTCAGCCGGGGCATCGGGATCTGTTCGCTGAGCCTGCTGGGCCGCGAACTGCACGCGGCGGGATGGGAGGTCCTGGTCGTGGCCAGCGGCCGCACCCCGCAGGCCGTCGTCGGCACCGAAGAACTGGAGGAGGCAGGGGTGCCGGTGCTCCGGGTGGACGACGAGAGCGGGACCAGCGACCCGGAACACCTCAGGAACCTCGACTTCGTCCCCACCTACGTGACCGCCTGCGGCTCCGCGCGCCTGGAGCAACTGGCCGCCGACCACGCCCACACCGCCGAGGTGCAGATCGCGCTGGAAGCGCCGATGGCCTGCGGCCTGGGCTACTGCCACGGCTGCTCCACCGGCGCCCGCACCGCCCAGGCGGAGGCCCCGCTCGTCTGCGCCGACGGCCCGGTCTTCCGCTACCGCCCGGCACCGCGATGACCCGCCGTCTCCTGCGCGGAGTCAGACCGTACGGCGCCGCCCCCATGGACGTGCTGATCGAGGGCGGGATCATCACCTCGATCACCCCGGCCGCCACCCCTGGACCCCTCGTCCTACTCCCTGGCTTCGTGGACCTCCACACCCACCTGCGCGAACCGGGCGGTGAGGAGGCCGAGACCATCCTGACCGGCACCCGCGCCGCCGCCGCAGGCGGCTACACGGCGGTGGTGGCGATGGCCAACACCGCCCCGGTGATCGACACTCCCGCCCTGGTCAGACGGGTCCTGGCGGCCGAGGCACACGCGGACGTGCACCCGGTCTCCGCCATCACCCACGGTCTGGCCGGGACCTCGCTGGTCGACATGGAACCGATGGCGGAGGAGGGCGTGCGGGTCTTCTCCGACGACGGCCGGTGCCTGGCCGACCCCGCCCTGATGCGTACGGCACTGCGACGCGCGGGCCGGTCAGGGCTGCTGGTGGCCCAGCATGCCCAGGACCCGGTGCTGGCGGGAGGCGACACCCGGGCGCTCGACCGCACCGGGGTCGTGCTGGACGTGCAGGAGTGGCCCGCCCTGGCGGAAGCGGTGATCGTCGCCCGTGACGTGCTGCTCGCCTCGGACAGCGGCGCCCGGTTGCACATCTGCCACGTCTCGACCCGGGCGAGCGTCGAGGTGCTGCGCTGGGCCAAGAGCCGGGGGCTGCCGGTCACCGCCGAGGTCACGCCGCACCACCTGACGCTGACGGAGGCGGACGCGGCCGGACGGGATCCGCGATACAAGATGAACCCGCCGCTCAGGGCGCCTGACGACGTCCGGGCGCTCCGGGAGGCGCTGGCGGAGGGGATCATCGACGTGGTCGCCACCGACCATGCGCCGCACCCGGCGGACAGGAAGGCCCTGCCCTGGCCGCAGGCGCCCTTCGGAGTGATCGGCCTGGAAACCGCGCTGCCCGTGGTGGTCGAGGCCATGCGGAGCTTCTGGCCGCCCGGCGACGGTCCGTCCTGGGAACAGGTCGCCCGCGTCATGTCCACCGAACCCGCCAGGCTGGCCGGGATCGGCGAGCGCCACGGCCGGCCCATCGCGGTCGGAGAGCCCGCCCACCTCTGCCTCGTGGACCCCGGCGCGGACGCCCCCGTCACCCTCTACGGCAGGAGCGCCAACACCCCGTTCGCCGGGCGGAGCTTCGGTGTCCGGGTGGTCGCCACCCTGCGCGCCGGCGAGCCGACCCACGATCCGGACGAGGCATTGGATTAACGAATTGTTTCGCGCTCCGCACTCCGCGGGAGTGGAAACAACAGGCCCCACCTTTCCGAAACACGCCACCCCGTCCGAACGGGTTTCGCGCCAGACGGAAATTCTGCCACCTGCAATTGCACACCGTTGACGCGATTAAACGGCGCTCTGTTCAATGGTGGCTGACCGAGAAGATCCGATGGGAGGTTTGCAATGAAGAAGATTTCCGCCGACGTTCTTCGCCAGCTGTCCACTGGCGCCGTCAAGCGTGGCTGCCAGAACGGCGGCAAGTAGTCCGACACGATCACGGCGGCCGCCGCGCGAGGCCGGCCGCCGTGGTCCGGAAGTGAGAGAGAAGAACATGCTCCTCGACGAGATCCTCGGGGACCGGCGGCGCGAAGGCCGGGCCGAACTGGCCGAGGCGATGCGGGTGCTGTCCCACGAAGCCGAGCCCGACGTGGCGCCGGCGCAGACGGCCGCCTACTTCGAGCCCCGCCTCTACACCCAGCTCGCCCAGGGCGGCATCGACCGCGCGACCCTCACCCGGTTGCTGCACGGCCCCCACGACGCGACCTTCGTGCCTGGCACGACGATCGAGCTGGTCACCGGCCTGGACCAGATCCTGTCGGCCTTCCTGGCGGACAACCTGGACCGCCCGGAGGAGCTCAGCCTGACCGAGGACCCCGCCGCCCACCTGCCCGCGCTGCGGCGAGCCCTGGAGCTGATCGCGGCGGTGCGCCCGGTCTTCCACGAGGCGCTGACCGAGTCGCTCAGGGCGGTGCTGCTCTTCCGCCACCCGGACGCCGAATCCTTCGCCGCCCTCGGCATGCACGGCATGATCTTCCTCAACACCCCGGCCGCCGCCGGGCCCGCCTTCTTCGTCGAGCAGCTCACCCACCAGGGCGGCCACGTGCTCTTCAGCGAGGCCACCCTGAGCCGCGGCGACTTCTTCACCGGCGACCCGGAGGCCCCTCTCTCCGACTACGTCGGCGGCGACGACCCGCGCGCTCTCTATGACGCCTTCCACGGCCTCTACACCGAGTCCATGGAATGCCAGGTTTATACCGCGCTGCTCGCCGGTGACCTGCTGACCGACGCGGAGCGCGCCGATTTCGCGGAGCCGTTGAAGGAAACCTCGGAGCGTCACGAAATCGACCTCGAATTGATTTCGCCGCATGCCGCGGAGATTTTCTCGGAAACCGGCCTCGCCATTCACGACTGCATCAGGGAACAGAAAAGATGAGTGTCGAGCGGGTTTTCCGCCCCGAGCATCACGATCGCGGCCTGCTGATTTCCGTGGTCGGTTTCGACGGCTCCGGCAAGACCACCCAGATCGAGCGCCTGGGCGACCACTTCCGCGCCCAGGGCCGCGAGGTGGTGGAAACCAGGCAGCCCACCGACTGGTACCGCGAACTCTCCGAGGTCCAGGTCTTCCACGACCAGGGCGGCTCGGCCGAGACCGCGCACGTGCTCGCCCTGCTGTCGGCGGCCGACCGCAGGCGGCACGTCATGGAGGTCGTGGACCCCGCGCTGGCCAGGGGAGCGGTCGTGCTCTGCGACCGCTACGTCTACGCCACCTTCGGTGTCTTCGTGCACCGGGGCGTGGACCTCGACTTCCTGATCACGATCAACGAAGGAGTCCCGCGCCCCGACCACGCCTTCTACCTGCGCCTGCCCGCCGAGGACCTGGTCCAGCGGCTGCGTGTCCGCGACGGCGACCGGCTGAAGCACGAGGAGAAGACGACCGCGCGGATCGAGTCGATCACCGGGACGTACGAACGCCTGGGCGACGAGCTCACCGTGATCGACGGCACGATGGGCCGCGACGAGGTCACCAAGGCCATGATCGACCACATGGGCCGCGACGCCGAGGCCACGAGCGACCCTGCGGGCAGCGATGCTGAGCGCGGCTGAACTCCTGTCCGGCCTGGTCGGCATCCCGAGCGTCAACCCGCTGCTGCCGGGCGCCGCCCCGCAGGACGACGAGCGCGCGGTCGCCGCCTTCCTGGCCGGCCACCTGCGGGACGAGGGCGTCGCCGTCGAACTGCAGGAGGTCAAGGACGGCCGCTGCAACGTGGTCGCCAGGATCGACCGCGCGGGCGCGGCGGACGACGCGATCGTCATGCTGACCGGCCACATGGACACCTACCCGGCCGGCGGACCCCACGCCGGCTACCGGGCCGTCGTCGAGGACGGCATGCTCTACGGCCGGGGCAGCGCCGACGCCAAGGGCGTGCTGGCGGCCATGACCACCGCCTTCCTGACGGCCGCACGCTCCCCGCACCGCCGTGAGACCTACCTGGTGGCGACCCTCGACGAGGAATGCCTGATGCTGGGCGTCAAAGCCCTGGCGGCGCTGGAGGTCGCGCCGACGCTGGCGATCACCGGGGAGCCGAGCAACCTCGTCCCGGTCGTGGCGCAGAAGGGCATCGTGCGCGGCTCGTGGCGGGTGAGCGGGCCCGCCGCCCACGCCGCCTATCCGACAGAGAAGACAGCGATCACCGAGGCCGCCCGACTGGTCGAGGCGGTGGGGGTGCTCAACCGGCGCTACGCGGAGGGACCGGCCGCCGCGATGCTCGGGGCGCCGACCAT
This sequence comes from Nonomuraea sp. NPDC050663, assembly GCF_044456985.1. NCBI lineage: Bacteria > Bacillati > Actinomycetota > Actinomycetes > Streptosporangiales > Streptosporangiaceae > Nonomuraea > Nonomuraea sp. NPDC050663. The sequence goes on from NZ_JBITGL010000008.1 coordinate 254,810, forward strand.
GACGGTCACCCGCATCCAGAGCGACGGCGGCATGAACCTTGCCGCCCGCGAGGTGATCGTGTGGTTCGACGGGCGTTTCCTCCCGGAACCCGCGACGCCGCGCCCGGCGCCTTCAGGAGCCGCGCTGCCAGAAGCGGGCTTGCCGGAAGCCGCACGGGCAGAGGCCGCACGGGCAGAGGCCGCACGGGCAGAGGCTCCGGCAGAGGCCGCTCCGGCAGAGGCCGCCGGATGGGCCTTCGCGCGGCAGGTCGACCGCGACCTGCGCGCCCTGACCGATGTCGACTTCGTCATGGACGAGCTGACCTTCGTCTCCCCGCCCAACGCGGCCGACGTCGACACCCCCCTCGTCGCCGAGTTCCTCGGCCACGTCCGCGAGGTCGCCGGCCGCTGCGAGCCCGAGGGCTTCTCCTACGGCAGCGAAGCCGGCGTCCTGGCCACCTTCGCGGACGCCGCCCTGGTCTTCGGCCCAGGCGACGCCCGCTTCTCGCACGCCTGGGAAGAGGGCGTGCCGCTGGCCGAGCTCGACGCCGCGACCGAGATCTTCCGCCGCCTGCTCACCCCGTCACCGCTGGAGAACTGAGATGCCCGCCGACGACAGGCTCTGCCTAGCCCTCGACATGTCCGACCGCGACGAGATCCTCGCCCTGGTCGACGAGCTGAAGGAGCACGTGGGCTGGTTCAAGGTGAACTCCGCCTTCACCCTCCACGGCCCCGAACTGGTCCGCGAGATCCTCGACAGGGACGTGAAGGTCTTCCTCGACCTGAAGCTGCACGACATCCCCAACACCCTGGCCGGATACGCCCGCGCGGTCACCCGCCTGGGCGTGCACCTGGTGACCATGCACACCGCGGGCGGCATCGAGATGATGCGCACCGCCGTGGCCGCCGCCGACGCCGAGGCCGCTGAGCTGGGGACCGAGCGTCCGAAGCTGGTGGGCGTCACCTTGCTGACCAGCGTCGACCAGCAGGTGCTCAACGACGAGCTCAACGTGCCGGGTTCGATCGAGGACGAGCTGCGCAGCCGCGCCGCCCTGGCCGCCAAGGCGGGACTCGACGGCATGGTCTGCGCGCCGCCGGAGATCCCGCTGGTGCGCGGCGTCGTGCCGGAGGACTTCTTCTTCGTCACCCCCGGCGCCCGCTCGCCCGGCCAGAGCGACGACGACCACCGCCGCACCGGCACGCACGCCGAGGCGGTGGCGGCCGGATCCAGCCTGCTGGTGGTGGGCCGCCGCATCCTGGACGCCCCGGACCGGGTCGCCGCCGCCCTCGAAGTCACGGCGGAGATGTCGTGAACCTCCCCGACAAGGCGGTCATCGCCTGTATCCACCTGTTGCCCACGCCGGGCTCGCCGCGCTACGGCGGTGACGTCGACGCCATCTACGAGCGGGCCCTGCGTGAGGCCGAGGTCTTCCTGCGGGAGGGCGCGGATGCCCTGCTCGTGGAGAACGCGGGTGACCTGCCGTTCTACCCGCAGGCCGTACCTGCCGAGACGGTCGCGATGATGGCGGGCGTCACCCGGGAGATCGTGCGGTCCTCCAGCGTGCCGGTCGGGGTGGCGGTGCTGCGCAACGACGCGCACGCCGCGGTGGCGGTGGCGGTCGCGGCCGGGGCGCGGTTCGTCCGGGTCAACGTGCACGCGGGCGCCGTGCTGGCGGCCCAGGGCATGCTGACGGGCAGCAGCCACGAGACCATGCGTCTGCGCCGCACGCTCCAGGCGGACGTGGCGGTGCTGGCCGACGCGGGGGTGAAGCACTCGCAGCCGTTCGCCTACCCGGACCTGGCCACCGAGGTGCGGGATCTGACCGGGCTCGCGGACGGGATCATCGTCTCCGGAGAGCTGACCGGGCTGGAGACCGCGCCGGAGGATCTGATCGCCGCGCGCTCCCGCACGAAGGGCCCGGTCTACGTGGGCAGCGGGGTCACGCCGGACAACGTGGGCCGGGTCCGCGACCATGCAGACGGGTTCATCGTGGGCAGCTACTTCAAGGTCGACGGCCTGGCGGCGAACCCGGTCGACGAGGGCCGGGTGCAGCAGTTCATGAAGAGCCTCGGCCGTGGCTGATCTCCCCGTCTACTCGGGCGGGCTCCTGACCTCGCCGGTGGAGGCCGGGTATGCCTTCCACCTGCGCTTCCAGCTGGGTGACGACGCCGGTGCCACGACCAGGGCGCAATATGTCGTGGACGCCGGGCCGTACGGGACCGTCGTGGGGTCCAGCCTCGCGGACCTGGACCGGGACGCCGACCTGCTGCTGCACGGCGCTCGGCGCGAAGACTGGGTGGATCCGCTCGCGGCCGAGATCGCCAGGGCGCACGAGCTGGTGCGGGTGGCCCGCGCGTGCGGCCGGCGGGCGATCGTGGAGTCCTGCCGGCGCAACGGGCGCGGCCACGCGCGCGTCAGCGCGATCGTGGGCGACAAGGCGACCGTGCCGCTCGGGCGGCAGGGACGTTCTGCGGTGCTCTCCGCCGAAGGGCTGGCCGGGATCACGCCCGATGCGGTCGCCGGGGCCTTCGCCACCGCGTCCGCGCGGGCGGCCGACCTCGCCGCCGCACCCGACTTCCCCGGCTTCCACGGCGCCGTGAGCTTCTCGCCCGCCGCCTCCGGCGTCCTGCTGCACGAGGCCGTCGGGCACCTGGTCGAGGCCGACAACTACGTGAAGTCCTTCCGCTCGCTGGAGCAGCGCATCGGGACGGACCTGCTGTCGGCACGCGACCTGGGCCTCGGCTCCGGCGCCGACGACGAGGGCTCGGCCTCGGGCCCCGTCGACCTGGTACGGCGGGGCACCGTCGTGGGCGTGCTGACCTCCCGGAAGTACGCGGCCCTGTCAGGCCGGGTCTCCACCGGGCACGCGCTGGCCCCCTGGCACGGGGAGACTCCCGTGCCGCGGCTGGCCAGGCTGCTGCTCGAACCCGGCGAGTCCGCGGCTGCGCCGGCCGGGCTCCACGTGGAGAGCGTCGCCTGGGGCCGCATGAACCCCGCCACGCGCGAGGTGACCCTCACGCTGGGCCGTACGTCGCTGGGTGTCGGCGGGGTGATCCGGATGGGTCTGGAAGACCTGCTCGGGCGGATGACGGGGGTGGGCTCCGACGTGGAGTGGCATCCCAGCCTCTGCCTCAAGAACGCGCACGCCGCCCTCGTGGAGAGCGGCGCCCCGACCACCTCGTTCTCCGATGTCCCGGTAGGTGTGGCATGAAGCTCGGCACGCACGACCCCCAGCAGGTGGCCGCCGTCAGGGCGGTCCTGGAGTCGCTGGGCGGCACCGAGGTGTTCGGCGTCGCGGTTCTCTCCGGGAGCAGGGCGGCAGGCCTCGGTCACGCCTACTCCGACACCGACGTGCACGTGGTGCTGCGTGAGGGGGCCTCGCTGCCGCGCCGCACGTTCGTCCACGACGGGGTCGAGGTGCAGCTGACGCCGGTGTCCAGAGCGGTGCTGCTGGAGTACGTGTCGCTGTCGGAGGCCTACGTCGCGACGGCGGCCTCGCGGGCGCAGTCCACGCTGACGTTCGAGCAGTTGTGGAATTTCGTCAGGCTCGCGAGCGGCACCGTCCTGCTGGCCGACGCGGAGTGCTCCGACCTGCTGGCCCGCTGCGACGGCGAGGTGGCCAGGCAGGTCGTCATGGCCAACTTCATGCACAAGGTGGCGAGGAACGCCGAGGACGCGGCGGGCATGCTCGCCTTCGACGATCCCTACGGGGCTTCGCACGCCGCGCTGCTGGCGCTGAAGGCGGCCCTGGAGGTCGCCCTCGCGGGCACCGGCGACATCTACGCCATGGACCGGTTCCTGCTGCGCCGGCTGGGCCGCGCCGGCCTGCTCACCCCCGAGTTGTGGGGGCTGCTGAACCAGCAGACCCCCGACGTGGGGGCCAGGTTGCACGCCGCGGCCGCGCTGAACGGCTGGTCCCTGGTCCACGGATGGGACAAGCCGCTGGAGTCGCTGCCGCCGCTCGGCGTCGGTCACACGGGACGGCCCTTGCGCGATCCCGCCTTCGGCCTGCAGCGATTCGCGGACCGCTGGGCGCTGTCGGGACCTGGCAAGAGCATGCGGGTCACCGAGCTGGTCGCCGCCGTGTGGATCAGGCTCGACGGGCGGGCGCCCGAGGCGATCGCCGCCGAGCTCCGGGCCGCCGGATACGGCGACATCCAGGCCGACCAGGTCACCTCCTGCGTGGAGGGCCTGGTCCGATCAGGCGTGGCGACGCCGCCGGCGTCGTCGACGGAGACGTGAGGAGGTGAAGGACATGACGAACCAGTGGGAGATCGTCGAGGACGAGTACTGCGACGCGGACCCGATGTAGGTCGGTCTGTGGGTGGCGGGTCTGCGGGCCCGCCACCCGGCTGTGGAGGACGTGTGTCGATCGTGGTGAAGGGCCTGAGCAGGTCCTTCGGCGGAGTGCGGGCGCTGGACGACGTGTCGTTCGAGGTGGCGCCGGGTGAGGTGGTCGCCCTGCTCGGGGTCAACGGGGCGGGCAAGACCACGCTGACCAAGATACTTTCCACGCTGCTGCTGCCCAGCGGGGGGAGTGCCCAGATCATGGGGCATGACGTCGCGGGCGAGGCGAAGGCCTGCCGCGCGGCGACCGGTGTGGTGTTCGGCGGCGACGGCGGGCTCTACGGGCGGCTCAGCGGCCGCGACAACCTGCGCTTCTTCGCGATGCTGGCCGGGCTGGGCCGCCGCGGCCTGCGTGCCCGCGTGGACTCCGCCCTGGAAAGGGTCGGCCTGGGGGCGGCGGCCGACCGGCCGGTCCAGACCTACTCCAAGGGCATGCGGCAGCGGCTGCATCTCGCGGTCGGCTTCATCGCCTCACCCCAGGTGCTGCTCCTGGACGAACCGACCGTGGGCCTGGACGTGATCGAAGCCCAGCGGCTCAGGGACACCGTCCGCGACCTGCGCGGCTCCGGGCTGACCGTGCTGCTCACCAGCCATCTGCTGCTCGACGTCGAGCAGCTGGCCGACCGGGTGCTGCTGTTGCAGGGCGGGCGTATCACCGAGGACCTGCCGCTGGCGTCGTTCACCGGGCTCGCGGGCTACGCGGCCCTGGTCGTGGTCCGCGGACGCGGCCCGCATCCCGTTCCGCGTGATGCCGCCGTGGCCGTGGACGGCGACACCTGGGAGCTGACCCTCCGCGTCCGCGAGTGGGACGCCTCGGTCTTCGCCGAGCTGGGCCATGAGCTCGCGGGGTACGAGGTGAGCGACCTGTCCGTCCGTGAGGTCCGGCTGGAGGACGCGTTCACCAAGCTGGCCACGGCATGATCTTCTTCGCGGCGATGCGGCACCAGATGGCGCTCATGCGGGCCTCCTGGCAGTTCCTCGTGTTGCTCGGGGTGCTGCAACCCGTCGTCTACCTGCTGATCGTGCTGTCGAAGGTCCCGGCGACCGAGACGGTGACCGCGGTCATGCTGATGAGCTTCTGGGGGTCGACGGTCTGGAGCGGGGCGGGCATCCTGCGCAGGGAGAAGATGGAGGGCACGCTCGCCCCCACCATGCTCGGCGTGCGCGACCCGCGGCTGGTGCTTCTGGGCAAGACCACGGGAGCGAGCCTGCTGATCCTCGCGGTGATCTCCGTGACCGTCGCCGCCTTCGTCCTGCTGTCCGGCCGGTCCATGGCGATCGCCCTGCCGTTCTGGTTCGGCGTTGGGCTGGCGCTGGTGGCGGTGACGGGGACGGCGGCGGGATTCCTGCTGAGCTGCCTGTTCCTGCTGTCGAGGTACGGCCCGCAGCTGTCGGCGCTGGCCGTGGCTCCTGTGACCCTGCTGTCCGGGCTGCTCATCCCTGTCTCCATGCTGCCCGGCTGGACGCGGCCGCTGAGCTGGGTGATCAACCTGCGATGGGTGCAGGAGTTCCTGGCCGGAGCGGCGCGCGGCACACCCGACTTCGCCGCGCTCGGCCTGGCAGGAGCGCTGACCGTGGTCTATTTCGTCCTGGGGGCCTTCGCCTTCCAGCGGGTGACCGTCCTGGCGAGGAAGGAAGGCACCCTTGATCTATCTTGAGGTCGTACGGCTCGGCCGCCTGCTCTTCCGCGCCTCGGAGCCCTGGTCGATCACGGTCACCGCGGTCTGGCCGCGGGTGCTGCTCCAGGGCCTGTTCTTCACGCTGCTCGGCCGGGTGCTCGGTCTGGAGGAGCACGCGTTCGCCGGGGCCCTGGCCATCACCATGCTGGCCTTCACGGTGGTGGGCGTGGCCGATGTCCCGATGGCCGACAAGTGGAACGGGACCTACTCCCGGCTGCGGCTCGGCGAGGTCCACATCCCGCTGGTGTTCGCGCTCCGCTCGCTGCCGTTGATCGTGCACGGCGGGCTGGCCGTCCTCCTGGTCTGGGCCGTCGTGGGCCCGGTCAGCGGCCTGGCGCTGACGGTCCTGCCCGTCCTGCCGATCTACGCGGTCATGCTGTTCAGCACCACCGCTCTGGGCCTGGCCGTGGTCGCGCAGGTGGTGGGCCGCCGCGCCGACGTCTTCGCGGGCAATGCGGCCACCTGGCTGGTCATCGCCTGTTCCGGCGCGCTCGTCCCGCCCGGACGCCTACCCGTCCTGGACGCGGTGGGGGCGGTGCTTCCCGTACGGCACGGCCTCGACGCCGTGCGGTCGGCGCTGGCGGGCCGACCCTGGCTCCCGTCGCTGGTGTGGGAGGTCGTCATCGGGCTCGGCTGGGCCCTGGTGGCGTGGCTCGCCTACCTCTGGCAGACAGGCCGGGCCCGGCGGCTGGGCCTGGACGACTACACCTGACTCTCGTGGCCGAGTTCCTCCGACATCGCCCGCGCCGTGCGCAGCACGATCTCCGTGGCCTGCACCCGGCGGATCGGATCACGCATCCGGTGCCCGGCGGCGGCCAGCGTCACGCTCGCCACCACGACTCCCGTGCTCGTGAACACCGGGGCGGCCACAGCCCACACGTTCTCGTCGAGCTCGTTCTCGCAGACGTCGTAGCCGCGGGAGCGGATCTCGGCCAGGTGGGCTCGCACCTCCTCGGGCGTCTTCGGCGTGCCGGGGGTGTAGGCGTTGAACTCCAGGCCGGACACGATGCCGTCGATGGTCTCCTGCGGCAGATACGCCAGCACGCTCCGGGCGGCGGCCGCGGCGTGCCAGGGCATCTCCTGGCCCAGCTGGACGAACAGCCGCAGCGGGTGGGTCGCCTCCACGATCGAGATGCACACGATGCGAGAACCCGTGAGCGAGGTCAGGAAGACGGTCTCACCGCTCTCCTTGTTCGCCCGCACCAGCAACTCGGGGGCGGGGACCAGGGAGCTGTGCGCCGCGGGCGCCCCGACCAGCTCGGCCGCGGCCGATCCCAGGAAGTAGCGGCGGTTGTGCGGGGAGCGGGTGATGTACTGCTCCTCGACCAGGGCGGCGAGCAGGCGGTGCATGCTCCCGATCGGGATCTCCAGCTCTTCGTGCAGTTCCTGGAGGGTCATCCCCTGAGGTGTCACAGACAGCTTCTTGAGGACGTTCAGGGCTCGGCTGAGAACTTGCATGCGTGGCTATCCCCGTTTTCCGCTGCTTCCCTTGGTCGCGTCCCCGATTACGCGCCCACCCGGGTCCCGGGTAGGGCCAGTTTAGGCTCTTTGATCACCCTGCCGTGTACTTCGCGGTGTGGACCGCAAGCTTCAGCATGTCGAGCTGGGCGGGCTCGTAATCCTCGAGCCAGGCGTCGGTCGCGCGGTTGGCGTGGGCGACCAGGAGCGCTCCCGTCCGCAGGCCGAGTGAGCCCGCCACGGCCAGGACGGTCTCCGTCTCCATGTCGACGCCGTCGACGCCCAGGGCCTGGAGCTCCTGGAGCCGGCGGGCCGCCTGGGCCTCGTGGCCGGGCAGGGGACGGCCCTGGCCCAGGTAGTACGAGTCGATGGAGGCCACCACGACCTCGGTCAGGGACAGGCCCAGCCGTTCGGCCTGGGTGCGCAGGCAGGCCAGGACGGTCTCGCTCGCCGTACGGACCGAGCCAGGGGCGTAGAAGGCGCCCGCTCCGCCACCGGGGACGGCGGCGGTGACCGCGCAGAGCGTGCCCGGTGCGAGATCCGGGCGCAGGGCCCCCATGCCGCCGGTGCGCAGGACGGTGCGCACTCCCAGGCGGGCCAGCTCGACCACGGTGATCTCCGCGGACGGGCCGCCGATCCCGGTGGAGCAGAGCGCGATCGGGACGCCGTCCAGGGTTCCGGCTCCCAGCCGGAACTCGCGGTTGTGGCCCAGGATCTCGAAGTCGTCGAGCACGCCGGCGGCCAGGTCGACCCTGGCGGGGTCGCCGGGGAGCAGGCAGACCGGCGGCAGGGCGCCGAGGCGGGCCGGCAGGTGGGGGGCCGTGTCCTCGAGCCAGGGGTCGCGGGCGCTGCGACTCATTCGACTCCTCGATCCGGAAGAACTGTTTCCGGTCTTGGAGTTTGAAGGCCCCAAGGATGCCGAGTCAAGCCGTTTCCAGGCTCTTGACACCCAATCCGTCCGTCCGGCATTGATGGAAGCATAAATTCCATTATTGGAAACAAGGAGCCTTTGAGGTGCGTGAACTCCTGTCCGTCCGTGAGGTCGGCAAGACCTACACCGGCGCCAAGGGTCAGCAGGTCACGGCGCTGGCGGACGTGGACCTCGACGTCGCGGAAGGGGAGGTCGTCGCCCTCATCGGACCGTCGGGCTGCGGCAAGTCGACGCTGCTGCGCATGATCGCCGGTCTGGACGGCGACTTCGACGGGGAACTGATGTGGACAAAACCTCCGCGTCCCGGAAAGGACATCGGGTTCGTCTTCCAGGAGCCCGCTCTGCTGCCGTGGCGTTCGGTGGAGCGGAACGTGTCGCTGGGGCTGGAAGCCCTGCGTGACAACTCCCCGGAGGCCCGCCGGCGCGTCAGCGATCTACTGGACCTGGTCGGCCTGGCCGACTTCGCCCAGTCCTTCCCCAAGGAACTGTCCGGAGGGATGCGCCAGCGGGCCGCCATCGCGCGGGCGCTCGCCTACGACCCGCGCATCCTGCTGATGGACGAGCCCTTCGGCGCGCTGGACGCGATCACCCGGGACCGGCTGCACGACGACCTGCTGCGCATCTGGGAGGCCACCCGCAAGACGATCATCCTCGTCACGCACAGCGTCGAGGAGGCGACCTATCTCGCGGACCGGGTGGCGGTGATGTCGGCGCGACCCGGACGGATCAAGGCCGTGCACCGGGTTCCGCTGGATCGTGACCGCGACCCCTCGACCCGGCGGCTGCCGCAGTTCGCGGAGTTCGCCGGGATGTTGCGGCAGGAGCTGGAATGAGCCGCCTGCTCAGGACCCTCGGCTACGCGGTCGTCATCGTCGGGCTCTGGAGCCTGTACGTCCGGCTGGCCGACGTGCCCGCCTACCTGCTCCCCGCGCCCGAGGAGGTGCTCGGGGCCCTCGCCGGGCTGGTGGGCGACGGGACACTCTGGCCGCACCTGCTCTACACGGCGCGCAACATCGTGCTGGGCTTCGCGGGCGGTTCGCTGATCGGGATCGCGCTCGGCTGGGCGCTGTGGTCCTCGCGGCTGTTGCGGGAACTGCTCAATCCCTATCTCGTGCTGCTCCAGGCCGCTCCCAAGATCGCGGTGGCGCCGCTGCTCGTGCTCTGGTTCGGGCTCAGCCTGACCTCGCAGTACGTGCTGATCCTGCTGCTGGTGTTCTTCCCGATGATGGCCGCCACGATGCTGGGACTGAGGGACGTTCCCGCCGACGTGGCCACGCTGGGCAGGCTGCTGAACCTGTCACGCGCGCAGTATCTGTTCAAGATCCAGATCCCGGCGGCGACTCCCGCGCTGCTGGCCGGAGCCAAGATCGCCGTGATCGACGCGATGACGGGCGCCTTCCTGGCCGAGTATCTCTCGGCGCAGCGGGGGCTCGGCTACCTGATGATCCTCGGCAACACGTCCAACGACACCCCACTGCTCATAGCCGCCGTGCTGGTCACGGTCCTGGTCGGGCTGACCGGCTTCGGCCTGGTCTCGCTCGTGGAAAGACTGAGGAGAATCTGATGAAGAAGATCTTTTTCGTCCTGTTAGCAGCACTCGTGACCGGCTGCAGCCCGGCCGCCTCCACGGAGTCGGCCGACGGCGTCAAGCGGGTCACCATCCAGATCGACGGCGCCGCCGTGCCGTACTACGCGCCCCTCTACGCCGCCAAGGAGCAGGGCTTCTTCTCCAAGGCCGGGCTCGATGTGTCCTTCACCTACGCCGCGGGCTCCGACATCGTCAAGAACGTGGCCGCGGGCAACGTCGACTTCGGCTTCCCCAACGGCGACTCGGTCATCACCGCGTACGGCAAGGGCGTCAAGGCCCAGGTCGTCCACACGACCTACCAGCAGGGCATCGGCGCGCTGCTGTCGACCGCGAAGGCCGGCATCAACACGCCCGCCGACCTCAAGGGCAAGAACGTGGCCGTGACCGACCTCGGCAGCCCCAACTACATCCAGCTCCAGGCGATGCTCAAGCAGGCGGGCCTGTCCCTGCAGGATGTGAACGTGACCACGATCGGCACCGGCGCCATCGTGGACGCGCTGAAGAACGGGCAGGTCGACGCCATCGTCTTCTCGCGGCTGCGCTACTACGCGCTCAAGTCGGCGGGGGTGGACGTGCGCCAGATCCTCAGCGACGAGTTCCTGCCGTCCTTCGGCAACGTCGTGGTGACCAGCCCGGAGAAGGTGAAGGACGACCCGGCCACCGTCAAGGCCTTCGTCAGCGCCCTCGACCAGGGGCTCGAATACGCCTCCAAGGATCCGGCCGCCGCGGTCTCCATGGCGGTGGAGAAGTACGCGCCGACCTTCAACGGGCAGCAGGAGGCGGTCACCGCCATCGTGAAGGACGTCTTCGTGAAGACGCTCTGGCACTCGCCCGACGGTTTCGGCCACGCCGACGAGAACCGCTGGCAGCAGGCGATCGACGCCCAGGTGGGCTACAAGCTCATCGACGCCTCCTTCAAGGCGGGCGACATGGTGGTGAAGCCGGATGCGCTCGGCTAGTCTCGGCGCTCTTTCGCTCCTGGCGGGGGTGGCACTCTGGTGGCTGGTCGCGGTGGTCTTCTCCATCCCGGCCTACCGCCTGCCCACGCCAGGGGCGGTGGCCTCGCACGCCCTGGCGCTGGCGGGGGAGGGGGCGCTGACCCTGCACATCCAGCAGACCCTTGCGGAGGTCGTGCAAGGGGTCCTGCTGGGCAGCACGCTAGGGGTGGTCGTCGCGGTGGTGTTCGTCCGCGTCCCCGTGGTCGAGCGGCTGCTGATGCCCGTCATCGTGGTGGCTCAGGTCACGCCCAAGATCTCCATCGCCCCCTTGATCGTGTTGTGGCTGGGCCTGGGGATCGGCTCGAAGATCGCTCTGATCGCGCTGGTCTCCTTCTATCCCGTGCTGGTGAACATGGTCATGCGCCTGCGGGGAATCCCGCAGGGCGTCGAGGACCTGGTGCGGCTGCTGCGGCTGGGTCCCGTCGCGCGGCTGGTCAAGATCGACCTGCCGTACGCCCTGCCCGCCGTGGCGCTGGGCCTGCGGCTGGGGGTGCTGGCCGGGGTCACGGCCGCGGTGATCGGAGAGTTCATCGGCGCGGAGGCCGGACTCGGCTACCTGGAGCGGCAGGCGGCCGAGAACGACGACATCCGGCTGGTGATGATCTCGCTGGGGCTGCTGTGCCTGGTGGCCTGGGCGCTCTACGCCCTGGTGGGGCTGGTGGAGCGCCGGGTGGGCGAGCGCTTCGGGGCCTAGCCCCGCTTGGCGGGCTCCCAGCCGTAACCCCATCCGCCCTGGACCATGGTCTGGAACGCCCAGCCGTCCTCGGTGCGCACCAGCAGGTCCGCGTAGTGCATGGTCTGCTCCTGGCCGTCGATCGTCATCGTGGCCTCGGTCTCCACGACGCAGAGGTTCTCGGTCAGGTGGTGCGGGGTGCGCTTCGACCTGAGGTTCAGGTCCGCCGTGCCGCCGCCCATCGCCTCCTTCATCGCCTCGACGTACTCCTCTCGGGTCCACTGCTTGGCCGCCGCGTAGCCGCCCGGCACGTCCGTGACCACGTTCATGGGGAAGACCGCCATGTCGGCCAATTTCTCGATGTCTCCGGTCTCCGCCAGCTTGTCGTAGTCCTCGAACCACTTCTCGATGCTCATATGTACGTTGTACCGTACGCCGTACGGAGTTGCCAAACGGTAACCTTGATGCGGTGAGCATCGAGAAGTCCGAGGCACTGTTCGCCCGCGCCCGCGCCATCGTCCCCGGCGGCGTCAACTCCCCGGTCCGCGCCTTCGGCGCCGTCGGCGGCACGCCGCGCTTCATGGCCTCGGGCCAGGGCCCCTACATCACCGACGTCGACGGCAACACCTACGTCGACCTGGTCTGCTCGTGGGGTCCGATGATCCTCGGCCACCGCGACCCGTCGGTCGTCACCGCCGTGTCGGCCGCGCTCATGGACGGCTTCTCGTACGGCACCGCCACGCCGGGCGAGGTCGCCCTCGCCGAAGAGATCGTCGCCCGCGTCGAGCCCATCGAGCAGGTCCGCCTGGTCAGCTCGGGCACCGAGGCCACCATGAGCGCCGTCAGGCTCGCCCGCGGCTTCACGGGGCGCTCGAAGGTCATCAAGTTCGCCGGTTGCTACCACGGTCACGTCGACGCGCTCCTGGCCTCGGCCGGGTCCGGTGTGGTCACCTTCGGGCTGCCCGACACGCCCGGCGTCACCGGGGCCTCGGCCGCCGACACGATCGTCCTGCCGTACAACTCCTTCGACGCGGTGCGCGAGGCCTTCGCCGCCTTCGAAATCGCCTGCGTCATCACCGAGGCCTGCCCGGCGAACATGGGCGTGGTCCCGCCCGCTCCCGGCTTCAACGCGTTCCTGCGCGAGATCTGCACGGCCAACGGGGCGCTGCTCATCATCGACGAGGTGCTGACCGGCTTCCGCGTGTCGAGCGCCGGGTGGTACGGGCTCGACCCGGTGGCCGCCGACCTGATGACCTTCGGCAAGGTCATGGGCGGCGGGCTCCCGGCCGCGGCCTTCGGCGGGCGCGCCGACGTCATGGCCTACCTGGCGCCCAATGGGCCCGTCTACCAGGCGGGGACCCTGTCGGGCAACCCGCTGGCGTGCGCCTCGGGGCTCGCGACGCTCCGGGCGCTCACGCCCGAGGTCTACGCGCGCGTCGACGCCGCCGCCACGACCGTGGCGCAGGCGGCCTCCTCCGCGCTCGGCGCCGCCGGGGTGCCGCATCGCCTGCAGACGGCGGGGAGCCTGTTCTCGATCTTCTTCACGGATCGTGAGGTCACGAACTTCGAGGAGGCCCAGACGCAGGACACGGGGGCGTTCAGGGCGTTCTTCCACTCGATGCTCGACCAGGGCGTCTACCTGCCGCCGTCGGCCTACGAGGCGTGGTTCCTGTCGGCCTCGCACGACGACGAGGCGATCGGTCGGATCGTCGAGGCGCTTCCCGCGGCGGCCAAGGCGGCGGCCACGGCCCAGGCGTAGAGCTCCGGCGTCACCCTGCTCCGAGGTCCAGCGCCGCCACCCCTCTCCGGGTCAGCGCCACCACCCCGCCCGGCCGGTCGAAGACGACATGCGTGATGTCGGCATGGAGGTCGACGGAAACGATTCGCGTCATCTTCCACTCGGCCGTGGTCCTGCGAAGCCGGTCGTCCCAGTGCAGGGGAGCGCGCAGCACCCGGAAGAGGTTCCACCCGCCCCAGATCGCCGCGGCCGCACCCGTGAACCACGAGGGCACGCTGAAGAAGATCACCCCCAGGCACACGGGAGCCATGACCGCCCGCAGCGCCAGCTCCACCCAGGGGCGATCGGCGCGAACCCGTAGTTCCTCGACGTGAAGCGTCGAGCCCTGGGCGAAGGCGAGGGTCGCGCCGTCGGCGGTCGGACGGACGGCGGCGAGCGGAGCCGTCGCCCGCGCCGCCGCCAGCCGCGATGTGGCCGACTCGCCGCCCGGCAGGTCGTCGATGGCGATCACCGGCCTGGACCGGTGACGTCCGCTGACGAGGACGACCGTGGTCCCCTTGATGTCGAGCAGGTCGCAGGTCACCACCCTCTCCGCCAGCTTCTGGCGATGCCGCCAGGCGTCCTGCGTGTCGGGTTCGAGGGTCGCGGCGAGGAGGGCGGGACCGGGGGGCAGGCCACGTGACCAGTCGCTGGACATGCCCGGCGACCGGGCCGGGGTGTCGCTCCAGTCGACGGTCCAGATCAGTGAGCGAGACAGGAGGGTTCCGGTCGCGACGGCGGAAACCGTGCCGTCCTCCGCACAGCTGAGCACCACGTGTGCGCGGCCGAGCCTGCCCAGGGCCACGGAGACGACTTTGCGGATGTGACGGCGGGCGGACGACGACTCCCACCCGCCCTCTCCCAGATGCGCGCAGAGCGTGACCGTGCCGTCCCGGCCGCCCGCGGCGACGGTGAGGAAGCCGGTGATTCGCTCGCAGGCCAGCGCGGTGACCGGTGCGAGGCCGGTGACAACCGTGGTGGTGACCTCCGTTCCGAGGTCGTGGGCGAGCAGCCGTCCGTCGTCTGTCGCCACGAAGAGCGTGGAGCCGGTGCACGCCGAGGCGCTGATTCCTGCGGCCAGGCGTCGGCCGGCGCGGGCCTTGCCGTCGGCGGTGGTGAGCAGCACGACGTGGCCGCCCTTGTGGACGATGACCAGGACGGTACGTCCGTCCACCTCGGCCGCGTGCAGGGCGATCGGCTCCCCGGGTTCGTCCCGGGCGTTCACGAGGCCGCCTCCGGCAGGTCCCACACCTGGACACGCCCGGTCCGCTCGCCCGCCACGACCACCGTGTGGCCGTGACTCAGCCTGACGATCCTCACCTGGGTGACGGCCGCGGGCGGCTCGTGGAAGCCGGTGATCCTCTCGTACGTCTCGCCGACGCGGAAGACCTCCAGGGGACGGTCGCAGTAGTCGTAGGCGGCTGCCATGAGCGTGACCCCGTCGCGGACGTGCGCGTCGACGTCGAACACGCTCTCGCGTGCCTGGACTCTGTTCACGGGCCCGTCGCCGAGATCGAACTCGGTGAGCTGATGGGTGTCCTGTCCGGTGAAGAGCCGTGGACGATCGCCCGGGACGAGGCGGACGCTCGTGACGAATCCGGAGTCGCGGCAGAAGTGTTCCGAGACCTCCCCTGAGCGCAGGTCGATCAGGAGAACCCGGTTCAGGGCCCCGATCGCGGCGAACGCGCGCCCGCCCAGGACCGCCACGTCGACCGACGCCCTCTGCGCGAGGAACTCATACCCCTCGGCCACCTCGAAGGCGGGCAGCTCGGCCTGCGCGGTCACGTCGTAACGGTCGACTTTGTGCCGCTCGCCCATCACGTGGAGGACGAGCGATCCGTCGAGCTCCGCGAAGGCCACCGCGGTCGTCTCGCTGCTCATCCGCCACCGGCTGCCCTTCCACTCGCGTATCGGGTGATCGGCGCCGAACAGGTCCCAGAGCAGGATGTCGGACCTGTTGCTCATGGCCAGGTAGACGTGCTCGTCGTGGACGGCGACCGCGGTGCCCGTGATCGGCAGGCCGCCCCCCATCCGCCCGGACACCACGTTGCCGCTCGTCTCGAGATTCCACACCTCGAACTCGCCGGCCGAGGAGGCGACGAGCACGTGGGGCCGCCCTTCGTGCTCGAAGAGCGACATCCGCGTGATGGAGCCGGGCAGCGTGGTCAGGGTGTAGCGCCCGCGCCCCTCGGGCTTCAGATCCAGCCACCGGACCCGCCAGGGCGCGGAGGCCGGCACGCGTGGCAGCCGGTCGAGGAGCGTGCGCGCATCGTGGGAGCGGGCCGCGAGGTCGAGGACGGCCAGGCGCGGAGAGCCGGGGAAGCGCAGGAAGTCTGGGGCGGCCTGCCGGTAGGCGCTGACGGCCGCGCCGGCGTCGGGATCGCGGGGACGGTGCCCGGCCAGGGCGCCGAGCAGGCGGTACGGCTCGGCGGCGAGCAGGAAGCCGGGATCCAGCACCAGGTCGTCGAAAGCCTCGTGACCGCCTGCCTTGCCGATGTGGGTGGCCAGGGAGGAGCGGGTGTAGAAGCCGGCCCTGTCCCACTGACGGGTGCCGTCTGGATGGACGGGCGTGTGTTCGAGCAGGAAGTCGGCGATCTGCCGATGGACGGCCCGCTGGTCACGGACGTCGCGCAAGTGGCCGGAGAGCGTCTCGTGGAAGGGCCGGTAGACCCGGTGACCCTGGTCGGTGGTGGTGGCGACGACGTAGCTGGCCGCGTGCTCGCGCAGCCATATGACGTCGGCGTAGTCGTAGTGGCGGCCCGACAGCCGGACGGCCAGGGCGATCCAGATGTCCTCGTCAGGCAGGCTGCCCTCCGCGAAGGCCAGCGGGCGCATCAGGTCGAGGGCCCGGTCGGCCCGGTCGTCGCCGAGCCGCTCGCGCAGGCTCTGCTCCATGATCTCCCCGGGAGCGCGGGAGAGCTCCTCGCGCCAGCCGGGGGTGAGCCAGCTCAGATCGGGACGATGGGCGAGCATCCGGACCAGGAGGCGGGCGACCAGGAAGGACGACCCCGCCGTACGGATCACGCCGTCGGCGACGCGGGCCACGACGCTCTCGCCGGCCTGGCGGAACGGGCTCGAAGGCGCGGCCTGGAGCAGGCCGTGCTCGACCGAACGGCGCATGGCCTCGGGATCGGCGTAGCCGCCGTCGAGGTCGATGCGCTCGCAGAGCCCGTCGAGCATGGTGAGCGCCTGGGGACGCAGGCCGAGGAGCAGGCGCACGGTCCCGTCGCCGAGCAGTCCGGCCAGCGTGCCGATGAGCAGTTCCGGATCCTCCGCCTCGTCGACGGCATCGACGAGCACGACGAGTGGAGCACCGCCCGCGGCCCGCCGCTGACGTAGCCGGCGGCGCAGCTCGGACAGGGACGGGCGGTCGGCCAGGCCCGCGGCGACGCCCACGGCGTCGACGATCTCGTCCAGGAGCATGCCGCCCGCGTAGAGCGTCTCGTCGAAGGCGGCCGGTGGGGGAGCCAGCCCGTCGTCGAGGTCGATGCGCGAACGGGGCACGTGCGGCTCGTACCTGGGGTCGGCCAGCGCCGCGACGAGCCCGAGCACGGCGGTCTTGCCGGAGCCAGGCCCGCCGGTCACCGCCAGGGCGGCGGGCGCGCCGGCGGGGTCGGCGAGCCAGGAGGCGATCCGCCCGAGCGCCTGGTGGCGGCCGACGAAGTCCCATGTGAAGCCGTCCTCCGTGACCGATGCCCTGGCCTTGGGCAGGAAGTGCTCGGCGAAGGCGGCGTCGCGGCGCTCCGTGGCCTGGCGGCGGCGGTGGAGCAGGTCGAGGTCGGGATCGCCGGGCGGCGGCGGGAGGTGATCCGGAAGCACCATGGTGTAGGTGATGTTCGTCGTGGAGCCCGTGATGTCGCCGCCGGCGACGATCGCGCCGGGGCCGGAGACCTCCATCTTGAGCGGGCGCCTGAACCGGGGCCACCTCACGAGGCGGTCGGCCTGTCGCCTGACACATCGGTATCGGAGTCCTCGACGTCGGCGCCCGCGACGGCCCGTTCGGCTCCTGTCTTCACGCCGCCTCCCACGAGAGTCCATGCGTGAGGTGATTGTTTCATCGCGCCACCCGCCCGGCCCAGCATTCGCCGGGTTGACAACCTGACCCGCAATCCAACACCCTTTCACTATTCAAATAGTGAAAGGGTGTTTTGCTTGATCGAGTTCACCCTCGACCGCTCCTCGGGTGTGTCCACCTACCTCCAGCTGGCCCACCAGGTGAAGCAGGCCCTGCGCCTGGGCACGCTCCGCCCCGGCGACCAGCTGCCCACCGCCCGCGAGGTCGTCGAGAGCCTGGCCATCAACCCCAACACCGTCCTCAAGGCCTACCGCGAGCTGGAACGCGAGGGCCTGGTCGAGGGGCGTCCCGGGATGGGCACGTTCGTCCGGCAGGGTGTGGCGGGTCCCACGCTGGCCGACCACACGCGGGTGCGGCGCGGCCTCGAAGCCTGGATGCGCGACGCGCGGGCGGCAGGGCTCGATCAGGAAGACCTGCGCGTGCTCTTCACCGTCGTCATGGCCGACCTCGCGAAGGAGGACGTGGCGTGAGCGCCGCGCTGGAGGTCACCGGGCTGGGCGTGCGCTACCGCCGGGCCTGGGCGCTGCACGACTGCTCGCTCTCGATTCCCGCCGGACGCGTCGCCGCGCTTGTCGGGCCCAACGGCGCCGGCAAGACGACGCTCATGCACGCCGCCGTCGGGCTGCTGCGCCCCGCCGCGGGCCGTGTCCGCGTGGCCGGCGAGGCGGCTTTCGTCGCCCAGGACAAGCCCCTCTACGACAGCTTCACCGTCGCCGAGATGCTCACCTTCGGGCGCAGGACGAACCGGCGCTGGGACGGCGAGGCCGCCGCCGTACGGCTCGGCGGGCTGGGCATCCCCCTGGAGCGGAAGGTCGGCGGCCTGTCAGGCGGGCAGCAGGCGCAGGTGGCCGTCACGCTGGCGCTCGCCAGCCGACCCGACCTGCTCGTGCTGGACGAGCCCCTGGCCAACCTCGACCCGCTCGCCCGCCACGACGTGATGCGCACGATCATGGCCGAGGCGGCAGGGCGCGAGCTGACCGTGCTGCTGTCGTCGCACGTCGTCTCCGACCTGGAGGAGACGTGCGACTGGCTGATCGTGCTCAACGGGGGACGGCTGCAGGTCAGCGGCGACATCGAGGAACTGCTCGACGACCATCTGGTGCTCACGGGACCGGCCGGCGCGTCGGAGGCGGGCATGCGGGTCGTGAGCGCGAGCCGTACGGACAGGCAGGTCGGCCTGCTCGTCAGGGGCACGCCCTCGCCCGACCCCCGATGGCGGGCGCGGCGGCCGGGGCTGGAGGAGCTCGTGATGGGTTACCTGCGCAATCCCGAGTCCGCGGCGATGCCCGCGCTGACGGGGGTGCGCCCGTGATCTGGGTGACGTGGCGCCAGCACCGGGCGCAGATCCTGGTGACGGCGGCCTTCCTGGCGCTGCTCGGGCTGCTGCTGCTCGGCTCGGCCGTGGAAGCGAGCCGCTACCTGGCCGAGCACGCCCCGCCCGGCTGCCCGGGGCCCGCCGTCGCGTGCGGGGAGGTGGCGGTGGCGCTCGGGCAGCGCTACGACACGGTGTACTCCGTGTTCGGCTGGATGCCGCTGGTGGCGCCCGCGCTGATCGGGGCGTTCTGGGGCGCGCCGCTGCTCGGCCGGGAGTACGAACGCGGCACCCATCGTCTGGCCTGGACCCAGGCCGTGTCCGTGCGGCGGTGGCTGGCGGTCAAGCTGGCGGTTTTGGGCGGCGCGGTCGTGGCGGGCGGGCTGCTGCTGTCGCTCATGGTCAGCCTGTGGCGGCCGGTGTTCAGGGCGGGTGTCGACACCGCGTTCGGCAACGTCGGGGTGTTCAACATGGTCGGCGTGGCCCCCGCCGCGTGGTGGTTGTACGCGTTCGCGCTGGGCACCGCGGCCGGCACCCTGTTCAGGCGCACGCTGCCCGCGATGGCGCTGGTCGTGGCCGGTGTGGCGGCGACCATGTTCACGCTGGTCCAGGTCAGCGATCACTACGCCGAGCCCGCGCGCACGGAGTTGTCGGGCACCGTGGTGCTGGAGGACCCCGACGTGCGCCTGGTCGGCTCCGCGTGGGTGGAGCCGACGGGCAGGGAGGTCGGCGAGCCGTCGGACACCGGATGCGCCCGCCGCGTGGACGTGGGGCAGAGCAGCAGGAACGCCGAGGCCTGGCAGGCGTGCCTGTTCGGCAAGGGCTACCGGTTCGCGGTGTACTACCACCCGGCTTCGCGGTTCTGGCACTTCCAGTGGACGGAGGCGGGCATCCTGACCGTCGCGGCGGCGGCGCTCGGCGGCCTCGCCGTCCACCGCACGCTGCGGCGGCCAGGCTGACGGGGCTGACGGGTCAGGGCCTGGGCGCGCCCTGGACGGGCACGGGGAAGGCGATGACCTGCCCGCTCGGCTGGGCGCCCGGCCCGCCCCACTCCTGACCGACGACGAACAGCCGGGGCTTGTCCTCGCGGCTGAGCGCGCAGGCGAAGGCGCCCCTGTCGATGCCGAGGACGGCGTCGATCGTGCCGCCCTCGCGCACCAGCACGCAGTGCTTGTTGCCCACGTCGGCGTACCAGATCGAGCCGTCCTCGTCGAGGCAGATCCCGTCGGGGTGGTCGCCGGGCGTCGCCGCCCAGACACGCCTGCCGTCCAGGCCGCCGCCGGAGACGATGTCGAAGGCGGTGAGCCGGTTGGCGTACGACTCGGCCACGATCAGCGTGGACCCGTCGGGCGTGATCGCCATGCCGTTCGGGAACGCCAGGTCGTCGGCGACCCGCTCCACCTGCCGCCCGTCGGCCGAGACGCGCACGACGAACCCGGGCGCGTACTCCCCCTCGGGGAAGTCGAAGCCGATGCTGTTCACGTAGGCGTTGCCCTGACCGTCGACCACGATCTCGTTCCAGGGCTTGCTCGACACGCCCGACAGATCCGCGTGCCGTACCAGGGAACCGTCGGCCTCCTGGCGCAGCACCTGCTGGTGCGCCGAGTCCACGACGAGCAGCCTGCCGTCGGGCAGGAAGTCGATGCACATCGGGAACGACGGCACCGACGCCCTCACCACGCCGTCGAGCGTCACCACCTGGTTGGCGCCCCAGTCGGACAACCAGAGCCTCCCGTCGTGCCAGCGGGGCGACTCGCCGAACACGATGCCTTCCATCAACACTTCGCCTGCGCTCACGTCAGGTCCTTTCCCTCGGATGGGAGGACAGACTGGAGGGAAGGGAGAAACTCATCGCAAAGGACGACCCCATGGCGCTCTCGACCGCGTTCACGGAGATGCTCGGCGTGCGGCACCCGATCGCGCTGGCGCCGATGGGCGGGTCCGCCGGAGGCGCGCTGGCCGCCGCCGTCTGCCGCGGCGGCGGCCTCGGGCTCCTGGGCGGCGGGTACGGCGACGCGGCATGGCTGGCACGAGAGGCGCCGATCGTGGCAGGCACCGGGCTCCCGTGGGGCATCGGCTTCCTGACCTGGGCCATCGACGCCACCGCCGTGGAGCGGGCGCTGGAGTACGGCCCCAGGGCGGTGATGTTGTCCTTCGGCGACCCGAGCCCCTACACGAAGTCCGTCCGCGATGCGGGGGCCCTGCTGATGCTCCAGGTCACCGGCCTTGAGGAGGCCAGGCGGGCCGTCGACCTGGGCGCCGACCTCATCGTCGCGCAGGGGACGGAGGCGGGCGGGCACGGCGGCCAGGACGGCCGGTCCACGCTGCCCTTCGTACCCGCCGTGGTGGACCTCGTGGCCCCCGTGCCGGTGCTGGCGGCCGGGGGCATCGCCGACGGCAGGGGCGTGGCGGCGGCCCTCGCGCTGGGGGCGGCGGGCGCGCTTGTCGGCACCCGCTTCCAGGCCACCGCCGAGGCCCTGGTCGACCCGTCGGTCACCCAGGCCATCGTCGAGGGGCGCGGCCAGGACACCGAGCGAAGCCGCGTGCTGGACATCGCGCGGGGCTCGGCCTGGCCGCGGGAGTATCCGGCACGGACCCTCGGCCACCCGTACCTCGACCGCTGGCGCGGCAGGGAGGACGAGCTCGCCGCCGACTCCCGGGCACGCCAGGACTACCAGGACGATGTGGCGCGCGGGGCGATCCCGCCGCTGCCGGTGTGGGCAGGCGAGGCCGTCGACCTCATCTCCGACGTGCCCTCCGCGCTCGACCTCGTCGTCGCCATGGCCGCCCAGGCCGAGGAGTCCCTGACCAGGGCGCTGGGCCGCTAACGCGCGCACATCGCCGCGTCGAACACCTCGAAGAGCCGCCTCTCGTCCTTGGGCACGCCCGTCACGTAAAGCGTGACCGCGCGTCCAGCACGGTCACGGCCGCTCAGGCTCCTGACGCCGGGAAGCCCGCCGCCGTGCATCCACACGGGCCCGCAGCTCAGCCGGACGACCGCGGGACCGAGCCCCTGGCGCGCGCCGGGCGGGTCGGCGGCCGGGACGGTCGAGGCCGACATCGTCTTGAGCGTCGAGGTGGGCAGCGACTGCCAGAACCGGTTCAGGTCGTCGGGCGTCGAGATCAGCCCGCCCGACGCCCCGAACAGGTAGCCGGGCTGGTGCGTCGTGTCGACGACCTTCTTGCCCTGGCTCTCCGGGTTGAACGGGTCCACGCCGTAGGTGTGCGCGTGCTCGCCGCGGATGCCCGTCTCGTCCTGGCGCGGCCAGTACGTGCCGTCGAGCGAGCGCAGCACGGTCTGCCGCGTGTAGGTGCGGAAACCCTTGCCGGTCACCTTCTCGATCAGCATCCCGGCCACCAGGTAATTGGTGTTGGCGTACGACCAACCGGGACCCACGGGATCGGCGTCGAGTGCCGCGCGCAGGAAGACCTTGTCGTTCAGCGGTCCCGACGGGTCGACGTGGTCGACGTACTCGGGCAGGCCGCTGGTGTGGTTGAGGAGCTGCCTGACCGTGATCGGGCGGCCGTCGAGCAGTCCGGGGGCGTACTTCTCCACCGGCGCGTCCAGCTCGATCCTGCCCTGCCGTACGAGATCGAGCACCGCGGCGGCGATCACCGGCTTGGTCACGCTCGCGATGCGGAAGTGCGCGTCCGCGCCGACCATCGGCCGGCCCGTGCCGCGCTCGGCGGTGCCGGCGGTCAGGGTGCGGACGGTGCCGTCCGGCTCCCGTACGGACAGCAGCGCCCCGGGCAGGCCGTCGCGCGTGATCAAGTGGTCGAGCTGCTTCTGGAGGGGTTGCACGGCGGCCACCGCAGGGGCAGCAGTGCCAAGGACGACGGCCGCGAGCACCGCGGCGGCAAGGTATCGACGCATGTGATCATCCTGTCGAGGCAGGGCCGCGAGATCAGTCACGTCACCCCGTCTCCTGGAGGTAGGGCCTGCCCTACCGTGGAAACGCTTCGCGCCGCCCGATCCAAGAACAGTCGTAAGGGCGAACGACGAAGGGAGCGAGGCCGGTGCGCCTCCATGATGATCCCGGGGCCTTCGAGGCCTTCTATCGCCGCCACATAGACAGCGTCCTGAGGTTCGTGGCGCGCCGGGTGGACGATCCCCACCTGGCGGCCGACCTGACGGCCGACATCTTTCTGGCGGCACTCGACTCCGCGCACGGCTACCGCTCCGGCAAGGGCACGCACACGGCCTGGCTGTACGGCATAGCCCGCAACGTGATCGCCTCCCACCGGCGCGACCGGGCACGGGAGGCGGCGGCCAACAGCCGCATGGCGGGCAGACGCCTCATGGACGACGACGACCTGGCCAGGATGGAGGAACGGATCGACGCCGAGCGCGGAGGGCGCGAGGCGATCCTGGCCATGGACAGCCTCCCCGAGGGCGAGCGCGCCGTCCTTGAGCTGGTCGCGATCGACCAGCTCACGGTGACGGAGGCGGCCGCGGCGCTGGGGATCAGGCAGGTGACCGCGCGGGTCAGATTGCATCGGGCCAGACGGGCCCTGGAAGACGTCGCTTCGCCGTCGGTGGCACTGGTGGAGGAGAAGGCATGAGCAACTTCGAGGAGCGCCTGCTGACCGCGCTCAAGCAGGAGATGGCCACGCGGGAGCCGGTCGTCCCGCCGCGGCGGCACACGGGCCGCCGGGTGGCGGGCTGGTCCGCCGCCGTGGCGGGGGTCGCGGCGGCCACGCTGTTCGCGTTCAACCTGTACGGCGGAGCGTCCGCCGCCTACGCGGTGATCGAGGACCCGGACGGCACGGTGAAGGTCCAGGTCAACGAGCTGAGCGACCCGGAAGGCCTGGAGGCGGCGCTGAAGGCCAAGGGTGTCGACGCGGTGGTGGACTTCCTGCCGGAAGGCCGCGCCTGCAAGGGCCCTCGGGGCAAGGCGTCCGGCCCGGACGGCAAGCTCGCCGTCGGCATGAGCGCGGGCAGCGGCGGATTCACCTTCGAGGTGACCGAGGGGCAGATCGGCGAGAACCAGACCCTGGTGCTGACGCTGTCGGGCGTGGGCGCGTCGGTGTTCGGCAGCCAGCTGGAGATCGTCGAGGGCCCGGTGGCGGCGTGCGAGGAGGTCGACATGCCCCAGCCGTCCCACGGGCCGGTCGGTGACGGCGACGGCGGCCCGGCCCTGAACGTGGAGCCCGAGGGCTCCGGGCCGAAGCAGACCATCCTCAAGGAGAGCGGCGGGAACTAGCCCTCTCCGCGCGAAGGCCCGGCGGCCCCCACCCGAGCAGCACGGGGGCCGCCGGGCCTCATCGGCGCCGGGCGGTGAGGCGCAGGCAGCACGCGGTGACCTCTCCCGCGTCGATCGCAGCGAGCTCCTCCTCGACCGTGACCCCGTCCAGGTCGGCGAAGTAGTACGGGCCCCAGCTCTCCTCGAGTATCGTGAAACTCCCGGCGACGGCGTCGCGGATGCGGGCCGCCGGGTGCATCCCGTGCTCCTTCGTCCATGTGGTCACGAAGTCGTCCCAGCCCAGCCCGGACTCGCGCCACCCGGCCGCCCGCCGCGACAACCACCCGCTGGTGGATCCGAGGCGGTCGAAGCACCAGCGCGCGGTGGCCTCGTCGAAACGCTCGCTCGCCCACTCCACGATCACCAGCCGCCCGCCTGGAGCCAGCAGGGAGTGCAGCAGCGCCACCACCTGGCCGGGGTCGGCGACGTGGTGGAGGGACAGGCTCGCGACGACGACGTCGTACGGTCCGCGGTCAGGCAGCTCCTCGATTGGCGTGCGGTGGAACGGCGGACCCTCGGGAGCCTCCGGATCGACGCCGGTGACGTCGTGGCCGAGCGCCGCCATCGCGGCCACGTGCCCGCCCAGCGGCCCGCACCCGACCTCCAGGATCCGGGCGGGCGCGGACGGCAACTGCGCGCGCACCAGCGCCCACGAGTGCGCCAGCCAGGCCAGATCGGGGAGCGACCTGATGAACGGCGACTTGCCCTCGGTGTACTCCAGCCGGTCGGAGGGGAACCGCCCGGCCAGCGACCGCTTCAGCGCCGCGTAGGAGTCGCGCAACGTCGCGTCGTCCCTGAGCCGGTCGCGGAAGGCCAGGTAGGCGACCCACTGCGGGTCGCCGTGCCGTACGGCGTGCACGTGGGCGACGCCGACGTCGGGGCCGGAGCGCAGCTCGAACAGGAGCCCGCCCTCGTCGCCCTGGTCGCCCTTGAACAGGTAGCCGAGCCCGGTGAGCGCGGCGACCACGGCCTCGACGTCCGCGTCATGCGTCAGCCCGACGGCTACGTCGATGATCGGCTTGGCGGGCAGGCCGGGGACGGCGGTGGAGCCGACGTGCTCGATGCCCGCCGCGAGCGGGCCGAGCGCGGCGGCGAGCGGCGCCCTGACGTCCTCGAAGGCGGCGGACCAGCGGGGGTCGTGCTCGGCGAGCCTGACGCGACCGCGCTCCAGCCCGACAGAGGAGAGATCGCTCACGCCTTCAGGCTAGCCAGTTCCCTCGCCGGCGGGGTGGTGCGTGGCCTGGTCCCCGCGTAGAGGACGCCGCAGACGACCAGGATCCCGGCGGCCACGTCGACGGCCGAGACGCTCTCGCCGGCGAACAGCGCCGCGGAGGTCAGCCCGAAGACCGGCACGAGCAGGGAGTACGGCGCGACGGTCGAGGCGTCGTAGCGCTTGAGCAGCCAGCCCCACACGCCGAATCCGCCCAGCGTCGAGATGAAGGCGACGTAGCCGAGCGACAGCCATCCTTCGAGCTCGAAGGAGATCACCGGCATGCCCTCGACGAGGAGCGACAGCAGGAGCAGGGGAGGCGCGGACAGGGCGCTCACCCAGACCATGAAGCGCAGGGAGTCGGGAGGGGTGGCGCGGCGCTGGATGACGTTGCCCAGTCCCCAGGCGGCGGCGGCGCCCACGCAGAGCAGGAAGGGCAGCAGCGGCGCGCTGAGCCCGAAGTCGACGGCGACCAGGAAGATGCCGGCGAAGGCGATGGCGAGGCCGACCACGCGGCGGGTGGTGAGCCGCTCCCCGAGCAGGAGGACGGCGAAGACCACGGTGAACACCGCGGAGGCCTGCAGGACCAGGGAGGCGAGCCCGGCGGGCATCCCCAGCTTCATGCCGACGAGCAGGAGGCCGAACTGCCCGATGCCGATCGCGCCCGCGACGCCGAGGACCCAGCGCCAGGCCACTCCGGGGCGGCCGACGAACAGCAGCGCGGGAAAGGCTGCCAGGCCGAACCGGAGGGCGGCGTAGAGCAGGGGCGGGAAGTGGCGGAGGCCGACTTGCATGACGACGAAGTTGAAGCCCCAGACGGCCGCCAGTGCGACGGCCAGTGCCACGTGGCGGGGGCGCACGCTACTTCTTGGAAGCGGCGGTGGCGCGGCGGTTGCGGGCCTGCTCGGCGAGCACCCGGAGGTAGGAGGACTCGGACGACTGCTGCTTGTTCCGCTTAATCATTCGCATGCATATATTTTCCAACGCTACATCTTCAACCACAAGCGAGACTTTCTACGCTAAACCCTTTAGGCTTGCTTACATGTTGGACTTGAACCGTCTCAAGGCCCTTCACGCCGTGCACGTCTACGGATCCGTCGGTGCGGCCGCCGACGCGCTGATGGTCACCCCCAGCGCGGTCTCCCAGCAGCTGGCCAAGCTGGAGCGGGAGACCGGCGCGACCCTGGTCGAACGCAACGGCAGGGGCGTGCGCCTGACCGACGCCGCCGGCCTGCTCGCCGAGCACGCCGAACGCATCCTGGCCCTGGTCGAGACCGCCGAGGCCGACTTCCAGGCGCTGCGTGGCGCCGTCGTCGGCCGCCTCAACGTCGGCGCCTTCCCGACCGCCGCGCGCGGGCTGCTGCCCCGGGCGCTGGTCATCCTGCGCGAGCGCCACCCCGAGCTCGAGGTCCACCTGTTCGAGCGCGAGCCCGACCGCACGCTGCGCGAGGTCGCCCGCGGCGAGCTGGACCTGGTGGTCGCGCAGGACTGGATGAACCGCCCGCTCGCCACGCCCGACGGGCTGTCGCGGCGCACCCTCTTCGACGACATCGCCGACCTGGCCCTGCCCGCCGACCACCCGCTGGCCGTACGGCGGGAGCTGGAGCTGCCCGACCTCATCGGCGAGAAGTGGATCAGCAGCTCGGTCGGTCAGGTCTGCTACGACTGGCTCGTCTACACGCTGCGCACCGCCGAGCTGGAGCCCGACATCAGCATCACGGCCGACGAGTACCCCACCCAGCTCGCCCTGGTCGCGGCGGGGCTGGGGTGCGCGATCGTGCCGCGGATGGGGCGCACGAGCGTGCCGGAGGGGGTGCGCATGGTGCCGTTGCTGCCGCGGCTGACGCGGCGTATCTACACGCTGTGGCGCGCCGACGCCGCCCGCCGCCCGGCGATCAGGGCCGCCGTGGAGGCGCTGGCGGAGGCCGGCGAGGAGTTCAGCGCCCGCCTCTAGCCGAGCAGCCGAAAGCGATCAGCTCAGCGCGATCGCCACCACGCCGCCGAGGATCACCCCGGCGGCCAGCAGCCTGCGCCGCAGGTCGCCCTCGGCCAGCAGCCTGCCGCCGAGCAGCACCGCGATGAGCACGCTCACCTCCCGCGCCGGCGCGACCACGCTGACCGGCGCCATGGTGAAGGCGAAAAGCACCAGCAGGTACGACAGCGGCATCAGCACCGCCGACGCCATGATCCGCCACCGGTGCTCCCGCCACACGCCCGCGATCATGCTGCGTTTGCGCCCCAGGACCGCGGGCGCCAGCAGGACCACCCGTCCCGCCTCCCCGAGCGAGGTGAGGATCAGCGGCGCCACCCCGAAGGCGCCGACCACCTGCGCGTCCCACACCGTGTAGCCCGCGATGAACAGCCCGGTGAGCAGCCCGAACAGGATGCCGGGCCCGTCGGCGCGCCCGCCGCCGCTCATCAGGAACACCCCGATGCCGACGAGCACGATGCCCAGCCCGCCGATGAGCCCCGGCCGCTCGTGCAGCACGACGACGGCGAAAGCACTGGCGAGCATCGGCCCGGTGCCGCGGGCGATCGGGTAGACCACGGACAGGTCGCCCTTGAGATAGCCGCGCTGGAGCGTCACGAAGTAGGCGGTGTGCAGGGCCGCGCTGACGGCCACGACCGCCAGGTCGTCCCACCCGGGCAGGTCGCCGGTGACGAGCACGTAGCCGGCTCCCACCGGCGCCCACAGCACGGTCGAGGCCACCGCGACGATCCACACGAACACCACCCCGTCGACCCGGGAGGCCTGCTTGCTGAGCAGGTTCCACGAGGCGTGGCAGGCGGCGGCGACCAGGACGAGCGACATGGCGAGGGGGCTCACGACCCACAACCCTTTCACGCCTGTCACCGCGCTAGGCTGGCCCCACCATGGCTGAGACGACCGTCGTTCACCTGCTGCGGCACGGTGAGGTCCACAATCCTCAAGGCGTCCTGTACGGCAGGCTGCCCGATTACCACCTGTCGGAGCGCGGGCGGCAGATGGCCGAGATCGTCGCCAAGTCGGTGGCCGGTCGCGACATCGTCGCCCTGTTCAGCTCGCCCCTGGAGCGTGCCCAGGAGACGGCGGCCCCGCTGGCGGCCTCGCTCGGCATGGAGCCCACGCTCGACGAGCGCCTGATCGAGGCGGCCAACTTCCTCGAGGGCAAGGTGGTCGCCGGCTTCATGCGCAGGCCGGAGAACTACCGCTACTTCCTCAACCCCCGCCGCCCTTCGTGGGGCGAGCCGTACGTCGAGGTCGTCGCCCGCATGCGCTCGATGATCCTGACCGCGCGCGAGCAGGCGCGCGGCCACGAAGCGGTGCTGGTCAGCCACCAGCTGCCGATCTGGGTGAGCCGCCTGGCCGCCGAGAGCCGGCGGTTGTGGCACGACCCGCGCCGCCGCCAGTGCGAGCTCGCGAGCCTGACGAGCTTCACCTTCGACGGCGACCGCCTGGTGAGCGTCGGCTACAGCGAGCCCGCCAGGAGTCTCATCAAGGGCCCTACTGTGCCGGGCGCCTGACCGCGCCGGTAGAGTTGCAAGCTCTACCGCTTGTAGTACAAGGAGATCTTCCTCCGTGCGCGCTGCCTCCCTCGCTCTCGCACTCCTCGCCGTCGTCGCCACCGGCTGCGCGGCAGGTCAGGATGGCCAGCCGCAGGCGGGCGACACCCGCTTCGTCGCCGGCGACGGCAAGATGACGATCTTCGCGGCGGCCGACCGCAAGCCCGCGCCCGTGATCGAGGGCCCGACCCTCGACGGCGGCACCGCCTCGCTCAAGGCGCTCCAGGGCAAGGTCGTCGTGCTCAACTTCTGGGCCTCCTGGTGCAACCCGTGCCGCGCCGAGGCGCCGATCCTCAAGGACGTGGCGGCCAAGACCAAGGCGAGCGGCGTGGAGTTCCTGGGCATCGACTTCAAGGACAGCAAGGCCGAGGCGCTGGCGTTCGAGAAGAGCGAGCAGCCCGGCTACCCGAGCCTGTTCGACCAGCCTGGCAGGCTCGCGCTGGCCTTCCAGGGCACCATCCCGCCCGCGGCGATCCCCTCGACGCTGATCATCGACGAGCAGGGCCGCATCGCCGCCCGCGCGCTGGGCGCGGTCAAGTACACCGACCTGATGAACGCCGTCACCAAGGTGCGCGATGAGTGACCTCGTCGACGCCTGGTCGCAGACCGTCGCCTCCGGCTCGCTCCTGCTCGCCTTCCCGATCGCGGTCCTGGCTGGGCTGGTCTCGTTCCTCTCGCCGTGCGTGCTGCCGCTGGTGCCCGGCTACCTGTCGTACGTCACCGGCATGAGCGCCGACCCGCGCCGGGGCCGCCTGGTGGTCGGCACGCTGCTGTTCGTGGCCGGCTTCGCGGCCGTCTTCGTCGCGGGCGGCGCGCTGTTCGGCGGGCTCGGCTCGCTGCTGTACGGCGGAGCCGACGTGATCACCCGCATCGTGGGCGTCCTGACCATCGTGATGGGCCTGGCCTTCCTCGGCGTGCTGCCCGGTTTCATGCGCGACGTGCGCATCCACCGCGCCCCCACCGCGGGCCTGGCGGGCGCGCCGCTGCTCGGCGTGGTGTTCGGCCTGGGCTGGACCCCGTGCATCGGCCCCATGCTGGCCGTGGTGCTCTCGCTGAGCGTCACCGAGGGCAGCGCCGGACGCGGAGCGCTGCTGGCGGTCGCCTACGCCCTGGGCCTGGGCATCCCCTTCATCGTCGCCGCGCTGGCCTACAGCAAGGCGCTGTCCACTTTCAAGGCGATCAGGCGGTACACCCCGATGATCACCCGGATCGGCGGAGGCCTGCTGGTGGTCGTCGGACTGCTGCTCGTGACCGGACTGTGGGGCCAGCTGGTGGCCTCGATGCAGTCGTGGATCGGCGGATTCAGGCCGGTGATCTGATGGCCGTGGAGACTCCGGAGAAGGCCGCCCAGCAGCCGAAGGGCCTGGGCGTCCTCGGCTGGCTGCGCTGGATCTGGCGCACGCTGACGTCGATGAAGACCGCGCTGATCCTGCTGTTCCTGTTCGCGCTGGCCTCCATCCCCGGCTCGCTGGTGCCGCAGCGCGGCGTGGAGCCAGAGAAGGTCGCGCAGATCTACCAGAACGACCCGGCGCTGGCCGAGTGGTACGAACGGCTGTCGCTGTTCGACGTCTTCACCTCGCCGTGGTTCGCCGCGATCTACCTGCTGCTGTTCACCTCGCTGATCGGCTGCATCATCCCGCGCACCCTCACCTTCGTGAAGGAGCTGCGGCGCAGGCCGCCGGAAGCGCCGCGCAACCTGTCGCGCCTGCCGCACCACGCGCCCGTCGACATCCCGCTGGACGAGGCGGCCCGCCGCCTGCGCAAGCAGCGCTTCCGCGTGCAGACCGGCGACGGCTGGGTCTCGGCCGAGAAGGGGTACCTGCGCGAGACCGGCAACCTGCTCTTCCACGTCTCGCTGCTGGGCCTGCTGGTCGCGGTCGGCATCGGCTCTCTGTACGGCTACCGCGGCAACGTGCTGGTCGTCGAGGGCGACGGCTTCGCCAACACCGTGGCCACCTACGACCGGTTCATCCCCGGCTCGCAGGTCAACGCCGAGTCGCTCGAACCCTTCTGGTTCACGCTCGACGACTTCAAGACCAGCTATTCGGCCACCGGCCAGGAGCTCGACTACTCCGCCTTCCTCAAGGTCAACGACACCGACGACTACGAGCTGAAGGTCAACGAGCCGCTGGAGATCAACGGCACCCAGACGTACCTGATCGGCCACGGCTACGCCCCGATCATCAAGGTCACCGACGGCAAGGGCGACGTGGTCGCCGACCGCGCGGTGCCCTGCCTGATCCTGGCCAAGGCCACGCTCCAGTCGGAGTGCGTGGTCAAGCTGCCCGACGCCCAGCCGTCGCAGCTGGGCCTGTACTTCAACTTCCTGCCCTCGAGCGACGGCCACGGCGCGTCGTACCACCCGGCCGCGCTGGAGCCCGAGCTGCGCCTGATGGCCGCCTTCAGCGGCGACCTCGGCACCCGCTCCGGCATCCCCGCGTCGGTCTACCAGATCGCCCCCGACGAGGTGCTGGCCAAGATGAAGCGCAGCTTCATGGGCTCGCAGGCGCTCAAGGTCGGCGATTCGTTCACGCTGCCCGACGGCACCGCGAAGGTCGAGTTCACCGGGGTGAGGGAGTGGATGACGCTCCAGATCGCCTACGATCCCGGTCGCACGCCGGCGCTGGTCTCGGCCGTGCTGGCCGTCGTGGGCATCGTCATGTCGCTCATGATCCGCCGTCGCCGCGTCTTCGTGCGCGACGGCGAGGTCGGCGCGCTCACTCGCACCGAGGGCTCAGCGGCGGGTTTCGCCGAGGAGTTCTCAGACATCGTCAAGGTCCTATCCGATGGAGACAGGGATGTCCGTTGAGATGATGGCCGAGGTGAGCGACACGCTCATCCTCGTGTCCGTCCTGGCCTACCTCGCCGCCATGATCGGCTTCGCTCTGGAGCTGGCGTACGGCAAGGCCCGCGCGGAGAAGCCGCAGAAGGTCGCGGTCGGCGCGGCAGGGGCCGAGGCCGCCGAGGAGGAGCGCACCCCGGAACCTCCGGCCTGGGCGCTGACCGCCGGGAAGGCCGCGCTGCTGGTGGCCTGGATCGGCGCGCTCGCCAACCTGACGGCCATCGTGCTGCGCGGCCTGGCGGTGGGCCGATGGCCGTGGGGCAACCTGTACGAGTTCGTGATCTCGATCAGCTTCGCCGCCGTGGCCGCCTTCCTGATCACGCAGACCCGCTACAACGTCAGGGTGCTCGGCACCTTCGTGATGATCGCGGGCACGCTCGGGCTGGGCGCGGCGGTGAAGTTCTGGTACACCACCGCCGGTCCCGTCGTCCCGGCGCTCAACTCCTACTGGATCGCCATCCACGTCACCGCCGCGATCCTGGCGACGGGCATGTTCGTGGTGGCAGCCGTCGCGGGCATCCTGTATCTCGTGCGCGGCGACGGCGTCTCCCGCCTGCCCGCCCGCGCCGACCTGGAGCGCATCGCGCACCGGGCGATCGTGCTGGCCTTCCCGGTGTGGACCTTCGCCGTCATCGCGGGCGCGATGTGGGCCGACAAGGCCTGGGGCCGCTACTGGGGCTGGGACCCCAAGGAGGTGTGGGCCTTCATCACCTGGGTGGCCTACGCCGCCTACCTGCACGCCCGCGTGACGGCGGGATGGCGGGGCAAGTCGGCCACGGTCGTGCAGCTGCTGGCCTTCGGCTGCCTGCTGTTCAACCTGATCGGCGTCAACATCTTCCTGGGCGGGCTACACAGCTACGCCGGTGTCTAGCAGCTCGATCACGCCCGTCGAGCCCTCGTCGCCGTGCCCGGCGGCCAGCCGCCTGGCCATCAGGTCCATGTAGGGCGTCAGCAGCTCCGGGCTGACGCCCTGCTCGTCGGCGGTGCGCAGCAGGGTGGCGTTGCCCTCGACCATCATGGCCAGGTTGGAGCTCACCCCCGTGACGTAGTCGCCGCTGGCGAGCTGCGCGGCGATCTCGTCGGTGACCGGCACCATGGCCGACAACCAGGCGGTCAGCAGCGCGGCGAACTCCTTCAGGTCGACCTGCTCGCCGCGCACCAGGGCGAAGGCGTGCGAGATGCCGGCGAACAACCCGGTCATACCGCTGAGCAGGGCGACGTCGTAGAGCGCCGCCAACCCCGCGTCGGCGCCGACGTAGCGGGTGCCCAGCGGGACGGCCAGGGTGTCACGGTGGGCCTCGAACGCCTCCG
Organism: Nonomuraea sp. NPDC050663; assembly: GCF_044456985.1. Lineage (NCBI taxonomy): Bacteria > Bacillati > Actinomycetota > Actinomycetes > Streptosporangiales > Streptosporangiaceae > Nonomuraea > Nonomuraea sp. NPDC050663. The sequence goes on from NZ_JBITGL010000008.1 coordinate 287,777, forward strand.
CCGGCCCGCTGTAGAAGACGTAGCCACCCGCCTCGGGCACGCCGACCATCGGCGGCACCGCCATGATGCCGCCGTCGAGGTAGCGCGCCCCCCGCGCCGCGACCCACTCGGCACGCGCCCTGGCCTCGGCGGGCGTGCTCGTCGTGAGGTTGACCACGTCCTTGCCCGCCAGATCGGCCTGCGCGAGCGCCTGACCGACCGACGCGTCGTCGAGCAGGACCACGATCACCAGGTCGGACGCGGCGACCGCCTCGGCCACAGTGCCGGCCACGCGGACGCCCTCGATGGCCCGCGCCCTGCCGGCCGTACGGTTCCACACGGTCACGTCGGCGCCCGCCGCCAGCCACGAACGGATCAGAGCGGCGCCCATCGCACCGGCGCCCAGAACAGAGATATTCATGCCGATTAGGCTGTCTTCCGGAGCGTCAGCCAGCAAGTACGCACTTTCGAGTGCGTGGTTACCGGAGGGTTAGTGATGAGGCCGGGGGCTTACCACTGCGGGATCGACGCGGCGATGGACGTGATCGGCGGCAAGTGGAAGGTGCTGATCCTGTGGGCGCTGGAAGAACGCCCGCACCGGTTCGGCGAGTTGCGGCGCGAGGTCGGCGCCACCGAGAAGGTGCTCGCGGCCCAGCTGCGCGAGCTGGAGGACGACGGCATCGTGCACCGGCGGGTCTTCGACGAGGTGCCGCCGCACGTGGAGTATTCGCTGACCGAGCGCGGCGTCTCGCTGAACGAGGCGCTGGCGCCCCTCGGTGAGTGGGGGCGCCGCAACGTGCTGGCCGTGAAGGCGGCGGGCTAGTCTTCGCCGCGCATCCGCCGTTCGAGATCCTTGAGGAAGTCGGGGTCGTCGTCGGGACCCTTCGGCGGCTGCGCGGGAGCCTGCGGCTCGCCGCCGAGCCGGGGAGACCTCATGCGCGGGGCACGCGGGCCCTGCGGGCGGCCGAGCATCAGCCAGAAGACGCTGCCGATGATCGGGACGAGGACTATCACGAGGACCCAGAGCACCTTCGGCAGGTTCCTGGTCTCCTCCTCGGGCGTGGTGATGACGTCGAAGAGCGAGTAGAGCCAGAAGGCCAGCACCGCAAGGCTGATAAGAACACCTGCCATGCCCGCACTGTAAGCCATTCCGGGGCCGTGCGAGACCTGTCGCAGGAGGGGGAGCACGTCGTAACCTTCTGGGCGTGATGTCGCGCTCGGATGACGGCGGCCGCCATCGGCGGGGGAGCTGGTGGCGGCGAGGCTCCTACCTCTTCTCCCGGCGCAGGAACGCGCCAAGAGGTTCCGACCGCTCCATCTGGGTCGACAAGCCCGAGAAGGCGCCTGAGCGGCTCTCAGCGGCCGTCGTGGACCGGCCTCAGTACACCTGGCAGGACTTCGAGCTGGCCTACGAGTCGCCGCGGGCCCAGCCCAACCGGCCCGACTTCCCGCCGCGCGGCGACGGGCTGCAGCACTGCGGCAAGCTGGAGCGCATCCTGCACCGCCAGTGGGACGCGCGGCGCGGGCCTCCCTCCGCCGATGCCGTACGGGCCGTGGAGAGCCTGGCGCGGCTGCCCGACCGGCTCAAGGAACTGCTGGCCGACCGGCTTGAAGGCATCTACGTGGGGCCGGGCGGCGTGCCCGAGCTCGACGACATGGGCTACCTGCGCGGTGCGCCGCTGCCGTCGGGACGGGCCACGTGGGACATCTGCGCGGGCGCGTACGGCGACCGCAAGATCGTGGTGGGGGATCGCCCCTCGCCCACGCCCGATGTGATGATGCACGAGGTGGGTCACGCGATCGACGACGTCGACGCCGCGTATGGTGATTGGGTCTCCGACTCGCCCCAGTTCATGGCACTCTACGATCGGGCCAGACCGTTACTGGCCTCCTCGTTCCACCGGCAGGGCGGCGGGCTGGGGCGCAAGGAGTTCTTCGCCGACGCCTTCGCGGCGATCGCGTCGAGGCAACGTCCCGCGCTGGTCGACATGCTGAGCGGCGACACGAGGCTGGCGCTCGACATCATGCTCTTCTTCAACCGGCGCTACGGGATTTAGGTGGTCACCCATGTACGTCATCCGCCTCGCTGACGGGACCCTGCGCGTGCCGCAGAGCGTCACCAGCGAAGACGGGCGGTTGATCGGCAATGCCTACGTCGAGCTCGCTCCCGACGACCCCGACTACGACAAGTGGGTGGGGGAGTCGGTCACCGAGGAGGAGCTGGCCGAGCGGCAGAAGCGCTGGGCAGCGGAGAACGACGAGCTGGAGCGCGAGTTCCAGGAGTACAAGGCCCAGAAAGAGGCACAGCGCGAATCCGAGCGGTGACCCTGCGGTTGTGACGCAGGATCACCGATGACGGAACGTCAGACGCGCGGGGACTCGCCCGACGGCCTGTCGGCCGTGAGCACGTCCTCGCCACGAAGAAGGGCATGAACTTCCGATTCACGGAAGCGCCGGTGCCCTCCGGGGGTGCGGATGCTACTGATGCGGCCTGCCGCGGCCCAGCGCGTCACCGTCTTTGGGTCTACCCGGAAGAGGGCGGCAACCTCACCCGGGGTCAGCAGACGCTCGCTGCTACTCTCCACCAATCTCTCCCCCTCGCATCCCGCTTCCTGCCAGCGGGCGGACAGGTAACCAGTGTGTCGAGCGAAGCCTGATTTATCCGTGGTTTCAGCCAATGATCCACGGTTGTTACCAGCTGACTGCCCGATTGTTATATGATAGAGCCTCTTTGGGGCTCTCGTGGGTGTTTCTTTACGAAAGCACCTGACTGGGAACAGTAGCAGTGCAAGCGCCGGATGCGAAGAGCGGACACCCGCGAGGCCGAGTAATCTCGACCTGTGCATCCTGTCCTCGTTTACACCTTGTCCCGAATCGGCCTGTTCCTCGTCAGCCTCGGGCTTCTCTTTCTCCTCGGCGCCAGAGGGATTCTGCTCCTGGCTCTCGCCTTCGTGGTGAGCGGAGTCGCCAGCTATGTGCTGCTGTCGAAGCAGCGCGACGCGGTGAGTTCGAAGATCAGCAACAGGCTCGACCAGCCCAAGCCCACAGAAGGGGCCTAAGGCAGGGGGAACATGCCAATCCGGGCATGGTACTCCTGACCGAGCCGCGTTGTGTCACTACCGACGAGTAGGCCGTCACGGTGCGCAAGAAATGCTTTGACCCCGATCCCGCGTTCGCGACCGGGATTCCAGCCGAGCGCTTTTCCGGTCTTCGGGTGAATCGCCCCGATGCCTTCGCGCTCCACCGCTCCGTGCCCCGCTGAATCGCGGCCGAGCGGGTTGTCGAGCCACCGCTGGTGACCCCCCACATATACGGCCTTGCCGGTCACGGCCACCGAGTACAACGAGTCGCCGCCGGTGTGGTTGACCCACGTGGGATCGATGTCCGTGCCCTTGTCGTACGTCTCGAACCTGGCCGTCGTGTCGCACAGCTTGCCGGGCCCCATCGGGCCGCCGGTGGTCACCACCGCGAAGTAGCGGCCGTCCGGCGACAGGTCCAGGCCGCGCACATACGACGGGAAGACGTCCATGCACTCCGGCTCGTAGGCGTCGGTGTGCCAGTCGGCCACCTTCGCCGCAACCGTGTCGATCACTCCGAGCTGCGGACGCGGCAGGCCGTCGAGCGTGGTGAAAGTGCCGTCGACCACCAGCCGGTCCTTCGAGACCGCCATGGCGTACACCTTCACGCGCGGGGTGCGCGGCGCGCCGGCGACGATGTCGAAGCCCGGATCCGCCGCCCCGGTGCTGGCGTCCAGCCTGGCCAGAGCCGTACGCGGGCGAACGAAGTCGCCGCCCACGTACAACTGCGCGCCGCGGCGCGCCAGCGCGGTCACCATGCCGCCGGAGACCCTGGGGGAGAAGCCGCGTACGGCACTGCCGTCCGACAGGCGCAGACGGCGCAGCTTGGCGGACGAGAAGTCGCCACCCACATAGACGGTGCCGTCGGCGCCCGCCACCAGAGCGTGCACCGGACCGTCGAGGCCGGGCGCGAACGCCTCCTTGATACGGCCGGTCTTGAGGTCGAAGGCGAACACGTTGTCGCGCGGATAGGTCCTGCTCCTGGAGGCGTCGGCCACCTCGCTGAACGACCCGCCCACCACCACCGTGTCACCGACCAGGGCGAGCGCGTTGACGATGCCGTCAAGGACGTGCGGCGTGTTGTCGGCCGGGTCGGTGCTCACCACGCGGGAGTGGGCGACCGGAGCCATGGCGAGTGCCGCCGCAAGGACCGTACGGGCAATCATCCGCCAAGTCCTAGCACACTCTTTGTAACGGCATCGCTACCTTGTGCGTTTTCCTGTGCCGTACACAGGCCCGGTTCACCCGGCCTCTACGCTTGACGCATGACCCGTAGGCTTGACGCATGACCCGCGCCCAGTTGGACAAGAAGCCGCACGAGGTCGCCGCGATGTTCGATCGCACGGCCCGCCGCTACGACCTGGTCAACGACGTGATCTCGATGGGCCAGGTCAGGTTGTGGCGCAAGGCCGTCGCCGCCGCGGTCGACGCGGGTCCCGGCGAGGTCGTGCTCGACCTGGGCGCCGGCACGGGCACCTCCACCGACTCCTTCACCACCCTGGGCGCCAGGGCGATCGCGTGCGACTTCTCCATGGGCATGCTCGCCACCGGCGTACGCCGAAGGGGCGGCAACGCGCTGTCGGGCGACGGGCTGCCGTTCATCGCCGGCGACGCGACCAGGCTGCCGTTCGCCGACGACTCGTTCGACGCGGTGACCATCTCCGTGGCGCTGCGCAACGTCAACGACACCGAACGGGCGCTGAGGGAGATGCTGCGGGTGACCAGGCCGGGCGGGAGGCTGGTGATCCTGGAGTTCTCGCACGTCACCATCAAGTCGTTCGACGTGGTGTATCGCGAGTACCTGATGCGGATGCTGCCGAAGGTGGCCAAGGTGTTCGGGTCGAACGACGACTCCTACGAGTACCTGGCGGAGTCGATCCGCGACTGGCACGACCAGCCATCGCTCGCGGCGGTCATCCAGCGGGCCGGGTGGGAGCGGGTGGCTTGGCGGAACATGTCGCTGGGAATCGTGGCGATGCACCGGGGCTACAAGCCCCAGGGCTGATCGACTCTCAGGGTGACCAGAGGACCTTTGAGCGGATGCGGCGCGAGGTCGACGCCCTCCGCCAGGCAGGCCGTCCTGATCTCCGGCAGATAGTCCTCGATCAGCTCCGGCGACATCCCCGAACGCAGGCCGAGAAGCAGATACACGCTGCCGTCGTGCACCTCCGTCTTCAGCACGAGCGGCAGCCTGCCGGTTTTGGTCCTCATCAGGGTCTGCTGGCATAACCCCTGGAACCGGTGGCGGACGATCAGGCCGACCGCATACTCCACGCACCGCTTGCGCAGGGCCGGCGTGCCTAGTGAGGCGATCACCATGCCCGCGAAGGAGAGCGCCGCGATGGTCGCATCGGACCAGACGGTGATCTGGTAGGCCGTCAGAGACAGCACCGCGGTGGCGCCGATCTCCGACCTCCAGCGAACGAGCTTGCCGACTGCCGCCAGGGGCCCTTTGGCGGGTGGGATGTACTCCTCGTCGATGATCGTGGAAGTCCAGAGGAGCAAGCTCCTCTTGCGCCAGACGCGGTGGGGGGTGACTCTGGTCATGTTCTGTGCGCTCCTGTCCCGAGGTCTGTGGAGGAAGTGCTGCGGGACTTTTCGGGCGGATGGGTGCCACCATCCGCCCGACGCGTTCTATGCTGGAATTTCCCGGCGGGAGGCTCTCCACGATTATCGCCGGGATTGCTGGCGGGAATCCCGCTGGGAGTCCCTTGATTTCGTGGAGTAAGGGGAGTGTGGCCGAATCCAGACATCGAAGGGGATGTCAGTGTGAAGCGGAACCCAAGTCCCGTCGTGAGTCGCCGTAGGCTGGCGGCGGAGCTGCGGCGTGCGCGGGAGGAGGCCGGGAAGACCGGCAGTGAGGTCGCCAAAGCGCTTGACTGGTCGTCGTCCCGAGTGTCTCGTATCGAAAAAGCGCAGGTCGGCATTCCGATCGAGGATGTCGAGGCGTTGATGCGGCTGTACGGCCTAATCGATCCTCTCCGCAAGGCGTTGCTTGAGCTGGCAACAGAGTCCGCAGAGAAGGCTTGGTGGGATGCACACAGCGACTTCCTGTCTGAGCCCTACTTGGCCTTCATTGGGCTGGAGGCGGGGGCCACAGTCGAGCTGAACTGGCAGATCAGTGTGGTTCCCGGTTTGCTGCAGACCCCCGAATACACCGCTTCGATGCTGGGAGCGGACATGGTCGAAGAGCTGACGCCGGGAATGGTTCGACGTCGGACGGAGGTGCGAATGCGCCGCCAGAAGCTGCTGACTGCAGAGGACCCCCTGAGGCTGGAGGCGGTCATCGACGAATCGGTTCTTCACCTGATGTACGGCAGCAGGGAGATCGTTAGAGACCAGTTCCGTCACCTGCAGAAGATGGCCGCATTGCCCAGTGTGTCTATCCGCGTTCTGCCGTTCTCGGTTCCACGCAGCTCCGCGTTGGCCCAGTTCGTCGTGTTGCGCTACCCGGAGCGGAAGGGCCCCTTGCGGGTTCTCCATCCCGATGTCCTGTACCAGGAGGCCTCGACCGGCGAGAGCCTTGAGGACGACGAGGACATCACTTTCCGTCACGTGCGTATTTTTGGCACGCTGGCGGGGCGAGCACTCGACGAGGGGGAGTCGCTGAGGCTGATCGCGGCAGCGGCGGAGCGAGCGGGGTGATTCCTAACCAAATGAACCGGGTATCCCTTCTGCGGCCCCTCCAGAAGGACGTGCGATGGCGTGGCGGAAGAGCTCATTCAGTCTTGCGAACGGGGAGTGCGTCGAAGTCGCCCGACTCTCGACCGGTGATGTCGTTGTCCGTCACTCCAAGGATCCTGAGGGAGCCATGCTCCACTACTCGGCCGGTGAGTGGACGGCATTCGTAGCGGGAGTCATCAAGGGGGAGTTCGATCTGCATGATCTTCCTGTTACTGAAGATCTCTAAACTCGTTACGCAAAAACGCTACACCCTGGCCCCGCGTAGTGGCAGCCTGTGATTTTACAGCCCTGCAACTCCTCGGACTGGGCTGCCCTGGTCCATGGAGTGCAGGAGCGTAGAAGAGATGTCGCAAATCGGACGTGAGTGGCAAAAGAGTACGTACTCCATGTCGAACGGAGAGTGCGTAGAGATCGCCCGCACCGGCTCCGCCGTGCACGTCCGCGACTCCAAGGATCCCTCCGGCCCCACCCTGACCTTCACTGCCGGTGAGTGGCGTGCCTTCCTCAAGGGTGCCGTTGACGGCGAGTTTGACGTCTGATCCACCCCGACTGCCACCTAGTCCGCAAAAGGCGTTAGACTGCCGGGCGACAAAGTTTGTGAAGACCTTCACAAAGCGCCGACCTAGGACAGTCCCGTGACCGTGCCAGCCGCTCTACAGGCTGACGCCGACGTCATCGTCGTCGGCGCCGGTCCCGCAGGCTCCGCTACCGCCTTCTACCTCGCCCAGGCCGGTCTGGACGTGCTTCTCCTGGAGAAGACGACCTTCCCGCGCGAGAAGGTCTGCGGCGACGGCCTGACTCCTCGAGCCGTCAAGCAGCTCATGAACATGGGCATCGACTTCGACGCCCCCGGCTGGGTGCGCAACAAGGGCCTTCGGGTGGTCGGCGGTGGGCACCGCTTCGACCTCGACTGGCCCCAGCTGGAGCGCTTCCCCGACTTCGGCCTGGTGCGCACCCGTCAGGACTTCGACGAGATCCTCGCGGACAACGCTGTCAAGGCGGGTGTCCGCCTGATGCAGGGCGTCACCGTGACGGGTCCGGTTCTCGACGACCGCAGCGGTCACATCGTGGGCGTGACGACCAAGGACGGTGCCACGTTCAGGAGCCGTCTCGTGGTCGCGGCCGACGGCAACTCCACGCGGCTGGCCCTGGCGATGGGTCTGCACAAGCGTGAGGACCGCCCGATGGGCGTGGCCGTGCGCACGTATTACACCAGCCCCCGCCACGACGACGACTATCTGGAGATCTGGCTGGAGCTGTGGGACGAGGAGACCCTGCTGCCCGGTTACGGGTGGGTCTTCGGCGTCAGCGACGGCACCGCGAACGTCGGGCTGGGGCTGCTGAACACCAGCGACCACTTCAACAAGGTCGACTACCGCGACCTGTTGCGGCGCTGGACCAAGAACATGCCGGCCGAGTGGGGCTTCACCGAGGAGAACATGACCGCGCCGATCCGTGGCGCGGCCCTCCCGATGGCCTTCAACCGGCAGCCGCACTACACCCGGGGCCTGGTGCTGGTCGGAGACTCCGGGGGCGCGATCAATCCGTTCAACGGCGAGGGCATCGCCTACGCCATGGAGACGGGCGAGATCGCGGCCGAGGTCATCGCCCGGGCGCTGAAGGCGCCCGGGAGGGCTGAGCAGGAGCGCATCCTGCGGACCTATCCCAAGACCCTCAAGGACGCTTATGGCGGATATTTCACCTTGGGCAGGTTGTTTGTCGAGGCGATTGGGAAGCCGGGTCTGATGAGCTTTGGGGTACGGCACGGACTGCCGCACCCGAGGCTGATGCGCTTCGCGCTGAAGCTCCTTGGTAATCTCACCGACCGGCGAGGCGATGCGTCAGACCGGATCATCAACGCACTCTCGAAGGCCGCCCCGCGCGCATGAACAGATCAGCCACCCGGCAAACTTGTAAGTCACACATCCTTGAGGAGGCGTAGCGGTGGACCTTTATGTGCCCATCCTGGTGCTCGCCGTTCTCGCTGGAGGGTTCGCGGTCTTCTCCGTCGCGATCGCTCCTTTCACCGGTCCCAAGCGCTGGAACCGCGCCAAGCTTGACGCATACGAATGCGGCATCGAGCCGACGCCCCAGCCTGTCGGTGGCGGACGGTTCCCGCTCAAATACATGGTCACCGCGATGTTGTTCATCGTGTTCGACATCGAGATCATCTTCCTTTACCCGTGGGCCGTCTCCTTCAAGGCACTCGGGGTGTTCGCACTGGTCGAGATGCTGCTGTTCATCCTGACCGTGCTTGTCGCCTACGCGTACGTGTGGCGGCGCAAGGGTCTGGAGTGGGACTGAGACATGGGACTTGAAGAGAAACTCCCCAGCGGATTCATCCTCAGCACGGTCGAGCAGGTGGCGGGCTGGGCGCGCAAGAACTCGGTATGGCCGGCCACCTTCGGCCTCGCGTGTTGCGCCATCGAGCTGATGGCCACCGGTGGCCCCCACTACGACCTGGCGCGCTTCGGTATGGAGCGCGCTTCCGCGTCTCCCCGCCAGGCCGACCTGATGATCGTGGCGGGCCGTGTGTCGCAGAAGATGGCGCCGGTGCTGCGCCAGATCTACGACCAGATGGCCGAGCCCAAGTGGGTCATCGCCATGGGCGTGTGCGCGTCCTCGGGCGGCATGTTCAACAACTACGCCATCGTGCAGGGCGTGGACCACATCGTCCCGGTCGACATCTACCTGCCTGGCTGCCCGCCGCGGCCGGAGATGCTGATCGACGCGATCGTGAAGCTGCACGACAAGATCCAGAACACGAAGTTCGGCGCGCACCGTGCCAAGCAGATCGACGAGCTCGAGCTCAAGGCTCTGCGCCAGCTTCCGCTCATCGACCAGGGGACCGCCAAATGACCGTGCCTGCCGTACCTGAAGAGCCGGTGGCGCGTCACGGCATGTTCGGCGCCCACGACTCGGGTGACACCTCCGGTTTCGGTGGCCTGGTCGTCCGTCGTCCGCCGCAACTGGCCACGCCTCGTCCCTACGGCGAGTACTTCGACGATGTCGTCGACACGCTGGCGCTCGACGACGCGATCGAGCGGGTCGTGGTCGACCGCGGCGAGCTGACCCTGCACGTCAAGCGCGAGCGCCTGCTGGAGGTCGCCCAGAAGCTGCGCGACGACGCGGCGCTGCGCTTCGAGATGTGCCTGGGCGTGTCGGGCGTGCACTACCCGCACCTCGCGGGTGAGGAACTGCACGCGGTGTACCACCTGCTGTCGATCACGCACAACCGCCGGGTGCGGGTGGAGGTCAGCGCCCCCGACGCCGACCCGCACATCCCCTCGCTCGTGGGCGTCTACCCGACGAACAACTGGCACGAGCGCGAGACGTACGACTTCTTCGGCATCGTCTTCGACGGCCACCCCGCGCTGACCCGCATCATGATGCCGGACGACTGGGACGGGCACCCGCAGCGCAAGGACTACCCGCTCGGCGGCATCCCGGTCGAGTACCGCGGCGCCGAGATCCCCGCGCCGGACCAGAGGAGGACCTACTCATGACGACGACTGAGGGCAAGATCTATTCAGTCGACGGCGGCGACTGGGACCAGCTGGTCAGCGAGGTGCGCGACTCGGAGGACGAGCGCCTCATCATCAACATGGGCCCGCAGCACCCGTCGACCCACGGCGTGCTCCGGCTCGTGCTCGCCCTCGACGGCGAGACGGTGACCGAGGCGCGCGGCGTGATCGGCTACCTCCACACCGGCATCGAGAAGAACATGGAGTTCCGGACGTGGACGCAGGGCGTCACGTTCGTCACCCGCATGGACTACCTCGCGCCGATCTTCAACGAGACGGCCTACTGCCTGGGCGTCGAGAAGCTGCTGGGCATCACCGACCGCATCCCGGAGCGCGCCCAGGCCATCCGGGTGCTGACGATGGAGCTCACCCGCATCTCCTCGCACCTGGTTGCGATGGGCACTTTCGGCATGGAGCTGGGCGCGACCACGCCGTTCCTGTTCGGCTACCGCGACCGCGAGCTGATCATGGAGCTGCTGGAGTACATCACCGGCCTGCGCATGAACATGGCCTACATCCGGCCCGGCGGCGTGAGCGTCGACCTGCCCGCGGGCGCCGTCGACAAGGTCGGCGAGTTCCTCAAGGAGATGCCCAAGCGGATCAAGGACATCCGCAAGCTTCTCGACGAGAACCCCGTCTACCTGCGCCGCACCAAGGACGTCGGCTACCTCGACCTGACCGGCTGCATGGCGCTGGGCATCACGGGACCGATCCTCCGCTCCGCCGGCCTGCCGTGGGACCTGCGCAAGTCGCAGCCCTACTGCGGCTACGAGACCTACGACTTCGACGTCGCCGTCGAGACGAGCGCCGACGTGTTCGGCCGCTACCTGGTCCGCATGAAGGAGATGGAGGAGTCCCTCAAGATCATCGAGCAGGCTCTCGACCGGCTCGCCGGTCCGCTGAAGGGCCAGCCCGTGATGATCGAGGACAAGAAGATCGGCTGGCCCGCGCAGCTCGCGCTCGGACCCGACGGCTTCGGCAACTCGCCCGACCACATCGCGCACATCATGGGCCAGTCCATGGAAGCCCTGATCCACCACTTCAAGCTGGTGACCGAGGGCTTCCGCGTGCCGGCCGGCCAGGCGTACGCCAGCGTCGAGTCGCCGCGCGGCGAGCTGGGCGCGCACGTGGTCAGCGACGGCGGAACCCGCCCCTACCGCGTGCACTTCCGCGAGCCGTCCTTCACGAACCTGCAGTCCTTCCCCGCCATGGCGGAGGGTGGCCAGGTCGCCGATGTCATCGCGGCCGTGGCCTCGATCGACCCCGTCATGGGAGGTGTGGACCGGTGACTTACGCACCGGAAATCCGAGAGCGTCTCGAGCGCGACGCCAAGGAGATCATCGGGAAGTACCCGAAGACGCGCTCGGCGCTGCTGCCGCTGCTGCACCTGGTGCAGTCGGAGGACGGCTTCGTCTCCGACGACGGCCACGAGTTCTGCGCCGAGATGCTGGGCATCTCCAAGGCCGAGGTCGTGGGCGTGTCGACGTTCTACACCATGTACAAGCGCAAGCCGATGGGCGAATACCACGTCGGCGTCTGCATCAACGCGCTCTGCGCGGTCATGGGCGGCGACCAGATCTGGGACGAGCTCAGCGAGCACGTCGGCGTCGGACACGACGAGTCGACCGCCGACGGCAAGATCTCGCTCGAGCGCCTCGAGTGCAACGCCGCCTGCGACTTCGCGCCGGTCATGATGGTCAACTGGGAGTTCTTCGACAACCAGACGCCCGCCTCGGCCAAGCAGCTCGTCGACGACCTGCGCGACGGCAAGGACGTCTCGCCCACGCGCGGCCCGAAGAAGCTGTGCACCTTCAAGGAGGCTTCGCGCGTGCTGTCCGGCCTGCCCGACGACCTGGCCGGTGACGGCCCGTCGGCCGCCGGCGCCTCGCTCGAGGGTCTGAAGGTCGCCAAGGCCAACGGATGGAAGGCCCCCGAGGCATGAGCACTACTCTGACGCCGGTCCTCACCGCCAACTGGGACCAGCCGAACTCCTTCACCCTGGAGGGTTACGGCCCCTACGACGCCGCCAAGAAGGCGCTGGCGATGGACCCCGACGCCGTCATCCAGGCGGTCAAGGACTCCGGCCTGCGCGGCCGAGGCGGAGCCGGATTCCCCACCGGCATGAAGTGGGGCTTCATCCCGCAGGGCGACGGCAAGCCGCACTACCTCGTCGTCAACGCCGACGAGTCGGAGCCGGGCACCTGCAAGGACATCCCGCTGATGATGGCCAACCCGCACTCGCTGGTCGAGGGCGTCATCATCACGGCCTTCGCGATCCGCGCCAACCACGCGTTCATCTACGTGCGCGGCGAGGTCCTCCACGTGATCCGCCGCCTGCACGCGGCCGTGCGTGAGGCCTACGAGAAGGGCTACCTGGGCAAGGACATCTTCGGCTCCGGCTACGACCTGGAGCTGGTTGTCCACAGCGGAGCGGGCGCCTACATCTGCGGCGAGGAGACGGCTCTGCTCGACTCGCTGGAGGGCTTCCGTGGTCAGCCGCGACTCAAGCCCCCCTTCCCCGCGGTGGCGGGCCTGTACGCCTCGCCCACTGTGGTGAACAACGTCGAGTCGATCGCCTCTGTTCCCTCGATCGTGGCCAACGGCGCCGACTGGTTCGCCGGCATGGGCACCGAGAAGTCGAAGGGCTTCGGGATCTTCTCGCTCAGCGGCCACGTGACGCGGCCGGGGCAGTACGAAGCCCCGCTGGGCATCACGCTGCGCGAGCTGCTCGACATGGCGGGCGGCATCCGCGAGGGGCACCAGATCAAGTTCTGGACCCCGGGCGGCTCCTCGACGCCGATCTTCACCGACGAGCACCTCGACGTGCCGCTCGACTTCGAGGCGGTCGGCGCCAAGGGCTCCATGCTCGGCACCCGCGCGCTGCAGATCTTCGACGAGACCACCTGTGTGGTCCGTACTGTCCTGCGCTGGACCGAGTTCTACGCGCACGAGTCCTGCGGCAAGTGCACGCCCTGCCGTGAAGGCACCTACTGGCTCAAGCAGGTGCTCAAGCGGCTGGAGAAGGGCGAGGGCACCGAAGACGACCTCTCGCTCATCACCGACATCGCCGACAACATCCTCGGCCGCTCCTTCTGCGCGCTGGGCGACGGTGCGACCAGCCCGATCCACTCGTCGGTGAAGTACTTCCGCGACGAGTACCTGAAGCACTTCGAGATCGGCGGCTGCCCGTTCGACGCGAAGAAGTCCACTCTCTGGGGTGACTCATGACCGATTTGGTGACCCTGACGATTGACGGGTTCTCCGTCAGCGTTCCGAAGGGCACTCTGATCATCCGGGCGGCGGAGCTTCTCGGGATCCAGATCCCGCGCTTCTGCGACCACCCGCTGCTCGACCCGGCGGCCAACTGCCGCCAGTGTCTCGTCGACATCCCCGACGCGGGCAACGGCCGCGGCTTCCCCAAGCCGCAGCCCTCCTGCGCCATCGAGGTCGCCGAGGGCATGGTCGTGCAGACGGCGCTGACCTCGCCGGTGGCGGAGAAGGCCCAGCGGGCGGCCATGGAGCTGCTGCTGATGAACCACCCGCTCGACTGCCCGGTCTGCGACAAGGGCGGCGAGTGCCCCCTGCAGAACCAGGCGATGTCGAACGGGCAGGGCGAGTCCCGTTTCCACGAGCACAAGCGCACCTTCCCCAAGCCGATCGCGCTGTCGACGCAGGTCCTGCTCGACCGCGAGCGCTGCGTGCAGTGCGCGCGCTGCATCCGCTTCTCCGACGAGATCGCCGGTGACCCGCTCATCGAGTTCTTCGAGCGCGGGGCCAAGGAGCAGGTCCGTACGGCCGACGGCAAGCCGTTCAACTCCTACTTCTCTGGCAACACCATCCAGATCTGCCCGGTCGGAGCGCTGACCTCGGCGGCCTACCGGTTCCGCGCCCGCCCGTTCGACCTGGTCTCGACCCCGTCGACGTGTGAGCACTGCGCCGGTGGTTGCGCCCTGCGCACCGACCACCGCCGCGGCCGCGTCACCCGCCGCCTGGCCGGCAACGACCCGGCGGTGAACGAGGAGTGGAACTGCGACAAGGGCCGCTTCGCCTTCACCTACGCGACGCAGCCCGACCGCCTGCGCACCCCGCTGATCCGCGACGAGGAGGGCCAGCTGGTCGCCGCGTCGTGGCCCGAGGCGCTGGCCGTGGCCGCGCGCGGCCTGGCCGCCGCACGCGGCAGGACCGGCGTGCTCGTCGGCGGACGCCTGACCGTCGAGGACTCGTACGGCTACAGCAAGTTCGCCCGGCTGGCGCTGGCCACGAACGACATCGACTTCCGCGCCCGGCCCCTGAGCGCGGAGGAGACGCAGTTCCTCGCGCACGCGGTGGCGGGCAAGGGCATCGAGCTCTCCTACACCGACGTCGAGAACGCCCCGGCGGTCCTGCTCGTCGGGTTCGAGCCCGAGGACGAGTCGCCCATCCTCTTCCTGCGCCTGCGCAAGGCGTGGAGGAAGAAGGGCCTCAAGGTCACCGCGATCGCGCCGTTCGCCTCCGCCGGTCTGGCGAAGATGGGCGGCACCCTGATCAAGACCGCCCCCGGCGGCGAGGCCGACGCCCTGGGCTCGGTCGAACTGGCCGAAGGCACAGTGATCCTCGCGGGCGAGCGCCTGGCCGCCGTGCCCGGCGCGCTGTCGGCCCTGGCGCGGCTCGGCGCCTCGTCCGGCGCCAAGCTGGCCTGGATCCCGCGCCGCGCCGGTGAGCGCGGGGCGATCGAGGCGGGCGCGCTGCCGAACCTGCTGCCGATCGGCCGCCCGGTCGACGACGAGGCCGCCAGGGCCGAGGTGGCCCTCGCGTGGAACGTCAGCTCGCTGCCGTCGGCTCCGGGCCGCGACACCACGGGCATCCTGACCGCGGCGCTCACCGAGGAACTCGACGCGCTGGTCGTCGCGGGCGTCGACCCGTACGACCTGCCCGACCCGGCCGCCGCGCTCGCCGCGCTGGAGAACACCCCGTTCATCGTCAGCCTGGAGATCCGCGCCAGCGCCGTCACCGACCGCGCCGACGTGATCCTCCCGGTCGCGGCGGTGCAGGAGAAGAGCGGCACGTTCGTCAACTGGGAGGGTCGCGGGCGCATCTTCGAGCGCGCGATCAAGGTGCCCGGCCTGATGAGCGACCTCGAAGTGATCTCCGCGATCGCCGACCACATGGACGTCCACCTGGGTCTGCCCGACGCCGCCGCCGCCCGCCGCGAGCTCAGCTCGCTCGGCGCCTGGCGCGGCTCCCGCGCCGCGGCGCCGAACCTGTCGGGTACGGCTTCCGCCGCGCCGCAGGCAGGTCAGGCGCTGCTGGCCAGCTGGCACCTCATGCTCGACGGGGGTCGGCTGCAGGACGGCGAGCCGTACCTGGCGGGGACCGCCCGTCCGGCGGAGGCCCTGCTGTCCGAGTCGACCGCCGCAGAAGTCGGCGTCTCCGAGGGCGACAAGCTGGTGGTCGCCGGAACTGTCGGTGGGCTCGGGCAGAGTGTGACCCTGCCGGTCAGGATCGCCGATCTGCCTGACCGCGTCGTGTGGGTGCCGGCCAACTCCGGCGGTTCTTCCGTCCTGGGAGCCGCCTCCGGTGACATCGTCACTATCGGGAGCGCTTCATGATCCACCTGGCAACTGATCCGACCCTTTCCGATTTCGGGAAGGATCCGCTCTGGATCACCATCGTCAAGACGCTCTTCTTCTTCGTCCTGGTGATGCTCGGCATCCTGTTCGGCGTCTGGTACGAGCGCAAGCTCATCTCCCGCATGCAGCACCGCTACGGCCCCAACCGGGCCGGCAAGTTCGGTCTGCTGCAGTCGGTGGCCGACGGTCTGAAGATGGGTCTGAAGGAAGACCTCTTCCCGAACACCGTCGACAAGGTGCTCTACCTGCTGGCGCCAGTGATCATGGTGATCCCGGCGTTCCTGGCCTTCTCCATCACCCCGTTCGCCGGCATGGTCAACCTGTTCGGCGTCGAGACGCCGCTGCAGCTGCTCGACCTGCCGGTCGCGGTGCTGTTCATGCTGGCCATGGGCGCCATCTCGGTCTACGGCGTGGTGCTGGCCGGATGGTCGTCCCGCTCGCCGTACGCCCTGCTCGGCGGACTGCGGTCGGCGGCCCAGGTGGTCTCCTACGAGATCGCGATGGGGTTGTCCTTCGTGGGCGTCTTCCTCTTCGCGGGCACGCTGTCGACCTCCGAGATCGTCGGCGCGCAGGGCGACCTGTGGTACGTGATCCTGCTGCTGCCGTCGTTCCTGATCTACGTGGTCTGCATGTTCGGCGAGGCCGCGCGCATCCCGTTCGACCTGCCCGAGGGTGAGGGCGAGCTCGTCGGCGGCTTCCAGACCGAGTACTCCTCGTCGCTGAAGTTCGCGCTCATCATGATGGGCGAGTACCTCCACACCTTCACCGCCGCCGGCATCGCGGTCACGCTCTTCCTGGGCGGCTGGCACTCGCCGGTCGGGTTCCTGCCCGACGACGGCTACTGGGGCTTCCTCTGGTTCTTCATCAAGTTCGTGCTCGCCTTCAGCTTCGTGGTCTGGGTGCGCGCCTCGCTTCCGCGAGTGCGCTACGACCAGCTGATGGCGCTGGGCTGGAAGGTCCTGATCCCGCTCAACCTGGCCTGGCTGCTCCTGGTGGCCGGCATCCAGACCGTCCGCGGTCAGGACATGGGCACCGGCGACTGGTACTGGGCGGTCGGCATCACGGCGATCATCCTCATCGCCGGCCTGGCCATCTGGGCCCGCTTCGACACGGTCAGCCAGCGCCGCAAGGAAGTCAAGAAGACCGAGGTCGACGAGGAGTACGAAACCCTCAGGAGCGAGCCGGATGCCGGCGGATTCCCGGTTCCGCCGCTCGACCTGCCGCACTACCACGGCGTCACCCGCAAGGAGGTGTCCAGTGGGAGCAACTGACTGGCTGAACCCCATCAAGGGCTTCGGGGTCACCTTCCACCACATGTTCAAGAAGCCCGTCACGACGAACTACCCGGAGGAGAAGAAGCCCACGGCTCCTCGCTTCCACGGTAGGCACCAGCTCAACCGCTGGCCTGACGGGCTCGAGAAGTGTGTCGGTTGCGAGCTGTGCGCGTGGGCGTGTCCGGCTGACGCGATCTATGTCGAGGGCGCGGACAACACCGAGGAGGAGCGGTTCTCTCCCGGTGAGCGCTATGGGCGCACCTACCAGATCAACTATCTGCGGTGCATCCTGTGCGGCCTGTGCATCGAGGCTTGCCCGACTCGGGCGCTGACCATGACCAACGAGTACGAACTCGCCGACACCTCGCGTGAGAGCCTGATCTACACCAAGGAGATGCTCCTCGCGGACCTCACTCCCGGTATGGAGCAGCCTCCGCATCCGATGCGTCTCGGCGAGACCGAAGAGGACTACTACCGGCTGGGACGTACCAATGGGTGAGCAAGTCACATTCTGGGTGCTCGCCGTCGTCTCCGTCGGTGCTGCTCTCGGCATGGTGTTCAACCGCAAGGCGGTGTACTCCGCGCTGATGCTCGGCACGGTGATGCTCTGCCTGGCGGCGCTCTACGCCGTGCAGGAGGCGCCGTTCCTGGCCGCTGTGCAGATCATCGTCTACACCGGCGCCATCATGATGCTCTTCCTGTTCGTGCTCATGCTGGTCGGTGTCGATTCCGCGGACTCCCTCGTCGAGACCCTCAAGGGGCAGCGCTTCTGGGCGGCCGTCGCCGGCCTGGGCTTCGCGGTCCTGCTGGTGCTGGCCTTCGGCAACGCGGTCTTCACCGCGCCCTCCGGGCTCGGCGCGCTCTACCAGGAGAACGGCGGAGCGGTCGGCTCGCTGGCCAGGCTGATCTTCACGCGCCACGTGTTCGCCTTCGAGGTGACCTCGGCGCTGCTGATCACCGCCGCGCTCGGCGCGATGGTGCTGGCGCACCGCGAGAAGCTGCGCTCCCGGCCTTCGCAGAAGGAGCTGGCCCGCGCCCGCTTCCTCGACGGCAACGACCCGTCGCCGCTGCCCGGCCCCGGCACCTACGCCCGCAACAACGCCATCGACATGCCGGCGCGCCTGCCCGACGGCACCCTCTCCGAGCTGTCGGTCAACCGCACCATCGCCCGCCACGACGTGGAAGACGGGCACCTGCCCGCCGACCCGGAGCTGGCCGAGGCGATCCGCCACGCGGCCGAGCCGGAGTTCGCCGAGACGGCCCGCGTCAAGCGCGAGCTCGACGCGGAGAGCTCCGCCGCTGAGGAGGACTCCAAGTGACGACCGAGTATCTGGTCCTTTCCGCGATCCTCTTCGTGATCGGCGCTGTCGGCGTGCTGATCCGGCGCAACGCGATCGTGGTGTTCATGTGCGTCGAGCTCATGCTCAACGCGTGCAACCTTGCGTTCGTCACCTTCGCCCGCCAGTGGGGCAACCTCGACGGCCAGATCATCGCCTTCTTCGTGATGGTGGTGGCCGCGGCCGAGGTTGTCATCGGCCTGGCGATCATTGTGACGATCTTCCGGACCCGCAGGTCCGCGTCTGTCGACGACGCGAACCTGCTGAAGTACTGAGGGGCGACCGGTGGAAAATCCTGTAGAGATCATTCCGAACGCCGGTGGGGCGATCGGGGTCTCGTGGCTGATGATCGTCCTGCCGCTGATCGGCGCGGCGATCCTGCTCATCGGCGGTCGCCGTACCAACAAGTGGGGACACCTGCTCGGTGTCGCCATGTCACTGGGCTCCTTCGTGGTGGCCGTGCTCGCCCTCGTCCAGCTGCTCGGCCTCGACGATGCCTCGCGGCGCCAGAGCGTGCACCTGTACGAGTTCATTCCGGGCATGGTCGACATGGGCCTGCTGATCGACCCGCTGTCGGTCAGCTTCGCGCTGCTGATCACGGGTGTCGGATCGCTGATCCACATCTACTCGATCGGCTACATGTCGCACGACCCGGAGCGGCGGCGGTTCTTCGCCTACCTGAACCTGTTCGTCGCGGCGATGCTCCTGCTGGTGCTGGCCGACAACTACGTCGGGCTGTTCATCGGCTGGGAGGGCGTGGGTCTCGCGTCCTACCTGCTGATCGGGTTCTGGTACTTCAAGCCGTCGGCCGCGGTCGCGGCCAAGAAGGCCTTCATCGTCAACCGCGTCGGTGACTTCGGCCTCCTGGTCGGCATGTTCGTGATGTGGACCACGTTCGGCACGCTGTCGTTCGCCAAGCTGGGCGAGGCGACCATCGAGCAGAACGGCACCGCCACCGCGATCGGCCTGCTGCTGCTCCTGGGTGCGTGCGGCAAGTCCGCCCAGCTCCCGCTGCAGTCCTGGTTGCTCGACGCGATGGAGGGCCCGACCCCGGTCTCGGCCCTCATCCACGCCGCGACCATGGTCACCGCCGGTGTCTACCTCGTGGTCCGCTCCGGTGCGTTCTTCTTCCCGGTCGACTCCACCGCGGCGCTGGTCGCCGGCATCGTCGGCACTGCCACGCTGCTCGCCGGTGCGATCATCGGTTGCGCGAAGGACGACATCAAGAAGGGCCTCGCGGGCTCGACGATGTCGCAGATCGGCTACATGATGCTGGGCGCGGCCTTCGGGCCCGTCGGCTACGCGTTCGCGATCGGTCACCTGATCACGCACGGCTTCTTCAAGGCCGACATGTTCCTCGGCGCCGGTTCTGTCATGCACGCCATGAACGACGAAGTCGACATGCGCAAGTACGGCGGGCTGTTCCCCAAGATGAAGATCACCGCGATCACCTTCATCATCGGCTATCTCGCGATCATCGGCTTCCCGCTGATGTCCGGCTTCTTCACGAAGGACGGCATCATCGAGACCGCCCTCGAGCACAACCCGGTCATGGGCTGGCTCGCGGTCGCCGGCGCCGGTCTGACCGGCTTCTACATGTCGCGCATGATCTTCATGACCTTCTTCGGCAAGGCGCGCTGGGACAAGGACGCCCACCCGCACGAGTCGCCGGCGGTCATGACGATTCCGCTGATCATCCTGTCGATCGGCGCAATCTTCCTCGGCGCGTTCCTGGTGCTGAACAACACGCTCTACAACTGGCTCGTGCCGGCGGTGGGCGCGGCCGCGGAGGAGCCGGTCTTCCACATCGTCTCCGGCCCCGGCCTGATCACCCTGGCGCTGGTCGCCGTGGGCGTCGTCATCGCCTGGTTCAAGTACGGCAGGGCCGAGGTCCCGGTCACCGCCCCGCGCGGTTCGTTCCTCACCACCTTCGCCCGTCGTGACCTGTACGGCGACGCGCTCAACGAGTCGCTGTTCATGCGCCCCGGCCAGTGGCTGACCCGCCTCGCGGTGTTCTTCGACAACCGCGGCATCGACGGCCTGGTCAACGGACTGGCCGCGACGATCGGCGGCTCGTCCGGCAGGCTCCGCAAGGTCCAGACCGGATTCGCGAGAAGCTATGCGCTGTCCATCCTGTTCGGTGCCGCCCTCCTGACCGGCGCCCTGCTCCTCGTTGGGAACCTGTGATGACGTCACTCTGGCTACCACTGCTGATCGCGGTGCCTGTGGTGGGCGCCGTGGTTGTGGGTGCGGGGCCCAAGTCCTGGGCCAAGTGGCTCACCCTGGCGACCTCCCTGGTCGTGCTGGCCCTCACCCTGGTCATGGCCTTCCAGTTCAAGCCGGGTGGCGAGCGCTTCCAGTTCGTCTTCGAGGCTGACTGGATCCCCGCCTTCGGCGTGAAGTTCGGCCTCGGCGTCGACGGCATCGCGCTGGTCCTCATCGGGCTGACCGCGGTGCTCACCCCGATCGTGATCGCGGCCTCGTGGCACGACGCGGACGCGCCGCACGCCAAGTACTCGGTGAAGACGTACTTCGCCCTCATGCTGGCGCTGCTGGCGATGATGATCGGGGTCTTCGCGGCCACCGACATCTTCCTGTTCTACGTCTTCTTCGAAGCCATGCTGATCCCGATGTACTTCATGATCGGGTCGTACGGCGGGGCGCAGCGTTCCTACGCCGCCATCAAGTTCCTGCTGTACTCCCTGTTCGGCGGCCTGCTCATGCTGGTCGCGGTCATCGGCCTCTACGTGGTCACCACCAGCTGGGTCGGCGGCGACGGACAGCCGCTGTTCGCCAACGGCACCTTCATGTTCCCCGACATCATCGAGGCGCTGAAGACCCAGACGATCGACTCCGGCACCGCCAAGTGGCTGTTCGCGGGCTTCTTCATCGCCTTCGCGATCAAGGCGCCGCTGGTGCCGTTCCACACCTGGCTGCCCGACGCGGCCGCGCAGGCTCCGGCCGGCGCGGCGGTCCTGCTGGTCGGCGTGCTCGACAAGGTCGGCACCTACGGCATGCTCCGCTTCTGCCTCGAGCTGTTCCCCGAAGCCTCCAAGTGGGCCACGCCGCTGGTGATCGTGCTGTCGGTGGTGGGCATCATCTACGGCGCCATCGTGGCGATCGGCCAGACCGACATGAAGCGCCTGATCGCCTACACCTCGATCTCGCACTTCGGCTTCATCGCCATGGGCGTCTTCGCGATGTCGCAGACCGCACAGGAGGGCGCGACCCTCTACATGGTCAACCACGGCTTCGCGACCGGCATGCTCTTCCTGGCCGCGGGCTTCCTCATCGCCCGCCGCGGCTCGCCGTACATCGCCGACTACGGCGGCGTGCAGAAGGTGGCGCCGCTGCTGGCCGGGGCGTTCTTCATCGCCGGCCTGGCCGGACTGTCGCTGCCGGGACTGTCGTCCTTCGTCAGCGAGTTCATGGTCATGATCGGCACCTACTCCAGCACCGCGTTCGGCAGCGGCGCGCTGGCGGTGGCGGCGATCGTCTCCGCGGTCGCGGTCATCCTGGCCGCCGTCTACATCCTGTGGATGGTCCAGCGCACGCTGCACGGCCCCACCGCCGAGTCGGTGTCGGGCATGAAGGACCTGAGCAAGCGCGAACTGTGGGTCGTCGCCCCGCTGCTGGCGCTGATCATCGGCTTCGGCTTCTTCCCCAAGCCGCTGCTCGACATCATCAAGCCTGCGGTGACCGACACCCTGGTCAACGTCAAGGTCGACAATCCCGCTGTCGCTGAGAAGGGTGCGGGCGAGTGAACCAGATTCCGGCACCTACCATCGAGTACGGCACGCTCGCGCCGCTGCTGCTGATCTTCGGCGCGGCCGTGCTCGGCGTACTCGTCGAGGCCTTCGCGCCTCGCTACCTGCGCAGGTCCATCCACCTGCCGCTCACCCTGCTCGGCCTGATCGGCGCGTTCGCGCTGGTCATCATCCAGACCATGGCCGGCGTCCCGAAGGCCGCCGTCGCCATGGGCGCGGTGGCGGTCGACGGCCCGGCGCTGTTCATCTGGGGCGTCATCATCGTCCTGGCGTTCGTCTCAGTGTTGCTGATCAACGACGAGGACCACTTCGTGGCCTCGGCGGCAGCCGTACCCGGCTCCTCCGACGAGGAGGAGGCCGAGCGCGAGGGCTTCGCCCACACCGAGATCTACCCGCTGGTGCTCTTCGCCGTCGGCGGCATGATGCTCTTCCCCGCCTCCAACGACCTGCTGGTCATGTTCGTGGCGCTCGAGGTCATGTCGCTGCCGCTGTACCTCATGTGCGGCCTGGCCCGCCGTCGCCGCCTGCTCTCGCAGGAGGCGTCGCTGAAGTACTTCCTGCTGGGCGCCTTCTCGTCGGCGTTCTTCCTGTACGGCACCGCGCTGGTCTACGGCTACGCCGGTTCCGTCGAGCTCGCCAAGATCAGCACCGCCCTCTCGACGGGCGCGCTGCTCGACCCGCTCCTGCTCGTCGGTCTGGCGCTGCTCGGCGTCGGCCTGATGTTTAAGATCGGTGCGGCTCCGTTCCAGGCCTGGAAGCCCGACGTCTACCAGGGCGCGCCCACGCCCATCACGGCCCTGATGGCCTCCGGCGTGCTCGTCGCGGCCGTTGGCGCGGTGCTGCGGGTGTTCTGGGTCGCGCTGGGCAACATGGACTGGGACTGGCGCCCGGTCATGTGGGGCGTCGCGGCGCTCACGATGCTCGTCGGCGCGGTCCTGGCGATCACGCAGACCGAGATCAAGCGCATGCTGGCCTACTCCTCGATCGCTCACGCGGGCTTCCTGCTGATCGGCGTGCTGGCCACCTACGACGCGCCCGACGGCAACGCCAAGTCGTTGTCGGCGATCCTGTTCTACCTGCTGGTCTACGGCTTCACCACGGTCGGCGCCTTCGCGGTGGTCACCATGGTGCGCGACGCGGGCGGCGAGGCGGGTCACCTGTCGCGCTGGGCCGGACTGGGCAAGCGTTCGCCGCTGCTGGCGGGCACGTTCGCCTTCTTCCTGCTGGCGTTCGCGGGCATCCCGCTGACCAGCGGGTTCTTCGGCAAGTACGCCGTGTTCGCCGCAGCCCTGGGCAGCGGCAACGAGGCGGGCGACTCGCTGGGCGGCTGGATGGCCGGCATCGTGGTGGTGGGTGTGATCGCCTCGGCGATCGCCGCCTTCTTCTACGTGCGCGTCATCGTGCTGATGTTCTTCAGCGAGCCGGCGGCCGACGGGCCCACCGTGGTGGCCCCTTCGTTCAGCCTGCAGTTCGTAATCGGTGTGGCGATGGCAGTGACGGTTATCGCGGGTGTTTTCCCGCAGCCTATTCTGGACATCGCCAGAGATGCGGCCTCTGGCCTGTTCATCCGGTGAAGTAGGGGGATTTAGATGGCTGCGCCACCCGTGGTTGACCTTCCGATCGTCGACGAGAGGTTGGCGCAGGATCTGTCCACCGGGATGGCCTCGGTCGAGAAGCTCCTGCGGTCCTCTGTCGAGACCGAGGACGCCTTCGTCACCGAGGCCTCCAAGCACCTCATCGAAGCAGGCGGCAAGCGTTTCCGCACCCTCATGGTGCTGCTCGCCGCCCAGTTCGGAGACCCGTCGGCGCCGGGCGTCGTGCCCGGCGCCGTGGTCATCGAGCTCACCCACCTCGGCTCGCTCTACCACGACGACGTCATGGACGAGGCGACCGTACGGCGGGGCTCGGAGTCGGCCAACACCCGCTTCGGCAACACCGTCGCCATCCTGACCGGCGACTACCTGTTCGCCCAGGCCTCGGAGATCCTCGCCGACCTCGGGCCCGCGCTCATCCGCATCCAGGCGCAGACCTTCTCCCGCCTGGTCCAGGGGCAGATCCACGAGACCATCGGCGTGCGGCCCGGTGAGGACGCGGTCTCCCACTACATCAACGTGCTGGCCGACAAGACCGGCTCCCTGATCGCCGCCTCCGGCCGCTTCGGCGCCCTGCTGGCCGGTGCCCCCTCCGACGTCGAGGAGCGCATCAGCCGCGCCTGCGAGGCCATCGGCGTCGCGTGGCAGCTCGGCGACGACCTGCTCGACGTGGCCTCCACGTCGTCGCAGTCGGGCAAGACGCCCGGCACCGACCTGCGCGAGGGCATCCGCACGCTGCCGGTGCTGTACGTGCTGCGCTCCAGCGAGCCGTCGCGGCTGAAGGAGCTCCTGTCGGGGCCCGTGGCCGACGAGGACCTGGAGGAGGCTCTCACGCTGCTTCGGGCGTCCACGGCGATGGCTGAGGCACGGGCCGAGCTCAACGCATGGGTGGACCGGGCGCGCAACGACCTGTCGGCTTTGCCGGACATTCCGGCCCGGGAGGCGTTCCTCGCGCTGTGCGACTACGTGGTGGAACGCTCGGGCTGACGGGTGACCGGGTGGGCTTCCGTTCGCGCGGGGGCTCACCAGGCCGTGGGGCTCGCTGGCTCGCGCTGGCCATGGCTCGCTTGCCGTGCCGCCTCGGGCTCGCCGGACCGTGTTGTGCGCCGACGTGCCGCCGTGGGCTGCCGGGTGTCCGGCTCAAGGCCACAGGGTGCCACTGGGCGCGAGCAGGCGCGGCACGGCAGTTGCAGGCGGCCGCCGCGCCGTGCTTGAGGACACGGGTGCCGCTGGGCGGCGGGCTTGAGGCCTCGGGGTCGCGCTGTGCTCGTGGCCACGGGCGTCCCGGGGCATCGTGCTTGAGGCCTCGGGCGTCCTGGGGCGTCAGCGAGTGCCGCCACTCCCGCTGTGGATGCGCTCGAAACGCAGGCCGGTCGTGCGGCGGCCGCCGTCGCGGCGGGTGACCGTCAGGTGGTCGCGGCCCACGCGTGCCTCCACCTCCACCACCTCGTCCCGCAGGTGGCCGCGCGTCGTGAAGCGCAGTACCCCGCCCCTCACCTCGTACCGCGCCACGTGGATGCCGCGCCCTGGCGTCGCGGCCTCCGGCACCAGCCATCGGGCGATCGCCTCGCCCTCCGCCACGCCCGGTGCCGGCCGTACAAGGGCGTCGAGGACCACGCCGTCCCGGTAGAACCGGAACACCTGCACATCCCCCGCGTAGATCCCGGTGATCATCGTGACGCGACGAGGCCGGGCCCCTCCGCCAGAGCCTTGCGCGCCCGCCGTGCCGTACGCAGGCTGTCGTAGCTGAAGATCGCCAACGCCAGCCACACGATAGAGAACCCGAGCCACCGGCTCACGGGCATCGTCTCCTTGGCGATCAGCACGCCCACCAGGAACTGCAGGATCGGCGCGATGTACTGCAGCAGCCCGATCGTGCTCAGGGGCACCCGGATCGCGGCCGAGGTGAAGCACATCAGCGGCACCGCGGTGATCACGCCCGCGCCGGCGAGCAGGAGCGCGTGCCACGGGGTGCTGTGGCCGAAGGTCGCGGTGCCCTGCGTCTCGAGGTAGACGAGGTAGGCCAGCGCCGGGGCGAGCAGTACGAGCGTCTCGATGGTGAGGCTCTCGGCGGCGCCCACGTTGGCCTTCTTCTTGACCAGACCGTAGACGCCGAAGCTCACCGCCAGGATGAGGGCGATCCACGGCGGCCTGCCGTACCCGACCGCGAGCACGACGACGGCGAGGGCGCCGAAGCCGACGGCCACCCACTGCAGGTTCCGCAGCCGCTCCTTGAGCAGCAGGACGCCGAAGAGCACGCTGACGAGGGGGTTGATGAAGTAGCCGAGGGCGCTTTCCACCACCTGGCCGCTGTTGACGGCGTGGATGTAGGTCAGCCAGTTGAGTGAGACAAGGACCGCCGCGAGCGCGAGCAGCCCCATCGTCTTCGGCTGCTTGACCAGCCCTCGGAACCACGACCAGTGCCGCCGGATGGCGAGGATGGCCACCACCGCCACCAGCGACCACGCCATGCGATGCGCGAGGATCTCGAGCGGCTCGGACGGCTTGAGCAGCGGCCAGTAGAGGGGGAAGAGCCCCCACATGGCGTAGGCCGCGATTCCGAAGAGCACCCCACGGCGATAGTCAGGCATGAAGAACATTTTCGCTGGTTACCAGCTTAATGACAAATAAGTCTTGATATCCGGACAGTTAAGCGCTGCTTCAGCATCCGGTGACGTAAGCTGATGGCATGGGCTGGCTTTTCGGCACGAACAAGACCTCGATGGTCTCCCCTTCCGACGCTCTTCCGGGGCGCTCAGACGAGATGCCGGTGCCCGCGCGGCACGCGGTGCTCGACGCCCCGCTGGCTCCGCCGTACCCCGAAGGCGTGGAGATCGCCGACTTCGGGCTGGGCTGCTTCTGGGGCGCCGAGCGCAAGTTCTGGCAGACCCCGGGCGTGGTGACCACCGCGGTCGGCTACCAGGGCGGGTACACCCCCAACCCGACGTACGAAGAGGTGTGCAGCGGGCGGACCGGGCACACCGAGGTGGTCAGGGTGGTGTTCGACCCGGCCAAGGTGTCGTACGAGGAACTGCTGCGCGTGTTCTGGGAGGCGCACGACCCGACGCAGGGGATGCGGCAGGGCAACGACGTGGGCACGCAGTACCGGTCGTCGATCTACTTCCACTCGCCCGAGCAGGAGAAGTCGGCGCTGGCTTCGCGTGACGCCTACGCGAAGGTGCTGGGCGCGGCGGGGTACAAGGACATCACGACGGAGATCGCGGCGGCGGGGCCGTTCTACTTCGCGGAGGATTATCACCAGCAGTACTTGTTCAAGAACCCCGGCGGCTACTGCGGGATCGGAGGGACCGGAGTCAGCTGCCCGGTAGGCATCGCGCCTGCCGGTGAGTGAACCGAGAGATCTTCAACGAGGTCTCGGTGCTGTGGGGGAGCACAGGGCGCAGTGTTGCCCCGATGATCTGCGTGATGTGGAGATCCACGGACAGCCGGTCATGCTGCTGGATCTCTACATGGCAGGGTGCTTGACCAGCTACGTCGGGAGTGGGCACGGCGTCCTGGACGTGGACCGGCTTCGAGTTCTTAGGGAATGTGCCCGAGATCTACGGGCGCTGCTTTCGAGGATCGGGCATAAGGAAGAGCGTGCGTACCTGAGTCGTTTGGTGCGGATGGCCGAGCTTGTCCTGAGTGATTCGGCAACGACGTCCGGTCACGCAAGGTAGCGACGGCGAGAACCTTGCTCTACAGGGCCCGGGGCGGACCGCCTGTGGCCTATCAGTTAGCAGAATCCGCGGTAGACGGCGAGGGGCGTCACCGTTATGGACGGATACCTTGCAAGCTTCGCCCGCAACGGACGTTTGCTGGAACCGTACGTCCGGCCTGCTCGTCGAGGAGCCCGCGAAAATGTGATGGCTCAGGTCGCCTGCGTCGAACGATGCTGTAGGGGTGTTGACTGCTGAGAAGTACGAACGTACGGCTGCTTCACTTCGAGGCAGTCACATCCGAAGGGTTGTCTACTACCCCCTGATGGCAGGGGAGAGCGGCCTCGACGTCGATGAGTGGGACTGCGGAACGTGGCACGAGCCCACCATGGGCGTGGAACTGCATACCGACGACGGTTGTTACTCCGCAGTGTGGGGCAGCAGCTTCGACCACTACGGGCTTGAGGTCTATCGTGAGCCGATGACCGCCCACCTACGGATGATCGGCGAACAGGGCGGTTCGGCCGCGGTAGATGTAACCGATCATCCGTGCTGGTCGGGTGTGGTCGGCAGGAAGTTGACTCGCGTCGAGATCGCTTGGGGCCAAGACTCTCCTTCCTGTCCTCGGGTGCCGTACGCGATCCGGTTGGGTGCGCGGGAAAAGGCCGTGTGGATAGCCGCAGGGCGTCCAGCTGCATGGCCACCCTCCGGGGACTTCACCCTGGGCACCGACGACGTCATGGTTCTCTTCACTCCTGAACTCGCAGCCGAGGTGGGCTTTCCCTCCCTGTAAGCAGTCGGGGAAGGCGCCTGCTGCTAGGTGGGTCTACCAGGCTTGGCCGCCAACGACCCGCATCCACCACATGTGCGTTTCGTGGTATGGCCACCGTCCGGCGAGGTGAAGTTGGAGCAGGACCGCTCGCAAGGTCGGAGTGACGCTGGTAGTCGTGCACCTCAAGGACGGCCGTTGATGAGGCCCCAGGTGAAGCGGCTGAGGTTCCGGGGTGGGGAGCACCGTCGGTCATGTTCGGATCTCCAGAATCCGATCAAGACTCTGGTCAGCGCTGTAATCGTTGATCAGGGTCACCAAGAATTTGATTGGCTACGCAACCTTGCGCCGGGAGGGACGGGAGTCTCCTGTCCGGTCGGGCTGACCTCTGGTGAGGTGTAGAGCAACCGCGCCTCTGGGAAGCGGCTCGATGGTCCTTCCAGCAGTGACGGTGATCGTCCCACGAGATGCTTGTCGAAGAACGCGAGCGAGTACGCGTTGATGATGTCGTGTGCTCGCCGCGCGTCGATCGTCCCGTTGAGGCCAAGCTGCGGTGTCATCGGTGACCAGGCCGGGACGTCGGTGAAGTCGACGTGGAACAAGCCGGGGATCTCCACGTAGTAGCCGGCGCCCGGTAGGCGCCGGTGCACGTCGGTCATGGTGTCGATGGTCCCGGAGATCTCCTCCTCCGGCCAGCCGCCGCTGCGTTCCCGTTCGAGGCGGAAGGTCGCGGCATCGCGGGTCATGAAGAGGGTCGGCTGTCGGAGGCCGGCCTTGACGACGTGGGCCGTCATCTGGACGTCCATGATGAGGCATGCCTTGAGGCGCGGGTCGTTCGCGCAGGCCTCGGCTGCGGTCGCGCCGCCCCAGGAGATCCCGAAGACGCCGGCGCGTTCGAGGTCGAGGCGGCCGGTCAGGATGCCGTCGGGAGCGGCCTCGTTCAGCTTCGTGAGGTGGTCGAGCGCGAGGCTGACGTCCTGCGCGAAGTACGGGATGATCCCGTCGGGAAGCGCCTCCCCCTGGAGGGTTGGCGCGTTAGGGCGCGGTGTCCAGCTCTGGCGGATCAGCGGGTAGATCTCGTCCCTGGGCCACCCGGGAATCTCCCGCCCGTCGGGGAAACGTGTCATGGCGGCGGCGCCCGGCTGGTCGAGCCCGACGACCACGTAGCCGTGCGAGACGAGCTCCTGGATCTGGAAGGTGCTCGCGGCGCGGAACCCGCCGAGTCCGGTGAGGGAGATGAGCACCGGGTAGCGGGGGTGGTCGGCGGCCACGCGGGCGGACGCGACGGCGTGGGAGGTCACGTCACCGAGCTGGCTGAAGACGAGTTCGGGGAAGCCGGCCAGGCGCGCCATCGCCGGCGTCACCACGTCGGCGTCCTGGATGTAGGGGGCGCGTGGTGCGGAGGGCTGGGGCTCGGCGGGGTACCAGACCTGCGCCATGAGCTCCCGGTGGTCATCGGGGCTGTCGGTGAACAGCTCCGGGCGGCCTGGGTCTGCCCAGTGGTAGGTCGTGGTGCCGACCGCATACGGTCCGGTCGGCTCGGGGAAGCGGAACACGGGCATCACCGTCGCAAGGAGGACGGTGGCGAGGGCTGCCAGCGCGCCGAGTCCGGCGCCCAGCCGGTTGACGTGCTTGGCGCTCGGCCGGACCAGGCGCTTCAGCCAGGTCAGGAAGAGGACGGCGGTCAGCGCGTAGGCCGGAGCCGTCTGCCAGCGCGGGCCTTCGACGAGGACCTGTGCTGTCGCCAGGAGCAGCGCGGCGGGCATCACCGCCAAGCCTGGAAGGCGCCGCGTGCGCAGCCGGGGGAGCGTCACGATCGCGAGTCCCAGCAGGTTGACGGCCGACAGCAGGAGTTCCAGGGGTCTCATCGGGTGCTCCTCAGGGTGTGGAGGGCCGGGTCGGACCGGAGCGCATCGCACGTGTCTGACGCCGCTTCAAACCTACGGTGTAGGTTTGTCCTGTGAGCATATTCTACGGTGTAGGTTTGGCGTTCGGGAGGAACGGACATGGCCAGACGCGCGCAGGGCACCTCGGCGGGGCTCGACCGCGAGCGCATCGCCGCCGCCGCCGTCGCGCTCGTCGACCGCGACGGCCTCGAGCGCTTCGGGGTACGGCGGCTCGCGGAGGATCTCGGGGTGGATCCGATGTCGATCTATCACCACATCAAGGGCAAGGCGGCGCTGCTGGATGCGATGTCCGAGGCCGTGCTCGCCGAGGTGGAGGTCGCCGCGGACGACGCGCCCCAAGGCTGGGAGGAGATCGCCCGCCGCACGGCGCACGCCTAC
Organism: Nonomuraea sp. NPDC050663; assembly: GCF_044456985.1. Taxonomy (NCBI): domain Bacteria; kingdom Bacillati; phylum Actinomycetota; class Actinomycetes; order Streptosporangiales; family Streptosporangiaceae; genus Nonomuraea; species Nonomuraea sp. NPDC050663. The sequence goes on from NZ_JBITGL010000008.1 coordinate 318,333, forward strand.
CGGCAGATGGCCTACCGGCACCCCCGGGTGTTCCCGCTGCTGGCCACGCGTGCCCAGACCTCGCCGGTGGCCCTCGCCGCCCTGGAACGACTGGTCAGCGCGATGCGTGAGGCCGGCCTGCCCGACCAGGTGATCGCCGATGCGCCGCTGACGGTGTTCGGTTTCCTCAACGGGTATCTGCTGGCGGTCGTCAGCGGTGGATCCGACATGCCCGCGATCAACGCCACCACGTATCCGACGATGGCGGCGCTCGCCTCCCTGCAGTCAGGTTTCGGGTCCGTGGAGGAGTTCGATCGGATCCTTGACACCGTGCTCGGCGGAATCCGGGATCAGGGCAGTCGGCAGGGGACTGGCTGAGCGCGGGTCTCGTGTCATCCCCCGATGTCGCTCAGAAGTTTCTCGGTATAGGCCGCCAGGCGAGCCGCATCGTCAAGGTCGAGGGTTTTGAGCGAGAGGTCCAGTTCCTTGCCGCGGTCGACGGCGGTGAGGGGCGTCGTGGGCGGGTGGTCGATCCACTCGACGATCGGGCTGGCCGAGGCTGCCACAGGGCGGGCGAAGAGCCGGCCCAGGAGCCTGAGGGAGGCTCGCACCATGGGTGACGGGTGGTTGTCGACGCCGCTGCGGGTGAAGCCGGGGTGGTAGAGCACGTAGCGGGCCTTGCTCGACGAGCGGGCGGCGAAGTCGACACCCAGCAGGTCGTTGGCGCGGCCCGCCTGGAGCTGGGCGCGGACCTGGCCGTAGCCGCGGGTGAGCTGGGGGTCGTCCCAGTGGATGCGGCCCGCCGTGGTGCCGACGCCCGCCACGTTGACGATCACGGGGTGCGGGGCGGCGTCGAGCAGGGGTGCGAGGCGGTGGCTGAGCAGATGGCGGCTCAGGTAGTACAGGGCGAAGGTGTACTCCAGGCCGTCGGGCGTCTGGCGGCGCCGGGGCATGGGGCGGTTGGCGAACAGGGCGAGGGCGTCGATGGCGTCGTAGTGTTCTGAGAGGTGGGTGACGACGCGTTCCACCTCGGCGACCGACGACAGGTCCGCCTGGAGGGCGTGCAGGTTGGGGTGCGGGGGCAGGGTGCTGGGCGATGATCCGATCACCGTGACCGTGTCGCCGCGGCCGAGGCGTTCGAGGGCGGTCGCGCGGCCCATGCCGCTGGTGCCGCCGCTGATGACTACGTTCTTGGGCACGGCACCCATCGTGCGAGACGGCAGCGGAAGCGGGAAGAAGGCAGTTTCATGTCCGATACGAACACGCGTGTGCCCTCCGTGCTCGCTCACGAGTTGCCGCGACCGGTGCCGATGGACGAGCTGGCGGCGTGTCCGGCGAGTGAGGTGTTCCGCCGGGTTGGCGACAAGTGGAGCATGCTGGTGGTGATCCTGCTGGGTGGGCGGGCGCATCGGTACAACGAGTTGCACCGGGCCATCGAGGGGATCAGCCAGCGGATGCTCACGCGGACGTTGCGGGGGCTGGAGGATGACGGGCTGGTGTGGCGGCGGGTGCATCCGACGGTGCCGCCGGGGGTGGAGTACGGGCTGACGGAGCTGGGGGTGTCGTTGCTGGGGCCGTTGTCGGCGCTGGCCGACTGGGCTGTACGGCATGAGCCGGGGATGGCGGAGGCGAGACGAGCAGCCTCGGAGAGCCGTGCGGGGGAAAGCCGGGCTGGGGCGAGCCGGGCAGGTGAGAGCCGGGCGGGGGCGAGCGAGGTAAGTGAGAGCCGGGTAGGGAGGGGCGAGCAGGGGAGGGCCGGCCGGCGGTGAGCCGGGCGCGCGGCCTGGCAGGGGCCTAGCGGGCGATCAGGGTGCCGGAGATCGGGAAGCTGCGGGCTTTGCCGCCCCTGAACCAGTGGACCTGCACCGCCGCCCCCTTCGCCACCGCGAGCTCCGGCGACGAGTCGCCGTCCACGTCGATCAGCGCCACCGTCGCCCCGGCCACCGCCAGGCGCTGCGACTCACGCAGCCCGCCGGCCGAGCCGCGCAGCACCACGACCTCGCCCTTCGTGGCGGCCACGAGGTCCGAGCGGCCGTCCTCGTCGATGTCGCCGGCGGCCAGGGCCCCGGCGGTGGCGGGCAGCAGTCCGGGCACGGCGACCTTGGTGATCCGGCCGCGGGAGATGCCGCCGGGCCCGCCGCGCAGCACCACGAGCCTGCCGCCGCCGTAGGCGATGGCCACGTCGGCGTACTTGCCGCCGTAGAAGCGCCCGGCCCGTACGGACCACCCGAAGGCCTCGCGGGTGCACATCCCGGTCTTGGACGTGTCGTTCGCCCCCTGCGCGCCGCCCGAGCAGTCCTGGATGTTCATCACGCGCCCGTCCACGTTCCCGCTGGTGACCATGGTGTCGCCGGCGAGGGTGACGCCCTTGGCCGAGCCCTTGAACAGGTGGACGGCGCCGCCGATGTCGAAGCCGGGGCGTCCGGAGGGGGCGGTGACGACGAGGTCGGGGTAGCCGTCGCCGGTCACGTCACCGGCGGCGAGTGCGGCGCCGAACAGGCGGCTGTGCTGGCTGAAGCCGGTCACGCCGGGGGTGTTCTCGCTGAGCTTGAGTGCGCGGGTGGCGGTGAGGCCGCGGCGGGAGCCGTACAGGACGATCGCGGCGCCGCCGTGCACGGCCGCGCCGTCGAGGGTGGTCTGGGGTGCGCCGGCGGCGAGGTCGGTGTAGCCGTCGCGGTTGAAGTCGGAGGTGGTCAGCGCGTCGCCGAAGCCGTGGCCGGTGCCGAGGCCCGGCACGCCGCCCTGGCCGGGGGTGAAGTGGGCGGTGCGGGAGACGTAGGAGGGTCCGCGCGTGCCGTACCTGATGGTGACCTTGCCCGAGGTGCCGGTGGCCACGTCCGCGAGGCCGTCGCCGTCGAAGTCGCCGGTGGACAGCGCCGTGGCCGCCTGGGCGAGGGTGACGGGTCTGCCGCGCAGCGACTGGATGGTGAGGTTGCCGGTTCCGGCCACGACGAGGTCGGCTCCGCCGTCGCCGTTGACGTCGCCCCGGATGGGACGCGCCGCGGCGGCGTGGGCGGGCTCGACGGTGGTTGCGGAGAGCACCAGTGCCAGCGCCACGGCCAGGGCGCGAGGAGTCATGTCGGCACCCTAGCCGGAACATAGGGCAGATGTCCGATACCCGGAGAAAGCGGCCGATTCTAGCGTCATGACTTGTGAACACCACGACCGCAATCGCCGTCACCGGACTGCACAAGAGTTTCGGGCGGGCACACGCACTCGACGGTTTGAGCCTCACCGTCAACACAGGGGAGGTGCACGGCTTCCTCGGTCCCAACGGCTCGGGCAAGTCGACCACCATCCGCATCCTTCTCGGCCTCATGCGCGCGGACCGCGGCGGCGCCGTACTGCTCGGCGGGGACCCGTGGAAGGACTCCACCCGCCTGCACCGGCGCCTGGCCTACGTGCCGGGCGACGTGAACCTCTGGCCCGCGCTGACGGGCGGGGAGGCGATCGACCTGCTCGGCACGCTGCGCGGTGGCCTCGACCAGGAGCGCAGGCGCGAGCTGGTCGAGAGGTTCGAGCTGGATCCGAGGAAGAAGGCCAGGGCCTACTCCAAGGGCAACCGGCAGAAGGTGGCTCTCGTGGCGGCGTTCGCGTCGAACGCCGACCTGCTCATCCTGGACGAGCCGACCTCCGGGCTCGACCCGCTGATGGAGGCGATCTTCCAGCAGTGCGTGGCCGAGGAGAAGGCCAAGGGCCGCACCATCCTGCTGTCGAGCCACATCCTGAGCGAGGTCGAGGCGCTGTGCGACCGGGTGAGCATCATCCGGGCCGGCCGCACGGTGGAGGCGGGCACGCTGGCCGAGCTCAGGCACCTGACGATGACCAGGATCGATGTCGAGCTCGCCGGCCCGGCGCCCGATCTGCCGTGGGCCCACGACCTGGTGGCCGACGGCAGGAAGCTGACCTTCCAGGTCGCGGGTGAGGACCTCGGCAAAGCCATGGACCGCCTGGCGCAGGCCGGGATCGTCGGCCTGACCAGCCGTCCGCCGTCGTTGGAAGACCTGTTCATGCGGCACTACGGGAGCGAGCGATGATGACCGGGACCTGGACCCTCGCCAAGTTGATCATCCGCAGGGAACGGCTGATCGCTCCCTTGTGGATCCTGCTCCTGGCCGTCCTGGCGGCCGGGCAGTACGGCCGCTATGCCGAGCAGATCCCCGACATCAAGGCCTTCGCCGCCGAAATGGTGAACAACAAGGCGCTGACGGCCTTCGCCGGGGAGGTCTACTCGGCCACCGTGGCGGGCATGGCGGTGTGGAAGAACGCCGACGCGATCTACACCGTCCTCGGCCTCATCATGATCCTGACGATCGTGCGCCACACGCGCGGCGAGGAGGAGAGCGGCCGCGCCGAACTGGTCGGCGCCGGAGTGGTCGGCCGCCTCGCACCGCTGGCCGCCGCGCTGGCCGTCACCGCGGCCTCGGCCGTGCTCGCCGGACTGCTCACCGCCGTCGCGATGATCAAGGCGGGCGCCGACACCACTGGCTCGCTCGCCTTCGGCGCCGCCGTCACCGCCGCCGGCCTGGCCTTCCTCGGCATCGGCGCCGTGGCGGCGCAGCTCACCCGCGGCGCCCGCGCCGCCATCGGCCTGGCCGGAGTCGGGCTGGGGCTCAGCTACCTGCTGCGGTTCGTCGCCGACGGCAGCGGCGTGAGCGCGCTGAAGTGGCTGTCGCCTCAGGGCTGGTCGCACCTGGTCAAGCCGTACGGCGACGACGACTTCGCGGTGCTCGGGATCAGCGTCGCCTTCTGCGCCGCCGCGATCGCGCTGGCCGTACGGCTCAACAACCGCCGCGACCTGGGCGCCGGCATCCTGCCCGAGAAGCCGGGACCCGCGGGTTCCGTACGGCTGCGCAGCCCGCTCGCCCTCGCCTGGAGGCTGCACCGGGGACTGCTGACCGGTTGGACCATCGGCTACGCGGTCGCCGGACTGGTCTTCGGAGCCCTGGCCGCCTCGATCGGCGAGGTGTCGCGGCAGGGCGCGGCGATCGAGGAGTTCTTCCGCCGCTACACCGGCGGCCCCGAGGCCACCATGACCGACGCCTACCTGTGGCTGATCGCGCTGAGCCTCGGCTACGTCTCGGCCCTCTACCCGCTGCTGGCCGTCCTGAGGATGCGCAACGAGGAGCTGTCGGGACGGGCGGAACTCCTGCTCGCCGGGCCGGTCGACCGGCTGCGCTGGGCGGCGGGTCACCTGGTGATCGCCCTGCTGGGCAGCGCGGCGATCCTGGCGGCGGCGGGGCTGACCATGGGGCTGGCGGTCGGACAGCCGGGCAAGGTGCTGGCGGGCACGCTCATCCAGATCCCGGCGACCTGGATCATGGCGGGGCTCGGAGTGGCCGCCTTCGGGCTGCTGCCCAGGGCCGCGGCGGCGATCAGCTGGGCGGGCTTCCTGTTCGTCAACCTCTTCGGCGAGGTGCTGGGGCCGATCCTGGGGATCGACTACTGGATCGCCAAGTTCTTCGTGCCCTATCCGAACCTGCCGATGGTGGTCTCGGGCGAGGCGTTCACGGTGCTGCCGCCGGCGGTCATGCTCGCGGTCACGGTGGCGCTGGTCGCGGCGGGGCTGGGCGGGCTGCGGCGACGGGCGCTCGTCTGAGGTGCGGGGACGTCGGGAGGGTTCGTCTAGTGGTTCGGCGCGGTGCCCATCGGGGGCACCGCGCCGACGCGTTCGCGGAACCAGGCGCGGGAGGCGGGCAGGATGAGCAGCACCACGACGGCCGCCGGCGCCACGAGCGTGACGTCGAGCAGACTGGAGAGCTCCTCGCCGTCGAGGAGCCTCATCGTGTCCCCCAAGGCGAGGCCCGCGACCTGCAGCGCGATCGCGGCCCCCAGATGCCATGGCCGCGGCGCGCGCCACCGCCCGGCCAGCCACCCCGCGACGATCCAGGGAAGATTCACGGCGACCATGAGGAGCACGACGAGCGGGACATCCGTGCCGATGCCCGCGATGATCAGGCCGACGCTGAGCAGGCTGAAGGCCGCCTGGAGGAAGATCAGGAGCTGGGCCGTGCGCACGGTTGTCGGCACAATCCGGAAGTATCGCACCACCCTTGGCGGACTGTCAGTGCCGTCTGGTTTCATCACGGCATGGGTGTGAGCGTCGATGAGTTCCTGGAGATCGTGGAAGGTCTGCCCGAGGTCAAGCTGAGCGACGGCGGCGAGTGGACCGCCATCAAGGTGCGCGGCAAGGGCTTCGGCTACCTGTGGGAGAAGACTCGCACGGTCGGTCTGAAGGCGACGATCGCCGAGCAGCTGGCGCTGGTGGCCGAGCGGCCCGAGGTGTTCGAGATCCAGTTCACCGCCGGCAGGTTCGGCTGGGTCGTGGTGCATCTCGACCGCATCGACCGCGACGAGCTGGAGGAGCTGGTCGACGAGGCCTGGTGCCTGACGGCGCCCAAGCTGCTGCTCGATGCGCACGAGGCCCGCCGCTGAACGGGCAAAACTGGATGCAAGTTACAAGTGCAACATCTTAGGGTCGGCGGCGTGACTGCCGACTATTCAGAGGTCTTCCAGCGGTTCGGCATCGAGCCGCAGGAGTCGATATATCCGTACTCTCCCGTCTTCCGCGGCGAGATCGACGGCCGCCAGGTCGCGGTGAAGCGCACCCACTACGCCGAGTTCATGGGCCCCTGGGTGCGCGAGCTCCACGACAACGGCATCGCCGTGGTGACGCCACTGGCCGGGCCTCACAAGATCGGCGATTTCCACTGGGTCGCCTACCCGTGGATCGACGGGCGGGTCTACGACGGTTCGATCGACGACGTCGCCGCGGCGGGCGCGTTCCTGGGGCGGCTGCACGCCCAGCGGGGCGAGTCGCTGCCCGCCTTCCCCTGGCCCGACCACGACGAGGAGTCGGTGCAGGACGACATCGACGGGCTCACCAAGGCCCTGAGCACCTACCGCCCCGACCTGCGCGAGCAGGTGCTCGACCGGCTGGCGCCGCTGCTGCGCGCCTTCATGTCCACCACCCTGCCCGCGATCCGCGACGCCGGGCTGCCCGCGGTCGACGCGACCGTCGACTACAAGGCGGTCAACCTCGTCTACACCGATCATGGCCCGGTGCTCATCGACCCCGACAACGGCGAGCACATCCCGCGCCTGCTCGACCTGGCGCTGGCGACGCTGCTGTTCCACAACGACCTCGCGGGCGAGCCCGCGGCGCTCTTCGACGAGCGCCAGTGGGCGGCCTTCCGCGACGCCTACCTCGAGCACGTGGAGCTGACCGAGACCGAGCGGGCGCTGTGGCCGACCGCGCTGACCTACATGCTGCTGGAATGGGGCGTCTGGTCGGTGTGCAACGACGACTGGGCCGACCCCCGGCATGCGGCGTTCTTCGCGGACCTGATTACCGTGGATACGGCCAGGTTCCCGCTCTGAAAGGACGTCCGTGCTGATCGAGCTGCGCGACTGGCGCGAGGAGGACGCGCCCGTGGTGCTCAGGGCCTTCCAGGATCCCGCGATGAGCCGTCAGACCGCCATGCCGATCCTGACCATCCAGGACGCCGTCGGGTGGGTGGCCGCGGTGAGGAGTGTCGAGCACTCCTTCGCGGTCACCCTCGACGGCGCGGTGGTGGGCAACGCCGCGGTCACCGACATCGACCGGCACCTCAACGGGTGGGTGTCCTACTGGACGGTGCGCGAGGTCAGGGGGCGCGGGGTGGCGTCGGCCGCCGCCTCGCTGCTGGCCGAGTGGGCGTTCAAGGAGCGCGGGCTGTACCGGCTGGAGCTGGGGCATCGCACCAACAACCCGGCGTCGTGCCGGGTGGCGACCCGGGCGGGGTTCAGGGTCGAGGGCGTCGAGCGCGGCAAGCTCCTGTACGACGGCGTGCGCTACGACGTCGAACGCCACGCCCGCCTGGCCGACGACTGAGCCGAAGCGTCGAACGCCACGCCCGCCTGGCCGACGACTGAGCACGCGAAGGGCTGGCCAAGGCCGGAAAACGGTTAAGGCCGGAAAACGGCTAGGGCCAGAAGATGACGCTCAGCCGCCGGTTGGTGCCGGTGCCGGCGGCGACCGCGTCGGTGAGCACCGCCGCCAGCCGCGCGTAACTCTCCCCGTCGGCCGCCGCCAGGGCGCTGGTCCCCGACCAGATGAGCATGTGGTCGCCCGGCGGCAACCACCCCAGGTCCGTCAGGCAGTCGTAGAGCGCGTCGAGGTTGCCCCCGAAGTAGTCGGGAAACGACAGCTCGCGCGCGATCTTGGCGATCACGTCAGCGGGGCTCGCGCCCATGATCTGGTAGCTGGCCAGGCTCATCTCGTCACATCCACCACGACGAAGCTCCGATAGTGGTCCGGGGTGTAGTAAAGCTCGGCGGCGCGCTCGCCGGTGACCAGCCGCCGGGCGCCGCGGTCGGAGCGTCCGGGGGTGGGCACCGTGTACTCGTGGTAGTACCCCCTTCGCTGCGCGGGCAGCAGGCGCTCGCGGTTCTCGAAGACGACGCCGTCGCGGCTGTAGGGGAAGGGCCCGCCTCGCTGGATGAGCTCCCAGGTCCGTGACACCTGGGCAGGCAGCGAGGAGATCGGTCGCGCATCCGTCGTGGTCGCGCCGCATCCGCCCAGGAACGCCAGGGCTGCCAGCACCGGTGCGAGGAGTCCCCGGAGGTTCACCCTGTGTGCGTGCCCAACAAAGGACTGGACGAATCTTGTCTGGTTGTCAGACAATCGATGCCATGTGGAGAGTGGTAGCCGCAGCGGTGCTGTGGGGTACGGCCGGCACGGCCGGATTGCTGATCACCGCGGACCCGATCTCGGTGGCCGCCGCGCGCCTGGTCATCGGCGGCCTGGTGCTCGCGATGCTGGCCAGGGGGACACGCATCGAGCTGAGGCCGGGCCTGATCCTGGCGGCGCTGGCCGTGGCCGCCTACCAGCTGTGCTACTTCGCCGCCGTGAGCCGTACCGGCGTGGCCGTAGGCACGGTGGTGGCCATCGGCAGCGGCCCGGTCTTCACGGGCCTGCTCAGCTGGCTGCTCCACGGGCAGAAGCCTTCGCGCCGGTGGGCCGCGGCCACGGCGGCGGCGATCGCGGGATGCGCGGCGCTCCTGCTCGGCGCCGGCGGCGACCAGGCCGTCGCGGGAGACCGCGCGGCCGAGGACCTCGTCGGCATCCTGCTGGCCCTGCTGGGCGGCCTGATCTACGCCTTCTACGCGGTGATGGCCGCCCGCCACATCGGCGCGGGAGCTGACTCCAATGCCGTGATGGGCGTGATGTTCGGCGGCGCCGCGGTGGTCATGCTGCCGATCCTGATGTGGACGGGCCCCGGCTGGATGGCAGAGCCGAAGAGCCTGCTCGGTGCGCTCTACCTGGGGCTGGGCACCACGGCGCTGGCCTACTTCCTGTACGGCAAGGGCCTGCGCACCACCCCGGTGGCCACGGCGGCGACGCTCGCCCTGGCCGAGCCCGCGGTGGCGGCGCTGCTCGGCCTGCTGGTGCTGCACGAGAGCCTGACCGCGTTGTCCGTGGGCGGGCTGCTGCTCCTGGGCGCTAGCCTCGTGGCGGTAGCCCTACCGGAGCGGAGAAGCAGAGAGGAACCTCGTGCTGAAGCCGGTGTCAGCGGTCAACGCGCTGGTTGACGCGCTGCGGCAGCGGGTGTTGTCGGGGGAGATCGAGCCCGGCACGCCGCTGCCCGAGCAGGAGATCGCGGCGATGTACGGCGTGGCCAGGCCGACGGTGCGTGAGGCGATCGCGGCGCTGGTGCACGAGGGCCTGCTGCGCAGGGAGCGCAACCGCAGCGCCTACGTCCCCGATGTCACCCTGGCGGATCTCGACGACCTGATGCTGGTGCGCAGGCCGCTGGAGGACCTGATGGCGCGCAGGCTGCAGGGGCACAGGGTCGAGGCGGCGCAGGCGGCTCTGGAGCGGATGGCGCTGAAGGCCGACGCGCCGTGGTCGGAACTGGTGGCCGAGCACATGGCGTTGCACGAGGCGCTGATCGAGGCGGTCGGCAGCCCGCGCCTGGTCCGGCTGTACAACACGCTGGCGGCCGAGACCAGGCTGGGGCTGGTGCGCCTGCGCGACACCTACTCCGACAGGGAGCAACTGGTGTCCGAGCACCAGGGCCTCCTCGACGCCATCGCCGAGGGCGACGGCAGGGCGGCGGTTGCGGAGCATCTGAGCCATTCCTGGGGGGAAGCGTAGGGCTCTTGCGGGATGTGCATAGTTGTCGCGAGAATCGCGGCCATGCACGGCAATGCGATGCCGGACTCCTACGTGTACGTCACGGAAGAGGGCGTCACGCGACACTACGCCGACGGAAGCGTCGAAGCCCTAGCGTGGGAGGACGTCGTCGAGGTCCGGGTGCGCGCCGAGCCGGAGGCCGACGTTTTCTACATCCTCCTGGATCGTGATGGGGAGGGTTGTGTGGTGCCACGAAGCGCCACGGATGCCACCTTTCTTGCCCGCCTGAGGTATTTGCCAGATTTTGATCTCGACCGCTTGCATCTGGCTTCCGAGTCGGCCATGGATGGCGTTGTCGTGGTCTGGCGCAGCCCCGATCCGCCGAGCGCACTTCCTGACCTGGAATATGACTAGAAGTCGCCCCCCTTTCTGATCTCGCACGCGGCTGGTACAAAGTTGCAATAGCTGGCGTATGGGTGGGGTGCGGCAAAACATGACAGTACGCAGCGAGGTGCTCGACGCTCGGATCGACCCGCTCACGATGGACGAGGTCATCCGCCGGTGCGTCGACGCCATCGCATTACGCAGGCCGCTGACGATCGGTGTCGTCAACGCGGCGAAGCTGGTGAACATGAGGGCCGACGCGCTGTTACGCGAGTCGGTCGAGACCTGCGAGCTGGTGCTGGCCGACGGCCAGGCCGTGGTCTGGGCCTCGCGGGTGCTCGGCGCCAAGTTGCCGGAACGGGTGGCGGGCGTCGACCTCTTCATGGAACTGCTGGCCGAGGGGGACCGGCGCGGATACCGCGCGTTCTTCCTGGGCGCCACGCAGGACGTCCTGGACCGGATGACGGCCGAGATAGGCCACAGGTTCCCCGGCCTGGTCATCGCCGGAGCGCGCAACGGCTACTTCGACGACGCGCAGAGCGGGCAGGTGGCGCAGGAGATCCGCGACAGCGGCGCCGACCTGCTCTTCCTCGGGATGACCTCGCCGAAGAAGGAGATCTTCGTCAGGGAGTGGGGCGGGCACACGGGGGCGATGGTCGTCCACGGGGTGGGCGGCTCGTTCGACATCCTGTCGGGGCAGACGAAGCGGGCGCCGAGAAGCTGGCAGCGGCTGGGCCTCGAATGGTTCTACCGGCTGATCCAGGAGCCGGTACGGCTCGGCCCGCGCTACCTGAAGACCAACGCGCGCTTCATCCTGATGATCGCGCAGCAGCGAATGGGGAGGACCAAGTGACGCGGATCGCCATGCTCGGTGATCAGGCCGGATTCGTCACCGAGATGGTGGACATGTCCGTGCGGGGGCTGACTCCGGGCTACGTGAAGGGCGACCGCGAGTTCGTCTTCACCCGGCGGGGCAAGCAGCAGGCCGACGGCTCGTGGGTCGCCGAGCCCGAGGGGCGCAGCGTCAGGTACAGCGCGATCGTGGCGCTGGGCCTGGCCACCGTGCCGGAGGCGCGGCAGCGCGAGGCCCTGGCGGGAGACAGCCTGGCCGAGCTGGTCGACGCGCTGGTCGACCGGCTGCCGTCGGTGACGAACCTGGGCGACGTGGCGCTGATCTGCTGGGCGGCGGCCGAGACCGGCAGCGGCCGGGTGGCCGAGGCGCTGGCCAGGCTCGCCGAGGTGGACGTGGCGAGCGCCGTCTTCACGGTGGAGGCGTCGTGGGTGCTGGCCGCGCTCGCCAGCGCCAAGGTCACCGACGACCGCTACAAGGCGGCCAGGTCCAGGATCGTCGACAACATCGGCGCGGGAGGCCTCTACCCCCACGTCATCGGCCAGGACGCCAGCCAGCCCTGGTATCGCGGCCACGTCGGCTGCTTCGCCGACCAGGTCTACCCCATCCAGGCCCTGGCCAGGGCGGGCGACGCCGAGGCGGTCAAGACGGCCGAGCTGGTCGCCGACCGCATCTGCCAGGCGCAGGGGCCCGAGGGCCAGTGGTGGTGGCACTACGACTCCCGCGACGGCTCGGTGGTCGAGGGCTACCCCGTCTACAGCGTGCACCAGCTGGCGATGGGCCCCATGGCGCTGCTCGACCTGATGGAGGCGGGCGGCAGGAACCGGATCGAGGAGATCGAGCTGGGCCTGCGCTGGATGCACGAGCGCCCCGAGACCGCGGAGAAGCTGGTCTTCGACGACCTGACCTGGCGCAAGGCGGCCAGGCAGGACCCCAAGAAGCTCGTCAGAGGCGTCAGGGCCGCCGCGACCAGGCTCAAGAAGGGCACCCGCGTGGCCGTGCTCGACCGTGTCTATCCGCCGGTGGCGGTCGACAGGGAGTGCCGGCCGTACGAGCTGGGCTGGCTCCTCTACGCCTGGGGATTCCGGCTCGACTCGTCGCGCAGCCAGGTGGAGTAGTCGCCCGCGGCGATCATCTTGCGGCCCGCGCGCCGGGCGAGCACCGCGACGGTCATGAACCACACCACCTGGAGCGGGCGCAGCACGGCGATGCGGGCCAGGTCGCCCAGTCCGGTGCGGGCCGACGAACCCGACGACGACTGTTCGTACTCCGCGACGCTGGTGACGGCGCGGATGCGGCGGCGCAGCAGGTCGTCGACGGTGCGCGGGGTCTGGATGACGACCCTGGCCCCCCGCACGACCGCCCGCTCGGTGGCGGAGAACGCCATCGAGGCAGCCAGGTCGTCGGCCATGACCTGGGGAAGCTCCATGATGCGCTTGTTGCCCTCCTCGGAGACGGCGATGACGCCGCGTCCGAAGAGCTGGGAGGCGACCTCGGGCAGCCGGGACCAGACGGAGTAGTACCAGCGCACGCCGAGCGGCCGGTCGGCGAGCGCGAGGTCACGTTCGGGGGCGGAGGCCAGAACTCCTCCGGTGCTGAGCGCGTCACACAACAGGCGGACGTCGTCGGCGCCGATCACCACGTCGGCGTCGACGTACAGCCGGGGAAAACCGACAGCGGCCTGGTCGCCCAGGCGTAGGGCCTCGCGTTTGGACGGGACGGGCGTCTCGATCACGCGGGCGCCGTGCGAGGCGGCGACGGCGGCCGTCGAGTCGGTGCAACCGTTGGCCACGACAACGATGTCGAACTCGGAGGGCTGAAGTGCGGACAGCAACCGGCCGACCACTGCGGCCTCGTTGTGCGCGGGAATCACGATGCTCACCACAACAGAGCAACGAAGCACTCCTGGACCGTTCCGTCAAGGACCGATTGAGTCCGGATCAGGCCAGTCTGTGTCATTCCCGACGGATTAGTTCGTATCTAGCATTGATCACGGTGGGGACGGGTGGTGCGTGGGGCCAATGTGAATTCTGTGAAACATGACAACCCATGAGGTGCATTAGGCGTCTATGGCCTAGGTGATCGAGTTTTAGTAGCGGGTGGGGCGACGCGTGAATGGTCGGACAGGGTTATCAAAAGTTCATGAGCTAGCCGAGGAGACGATCGTCAGGCCCGAGGGGGGCTCGTGGACGCGGTCGTATCGTCGGGCGCTGGTGGCGGGAGATCTCGGCTGCGCCTTCCTGGCGCTGGCCGGGGGCACCGCCGTGCGGTTGTGGCTGGACATCTACATCACCACCGACGACATCGTCTTCGGTACGGCCATCGGCCTCGCCTGGCCGCTGGCGCTGGCGATCAGCGGCGGATACCGGCGCCGCGTCCTCGGAGAGGGCAGCGAGGAGTTCCGCGCGGTCGTCAACGCCTGGCTGGGCCTGACCGCGGTCGTGGCGATCTCGTCCTATATGACGCAGGCGACGGTCGCGCGTAGCTACGTGGTGGCGATGCTGCCGGTGGCCACGCTCTTCACGCTCGTCTTCCACCACCGCATGCGCAGGCGGCTGCACCGCAGGCGCGCGGTGGGCATCAACGTGCGCCGCGTCGTCGCGGTGGGGCACGAGTCGTCGGTCCTGGACCTGGTCAGGCAGTTCAAGCGGCAGTCGCACCACGGCATGAAGGTGGTCGCGGCGTGCGTGCCGTACATCGAGTTCGGCCGTCGCAGGAACGGCCTCGACGGCGTGCCCGTGATGGGCGACTTCAGCGACGTCGCGCTCGTGGTCGACAAGACCGGCGCCGACGCGGTGGCGGTGCTGGCCTGTCCCGAGCTCGACGGCGCCGCGCTGCGGCGGCTGGCGTGGAGCATCGAGACCAAGGGCACGGAGCTGTTCGTCGCGCCCGCGCTCCTGGACGTGGCCGGACCGCGCACGAGCATCCGGCCGATGGCGGGCATGCCGCTGCTGTACGTGGAGCACCCGCGGCTCGACGGCGCGGCCCAGCTGGTCAAGTCGGTGTTCGACAAGATCGTGGCCTCGCTGATCCTGCTGGTGATCGGCCTGCCGATGCTCGTCATCGGGCTGATCATCCGGAGCACCAGCCCCGGTCCCGCGCTGTTCCACCAGATCAGGGTGGGCAGGAACGGCCAGGAGTTCAGGGTCGTGAAGTTCCGCACCATGCGGCAGGACGCCGAGCAGGTCAAGCTCCTGCTCACCGACGACAACGAGTTCGACGGCGTGCTGTTCAAGATCCGCAACGATCCCCGGATCACGGGGGTCGGCGGGTTCCTGCGCCGCTACTCGCTCGACGAGCTGCCGCAGCTGTTCAACGTGATGCGCGGCGACATGTCACTGGTCGGTCCCCGGCCGCCGCTACCTTCAGAGGTGGAACAGTACGGTGCGGACGTGCGCCGGCGCCTGGTCGTCAAGCCGGGCATCACGGGACTGTGGCAGGTGAGCGGCCGCAGCGACCTGTCGTGGGAGGAGTCGGTCAGGCTGGATCTGCGCTACGTCGAGAACTGGTCGCTCATGCTGGACCTGCAGATCCTGTGGAAGACGATTTCCGCCGTCATCGGCGGCGAAGGGGCGTACTGATGAAGGCGATCGTGCTGGCCGGAGGCTCGGGCACCCGGCTGCGCCCCATCACGCACACGCAGGCCAAGCAACTCGTGCCGGTGGCCAACAAGCCGGTGCTCTTCTACGGCCTGGAGGCCATCGCCCAGGCGGGCGTCCGCGAGGTCGGCATCATCGTCGGCGACACCCAGGCGGAGATCGAGGCGGCCGTCGGCGACGGCTCCGCGTTCGGCATCGACGTCACCTACCTGCGCCAGGAGGCCCCGCTCGGCCTGGCCCACGCGGTGCTGATCGCGCGCGACTTCCTCGGCGACGACGACTTCGTCATGTACCTGGGTGACAACTTCATCGTCGGCGGCATCGACGACATCGTGGCCACCTTCACCGCCCAGCGCCCCGACGCGCAGATCATGCTCACCAAGGTGCCCGACCCGCGCCAGTTCGGCGTGGCGGAGCTCGACACCGACGGCCGCGTGGTGCGCCTGGAGGAGAAGCCGAAGGAGCCCAAGAGCGACCTGGCGCTCGTCGGCGTCTACCTGTTCACCAAGGCCGTGCACGAGGCCGTGGCCAGGCTCGAACCCTCGTGGCGGGGCGAGCTGGAGATCACCGAGGCCATCCAGTGGCTGCTCGACGCGGGCCTGCGGGTCGACTCCACGGTCATCTCCGGCTACTGGAAGGACACCGGCAACGTCTCCGACATGCTGGAGGTCAACCGGCTGGTCCTGGAGAGCATCGAGAGCAGAGGCCACGTCGACGAGAGCACGGAGGTCATCGGCCGGGTCGTGGTCGAGGAAGGCGCGACGATCACCGGCTCCCGCATCGTCGGTCCCGCGATCATCGGGGCCGGCTCGGTCATCCGCGACTCCTACATCGGCCCCTTCACCTCCATCGCCGACGACTGCCACGTGATCGGCAGCGAGATCGAATACTCGATCGTGCTGCGCGAGGCCTCTATCGTCGGAGTCGGGCGTATCGAGGCCTCGCTCATCGGGCGCGGCGTCGAGGTGACCCCGGCGGCACACGCGCCCCGCGCGCACAGACTCGTCCTAGGCGACCACAGCAAGGTGCAAATCTCCTCATGAGGATCCTCATCACCGGCGGAGCCGGCTTCATCGGCTCCGCCTATGCCCGCATGGCCGCGGCCGAGCACGAGGTGACCGTGCTCGACAAGCTCACCTACGCGGGCAACCCGGCCAACCTCGACGGTGTGGAGCACGCCTTCGTGCACGGCGACATCTGCGACGGCGACCTGCTCAAGACCGTCGTGAGGGGTCACGACCTGGTGCTCAACTTCGCCGCCGAGTCCCACGTCGACCGCTCCATCGAGGGCGCGGCCCCGTTCGTCACCACCAACGTGCTCGGCACCCAGACCCTCATGCAGGCCTGCCTCGACGCCGGCATCCCGCGCGTGGTCCAGGTCTCGACCGACGAGGTCTACGGCTCGGTCGACATCGGCTCCTGGAGCGAGGACGCCCCGCTCGCGCCGCGCTCGCCGTACTCCGCGGCCAAGGCGGGCGGCGACCTGATCGCCCGCGCCTACGCCGTCACCCACGGCCTGAACGTCTCCATCACGCGCTGCGGCAACAACTACGGACCCCGCCAGTATCCGGAGAAGGTCATCCCGCTGTTCGTCACCAACCTGCTGCAGGGCCGCAAGGTCCCGCTCTACGGCGACGGCGGCAACGTGCGCGACTGGATCCACGTCGACGACCACTGCCGCGGCATCCGGCTCGTCGCCGAGCGCGGCGAGGCGGGCGAGGTCTACCACATCGCCGGTACGGCGGAGCTGACCAACCTGGAGCTCACCCAGCGCCTCCTCGACGCCCTCGGGGCCGGCTGGGACATGGTCGAGAGGGTTCCCGACCGCAAGGGCCACGACCGCCGTTACTCCCTCGACGACAGCAGGCTGCGCGCCATGGGCTACGAGCCGCAGGTCGGCTTCGACGAGGGCCTGGCGGCCACGGTGCGCTGGTATGTCGACAACCCGTCGTGGTGGAAGGAACGCCGGTGAGGTGGCTGATCACCGGAGCGGGCGGCATGCTGGCCGCCGACCTGGCCGGGCTGCTCGACGACGCCGTGGCCCTGAGCCGGGCCGAGCTCGACATCCGTGACAAGGACGCCGTGACGCGTGCCGTCCGTGAGCACCGGCCCGACGTGATCGTCAACTGCGCGGCGTGGACCGCCGTCGACGACGCCGAGCGCCACGAGGAGGAGGCGCTCGCGGTCAACGGGCACGCCGTGGCCAACCTGGCGGGCACCGGGGCACGGCTGATCCAGATCTCCACCGACTACGTCTTCGACGGCACCTCCCGCGTGCCGTACGCCGAGGACGCGCCGACGCGGCCGGTCAACGCCTACGGCCGCAGCAAGCTCGTCGGCGAGCTCGCCGCGGACGGCCACGTGATCGTCCGTACGGCCTGGCTGTACGGCGCGAGCGGCCGGAACTTCGTCAAGACGATGATCAGGCTGGAGCGGGAGCGCGAGAGCGTCAGCGTGGTCGCCGACCAGCACGGCGGGCCGACGTGGAGCGCCGATCTGGCGCGTTACGTGGCCACGCTGGGCGACGCCCCGCCCGGCATCCACCATGGCACCAACGCCGGGCAGACGACCTGGCACGGTCTGGCCCGAGAGGTCTTCACGCTGCTCGGAGCCGATCCCGCAAGGGTGAAGCCGATCCCGGCCTCCGATTACCCCGTGCCGGCGCCCAGGCCCGCCTACAGCGTCCTGGGCAACCCGCGGCTGCGCGACTGGCGCGAGGCCCTAGGCGAGGCTTTCGTAGAGATCCAGGCAGGCCTGGTAGCCGGGCAGCAGCCCTGAGGCCTCCTTGAGCGTGGGCGCCGCGGCGTCCTTGTCGGACAGCACCGGTTCGACGTCGAGCCGCCAGTCGATGTCGAGGTCGGGGTCGAGAGGGTGGATGCCGTGCTCGCGCCCTGGAGCGTACGGCTCGGAGCACAGGTAGGTGACGGTCGCCCGGTCGCTGAGCACGGAGAAGCCGTGCGCCAGGCCCTCGGCGACGTAGACGCCGCGCCGATTCCTGTCGTCGAGCAGCACCGAGGTCCACTGGCCGAAGGTCGGCGAGCCGACCCTGACGTCGACGATCACGTCGAGCACCGTGCCCGCCACGCAGGTGACGTACTTGGCCTGGCTGGGCGGTACGTCGGCGAAGTGCAGTCCGCGGATGACGCCGCGCTCGGAGACCGAGCAATTGACCTGGGCGAGCCGCAGCCGGTGACCGGCCACGGCGGCCAGGTCGGCGGCGCGGAAGCTCTCCAGGAACTCGCCCCTGGAGTCGCGGTGCACGACGGGGGTGTGCGTCCACGCTCCCTGGATGCTCAGGGGCTCCATGCGCCGATTTCCTCCTCGAGCCGGGCCAGGTCGTCCAGGGTGTTGTAGAAGTGCGGTGAGAAGCGCAGATAGCACTGCCCGGTGACGTCGTGGCGCACCGAGGTGCTGATCCGCGCGGCCTCCAGATGACGGTAGAGGCTCTCGGCGCGTTCCTGCGCCAGCGGCAGCGAGATCAGCGGGGTCGCGGGCGCCCAGGCGTCGTCGGCCAGTCCGTGCTTCAGCAGGATCGTGACGAGCGCCGAGCGCAGCTCGGCCAGCCGCTCCTCGATCGCGTCGAGTCCCACCTCGCCGAACATGCGCAGCGCCTCGCCCATGCCGGCGATGCCCAGCACGTTGGGGGAGCCCGCCTCGAACCGCCCGGCTCCCGCGACCAGATCGAGGCCGGGGCCGTACGGGCGCTCCGTCGTCATGTTGCGCCAGCCGACCACCGGAGGGACCAGCTGCTCGGCCGCCCGCGGCGAGACGTACATGAGCGCGCAGCCCTTGGGGGCCAGCAGCCATTTGTGCCCGTCGGCCACCACCACGTCGTACGGCGAGGCGTCGAAGGGTTGCGTGCCCAGGGTCTGGATGGCGTCCACGACGACCAGCACGCCGCGCTCTCGCAAATCCTCCAGGCCGCGTACGGCCTGCCCGGAGGCGAAGTTGACCGTGGAGACGCAGACCGCCCTGGTGCGGTCGTCGACGAGGTCGAGGAAGGGGCCGCTCCAGACGTCCGCCTCGCGCACCTCGATCCCGTGGCGCCGCCACGGGTCCGATGCCGAGGGGAAGTCGCCCGCCGCCACCACGACGTTGTCGCCGGGCCGCCAGTCGACCGCCGAGGCGACCAGCGAGACGCCGGTCGAGGTGTTGAGGACGAACGCGATGTCGGAGGCCGGGACCGCCAGCATGCGGCCGGCCGCCTCGCGGGCGCCACGTTCGATCGGATCCTCCAGGAACGAGCCCTGGCCGCGCTCGGCGAGCGCGGTGGCCAGGTCGCACACGGCCGCCGCCACCCGGGCGGGCAGCGGCGAGAAGGCCGCGTGGGCCATGAAGATCCGGCTTCGGGTGATCGGGAACTCGAGCTCGCGCTCCTTGACGAGCCGATCAAGCATGGAGGTGCTCCCGATACCAGTCCACGGTCTCCCGCAGGCCGGTCATCAGGTCGGTGCGCGGCTCCCAGTCGAGCTCCTTGCGCGCCCGTCCGGCGTCGAGGCACTTGCGCCGCGGGTTGTCGGCGACCGGGCCGCGGAAGACCGGCTCGCGCTCGGCGCCGTCGGCCAGGCGGCTGATCGCGCAGACCAGGTCGCGCACGCTGACCGGGTCGCAGGTGCCGAAGTTGTAGACGCCCTGCAGCGCACCGTCGTCGACCTCGGCCGCCGCCAGGTAGCCGGCCACCACGTCGTCGACGTAGACGAAGTCGAGCGCCGTGGAGCCGTCGTCGCGGTCGCCGAAGTCGTAGCAGTCGCCGCCCAGCGCCTGGCAGACGGCGGTCGGCACGATGCGGCTCGGGCTGGTGTCGCCCGGGCCGTAGGTGTTCATGAACCGCCCGATCCGCACGTCGAGGGCGAACGTGCGAGAGTAGGCCAGCACGATGTTCTCGGCCGCTATCTTCGAGGGGCCGTAGAGGTTGGCGCCCACCTTGGGCTCGTCGTTCTCGAAGTAGGTGTGCTCGCCGGGCTCCGAGCCGTAGATCGCGCCGCTGGAGGCGTGGACGACCCGGGCGACGCCGTGCAGCCTGGCCGCCTCCAGGACGGAGGTGGTGGCCAGCACGTTGTCGCGGACGGTGGCGTACGGCTCGGCGACGCTCACGGGCACGAACGGCTGGGCGGCGAGGTGGAAGATCACCTCGGGCCTGGTCTCGCCGACGAGGGCGACGACCGCCTCCAGGTCGCACAGGTCGAGCTGGACCTGCGAGACGTCCGGGCACTCGCGCCAGGACGGCACGGCCTCGCGGTCGACGCCGACGACCCGCCACCCTCGCGAGACGAGGGTGCGGGCCAGGACGGAACCGACGAAGCCGGCGGAACCGGTGACCAGGCAGGTCCTAGTGGC
Source organism: Nonomuraea sp. NPDC050663 (assembly GCF_044456985.1). Classification (NCBI taxonomy): domain Bacteria; kingdom Bacillati; phylum Actinomycetota; class Actinomycetes; order Streptosporangiales; family Streptosporangiaceae; genus Nonomuraea; species Nonomuraea sp. NPDC050663. Next base: position 338,599 of record NZ_JBITGL010000008.1, read on the forward strand.
CATTGCGGAGGAGCCGTTCGGTGTGGTGGGTGATGGTCCGCTCCAGCCCCTGCTCGAAGGTGACGGAGGTCCTGAAGCCGAGCCGCTGGGCGATCTTGGTGTGGTCGAGCCGCTGCCGCTGGATCGCCAGAGCGCCCTGGCCGTACGTGGTGACCTGCATGCCGTTCTTCTCGACCAGCTCGGCCCGGTAGGGGTCGACCTCGGCCAGGATGCGCACGCTGGTGTCGATGATCTCCTTGATGACGCTGGGCGTCGACAGGTGGACCACCGAGCTCATGTTGAAGACCTCGCCCAGCGACTGCTCGTGGCAGGCCATGGTGATCAGCGCGTCGATGACGTCCTCGACGAAGACGTAGTCGCGCCAGTGGTCCATGGACTCGTAGTAGAGCACCGGCGGCTCCGGCGCGACCGGGTTGAAGATCTTGCTCAGCGACTTGGGGAACAGCCGGTAGCCGACGTTGTAGTCGTGCGGGCCGAAGACGTTGCACAGCCGCAGCACCGCCATGGGGGTGCCGAAGGTGTGGAAATGACTGCGCGCCATGACATCGGCGGTCAGCTTGCCCGCGTCGTAGATGCCGATGCCGCGCAGCGGCGAGTCCTCCAGGTAGTGGCTGCCGTCCATCTCGCCGTAGACCTTGTCGGTCGAGGTGATGACGACACGGCGCGGCGGCGTCTCGCTGCGGCGCACCGCGTCGAAGACGTTGAGCCCGCCGATGGCGTTGGTCATCAGCGAGTCGTACGGGAAGGCCGTCGACTTCTCGATGACCGAGTAACCGGCCAGATGGAAGACGTAGTCGAAGTTCCTGCCGTGGATCAGCGCCGCCACCGCGTCGCGGTCACGCAGGTCCAGGTCCACGATCTCCAGCCCGGAACGCCGGTCCTGCGGCAGCTCGTGGAGAAGCGACTGCCGGGCGGGGTCGGTGTCGCAGTCGACGACCACGACGCGACCTCCCAGGGCGAGAAGTCTCGCCGTGAGATATGAGCCGATGAAGCCCATTCCGCCTGTGACCAGAGTCAGGGAATCGGATAACTCGCTGTCAAATTCTGTGGGCATGGAGACGTTCCCCCCTCGCGAAAGTTCGCAGGAACTCTACAGATTTCGCATTCCCCCGAAATGCCATCAACCCCTGGGATCAAAGCACACATGTCAGGGCCATGTCCACGTGAGCTGGAACGGTGCAAAACATAGCTTACAGGTAGGAAATGAATATTATTTTCGAGTTGTAGCCTGAGCCCCGTCCTTGTGCTCCAATCGAACGGTCACGTCCGCTCTGATCAGGGGGAAACCATGACCGAGGCCGCCTCCGGTACTCCAGTGCGCCTGCACTCCTTAACCGGGCTCCGGTGGATCGCGGCCTTCGTCGTCTTCGGCTTCCACATCGACCAGCTCAAGATCTCCGACAACGCCGTCTACTCCGAGATCGTCCGTGTCCTGTTCTGGCCGGGCACGGTGGGCGTCCCCTTCTTCTTCCTGCTGTCCGGCCTGGTGCTGACCTGGTCGGCCAAGGCCGGCGACCGGCCCTCGTCCTTCTGGCGCCGCCGCGTCGCCCGCGTCTATCCCAACCACGTCGTCACTTGGATCGTTGTAGCGATCGGCCTCACGGTCCTGAGCAGCGAGGCGGCGCCCAACGCCGGCCAGGTGATCAGCGGGCTCTTCCTGGTCCAGGCCTGGATCCCCGACTTCGACTACGTCTTCGGCGTCAACACCCCCGCCTGGTCACTGTCGGCCGAGGCCGTCTTCTACGCCTCGTTCCCCCTGCTGCTGCCGCTGCTCAAGCGGGTGCGCCGCATGTGGATCGCCGCCGCCGGGCTGCTGGCCGCCATCTGGGCGCTGCCGCTGCTGTTCCTGGTGATGCCGCACGACCCGGCGTACTACCTGGTGTGGGTGCTGCCCTTCTCGCGCATGCTGGAGTTCGCGCTGGGCATGGCGGTCGCGCTGATGATCCAGCGGGGCACCTGGCGGGGCCCCGGCCTGCTGGTCTCCGGGGCGATCGCGCTGGGCGCCTACCTGACCGTGCCGCTGCTGCAGGAGTGGGGCTACGTGGCCTGGACCGTCGGGCCGTTCGCGCTGCTGCTGGCCGCCGCCGCGCAGGCCGACATCAAGCAGACGCCCTCGGTGATGCGCCGGCCCTGGCTGGTCTTCCTCGGTGAGATCTCCTTCGCCTTCTACCTGGTCCACCAGTTCGTCATCCGGTTCGTGGTCAAGGTGACCGGCACCGGGATCTCGGTGGGGCTGGCGATCGGGGTGTTCGTGGTCTCGCTGGCCGTCTCGATGCTGCTGTCGTGGGCGCTTTTCCGGGTGGTGGAGAAGCCCATGGAGCGCTTTATCCGGACTTATCGCACCAAAAAGCAGCGGGCTGCCGACGCGGAGGAACCCGCTCCGGTAACGGCGAGTTGAGTCAAGCGATTGGACTGTCCGGATGTGGACAATTCGCTATATTCGTTGCCCACAAGCATGCGCCTAGGATCACATTTGGCGAGATTTTGCGACATCGACCCTTGGGGGAGGGTGTGGGGCACTCAGCGCGCGTTGCGTCGGGGGGCAGACGTAACGGGGAGACGCTCGGCGACGAATGCCCAGATATGGGATCCGCGACCGAGCGCCCCCCGCTCTGGTCAGCGTGCCGTCTTGGCGATGCGGACGATGTCGTCGGCCACACGGTCCCAGGTGTAATGCTGGATGAGCGCCTCGGCGCGCGTCAGGATGCGGGTGTATATCTCATCGTTGCCGAGCACACCGGCGATGGTCCGGGCGAGGACCTCGGGATCGTCGCCGTCCACCAGGTCGCCGTTGACTCCCGGCTCGATGATCTCCGTCATCGCGTAGGCACGCCGCGCCACGCAGGGGATACCGTGCGCCAGCGCCTCGATGAAGGCCAGGCCGTACGCCTCGAACCGGCTCGGCATCACCAGCACGTCGTGCTCGGCGTACAGCGGCCGGACCTCCGCGGGCGGCAGCTTGCCGAGGAAACGCACGCCGTCGGGCACGGGGCCCGGCAGCGGCCACTCCGGCGGGCCGACGATCGTCAGCTCGATGCCGGGGTCGACCTCGCGGCGCAGGATCTGCGTCGCGGCCACCACCAGGTCGCCCGCCTTGCGGTGGAAGTCGATGCCCACGAACAGCAGCCGCTTGCGCGGCGCCTCGCGCCTGGTCGTCGGAGGTACGGCCGGCAGGCTGTTGGCGCCGGGCAGCACCACGTGAACCTTCTCCTCCGGCAGCCCGGTCACCCGCACCAGGTGGTCGGCCAGCCAGTGGCTCATCGCCAGCACGCCGCTCGCTTCGGCGTAGATCGACAGCTGGCGGTCGCGCAACCGCTTCAGGTCGTCGAGGGACAGGCCGGGGGCCTGCACCGAGCGGCCCGTCGCCGGGTCGAGATGCTCCATCACGATGTCGAAACTGAGGTCCTGGTAGAGAAGGTACGGGGTGTCCAGCCTCGCCAGGTCTCCGAACTGCAACACCACGTCGGGGCGCAACCGGCGCTCCGCGGCCCGCAGTTGCCGGCCCGCCAGGCTCAGCGTCACCGGGTGGCGGGTCCACTGGGTGCGCCACGTGCCGTTGTGCCGGTAGGCTCCCAGGCCTCGCAGGGCCGACCTGACCGGGGTGGACCATTCGAGCCCCAGGTCGACCACGTCGGTGCGCTCCAAAAGGCACTTTCGGATGGTCCAGGGGGCGTGCGACCATGTTTTCTCAGGCGGGTTATCCCAGGCGCAGGCAAACCCCAGCTTGAGGGAATCGGGGGCCACGTGTTCCTCCGTGTGGTCAAAACGGATTATCTGGCGGACATTGTAGGTCCACTGCGTGGACGCGCTAGGGGGATTCAATGGACTTAATCGCCATCCTTCGCATTGGCTTCAGGCGATGGATGATCCTGATTCCCATGCTCATGGCCTCGGTGGGCCTGAGCGTGCTGGCGGTGACGCACGTCGCTGCGTCATACGAGGTCCAGGGCGCGTTCCGGGTCAACTACCAGTTCCTTGGAACGTTGGAATCGGTCCAGAGTCTGCAGCTCAACCCTTATTTCGACATTCAGTCGACGGCTTGGGTGATGGCTCAGGTCGGGCAATCGCCCGACGTCGCCAAGAAGCTTATTCCGAAGGGGTCCGACGCGAAATTCGCGCTCGACAACCCCGGGCAGGCGGTCATCTCGGTCCTGGTCACCGACTCCGATGACAAGGAGGCGCTGGCGATCTACCGGGCCATCGGCAAGGAGCTCAGCAACCGCCTTGAGCAGCTGCAGGCCGACAAGGCCATCCCGATGCGCTACCGGGTCGTCCTCGACGACGTCGTCCAGCCCAAGAGCGCGGCGGTCTCCAACGGCAATCGTTTCAAGGTCGCGGGTGTGGCCGGAGCGCTCAGCCTGGTGCTCTCCTTCGGCCTGTGCCTGATCCTCGACTACGCCAAGCGTTCGCGCCAGGCCCGCGCCACGGGCGGCCAGCCCGCTCCCGCGATCGCGGCCGCGGCGCCCGTCACGCCCGCCGCACCGTCCGCCGCCGTCACGCCCGCTCCGTCGCCCGCGCCGCTCGCGGCGCCGGTCTCCGCCCCTGCCCTCGCTCCCGCGGTCGCCTCGCCGGTCGCCTCGTCGGCCGTTTCCAGGCCGGAGCCCGAGGTCAAGAAGGAGCGGCCCGCCTCCGCCACGGTCGAGTTCCGCGTCCAGAAGCCGGAGCCCGCGGCCAACGGGAACGGCAACGGCAACGGCAACGGCAACGGGAACGGGAACGGGAACGGCAAGGCGAAGCCCAAGAGTGCCGCCAAGCCCAAGCCCGAGGTCAAGCCCGACCCGAAGCCCGAGGCCACGCCCGAGCCTGAGCCCGAGCCCGAGCGCGTCGTCTCGCACGAGGACGACATGCCCACCGGCGAGCTGCCCAGGATCGACATCAGCCGCATGAGATGAGCTCGATCGTCAGGGGCAGGGTCAGCACCCTGCTGCACAAGCGCTGGGGCCTGCCGACCGTCTACCTGGTGGTCTGCGGGCTCTCCCTGACGCTGCCCACGTTCCTGCCCAACTTCACCCTCGGCATCCTGGTCGTCACCCTGTTCGCCGCCTTCGCCATGGTGATGCGGTGGAACGAGCAGACCGTCCTCGGGCTGCTGCTCGCGGCGGGCTTCCTGATCCCCACCTCGCTCAGCATCGAGGCGCTCGGCCAGGTCGGCATCCCCTCAATGCTCATCGGCCTGCTGTTACTCCTCCTGTGGCTCTACGGCCGCTGCACGCCGGAGCTGGGTCTCGACAGCGGGCCGCAGCCGGTGCGCTACATGGCGCTGTACATCATGATCGCGCTGTTCGCGAGCTACATCGCCGGCCAGCTGCGCGGCATGTCGTCGCTGGAGGCCTCGGGCGCCGACGCCACCATGATCTTCGTCGCGTCGTCGCTGGGCATGCTGCTGTTCACCGCCGACACCATCAAGGACATGACCGGCGTGCGCCGGTTGCTGGGCTGGCTGGTCGGCCTCGGCGTGATCCTGTCGGTGACCGGCATGCTGCAGAACTTCCAGGTCATCGACATCTACCGTGACCTGCGCATCCCCGGCATGAAGTACTTCGACCCCATCGGCCTGGAGTCGCTGGCCCGCGAAGGATACCTGCGGGTGCAGGGACTGGCCGGCCACCCGATCGAGTTCAGCGTGGTGCTCGGCATGCTGCTGCCGATCGCGCTGCACTTCGCCCTGCACTCGCCCCGCGAGCAGCGGCTGCGCTGGTGGGCGGCGGTCGCGGTGATCGGCGCGGGGCTGCCGATGGCGTTGTCGCGCTCGGGCATCCTGGCCGCCGGCGTCTCGCTGATCATCTACCTGCTGGCCACCCGGGTCCGCGTGCTGGCCACCCTGGTGCCCATCGGCCTGGTGGGCGTGCTCGGCATGAGCCTGGTCTTCCCCGGCCTGCTGGGCTCGATCCGCAACCTCTTCCTGTTCGGCTACATCGCCAACGACACCAGCATCTCCAGCAGGACCGACGACTACGCCATCGCGCTCAAGCTGTGGGCCGACTATCCGGTGTTCGGCACCGGACCGGGCACCTACATCCCCAAGCTCTACCGCATCCTCGACAACGGCTACCTCTACTACCTGATCACCCAAGGGGTGTTCGGCCTGCTCGGGTTGGTGGGGCTGTTCGCGTGCGGCTACTTCCTCGTGCGCAGGATCGAGTGGACCACCAAGGACCCGCACATGCGTGACCTGGCCCAGGCGCTGGCCGGGTCGATCGCGGGAGCGGCGCTGGTGACCGCCACCTTCGACTCCTTCGGCTTCAACATCATGTTCGTCACCACCCACTTCCTCGTCGGCATCGCCGGGGTGATGTGGCGGGTGTCGATCCGAGACAGAGACAAGGTTCCCCTCCAGTGAGCGTGAGCACCGCCGAGACCGCCGCGAGCGGGGCCAAGTGGACCGTCGCCGCGATGATCGCCCGCCAGGTCGGGCGGCTGGGATTCGTGGTGGTGCTGGCCCGCATGCTCGGCCCCACGGAGTTCGCCGTGGCCGCGGCGGCCACGATCTACATCACCTTCACCGCGGTGCTGCTGGAGACCGGGCTGGCCTCGGGCATCGTGCAGAAGGACGTGCTGCGCAAGCAGGACGAGGGCGCGACGTTCTGGACCATGACCGGCATCGCGGTGCTGCTGTCGGGGCTGACGGTGCTGCTGGCCGTACCTGTCAGCGACTTCCTGGGGATCGAGCGGCTGGCTCCCGTGCTGGCGGTGCTGGCGATCGGGCCGCTGCTGAAGGGCTTCACCGTGGTGGCCAGCGCGCGGCTGCAGCGAGAGCTGCGATTCCGGGTGCTGGGCCTGGGCGAGGTCGTGGCGGTGCTGATGGGCGCGGGCCTGGGCATCGCGGCCGCGATGATGGGGGCGAGCTACTGGGCGCTGGTGGTGCAGCAGGTGGCCACCGACCTGATCGTGCTGGCCATCTGGCTGGTCGCCGCGGGCCTGTCGTCCTTCCGCGCCGACCGCGAGGGCTTCCGCCACGTGTGGCGCTTCGGGGTGCCGGTGATGGTCTCGCAGGGCATCGGCTACGCCACCCGCAGCGCCGACAACGTGATCATCAGCAGGTTCCTGGGCGAGACCGCGCTCTCGTTCTACATGGTGCCCTACCGGATCATGCTGGTGCCCGTCGGCGTGCTCGGGACCGTGGCCAACCGGGTGGCCTTCCCGATCATCTCCCGCATCCAGGACGACAAGGCGCGCATCGCCTCCATCTATCTGGCGATGACCAGGCTGATCGCCGCCATCGCGGTGCCCGCCATGGTCGCCGCCGCCGTGCTGGCGCCCGAGCTCATCGAGACGGTCTTCGGCCCCGAGTGGCTGCCCGCCGTGCCCGTGCTCATCGCGCTGGCGGCCACCGGCATCTTCGACTCCCTGACGACCATCGGCGGCTCGGTCTTCATGGGACTGGGCCGCGCCGACATGACCTTCCGCTGGTCCTGGATCCCGATGGTGGTCACGCTGCCCGCCTTCTTCGCCGGCCTGCCCTGGGGCGTCGTCGGCGTGGCTGCGGCCTACTCGCTCGCGACCATGGTGCTGGTGCCCTTCCGGATCATGGACATGGGCAGGGTGACCGGCTTCACCCTCGTCGACTGGCTGCGGGCGCTGTGGCCGCCGACGGCCGCCACGGCGATCGCCGCCGCGGCCGGCTGGCTGGCCGCCTTCGGGGTACGGCAGGCGGGCCTGCCCGTGCCGCTCGGCCTGGTCGCGGGCAGCGTCGTGATCGGCGCCGGCTACCTGCTCGTGCTGCGCCTGATCAGCGCGGCGGCCTTCACCGAGATCATGACCGCGGGCCGGTTGCTGGCCCGCGGCAAGCTCGCCGGCGTCAGCGAGTAGGCAGCGGGATCTCCTGGTCGTTGTCGGAGAAGGTGTTGTTGCGCCACACGGTCGCGTAGGCACGCTCGTCGACCGCGTCCCACAGGTAGGCGCCGCGCTTGAAGGTGTTGTTGACGAATGACAGATCCGCGCCCTTGACCCCGATGTAGGCGGTGTAGCCGCCGCCGCTGAGCCGGTTGCCGTCGATGACGATCTTGCCGGACCTGCCGCGGTCGAGGGTCGAGACGATGAACAACGCCGCGTTGGTGTTGTCGTCGGTGGGCTCGTGGCCGCGCCAGGTGCCGCCCATGCCGATCTCGATGACGTTGTCCTTGATCAGCACGTTCTTCACCCGCTCGAAGACCTGCAGGCCGTCGGCGTGGGAGCCCTTGGAGGGCTTGAAGTCGTGGATCCACGAGTCGGTGATCGAGAAGTTGTCGCCGACCTTGGCGCCGTCGTGCGTCATGCCGTAGATGTCGAGGTTGCGGGCGGTGATGTTCTCGTAGCCCATGCCCGCGTCGAGGAAGTCGCCGCGGATGGTGACGTTCTCGACGGTCACCTCGCCGCTGCCGGCCTGGTGGATGCCGAAGGCGTCCTTGCCGGTGCCGGTGATGCGGCAGTTGCGGATCACCACGCCCGTCACGCCGTCGTCGATGAAGATGTGCCCCTTGATGTCGAGGCCCTCGATCACCTGGCCGGGGACCGCCCACACGCCGGTGGAGGGCGTCAGCTTCAGATCCTTCGGCACGCCGTACTTGGGCTGCTTGACGGGCTTCTGCGACGGTGTGGGCGTGGCGCTCTGCTCGGGCGCCGCGGCGCTCGTGGCCGGCGCCGGCGGAGCGCTCGTGGCCGCCGTGGGGGGCGTGCTCGCACCGCAAGAGGCTGTCACGGCCAGGACCGTGGCAGCCAGGAGAGCACGGATCATCTCTGGGTGTACCTCCGAACACCTCGTGCGACCTGGCGCAGGAGGGACGACGATCGTGCCATCTTGCCGGCCGTGCGAACGACTCTGCGCACCGCGCCACCGCCCACCAGGCCCTCGCCGACGAGGGTCTGGCCGGTCATGGCACGCCGCTTGTACTCATCTTCGCCCCGGCCCAGATCGATACGTTCCAAGCCCGCGCCCATCAGTTCGCGCAGCAGGATCCAGCCGGGGGAGTATCCGGACAGACTCGGCTCGTAGACCGGGAACCACCAGTGAAGCACGCCGCCGGAGAGCATGCCGAAGTGGGCGGCCAGCAGATGATCGCCCGCGTGCACGGTCGACAGCACGCCCGCGAAGTCCGTGTCGTGCACCTTCAGCAGGCGGTGCATCAGATCCACGTGGCGCGTGTCGGCGAAGTAGTCACGCGCGCCGGTCGCGGCGTACTGCGCCCGCTTGAGCCTGATCACCTCGTCGAGCAGCCCGGGGTCGGCCGCGTCCGCGGCGAAGCGCACCTCGCCCAGCTCCCGCTCGGCCTTCTTGGCCCGGCGCCGGGCCTGCCCGATGTTGTCCTTGCCGCTGCGGGACGCGCGGCTCAGATAGCCGTCGAGGCCGCCGCTGACGTCGATGTACGGCGACACGCGCCGGTTCTCGATGTACGGCTCGAAGCCCGGGTGACCCTCGATCAGGTGGTCGAAGGCCAGGCCGCCGAGCCCGGCGGTCTTCACGAACTCCTCGGGCGGGAAGCCGGTGCCGATCGGCCCCTGGAAGTCGGCGGCGGGCCAGCCCACGGGCCGGGCCAGCGAGCCGTCGCGGTGGAAGGCGAAGACGAAGCCGTCGTCCACCGCCACCTCGACCGCATGGCCGCTGGCGTGGACGGCGGCGGCGAAGCCGGGGTGGAAGTACGGGCTGTCGAACGCCTCGTCCGTGGCCCTGAGGGCGTGCCAGTGCGCCAGGTCCGCGTCGGACAGGCTGTCGAATGGAACGATCCTCATCGGGGCGGCCAAGGGAGCTTCGAGGGGCGCAGCACGGCCTTGAGCGCCGCGCGTGCCGTACGCCTGCCGGTCAGGGCGCGCACGCTCTCGCCCGCGATGATCAGGCCGTGGTGGATTCCACCGGCGATCCTGCCGCGCCTGCGGTAGAACAGCCTGACCCGGTTGACCATCAGCAGCGCGTAGAGCGCCGGATTGGTGTCGGACTCGCCCCCGATGTGCTCGAAGACGGCCTGCGGTTCGTACCAGAGCGACCAGCCGTGGTCGCGGGCACGCAGCGCGTACTCCGTCTCCTCGCTGTAGAGGAAGAACGACTCGTCCCAGGAGCCGATCTCCTTGATCAGCGAGGTGGAGATGAGCATCGCCGCTCCGGTCGCCCAGACCGCCGGACCCGGCTGGTCGTAGTGGCGCGGATCGGTGATCAGCTCGCCCAGCGAGCCGATGCGGCCCGCCCTGGTTCCGCCGATGACCGACTCGGCCAGTTGCCGGTGGATGGCGGGGTCGCGACGCAGCGACGGTTGCAGGCTCTGGTCGGGGTTGACCAGGCGGGGCACGGTGATGCCGCGCCGCTCGCCGAGGTCCATGGCCTTGGCCAGGTAGCCGAGCGAACCCGGATGGAGGCGGCAGTCGGGGTTGAGCACCAGGACCGCGTCGAGGTCCTCGAGGGGCAGCGAGTCGACGCCGGCGTTGACGGCGGCGGCGTACCCGGCGTTCCTGCCCATCTGGACGACCTGGACCGGCAGCTCGCGCGCGGACGTGGCCACGGCGCAGGAGTTGTCGGCCGAGGCGTTGTCGGCGACGACGACATGGGAGAGCCGGGTGCCCTGGGAGCCTCTGGACAGGGACTCCAGGCAGCCTTCGAGCACTTCGGCGCTGTTGTACGTGACGATGACGATAGCGATCTTCATCAGGGCGGTGAACACGGGGTCAGGCCTTGATCGCGATGAGGGACTTAGGCAACCCCGCCATTCGCTCCTTCTTGATGACGGAGGAAGGGAACAGGAAGGACATCTCGGCAACGCCGATCAGCTCCACCTCGAAGACGTCGCGCAGGGCCTGGGCGCGGGTGGCGGCGTTGGTGTGCACCAGCGGCCACCGGCGGATGATCCCGGCGCGGACGTGGACGGGCAGGAACTGGTAGAGCGGGAACAGCACGTGCGGCTCGACCGGGAAGTAGCGGTAGGGCGTCTGCACCCAGTGGCGGTCGGCCAGGGTGTGGACGGCCTCGGCGAAGGCGGCCCGGCGGGCGTGGCCGCCCACGTGCTCCAGGACGGCGTTGGACACGACCAGGTCGTAGTGTTCCCCCGCGATCTCCTTGGGGAGGTCGCACGCGTCGGCGACGTCGGTGGAGATCCACGAGGGAATGTCGTTTTCCGCCGCTTCTGCTAGGTTCACCACCTTGACGTGCTCAGGCTGGACGGGAGCCCGGAGCCAGAAGGACGGAGTGCCGCCGAGGTCGATGACGCGCATTTTGTCGAGCTCGGGAAATGCGGCCTGCATCCAGCTCCAGCGGCGCAGTCGGGCCTTGCCTGCCACGGAACCCGGAGCTTCCACTAGCTTGGCACGTAAGGAGGATGAGCGATTCACTAGCACATGTTCCCCTACGAGATTCTTGACGCGCAACTAATCACGAGAAGGAGCCAATTTCATGATCGAAAGGGTAAATATCCTGTTTCATGGAATTGGCGAGCCAGGACCGCACGTGGAGCCTGACGCGCATCAGTACTTCATTCCTCGCGACCTGTTCGTCAAGATTCTTGACGAGGTGGCGGGGAATGAGCACGTCAGAATCAGTTTTGACGACGGATTCACCTCTGATGTCGACATCGCGTTGCCGGAGTTGGAGTCAAGGGGACTGACGGCCACCTTCTTTCCGCTCGCCGGGAGATTCGGCGACAAGGGACGCGTGAGCGTCGCGGGGGTGCGCGAACTCGTGGCCGCGGGGATGCGGATCGGGTCGCACGGCATGGACCACGTCGACTGGCGGTACGTGGATCCGGCGACGCGCAACGACGAGATGGACCGGGCGCGCGACATGATCGGGCAGGCGAGCGAGCGGTCGGTGGCGGAGGCGGCCATCCCGTTCGGGTGGTACGACCGGTCGGTACTGACGGCTTTGCGGGGATACGGCTACCGCATGGTGTACACGAGTGATCGGCGGCGGGCGGTGCCCGGGCGGTGGTTGCAGCCGCGGTACAGCATCGTGGCGGGCGACACGATCGAGAGCGTGCGGGCCAAGGTGCTCACGCCCCCGTCGGCCCTGCGGCGCAGCCGCGACGCGGCCGCGGTGCTGTACAAACGCCTCCGCTAGCCCGTTCACGGAGCGCAGCCGTCTTGTTTACGGCGAAGCCGCTTGCTTGTGAAGGCGCCTGCTTGCGTCGAAGGCGCTTGCTTGTGAAGGCGCTTGCTTACGGCGAAGGCGCCGCCCCTCGCTGGTCGCGGGTGCGGCGCCTCGTCGTGTCGGTCTGCTAGCTGATGCGCCAGGTGTCGCCGCCCTGCAGCAGTGCGGCCAGGTCGCCCTGCCCCTTCTCGGCCACCGCGGCGTCGACCTGCTCGTTGATGAGCGTGTCGTAGGCCGGCCGGTCGACCTGACGGAAGATCCCGATCGGCACGTGCTCGAACGCCGGCTCGTCGAGCCTGCTGAGCGCGAAGGCCACCGACGGGTCGGGGTTGTGCGCGTCGTGCACCAGGATGCGCTCGTCGCTGACAGACTCGCGCGGCACGACCTCCAGGCTGCCGTTGGCGCCCCGCACGACCGCCTGCGTCGCGTTGGCGATCAGCTGGTCGTGCTCCAGCCGCAGCGTGATGCCGTCACGGACGTCGGGGTCCTTGAGCGGCTCGAAGGCGTTGTCGTTGAAGATGTTGCAGTTCTGGTAGATCTCCACGATCGAGCTGCCGCGGTGGGCGGTGGCCTCGCGCAGCACCGACTGCAGGTGCTTGCGGTCGGAGTCGATCGTGCGGGCGACGAAGGTGGCCTCGGCGCCGATCGCCAGGGAGATCGGGTTGAACGGCTTGTCGAGCGAGCCCATCGGCGTCGACTTGGTGATCTTGCCGACTTCGGAGGTGGGGGAGTACTGCCCCTTGGTCAGACCGTAGATCCTGTTGTTGAACAGCAGGATGTTGAGGTTGACGTTCCTCCTGAGCGCGTGGATGAGGTGGTTGCCGCCGATGCTCAGCGCGTCGCCGTCACCCGTGATCACCCACACCGACAGGTCGGGCCGGCTGGAGGCCAGCCCGGTCGCGATCGCCGGCGCGCGGCCGTGGATGGAGTGGAAGCCGTAGGTGTTCAGGTAGTACGGGAAGCGGCTGGAGCAGCCGATGCCCGAGACGAACACGATGTTCTCGCGCTTGAGTCCCAGCTCCGGCAGGAAGCTCTGCACGGCGGCCAGGATGGCGTAGTCGCCGCAGCCCGGGCACCAGCGCACCTCCTGGTCGGACTTGAAGTCCTTCAGGGTCTGCTTGACGTCCGTCTTCGGGATGAGGGCCAGGCCCTTGCCGTTAACCAGCTCAGTCATTGTCGATCACGTCCTGGATGACCCCGGCCAGCTCCTCGGCCTTGAACGGGAGCCCGCGCACGCGGTTGTAGCTGATGATGTCGACGAGGAAACGGGCCCGCAGCAGCAGGGCGAGCTGGCCGAGGTTGATCTCGGGCAGCAGCACCTTGTCGTAGCTCTTCAGCACCTCGCCGGTGTTCTTCGGCAGCGGGTTGAGGTGGCGCAGGTGGGCCTGGGCGACCTTGCCGCCCGACTTGCGGATGCGCCGTACGGCTGCCGCGATGGGGCCGTAGGTCGAGCCCCAGCCCAGGACCAGCACCCTCGCGTCGCCGGTCTCGTCGTCGACCTCGAGGTCGGGCACGTCGATGCCGTCGATCTTGGCCTGGCGCAGGCGCACCATCAGGTCGTGGTTGTTGGAGTCGTAGGAGATGTTGCCGCTGCCGTCGGCCTTCTCGATGCCGCCGATGCGGTGCTCGAGCCCGGGAGTGCCGGGAACCGCCCACGGGCGGGCCAGCGACTCGGGGTCGCGCTTGTAGGGCAGGAACTCCTCGTCCGGATTGTGCACCGCGAACTCGGTGGAGATGTCGGGCAGCTCGTCGATCTCCGGCAGCCGCCACGGCTCGGAGCCGTTGGCGAGGTAGCCGTCGGACAGGAGGTAGACCGGTGTCCGGTATTTGACAGCGATTCGGGCGGCCTCAATGGTCGCGTCGAAGCAGTCGCTCGGGCTGCGCGGGGCCACGATCGGCACCGGCGACTCGCCGTTGCGGCCGAACATCGCCATCAGCAGGTCGGTCTGCTCGGTCTTGGTGGGCATGCCGGTCGAGGGACCGGCGCGCTGGACGTCGACGAGGATCAGCGGCAGCTCGGTCATCACGGCCAGGCCGACGGTCTCGGCCTTGAGTGCCACGCCGGGGCCGGAGGTGGTGGTCACGCCGAGCGCGCCGCCGAAGGAGGCGCCCAGGGCGGCGCCGACGCCGGCGATCTCGTCCTCGGCCTGGAAGGTCTTGATGCCGAAGCGCTTGTGCTTGGACAGCTCGTGCAGGATGTCGCTGGCCGGGGTGATCGGGTAGGAGCCCAGGAACAGCGGCAGCTTCGACTGCACGCTGGCGGCGATCAGGCCGTAGGCCAGCGCCTGGTTGCCGGAGATGTTGCGGTAGAGGCCGGGGGCCAGCTTGGCCGGCTTGACCTCGTACGACACCGAGAACGACTCGGTCGTCTCGCCGTAGTTCCAGCCGGCCTGGAAGGCCGTGATGTTGGCCTTGGCGATCTCGGGCTTCTTGGCGAACTTGGTCTCGATGAACTTGATCGTGTGCTCGGTCGGCCGGTGGTAGAGCCAGCTCAGCAACCCGAGCGCGAACATGTTCTTCGAGCGCTCGGCGTCCTTCTTGGAGATCTCCAGGTCTTCCAGCGCCTTGACCGTCAGCGAGGTCAGCGGGACCGCGTGCACGCGCCACTCACCCAGCGAGCCGTCCTCGATGGGGTTGGCGGCGTAGCCGACCTTCTGCAGGTTGCGCTTGGTGAACTCGTCGGTGTTGGCGATGATGTCGGCGCCGCGGGGCAGATCGCCCAGGTTGGCCTTGAGCGCGGCGGGGTTCATCGCGACCAGCACGTTCGGCGCGTCGCCCGGGGTGAGGATGTCGTGGTCGGCGAAGTGCAGCTGGAAGCTCGAGACGCCGGGCAGGGTTCCTGCGGGGGCGCGGATCTCGGCGGGGAAGTTGGGGAAGGTGCTCAGGTCGTTGCCGAACTCGGCCGTGCCCGCGGTGAAGCGGTCGCCGGTGAGCTGCATGCCGTCACCGGAGTCGCCGGCGAAACGGATGATCACGCGATCGAGTTGCTGGACTTGCTTGGACACAGCTCAGTCCTCCTCGACGCGCCGGGGCGCTGTCGGTCGCTGTGGCGCGTTCTCTATAACCATGCTAGATCCTCGGGAGGTCACACGTTTCCCCACTGCCCAAAGTGGGTAATCGCAGTCGATTTCAGGATGGTGCTTCAGGAATCGCCGAGAGCGTGACACAGCCCAGAGGCTAGCCTGCACAGGTCCACGTGCAGCCGGGCGAAGAGGACGGTAGGGGTCACGAGCGCCAACTATACGTCCCCCTATCTCGTGGCTCGGTCGAGGGGTCCTGCCGTGTACAGGCGTCCGGCACGCATCTCGCTACTGCCGTACAACTCAGGAACGGTCACGAGGGCGTAACCCTTCCCTTGCAGTGCTTTGAGGATGGCCGGAACCGCGTCAACGGTGGACCGATGGATGTCGTGCATCAATATGATCGCCCCTGGACGGGCTCCCCCGACGGCTTTCTGTGCGACCTCTGTCGGGTCCCTGTACTTCCAATCCTGCGTGTCGACACTCCAGTTCACCAAGGCCAGTCCCATCCTTTGAGACACGGTCTGCACGTCCTTGCCGATCGCTCCGTACGGCGGGCGCATCAGCGTCGGGCGCCGGCCGGTCGCGGCGGCGAGAGTGTCCTGGGTGCGGGTCAGGGAGTCGGCGACGCGGCTGGACGACAACTTCGACAGATCGCGGTGCGACCAGCTGTGATTGGCGACCACGTGCCCCTCGCGCACCATGCGCCGCACCACCTGCGGATCGGCGGCGACGTTGAGCCCGACGGTGAAGAAGGTGGCCTTGGCCCCCGCGCGGTCGAGCTGGTCGAGCAGCTCGGGGGTGTAGGGGCCGGGGCCGTCGTCGAAGGTCAGCGCCACACATTTGGCG
Source organism: Nonomuraea sp. NPDC050663 (assembly GCF_044456985.1). Classification (NCBI taxonomy): domain Bacteria; kingdom Bacillati; phylum Actinomycetota; class Actinomycetes; order Streptosporangiales; family Streptosporangiaceae; genus Nonomuraea; species Nonomuraea sp. NPDC050663. Next base: position 354,511 of record NZ_JBITGL010000008.1, read on the forward strand.
ACCGAGCAGTCGGTGGCGCCGGTCGCCGCCGTCGTCTCCGTGGGCTCGGCCGACGGCGGCGGGCTCTGCCGTACCGGCTGGGCCGCGGCGTCCTGCGCCTGCCGGCCGGTCGCCGTCAGGAGAGGCCTGGCCTGCTCTCTCGGTACGGCGACCGCCACGCGCCCCTGGGAGCAGTCGGCGACCTCGCACTCGTCGAACTCCACCACCAGATCCCCATCGGGATTGAAGGTCAGCGAATCGAAGCCGATGTCGTTGGGGAAGGTCTTGATGCCGCGCTCGGTGAACCGCGCCAGCACCGCTCGCCGTACTCCCCGGTCGTCCTGGACGAGCCCGCGCAGGCGCCGCTCCTTGCGGTCGAACCACAGGGTCTTGGTGGAGTCGCCCCAGTTGGCTCCATAGAAGACGCCCGTGCGCAGCCGTACCGCGATGACCGCATCGGACACGACGGGCAGCTGCCAGTCCATGTTGATCTCGGGCTTGGCCGGGGCGCTGGTGCCCCTGGTCTCCCCCTGGAACTCGCTGACCTGCCTGCGCGCCTCCTTCTCCAGCTCCCGGTTGAACTCGGGGGCGTCGGCGAAGGTGGGGTAGGACGCGTGGATATATCTGCCGCCGCTCTCTCCCTCGGACAGGCTCCGGGTCGTCAGTCCCTGCACCGTGGCGGGGTCGACGAAGCTGATCTTCGTGGGGTCGGCCGGGACGGGGGCGTCCTGGTCCGGGGAGGCGGTGGCGACGCCGCATCCTGCGAGGCAGGAGGCGGCCAGCGCGATTCCTCCGAAGAATCGGCTTTTATGCATGCATGTCACCTTAGGACGGGTTATTTGCTATTTACCCGTTTTTGGGATGACTGGGGCGGAGGCTTGATGATGCTCGCCTGGCGGGCCTTTCGCGGCTAGCATCGCGTCATGGACGGCTATTTCGGCTCCTACCTGCTGGTCGCCGTACTCCTGGCCATCGGGGTCGGCATCGTGGCCGTCGCTCTCACCGCCAACCGCCTGCTCCGGCCCTCCCGGCCCACGGCCGAGAAGCTGATCGCCTACGAGTGCGGCGTCGACCCGGTGGGTGAGGGGTGGGCGCAGTCCCAGATCCGGTATTACGTGTTCATCTACCTGTACGTCGTGTTCGCGGTGGACGCGGTGTTCCTGTTCCCCTGGGCGACCGTGTTCGCGGCGCCGGGGTTCGGGATGACGACGCTGGTGGAGATGTTCGTCTTCCTGGGGTTCATCGCGCTGGGGATCGTCTACTCGTGGCGCAAACGTGTCCTTACATGGACGTAGGGGTTGCTCCTGTCCTTGCCTGACGCCCTCTATGAAGGAAATCGACCGGGAACTGGAGGCGGCCGCCGCCGTCCTCGCGGGCGTCATCGCCGACAACGCCCGCGCGGCCCTCTACTCCTAGTCGCCATCCCGCGCGACAATGGGCCGCATGGCCGATCTTCCGATGCCCACCGTGGGGCCGGTCTCGCGGCTGGCGCCCTCACCCATGCGCTTCGTCCTCAACTGGGGGCGGCGGTACTCCCTCTGGGTGTTCAACTTCGGGTTGGCCTGCTGCGCGATCGAGTTCATCGCGACCTCGATGTCGCGGCACGACTTCATCCGGTTCGGGGTGATCCCGTTCGCCAACGGGCCCCGGCAGGCGGACCTCATGATCGTGTCGGGGACGGTGACCGACAAGATGGCGCCGGCGGTCAAGCGGCTGTACGAGCAGATGCCGGAGCCGAAGTACGTGATCTCGTTCGGGGCTTGCTCCAACTCCGGGGGGCCTTACTGGGACTCGTACTGCGTCACCAACGGGGTGGATCAGATCATTCCGGTGGACGTGTACGTGCCGGGGTGCCCGCCACGGCCTGAGGCGTTGCTGCACGGGATCATGAAGTTGCAGGAGAAGATCGCGGCGGAGCGGCTGTCCGAGCGGTATGTGTGGTCTCGGTCGCATGGGGAGGAGGCATGAGCTCGGCTCCCAGTGACGGGCCCTCCGACCCCACAACTCCGCCATCCGGCTCACCCGCCTCAGCGGGCGACTCTCCTGCCCCCACCGGGGACATTTCGGGCGCCCTCCCATCCATCCCGTTCGGCGAGATGTCCGAGACCTTCGGCGAGCGCACCATCGACGTCGAGCGCGGCGACTGGATCCCCCTGCTCCGATCCTGCCGCGACGGCGGCTACGAGTTCTTCGACTGGCTGACCGGCGTAGACGACACACCCGACGGCTTCTTCGTCGTCGCCCACGTCTACAACCCCAGCACCCAGGAGCGCCTCCTCCTCCGAACCTGGGTCCCCGCCTCCGACCCCCGCCTCCCGACCGCGATCGGCGTCTACCGCGGCGCCAACTGGCACGAGCGCGAGACCTTCGAGATGTTCGGCATCACCTTCGACGACCACCCGTACCTGGTCCCGCTCCTCCTCCCGGACGGCTTCGAAGGCCACCCGCTGCGCAAGGACTTCATCCTCGCCGCCCGCGTCGCCAAGCCGTGGCCGGGAGCCAAGGAGCCGGGGGAGTCGGCACCCTCCCGGCGCAAGGTGCTCCCGCCGGGCGTGCCCGCCGACTGGGAGGCGCCCAGTGCTTGACATCCTGCTGCACTTCGCGGCGATCCTGCTGCTCTTCCTCCTGCTGCCGCTGATCGTCGGTCAGACCGAGCACAAGGTGATGGCGCACATGCAGTCGCGCCTGGGACCCATGTACGCCGGAGGCTTCCACGGATGGGCGCAGCTGATCGCCGACGGCGTGAAGTTCGCCCAGAAGGAAGACATCATCCCCGCCGGAGCCGATCGCCGCGTCTTCATGATCGCCCCAGGTGTGGCGCTGGTGCCGTACCTGGTCGTCCTGATCGTCATCCCGCTCGACGACGGCTTCGTCGGCGTCGACCTCGACGTCGGCCTCTTCTTCGCGCTGGCGGTCATGGGCGTCGGCGTCCTCGGATCGATCATGGCCGGCTGGGCCTCGGCCAACAAGTTCTCCGTGCTCGGCGGCATGCGCTCGGCCGCCCAGCTGATGTCCTACGAGCTGCCGCTGGTCCTCGCGGCCTCGTCTGTCGCCATGGCCGCGGGCACGCTGTCGATCCCGGGCATCGTCGAGGCCTGGCAGTGGTGGTGGCTGCCGTGGCAGGCCATCGGCGCCGTCGTCTTCTTCGTCGCGGGGCTCGCGGAGCTGCGGCGCCCGCCGTTCGACATGCCGATCGCCGAGTCCGAGATCATCATGGGGCCGATGACCGAGTACACCGGCATGCGGTTCGCCCTCTTCATGCTGGCGGAGTACGTCGGCATCGTGGTGCTTTCCCTGCTGACGACCGTGCTCTTCCTCGGCGGCTGGCAGGGGCCGCTGCTCCCAGGATGGCTGTGGACGTTGATCAAGGTGGGTGCGTTGTCGTTCATCGTGATCTGGCTGAGGGTCAGCTATCCGCGGCTACGTGAGGATCAGTTGCAGAGGTTGGCCTGGGTGGGTCTGGTGCCGCTGGCGCTGGTCCAGCTGGCGCTCACGGGTGTGGTGAAGGTCCTGTCGCTGTAGCCCCACCGCCAGTCGCGTGAGCCTGGGTAGCCCAGCCAATCTCCAGAGCCCCACCTCCACCCCCGCAGCGACGCCAAGGGTCTCGATCGCCAGGAACTTTATCTCCCCTTTATCCGTCATCCCGAGCAAAGGGGGCCTCTGTCGCAGAGGGGTGACTTTCCATCGTTTCCATGGACGTAAAGCCGGTCGCCGGACCAACCAAGGGCTCCAAACGCCCCAAAACGCTCCTCCAGTGGGACGGCAGCGCACTGGTCGTCACCGTCCCGGGTGAATCCGTACGGCTCCGCCCAGCCGGCCTGTGCCTCTACTCCCACACCCAGGAGTCCGGCGTGCTCAAAGGCCTGGCTCTCCGGGACGCCGACGGCATGATCATGCTCGACCTCCCCGGCGAATGGCACTATCGCCCCCTCCGGCAGCTCGCCTGGACGGCCGGAGCCACCTTCGACTCCTCCATGTCCGCCCCGGTCCCCGTACGCCTGTCCGCCCGCGCCCCAGGCTGGCGCCGCCTGACGGGCCACAAGGTCATGCGCCTCGGCCGCTGGTCCCGCCCCCTCATCCTCGGCGCGTCGGTGGCCGGGCTCTTCCTGATGGCCTACATCGTCACCGTCGGCGGCTTCCTGGCCTGGCGCGGCCTGTCCTCCTTAGGTCGCTTCCTTCTCGACCTGCTCGACTCCAAGTGGGCCTTGGCACTCTTCAGCCCCGTGCTCGGCGTGCTCCGCCCTGTCCGCGGCTGGTTCCACCGCCGCAAGGTGGAACGCGGCGACGTCCTGGGCTCGTACGGCGGCGTCAACCTGACCGTGGACACGGAAATGCTCCGAGTCTCGCGCGGCAAGGAGAACCTCCCGCCCCTCCGCCTGAGCCGAGGCCTGTGGTTCATCCTGTACCGCTACGAGGACCTGACCGGCCTCTTCGTTATCGACAGCGGCAACGAAACCCGCCGCCACCTCCCGGGCTTCTGGTCTCCGGAGGACGTCAACCGCTTCGCCTTACGCCACGACCTGCCGCTCCAGGTGGTACGGCTGACGCGGGAGGAGTATCTGGAGCGCGTCCGCACGGCCAAGCACGCCACCTTCTGACGAAGCCCGTCACAGATCGCCCCCCTAACGGCGGAGCGCCGCCGCGCCGGCTACGTTCCGTCCTGCCGTTGCCGAGCCTGCCCGCCACCCCGCAACGCCCCGCCGTCCTGCCCGCTACCGACCTCGCCCGCCGCCCCCGCAACGTCCCGCTACCCTGCCACACCACCACCCCCCGCAACGGCCCCGCCATCCGCAACGCCACGCCACCCCGGCCCCCGGCCATCTCGCGCCGCCCCACCATTCCGCGCCATCTCGCGACACCCCGCCGCCCCTCGACGCGTCGCCGCCCTGCCACGCCATCCGCGACGCCATCCGCGACGCCATCCGCGACGCCATCCGCGCCGCCACGCCATCCGCGCCGCCACGCCATCCGCGACGCCACGTCAACCGGCGACGCCATCTCGCATGCGCGCGCAGCCCCGCCCCGTCGCTCCGCAACCCCTGCGTCGGCGAGGAGCGCGGTCAAAGCCACCCCCGCCCCGCTACGCCCGTCACTCCGCAACCCCCGCGTCGGCGAGCAGCCTGCTCAAAGCCATCCCCGTTGCTCAGCCACCCGCACAGCCTCAGCCCGGTTGCGCGCCCCCGTCTTGGTGATCGCCGACGACAGGTAGTTCCTCACCGTCCCCTCCGTAAGAAACAACCGCGTGGCGATGTCATGCACCGTCGACCCATCGGCCGCCGCCCGCAACACCTCCCCCTCCCGCTGCGTCAACGGGCTCGGACCCAGCGTCAGCGCACTCACCGCGAGCTTGGAATCGATCACCCGCTCCCCGCCCATCACCCGCCGCACGGCGCCCGCCAACTCGGCCACCGGCGCGTCCTTCACCACGAACCCCGCCACCCCGGCGTCCAAAGCCCGGTTGAGGTAGCCCGGCCTGCCGAAGGTCGTCACGATGATCACCCGCTCGCCCCGCAACCGCTCGGCCACCTCCAGGCCGGACAAGCCGGGCATCTCGATGTCGAGCAGCACCACATCCGGCCGGTGCAGCCTCACCGCCTCGGCCACCTGATCGCCTCTGCCGACCTCGGCGACCACCTCGATGTCGTCCTCCAGACCCAGCAACGCCGCCAAGCCGCCCCGTACCAGGTCCTGATCGTCGGCGATCAGCACTCTTATCGGCGGCCCGGAGCCCCCGGCACCCGTCTCCTCCTGGCTCATGGCGCCTCCGTTCCGGGGATCCACACTCTCAGCCGGTACCCACCTTCGGGCGGAGCTCCGACCTCGAGCCGTCCACCGGCACTCGCCACCCGCTCCGCCAACCCCTGCAGCCCCGTTCCAGGTCCGTGCGCAGTCAGCCCTTGCCCGGCTCTCGAAGCGTGTGCACCTCCCGAGTCGTGCCCGTCCCCCTGGTCCGTGGTCGGCGCGTCCCCGCTCGCCGCTCGATCATCCGCCACCCCGTTGCCATCGTCGCGAATCTCGATGCCGTCAACCCACAACCGCACCCAGCACGTGCGGGCCCCCGCCCCGTGCCGCAGCACGTTGGTGGCCCCCTCCCGAACCACCCAGGCCAGCACCACCTCGGTCTCCGCCGGAATCGGCTCCTGGGCAGGCGTCACCTCCAGCCGGATCCCCGCCAGCCCCAGACTTCTCGACGCCTTCTCCAGCTCCTCCGACAACGATGGCGCCCGATAGCCCGCCACCGCCTGCCGTACCTCGTCGAGCGCCTGCCGCGCCGCGCGCTCCACGTCGCCCATCTCGCCGGCGGCCCGTTCGGGGTCGCTGCGGACGAGGCGGGCGGCCAGTTGGCTGCGGATGGTGATCGAGCTCAGCGTGTGGCCGAGGGTGTCGTGCAGGTCGCGGGCGAAGCGCAGGCGTTCGTTGTCGACGGCGAGCTGGGCCACCTCCTCGCGGGCGATGTTGAGGCGGTGGAGCAGTCCGCCCATGTGCTTCATGCTCTGCACCGCCACCGCCTGGACCACGATGATGAGTGGCACCCACCAGATCTGCGCGATCGGCTCGCCGAACGCCACCAGCGCTCCGACCTCCACGGCGATGGTGACCATGAGACCGACGCCGAAGGCGAGACCGTCGGCGGCGGTGGCGAGGGCGGTGACGACGAAGACGAACGAGACGTATGCCCAGGGCACGCCGAGCACCGGAAACAGGACCAGCACGCTGCCGAGCAGGCCCGCCAGCGCCCAGGGGCGCGGCGTCATGCTCCCCGGGCCGAACATACGCCGCACGATCGAGATCCAGCAGGTGGCGAAGAGCCCCACGCCGGCGACCACCCAGAGCACCAGGCCGAGGCCGGGCGCCGCTGAGAAGAACGACCAGAGAGGCCAGATGAGGATCAGCAGCCATGCGCTGGACCCCGCCCTGGCGACGGCGCCGCCACGGGAGAAGTCCAGCTCCATGACGTTGCTCATAGCGCCCGACGGTAACGCCACGCCGCGAGGGCGGCGAAGAGGAGGGCCCAGGCCGCCAGGACCAGCAGGGACGTGCCCGTCGGTCCCTGCCCGGCCAGGGCCCGCCAGCCGAGCGAACCCGCCTGGAAGGCCGGGCTGTATTCGGCCAGGGTCCGCATGCCCGACGGCATCAGTTCGACCGGCAGCCACAGCCCGCCCAGCACCGACAGCAGGAAGTAGACGCCCATCATGGCCAGGCTGGCGCTCTGGCCCCTCATCGAATAGCCGAAGGCGATGCCCAGCATGGCGAAGGGGATGACACCCACCCAGATCAGCAGGACCAGGGCAGGCCAGGTGGCCGCCGGGAGCCGTACGCCGCCGAGTGTCGCACCCGCGATGAGCACCACGACGATGCTCGGCAGCACGCCGACCGCGCCGCTGACCAGCTTGGCCACCAGGTAGCCGTGCGCCGGCAGCGGCGTGACCGCCAGCTGGCGCAGCCAGCCGTTGGTTCGTTCGAGAGCGATCGCGCCGCCGATGAACAGCGCGCCGCCCATCGCCCCGTAGGTCGCCATCGACACCATGTGGGAGGCCTCGAAGTCGAACGTGAGCCCCTTGGGCTGCAGCACCTTGGTGGACAGCAGATAGAGCGCCAGGGGGAAGCCGGTGAGGAGGATCAGGTTGGCCGGGTTGCGCAGGCCGCGGAGCAGTTCGAGCTTGAGATACGACCGCATCAGTCCTTGCCTCCCGTCAGGCTCACGAAGGCGCTCTCCAGGTCGGGGACGGCGGTGCGCACGTCCTTGATCTCGTGGAGGTCGAGGAACAGCGCGCGAAGGGTGGCGTCGGAGTCGCTCGTGCGCAGCGTCACCGCCGGGCCGTCGATGTGGACCTGCCGCACGCCTGGCAGCGACTCCAGCCGCGAGGGATCCGCGTCCTTCATGGTGAAGCGCACTTCCAGCCCGCCCACCAGGGCTTTGATCTGCTCCACCGGGCCGTCGGCGACGATCTTCCCTTCGGACAGCAGCACCACGCGGTCGGCGTAGTCGTCGGCCTCGGTCAGGTAGTGCGTGGCGAAAACGACGGTGCATCCCGCGTCGACCCGTTCGCGCACGTGGTGCCACAGGGACCTGCGGCTGTCGACGTCGAGGCCGACCGTCGGCTCGTCGAGGACGAGCAGCTTCGGATCCCCGGCCAGCGCCAGCGCGAACCGGACCCGCTGCCGCTGCCCGCCCGACAGCTGCCCGATCCGCTTGCCGGCCAGCTGCTCCACCCCCGCCGCCCTCATGGTCTGTACGGCAGGCAGCGGCTTGGCATACATGCCCGCCACGGTCTCGACGAGCTCCGACACCCTGACGTCTTCGGGGAGCCCCGCCTCCTGGAGGAGCACGCCCACGCGTCCTGCCTTCAGCGCCTCCACCGGCGAGCTGCCGAAGACCTTCGTCGTGCCGGTGTCGGCCGCCCGCAGGCCGAGGGCGATGGAGAGCATGGTGCTCTTGCCCGCGCCGTTGGGACCCAGCACCGCCACCGCCTCCCCTTCGCCGATGTCGAGGTCGACCTGATCGAGCGCCCTGGTCTGGCCGTACTGCTTGCTGACTGATTGGAGTTCGAGTGCCTTCGTCATGCCACGAGCGTGCTTGACCTGCCCCGATGCCGTGTAGTGCCGTGCGTCAGCCGCGTGGGTGTGACGAATGTCAGATGTGGCGCGAAAGGGTCAGTGGACGATGGCCAGCATCACGTCGGAGGCGCTCGGACGGTTCTCCGCCGACTTGTCGAGACACGAACCCACGATCCTGCGCAGCGACGGAGGTAAGGGCGACAGGTCGGGATGAACCGTGAGCACCCTGTTGAACACCGCGGGCACGCTGTCCTCGCCGAACGCCGGCCGTCCTGTCGCCGCGAAAAGCATCGTCACCGCCCAACTGAACACGTCGGACGCCGGCCCCACCGGCTGCCCGGACAACTGCTCGGGCGACATGTAGGGCGGCGTGCCGACCATCTTCCCCATGGTCACTGTCACCTGGTCGAGCGCTCGGGCGATGCCGAAGTCGATGACGCGCGGGCCGTCTGCGCCGATCAGGATGTTGCTTGGCTTGAAGTCACGATGCACGATCCCGGCCTTGTGGATGGCCGCGAGTGCACCGGCTGTGGATAACGCGAGTCGGGTGAGGCTGTCGGCGTCGCGCGGGCCGTACCTTTTGACCAGTTGTTCGAGCGACGGCCCCTCGATGTACTCGCTGACAATGTAGGCGTGCGGGCCGCTGATGTTGACGTCGAGCACGCGGGCTGTGGAAAACGTCGCCACGCGCTGCGCGGCCTCCACCTCGCGCAGGAACCGCTGGCGCGCCGTCTCGTTGCCGAGCTCGTGGAGCACCTTGACCGCCACCCGGGCGCCGTTGGGCGCGGCGGCGAGGTAGACCGAGCCCTGCCCGCCCCGGCCCAGGGTCTGGAGCACCTGGTAGTGGCCGATGAAGTGAGGGGTCATGGGCGAGGGCGGCATCGTCGGCACACGGTGGTGATGCGTCGGCCGCGTCGGCAGGCTGTGCACGGGCTGGCGGCGTCGCACCATGTGGGGGACCAGGATGCCGGAGTGGATCGCGCCGCCGATCCAGCTGATCATCAGGGCGATCGTGATCACTGTGGACGCGGGTTCGGGAACCAGGTCGAAGTCGTCGTAGTTGGCGGTCACCGCGACGAACACGCTGATGCACAGCAGGTAGAGAAAGGCCGCCACGCCTTGCACGACGCTCCGCAGCCAGATGGCGGCGAATCCGATCGAGAACGGTGTGGCGAGGCCGCAGGTGATCACGGGCACCGCTGCCCACGCCACCGCGGCCACCCAGGCTCCGCTGCTCGGCGGACGCATCGCGTGGCTGTTCGACATGCCCGCAGAGTATCTGTCCTTCCCTGGTCAAAACGGACTGTGGAAGCAAGCTGTGGATAACCCGAGATCTCTTGTGGACTGTTGTGGAAATCGTGTGGCGGATTCACGTCGGACGCCTGTTGCGTCATGATGTTCAATCATGGCGCGGATACCGGGAGTAGGGCTGGCAAAGGGGCTGTCCATCACCCTTCGCCACATGCTGCGCAGATCGGTCACCCAGCAGTACCCCGAGGTCCATCCCGACCTTCCGCCGCGCAGCCGCGGCGTGATCGCCCTGGTCGAGGAGAACTGCACCTCCTGCATGCTGTGCGCCCGCGAGTGCCCCGACTGGTGCATCTACATCGACTCGCACAAGGAGACGCTGCCCGCGCCGGAAGGCGGACGGCCGCGGCAGCGCAATGTCCTCGACCGGTTCGCGATCGACTTCTCGCTCTGTATGTACTGCGGGATCTGCATCGAGGTGTGCCCGTTCGACGCGCTCTTCTGGTCGCCGGAGTTCGAGTACGCCGAAGGGGATATTCGTAACCTTCTGCATGAGAAGGATCGGCTGGCTTCGTGGGTCGAGACCGTGCCGCCGCCGCCCGCGCACGAGGTGGGCGCCGAGCCGCCGAAGGAGCTGAGCGCCACCCCTCGCAGGCCCGCGGGCGGACCCGCCGGAGGAGCGGCTCGTACGGCGGGGCGGTCCGGGCCCCGGGCCGCGGGTGGGGCCCGGGGTGGCGGGGAGACGGCGGCCGAGGGGATGGCTGAGGGATCCGCTGGGAGTGCCCCGCCTGAGGCGTCGGCCAGGAGGGCTGCGGCCGGGACGTCGGGTGCGAGTGGCGCCGCCGAGGCTGCGGCTGGTGTCGGCGGTGCCGCGCCTTCTGAAGGCGCCAGCAGTGCCGCTCCCTCTGAGCCCGCGACTGGATCAGGCGGTGTCGCATCCCCCGAGGAGAACGGTGGAGCACCAGCCGCCCAACCGCATGCCGTACAGGAAGGTACGCCTCGCGAGCGCCCGCGCCGCGCGCCGACCAATGTGCGCGCGATCCGGCCCCCTGGGTCGCTGCCGAAGCCAGGCGAGGCGACGGAGGCAGGGCAAGGCGAGTCCGCCCCGTCGCCCACGGGCGAGCAGGCGCCAGAAGAGTTGTCCACAGGTTCGGGCGCGCCGCCCTCCGACCCGGCTTCGGAGGAGCAGACTTCTCGCGCGGAGCCACGAAGGCGCAGGATGACCGACCCCCGGTCCATCCGTCCGCCAGGCGGCCTGGAGCCTGCTGAGACACGGGAGTCCGAGGAGGAATAGTCGTGACCACGCCGGTGCCCCCCTTCTTCCCGCCGACCGGACAAGAGATCGTCCTGATCCTGCTCGGTGTGGTCGCAATCGGGTCGGCGCTGCTCGTCGTCACGACCAGACAACTCGTCCACGCGGCCCTGTGGCTGGTGCTCGCCTTCGGTGCGCTGGCCGGGTGTTACTTGGTGCTCACCGCGGAGTTCGTGGCCTGGGTGCAGGTCCTCATCTATGTGGGCGCGGTGATCGTGCTCCTGTTGTTCGGCATCATGCTCACGCGGGCTCCCATCGGGCGCACCGCCGACCTCGACAGCGGCAACAGGAAGGTGGCCGTGGTCGTGGCGCTGGCCACGGCCGGGGTCCTGGTGACCGTGGTCATCGACGGCTTCCGCCACGCTTACACGCCGCTCGAACCGGGTGCCGGAGCCGCCAAGGAGCTCGGCACCAGCGTGTTCCGCAACTGGGTGCTTCCGTTCGAGGCCTTGTCGGTGCTGCTCCTGGCCGCGCTGATCGGCGCGATCGTGTTGTCGCGCACCGACATCCGGCCCATGGGGAGCTCCGGCACCGAGGCGAGGGGCGCCGACGGCCCCCCGCCGAGCGCGCCACCGGGTGCCGCTGATCCTGGCGCGCCGCCAGGAGCGCGAGACGACGCATCGTCCCGCCACCACACGCCTCCGAACGGCGAAAGCGGAGGGAAGTAGTGCACATCGTCTACCCGGCCGTCCTGTCCGCGGTGCTCTTCTCTATCGGCGTCTACGGCGTCCTGGCCAGGAGGAACACGATCCTGGTCCTGATGTCCGTGGAGCTGATGCTCAACGCCGTCAACATCAACCTGGTCGCCTTCGACGTGTGGCTCGGCGACCGGCTGCACGGTGGGCAGGTGCTCACCCTCTTCGTGATCGTCATTGCCGCCGCGGAGCTGGGCCTGGGCCTGGCCATCGTGTTGGCGCTGTTCAGGAACAAGGCCAACGTCGACATCGACCGGCTGCGTGAGCTGGCCGAGCCCGACGACGGTCCTGACGACGTACGGCAGGCCGACGACGGCGGGCTGGGCGGCGAGCAGCAGTTGGCGTCAGGCCATCGTCCGCTGGCAGGAGTGGAAGGCAGCCGCGAGGCGGGCAACGGGGCAGGAGCGGACGAGCCGGTCAGGAGGGGTGGTGCGGGATGACGGCGAACGTGATCCTTCCGCTGGTCATCGTCCTGCCTTTCCTGGCGGCGGCGGCCGGGCTGCTCCTGTCGAGACTGGGCACACGAGAGACCGGCGGCGGTCACCCTGGCGCCCCGGCCACCGAGGGAAACCGCCGTGCCAACAGCCGCGCCGCCTGGTTCGCGATCATCCCCGCCGCCGCCGCCACCGTCCTCGCCCTGTGGCTGGCCTGGCATGAAGGCCTGAGCTTCCTCGGCCAGATCGAGAACGACGTCCCCGCCAGAGCCGCCGACCCGATCACCTACGGCACCATCGAGACGGGCGCCATCCCCATCTCCCTGAGCCTGCAGGCCGACGGCCTGTCCGTGATCCTCGGTGTCCTGGTCACCCTCGTCGCGCTTGCCGTACAGGTCTATTCGGTCGGCTACCTCAAGGACGACGCCCGCTACCCGTCGTACAGCGCCTTCATCAGCCTGTTCACCAGCGCGATGCTGCTCGTGGTCTATGCGGGCGACCTGCTGGTGCTGTACGTCGGCTGGGAGGTCATGGGCCTGTGCTCCTACCTCCTTATCGGCCACTGGTGGGAGGACCTGGGCAACTCGCGGGCGGCGATCAAGGCCTTCCTGGTGACGCGCCTCGGCGACGTGGGCTTCCTGTTCGGCATCTTCGTGCTGGGCGCGGCGGCCGACAGTTTCCGCATCGTCGACGTGCTCGCGAAGGTGCCCGAGATGTCCACGGGCACGCTGGTCGCGGCGACCATGTTGCTGCTGGCCGGCGTGGCGGGCAAGAGCGCGCAGGTCCCGCTGCACACCTGGTTGCCCGACGCCATGGCCGGCCCCACGCCGATCAGCGCCCTGATCCACGCGGCGACGATGGTGGCCGCGGGCATCTTCATCGTGGCCAGGCTCTTCCCGGCTTTCCTGCAGGCGCAACCGACGCTCGACGTGCTCGCCGTGCTGGCCGCTCTCGGCATGCTGGGCTCCGCGCTCGCCGCTCTTGCGCAGGACGACCTGAAACGGGTCCTCGCGTACTCCACGATCAGCCAGCTCGCCTTCATGGCCGCCGCGCTCGCCGCCGGATCGTCCACCGCCGCGATCTTCCACCTGATCACCCACGGGGCGTTCAAGGCGCTGCTGTTCCTGGCCGCGGGCGTGGTCATCCATCACGTGGGCGTCAACTACATGAGCCAGATGGGCGGGCTGCGACGCGAGCTGCCCGTCACCTTCGTCACGATGGGTGTGGGTTTCGCCGCGCTCATCGGCCTGCCGCCGACCAGCGGATTCTTCAGCAAGGACAGCGTCCTGCTGGCCGTGGAGCAGGCCATGACCGGAGGGCGCCTGACCGATGCGGCCGCGGTGCTCCTGTACGGCTGCGCGCTGGCGACGCTGGTGGTGACCGGCGCCTACTCCACGCGTGCCTGGTTGCGCACGTTCCTCGGCAGGCCACGAGCCGTCATCGCGTTGCCGGAGCCGCCTCCTGGCACGGCCCATGTCATCGACGTGCGTGAAGCCCCTCTGTCGATGTTGCTGCCCGTCATCCTGCTTGCCGTACCAGCCATGCTGCTGGGGCTGCCGGGCCTCGGGCACCTCGACGCGACCGTGGCGGTGATCAGCGTCGCGCTCGCCCTCCTGGGTGTCGGGATCGTCTACGCGGTCTGGCGCAGCGACCCGGCCGCGGATCCGGCGCGCATGCTCGGGCCCTTCCGCGTGCCGTGTGAGCAGGCCTTCTACCTCGATCGGGCGTATGCCGTGCTGTTCGTGCGGCCCGTGCTGGCGATGGCGCGGCTGGTGGCCAGGGCCGACTCCCGTGTGGTCGACGGCGCCGTGCGCGAGTCGGGGCGGTCCGTCGTCGGCGCCTCCGGGCTGCTGCGGCTGGCGCAGAACGGCAACGTCCAGCTGTACGTGAGCGGTGTGCTCGCCGGGGTGCTGCTGATCGCGGTGGGGGCGGTGATGTTCACATGATCGTCGCTGACGCGTCGGCCCGGGTGGCTTCTCGAAGGGATGGGGTGGTGGGCCGATGAGCTGGCTACCTGTCGCACTGGTGGCGGTGCCGCTGCTAGGCGCGCTGGTGCTCCTGTCGCCCGCCACGTCCCGGCGCGGGTTGCTGCGCGTCTACGGCCTCGCGGTCACGGGGGCGACGCTCGTCCTGGCCGTGATCCTGGCCGTGACCTTCGACTACGCCGACGCCGCCACCCCGCAGTTCGTGATCGACTGGGAATGGGCGCCCGGCCTGGCGCTCCACTTCCACCTGGGCGTCGACGGCATCTCGCTCCCGCTGGTCGTGCTGACCGCGCTCCTGACCTTCCTGTGCTTCCTCTACCTGTGCTGGGGCGACGCCAGGCAACCGGGCCAGCTCCTGCGCCCAGAACCCGGCCGCCCCAGGGCTCTGATCTTCACGCTGCTCGTCCTCGAAGTGGGGATGATCGGCACCTTCATGGCGCTCGACCTCCTGCTCTTCTTCGTCTTCTTCGAGGTCGTGCTGATCCCGATGTACTTCGTGATCGCCGTCTGGGGAGGCGCCGACCGCCGGGCGGCCGCGCTCAAGTTCATCCTCTACACCCTGCTCGGCTCGGTCGTGCTCCTGCTCGGGCTGCTGCTCATCTGGGCGCAGACCGGCACGCTCGACATGGTCGCCCTGGCCCAGGCCCAAGGCACGGGCATGGCCAGGGGCATCCAGGTGCTCGCGTTCGTCGCGGTGGGCGTGGGATTCGCCGTGAAGACCCCCATGTGGCCGCTGCACACGTGGCTGCCCGACGCCCACACCGAGGCGCCCACGGTCGGCTCCGTGCTGCTCGCGGGCGTGCTCCTCAAAATGGGCACGTACGGCATAGCGCGCATCGCCATCCCGATCCTCCCCGAAGGCGCGGCGGCCGTCGCACCCTGGCTCGGAGCACTCGGCGTCGTCGGCATCATCTACGGGGCACTGGCCTGCCTGGCGCAACGCGACCTGAAACGCCTCATCGCCTACTCCTCGATCGGGCACATGGGCTTCGTCCTGCTCGGCCTGGCGACGCTGACGCCCGCCGGTATGAACGCCGCCCTGTTCGCCAACATCGCCCACGGACTGATCACCGGGCTGCTGTTCTTCGTCGCCGGCGGCATCAAGTCCAGGTACGGCACGGCCGACATGACGCAGCTCGGCGGGGGCATGCTGGCCGTGCTTCCGCACCTGGGCGCCGTGTTGTCGTTCGCCTGCTTCGCGTCACTGGGGCTGCCGGGGCTGGCCGGGTTCTGGGGGGAGATGCTGGCCCTCTTCAGCGCCTTCGAACCGGCTGCCGGGCTACCACGGCCGCTGTTCGTGACGTTCATGGTGATCGGGGGGTTGGGAGCGCTGCTGACGGCTGCGTACTTCCTGGTCATGCTCTCCCGCGTCACCCACGGGCTGCCGGGCCGACGGTCGGAGGCTGCGCTCGTCGGTGGAGGGGCTGGGCATGGTCCTGTCGCTGTGACAACCGGCGGAGCAGGGCTTGGCGCTGGGGCAGGCGGGACCGGGCCGGTCGCTGGGGCAGGCGGAGTTGGGGCAGTCGCTGGGGCAGGCGGGACCGGTTCAGCCGCTGGGGCTGGCAGGGCCGGGGCGATGGGTGGTTCTGCGGATCCGTCGCGGGCGCCGCTGCCGATGGCACCTGCGGTGCGGCATGAGGAGTTCCCCGATGAGCGGCCCATCGACTCGGTGGAGCACTCGTGGGAGGAAGACAGGTCGGAGTGGGGGTACTCGGACGACTGGCTCGAGGGGGAGCCGGCCGGGGAGGCTCCCGAACCAGACGAGCCCGCCGTGCCCGCCATGCCGGATCTGCGAGCATACGAGCTGGTCGCCTGGACACCGTTGATCGTGCTGACGATCCTGTTCGGACTGTGGCCGAAGCTGCTGTTCTCGGTGACGACGCCTGCCGTACAGGCGCTGCTGGGGATAGGGGCGTGACGGCGATGGAGAGACGCAGCGCTCTCGCCTCAATAGGGCGGTGGCCACGTCGGCATGGGCGGCGTCGTGACGTGACGCGGTGCCGCGACGTGACGCGGCGTCGCGACGTGACGATGTGCCGGGGATGCGTCGGAAGGCCAGGTTCAGCCTCGCGTCGGCCGTCCCGCTGCGGCATGGTGGCGTCCTGCTGCGGCGTGGTGCCGCCCTGCTATGGCATGGTGCCGTCCTGCTGTGGTCTGGTTCGGCGAGGCGGGGCGCTCGTTGAATCGCGGCGGAATCCGGTGGCGAGCGAGACGCGGGTGACACCATGATCCAATCGATCGACTACTTCGCGATCGCGCCACCCCTGGTGCTGGCCCTGGTCGCCGGGTTGGTGCTGCTCCTGGACGCCTTCCTGAAGCCGGGTCCGAGGGTGATGACGGCGCTCGGCCTGATCACGCTGGCGGGAGTCCTGGCCGCCGGTGGATTCCTGATCGCGCAGGCCCTTCGCGGTGAGACGCTCGCGACGTTCTGCGTGCCGAGCGATCTCGCGGCCTCCGGACCCGCGGGGAGGCCGTGCTCGTTCGTGGTCGACCAGTTCACCTTGATCTTCGCCGGTCTGGTCCTGGCCGCCGCGGTGGTGGTCGTGCTGCTGTCGATGACGGAACTGTCCGGTGGGCGCATCCCGGTGGGCGAGTGGTATTTCCTGCTGCTCTGCACGCTGGTCGGAGCGGTGACCCTTCCCGCCTCGCGTGACCTGATCATGCTGGTGGTGGCGTTGGAGCTCGTCTCCCTGCCGGTCTTCGCGCTCACCGCCCTGCGCCGCTACGACGGGCGCTCCTCGGAGGCCGCGGTCAAGCTCTTCCTCGTCTCGATCGTCTCGACCGCGGTGATGCTTTTCGGGGTCTCGTTGCTGTACGGCATGAGCGGCACGGTCTATCTCACGCAGCTGGCGGTGGCGCTGGGCGGCGGCGGTGAAGGTCAGGCGGCCATGGCCGGTGGGGGCGGTGCTGCCGCATTGGGCGGCGGGGCGCAGGCGATCGCGGCGGGTGGAGTCCAGGGATTGGCCGCCGGTGGAGTCCAGGGGTTGACCGCCGGTGGAGGCCAGGGTCTGGCCGCCGGTGGAGGGCAAGGGCTGGCCGCCGGTGCAGGTCCGGGGCTGGCCGTCGCCGGTGGGAGTCAGGCGATCGCGGCCGACGGTGCGGGGTTGATGGCGGGGGTGCCAGGCGTCGAGTTGTCGCCATCGGTGGTGGCGGTCGGCGTGGTGCTGGTGGTGGCGGGGTTCGCGTTCAAGATCGCAGCGGTGCCGTTCCACGCCTGGGCCGCCGACGTGTACCAGGGTGCCCCGATCCCCGTCGCCGCGCTGCTGTCGGTGATTTCCAAGGCGTCCGGCTTCGCGGGCCTGATGCTGGTGCTCTACGTGGCTCTCGGCGGGCAGGTCGGCTTGTGGGCGCCGATGGTGGCGATCATCTCGGCGCTCACGATGACGGTGGGGAACCTGCTGGCGATGCGTCAGCGGTCGGCGGTCAGGCTGCTGGCCTGGTCGTCGGTGGCGCAGTCGGGGTACATCCTGGCGCCGCTCGCCGTGCAGCGGCCCGAGGCCATCCAAGCGGCCATCGCCTATCTGGTGATTTATGCGGCGATGAACCTCGGCGCCTTCGCCGTGGTCATGATGGTGTCGCGGCATGTCGAGCGGAACGAGCTCGACGACTATCGCGGGCTGGCGTATCGGAGCCCGGCGGCGGCGTTGACACTCGCGTTCAGTTTGATCTGCCTGGCCGGGCTGCCGCCGGGACTGGCCGGGCTGTTCGCCAAGATCGTGGTGTTCCGGGAGATCGTGCAGGGCGGCCTGGGCTGGTTGGCGCTGGTGATGGCCATCAACACGGTCATCGGGCTGTACTACTACGTGGTCTGGACGGCCCGGCTGTTCACACCGGCGGCTGGGGCCGTCCCTGGGCGGGTGGGGGTGGCTGGAGGGGGGCCTCGTGCGAGCGGGGCCGTCGCGGTGGGGGTGGCCGCGGGCGTGGCGTTGGTGGTCGCGGTGCTGTTCTCCGTGGCGCCGCAGCTGGTGCTGGACGCCGTGACGCTGGGCGCCTTCGGCTAGAACGGCGTTCCGTGCTGCGGTAAGTACGCGTTCGAGTACGCGCCGGGAACGTCGGCCATGGTGTCGTCGTTGGAGAGGGAGAAGGCAGGACTCCGCCTGGCGGCGGGGCCGCCCCTGAGGCCATGTCACCGGAGGAAACCCTTGCACCACAACGGTCTGCGCACGGCGGTCCTGCTGGGGGCCATGTCTGCGTTGATCCTGGTGGCCGGTGGCTGGCTGGGCGGAAGCACCGGGTTGCAGATCGCGCTGGTCCTGGCGCTGGTGGGCAACGGGGCGGCGTACTTCTTCTCCGATCGGATCGCGCTGTCGGCGTTGCGCGCCCGGCCGGTGGGGGAGGTGGAGCAGCCGACGCTGTATCGGATCGTCCGGGAGCTGTCGACCGAGGCTCGGCAGCCGATGCCGCGGTTGTACGTTTCGCCGACCGCGCAGCCGAACGCCTTCGCCACGGGGCGGGGACCGCGGACCGCGGTGGTGTGCGTGACCTACGGGCTGACGCAGCTGCTCGACGAGCGGGAGCTGCGCGGGGTGGTGGCGCATGAGCTGTCGCACGTCTACAACCGCGACATTCTGATCTCGTCGGTGGCGGGGGCGCTGGCGACGATGATCACGTGGGTGAGCTATCTGGCGGTGTTCTTCGGCGGGTCCGACGACGATGAGGGGCCCGGGTTCCTGGGGGCGCTGCTGATGATGGTGCTCGGGCCGGTGGCGGCGACGATGATCCAGATGGCGATCGCGCGGTCTCGGGAGTTCCAGGCAGACGAGTCGGGGGCCCGGTTGACGGGGGATCCGCTGGGCCTGGCTTCGGCGTTGCGCAAGATCGAGATGGGGGCCCGGCGGTTGCCGTTGCCGGAGAACAGCAGGTTGACGTCGGCTTCGCACATGATGATCGCCAACCCCTTCCGTGGGGCCGGCGTGGGGCGGTTGTTCTCGACCCACCCGTCGACGGCCGAGCGGGTGGCGCGGTTGGAGCGGATGGCGGGGTATCGGCGGTAGCCGGTTGCGCGGCCACGGTGTGCTGGTCGGCCCCGCGTGGGGCGGGTCTCCGGCGCGGCGACCAAGGGGCTTGCCGCGGGCGCGTGACGCGGCGCGGGCGCGTGACGCGGAAACGTGACGTCCTGGGAGACATGGGAGGACGCGTGGGCGTGACACAGGGCCTGACGCGCGGGCGTGACACAGAGCCTGATGCGTGGGCGTGACACAGGGCCTGATGCGTGGGCGTGACACAGGGCCTGATGCGTGGGCGTGACACAGGGTGTGATGCGGGGCCGTGACGCGGGCCGGCCAAGGCGCCGCTTGCGTGAAGGTCACTCGCCGGCGAGGTGAACGTCCCAGGTGTGGGTGCTGATGCCGAAGGAGTCGACGACCTTGATCTTCCCGGTGGCCGGGTCGATGGAGCGGCTGACGTAGGAGCCCGGCTGCTTGAGGCTGAGCAGGAGGAGCTTGCCCGACGACGTCCAGTCGAGGTGGCGCGGTTCGTGGCCGCGGGGGAGCGTCAGCCGTACGGGATTGCGGTGCTCCATGGCGGTGGAGGCGGCGTAGAAGCGTACGAAGGTGGTGCGGCCCTCACGTGACACCCCCGCGAGCTGCGTGCCGCCGTCGCGCAGGCCGACCCAGCCGGTGACGGTGGCCCCGCCGGAGGGTACGGCGTCGCCGGGGCGGTAGGCGACGCTCTCCTCGAAGTCGAGCTGGAGCTGCAGCAGCCTGCCGTCGGGGCTGAAGCCCCGCACTCTGGCGTAGTCGGGAAGCGACCAGGTCTTGCCGGTGGCTGTCTCGATCACGGTGGTCGTGCGGGTGCCGGGAACCGGATCGACCACGACATAGCGGCCATGGGGCGAGACGGCCAGGTCGAGCTCGTGCATGAGGAGCCCGCGCGGCGTGGCGCCTGCCGTGCCTGGGATGGACACGACCTTGCGGGTGTGGAGATCCCGTACGGCGAGGCGTCGGGTCGATGTCTTGAAATATGCGGCAAAACGGCCGTAGGCGTCGACGGCGATCGGAGCTCGCAGGGCCAGCTTCCGCCCCTTCTCGTCGAACGAGCGCACCTGGGCATCACGCAGCGGCAGCGTCGCGCCGCCCTTCAGCCACAATCGCCACGGCCCGCAGATGTGACGCTTGGGCTTGGCGCACGTGGTCAACCCGGCGTAGCGCGCCTGGATCGCGGGCGCGGCGGCCGGATTCACCAGGGAGCCGCTGCCCAGGATCAGCGCGGCGGCCAGAGCGAGTCCCGAAGGCATGCTCGACAGACTAACCGGATCACTCCACCGAGAACCCCGCAGCGCGGATGCGATCGCGAAACGGTCTGCTTTCGAGCGCCCGCACCGCCGCAAGCAGCACCTCAGCGAGCGGCACCGGCAGCTCGGCGTCGAGCTCGGCCGCGGCCCTGACGGTCGCCTGCCACTCGGCCTCGATGACCGGCAGGGCCTTCAGGGTCTTGTCGGTCAGGTGAACGATGCGCTGGCGCCCGTCGGAGGGCCCGGTCTCCAGTGTGACGAGCCCGGCGCGCCGCATCTGGGAGACGGTCTGCGAGGCCGCCGAGTGGGTGACGCCGACGACCTCGGCCAGGTCGCGGATGGTCATGGGCCCGTCGGCGACCAGGGCCCTGACGACCGGGGAGTATCGCGGCCGGTATTCAGGCATGCCCACGTCGACGTAGAGCTGGGCGATGGCCCCGTCGGTCAGCTCGTAGAGCGTGCGCATCAGGGTGCCCTGACTGGGTGACATGCGAGATATATTAGCGCTTATGTATCCGCCGATCGAAGCCCACGACCAGGGCATGCTGGATGTAGGAGACGGAAACCAGATCTACTGGGAGGTCAGCGGCAACCCGGACGGCAAGCCGGCGCTGATCGTCCACGGCGGCCCGGGCGGCGCCGCGTCGCCCAACTGGCGGCGCCACCACGACCCCGACCGCTACCGCATCGTCGTGTTCCACCAGCGGGGCTGCGGCAAGAGCACGCCGAGCGCCGCCGACATCGACACCGACCTGTCGGTCAACACCACCGACCACCTGATCGCCGACATGGAGCTGCTCAGGCGCCACCTCGGCATCGACCGGTGGCAGCTGGTCGGCGCGAGCTGGGGTTCCACCCTGAGCCTGGCGTACGGCCAGCGCCACCCGGAGCGGGTCAGCGAGATCATCCTGTTCGCGGTGACGGCGGGACGTCCCCGGGAGCTCGAGTGGATCACCCGGGACGTCGGCAGGCTCTTCCCCGAGGCGTGGGAGCGGTTCCGCGACGCCGTACCGGAAGAGGACCGGGACGGAAACCTCGCTGCTGCGTACGCCAAACTGCTGAAAAATCCGGAAACGCGGGAGAGGGCCGCCCGTGACTGGATGGACTGGGAAGACACCCACATCAGTTTGGACCCCAACTTCAAGCCCAGCCCCCGCCACCAGGATCCCGCCTTCATGATGCCGATGGTCGCCCTGGTGACGCACTACTGGGGCAACGACTGCTTCCTGAAGGAGGACCTGGTGGAGAACGTGGGCAGGCTCCACGGTATCCCCGCGGTCCTCATCCACGGCAAGTACGACGTCAGCGGCCCCCTGGAGACGGCCTGGCAGCTCCACAAGAACTGGCCGGGCAGCGAACTGCACGTGGTCGACGAGGGCCACGGCGGCCTGGCGATGATCGAGCTGCTCGCGCAGGCGACTGACCGGCTCAGTCGCCAGGAAGCCACCAGGTCCACAGACCCTGCTTGATCTTGAACGAGTCGGCCTTCTTCGCCGCGCCGGTGTCGGGGTTGACCCGCCGCTTCACCGCGGAGACCGGGTTGCCCTCGGCGTCGCTGCGGAAGGTCCACAGGGTCAGCCCGTCACCCGACTCCCAGGTGATGCGCGTGGGGGCCTCCTGCTCGGGCGGGTAGCTCAGCTTGACCGCCTCGGAGACGGTGTCGGAGGCCAGGTCGTAGGTGCGCAGCCGGGCCTTGCTGGTCGTCTCGGGCCCGGTGATCACCACGGCCACGGTCGTGCCGTCGTCGTTCAGCGCGATGGGCGCGTTGTTGCTGACGACCTGCGGCACGACCTGGCTCTGCACCTCGTTGCCCGCGGAGTCGTAGACCGCGAACTCGGTGGTGTTGTCGGAGGTGATCCGCGAGGTCAGCACGAAGGAGCCGTCGGGACTGAAGCTCTGCATCATCTCGGCGCCGTTGATGCGGGTCAGCGCGCCGGAGCCGAGGTCGACGACGACCGACTTGGCGGTGCCCGCCTCGTCGAAGTAGTCGATGAACAGCTTGGTGCCGTTGGCGGAGAAGGCCAGGTCGATGTCGATCATGCCCAGGCCCCTGGGCAGCTTGGCCGCAGAGCCCGGCAGCGGCGTGACCGTGCCCGCGGCCAGGTCGCGCACGACGAGCTTGCCGTCGCTCTTGCGGAAGTAGGCGGCGCGGGCGCCGTTGCCGCTGATGGCGATCGGGGCGCTGGCCTGCTTGTCGACCTTGCCGTCCGCGGTCGTGGGGAAGACGACGGCGTCCTTGAGGACCAGGTTCTTGCCGTTGCGCAGGGTGAGGTTCCACGACCCGCACGGGAAGAAGGAGTTCTTGACCTCGCAGCCCTTGAGCCAGGCGTACCTCGCCTCGTTCGTCGCCGTAGCCTGCGCGGGCCCGGCGATCAGCATCGAACTGGCCGCTGCCGCGAGGGCGAGCGCGGCGAACCCGCGTGATTTGATCATTGCTTTTTCCCTTTCGTTCCACTGGATAGATGCATGATCGTCGTATTTGGTTGCGTCAAGGAATGGCCGGGGGCGGACAATCGGATCATGAGGCGGCTGACGAAAGCGGAACGGCAGTTGTGGCGCGCGTTCCCCTCGGGCGGGACCGTGCAATTGGGGCCGATCCGCCCGCGCACCGAGGGGGCGGGCGCCAGCGCGCCGGACGACGGACATCTGTGGGGCCCGGAGCGCACAGTGCGCGCCGAGGTCGTCGCCGCCCTGCTCCTGGGCGCGGTGGAGGCCGACCCCGGCAGGGTGCCCGCCCTGCGGCTGCGCGGCGCGCGCATCGTCGGCGTGCTCGACCTGCGGGGCGGCGAGGTGAAGCACGAAGTCGAGCTCAAGGGCTGCCACCTGGACGAGGTCGTGCAGATGAGCGGCTGCACCTCGCGCACGCTTCGACTGGTCGACTGCCGCTTACCCGGCGTGATGGCCAGCGGCCTGCGCGTCTCGGGGCACCTGAGCCTGTCGGGCTCGCACGTCACGGGGGCCGTGCGGATGGCACGCGCCACCTTCGACAGCGGCCTCTGGCTGGCCGGCACCCGGATCGACGGCGACGGCACCTGGGCGTTGTACGCCCACTCGATGGTCGTCGACTCGGGCCTGCTCATGCGCAACGCCCACTTCACCGGCGCGACGAGCCTGGTGGGAGCGCGCGCGAACAACGGCATCGAGCTCGACGGAACGACGCTGGTCAACCCCGGCAAGGACGCCTTCACCGGCGACAACATGATCGTCGAGGACATCATGCGCTTCGGCGTGGGCTTCACGGCCCACGGATGCGTACGGCTGCGCGGCTCGCGGTTCAACGGCACACTGATGATGGCCGGAAAGGTGACAAGTCCGGATACGGAGTACGCGCTGCACCTCGGAGGCATCGAAGCCCGGGAACTCTGGCTCGGCCCCGAGGAACCCATCGACGGAGTGATCACCCTGGGACACTCCAGGGTCGGCACCTTCTACGACGACCATCGCGCCTGGTCGTCGAAGATCCGGCTCAACGGGCTCACCTACGAGCGCCTGCGCGGCGGCAACATGCGCGGCCGCATCGGATGGGTCGGCCGCGACCCCGAGGGCTTCCGCCCGCAGCCGTACGAGCAGCTGGCAGCGTGGTACATCCGTGACGGCAACGAGGTGCTCGCCAGGCGCGCCCAGCTGGCCAAGGCCCGCGCGTGGCGCCGCCATCGCAGCGGCCCCGGCGGTCAGTTCTTCGGGGCGCTGCTCGACATGACGGTCGGGTACGGCTACCGCCCCTGGCTGGCCACGGTCTGGTTCGGCTCCTTGCTGGCCGCTGGGACGGCGGTCTTCTGGACCAACCCTCCCCGAGCGGTCAAACCGGATGAGAGCCCGGTCTTCGAACCCTTCGCCTACACCTTCGACCTCCTGCTTCCGGTGTCGCTGTTCGGGCAACGCGACATGTTCGATCCGGCGGGCTGGACCCAGGGTTTTGCCTACGGTTTGATCATCATGGGGTGGGTGCTGGTGACCGCCCTCATCGCCGGTGCCACCCGTGTCCTGCGCCCTGGGTGATCGTTACCTGCCCGCGGGTAGTTGACCAGGCATGTCTCGCTGCCTGAAGGGGGTCCTGGTCGCCGTGGCGCTGTTGCCGGCGGCGTGTTCCTCGGGTGGCGACAGCAGGATCCCGGAGATCAACTTCTACAACTCCCCTCAGCAGAACATCAAGGCCATCGCCGAGCGCTGCACCAAGCTGGCCAAGGGTCGCTACAAGATCGTCGTCAACATCCTGCCGCGCGACGCCGACGGGCAGCGCGAGCAGCTCGTGCGCCGCCTGGCCGCCGGCGACCCCGGCCTCGACGTGCTCGCGCTGGACGTCACCTGGACCGCGGAGCTCGCCGAGGCGGGCTGGATCCGCGAGTGGACGGGCGAGAACGCCAAGAAGGCGATCGAGGGCACGTTGAAGATGCCTCTCGACACCGCCCTCTGGCAGGGCAAGCTCTACGCCGCGCCGTACACCACGAACGTGCAGTTGCTCTGGTATCGCTCCGACCTCGTGCCGAACCCGCCCTCGACCTGGCAGGGGATCATGGACGAGGCGGCCAGGCTGGCCGAGGCCGGCAAGCCGCACTACGGCGAGGTGACCGGCGCGCAGTACGAGGGACTGGTCGTCTGGTTCAACAGCATGGTGATGTCGGCGGGCGGCCAGATCCTCAAGGAGGGCGGCACCGAGGTGTCGCTCGGGCCTCCGGCGCTGGAGGCGCTGAAGGTCATGCAGGCCTACGCGACCTCCAAGGCGGCCGACCCGTCGTTGTCGAACACCCACGAGGACGAGGCCCGGCTGGCGGTCGAGGCCGGACGGGCGGCCTTCCAGGTCAACTGGCCCTTCGTCTACGCGTCGATGGCCTCGAACAAGCCCGACATGCTGCCGAACTTCAAGTGGGCGCCGTATCCGGGCGTGACCGGGCCCGGCAGGTCGCCGCTGGGCGGGGCGAACTTCGCCGTCAGCCGCTACTCCGAGCACCCGGAGCTGGCCTACGACGCCGCGCTCTGCCTGCGTGACGCGGAGAGCCAGAAGACCGCCGCGATCAAGGACGGGCTGCCGCCGACGCTGGAGGCGGTCTACGCCGACCCGGCCATGGCCGAGCCGTACCCGATGCGGCAGGCCATCCTCGACGCGCTGAAGACGGCGGCGCCCAGGCCGAAGACGCCGACCTACCAGAACGTCTCCACCATGATCTCCGCGATCCTCTCGCCCCCGGCGGCGATCCGGCCCGCCTCGACGCTGGCGCAGCTGCGCGAGCAGATCTCCGACGCGCTGCAGAGCAGGGGGGTGTTGCCGTGAGCGCCCGCACGGAAGGCGCACGCGCAGAACGCAGGCTCGGCCTCTGGCTCGCCGCGCCCGCTGCCGTGATCATGGTGGCGGTCACCGGATGGCCCATCATCTACTCCTTCTTGTTGTCGCTGCAGCGCGCCGACCTGCGCTTTCCCGAGCAGCAAGCGTGGATCGGCTTCGAGAACTATGGCACCGTCCTGTCCAGCCCGTACTGGTGGAACGCGTTCTGGGTAACACTGCTCATCACCGCGGTGAGCGTGGCGGTCGAGCTGGTCTTCGGCATGCTGCTGGCGATCGCGATGTATCGCACGCTCGTCGGCCGCGGGCTCGTCAGGACCGTGGTGCTCATCCCGTACGGCATCGTCACCGTGGCCGCCGCCTACGGCTGGAAGTACGCGTGGACGCCCGGCACCGGCTGGCTGGCCAACCTGCTGCCCGACGGCACGGCGCCGCTGACCGAGCAGTGGCCGGCCATCGGGATCATCATCCTGGCCGAGATCTGGAAGACCACGCCCTTCATGGCGCTGCTGCTCATGGCCGGCCTCGCGGTCGTGCCCGAGGAACTGCTGCGCGCGGCCTCGATGGACGGCGCCACCGGCTGGCAGCGCTTCACGAAGGTCACGCTGCCGCTGATGAAGCCCGCGATCCTGGTCGCCCTGCTGTTCAGGACCCTCGACGCGTTCCGGATCTTCGACAACATCTACGTGCTGACGAACGGCGCGCAGAACACCAGCTCGGTGTCGATCATCGCGTATCACAACCTGATCGGCGGCCTGAACCTCGGCATCGGCTCGACCATGTCGGTGCTGATCCTGATCACCGTGGCGATCATCGCGTTCGTCTTCATCAAGATCTTCGGGGCGTCGGCGCCGGGAAGTGAGCGCCGATGAAGCTCAAGTGGGGTCTGGTCGACATCGCGATCGTGATCTACGCGCTGATCCCGGTGTTGTGGATCGTCTCGCTGTCCTTCAAGGACCCGTCGACGATCACCGACGGCTCGTTCATCCCGACGAAGTGGACGTTCGACAACTACACCGGAATCTTCCAGAACGACGACTTCACCCGCGGCCTGATCAACTCGATCGGCATCGGGCTCATCTCGACCTTCATCGCCATCGTCTTCGGCACCATGGCCGCCTACGCCGTCGCCAGGCTCACCTTCCCCGGCAAGAAGCTGCTGGTCGGCTTCTCGCTGCTGATCGCGATGTTCCCGCAGATCTCGCTGGTGACGCCGCTCTTCCAGATCGAGCGCTCGCTGGGACTGTTCAACACCTGGCTCGGCCTGATCCTGCCGTACATCACCTTCGCGCTGCCGCTGACGATCTACACGCTGGCCGCGTTCTTCAAGGAGATCCCCTGGGAGCTGGAGAAGGCCGCGAAGATGGACGGCGCCACGCCGTACCAGGCCTTCTGGCACGTGATCGTGCCGCTGGCCGCGCCCGGCATGGTCACCACGGCGATCCTGACGTTCATCATGTGCTGGAACGACTTCCTGTTCGCCATCTCGCTGACCTCGTCGAACGCCGCCCGCACGGCCCCGGCGACCATCTCCTTCTTCACCGGCAGCTCCCAGTTCGAGGACCCCACGGGCTCGATCGCCGCCGCCGCCGTCGTGATCACCATCCCCATCGTGATCTTCGTTCTGTTCTTCCAGCGCCGGATTGTCGCCGGGCTGACCTCTGGAGCGGTGAAGGGATGACGCGTGGCTGAGATCGTGCTGAACGGGGTGACCAAGCGCTACGCCGACGGCACCCTCGCGGTCGACCACTTCGACCTCGAGATCGTCGACCACGAGTTCATCATCCTGGTCGGGCCCTCGGGCTGCGGGAAGTCGACGACGCTCAACATGATCGCCGGGCTGGAGGACATCTCCTCGGGCGACCTGCTCATCGACGGCGAGCGCGTCAACGACAAGGCGCCCCGCGACCGCGACATCGCCATGGTCTTCCAGTCGTACGCGCTCTACCCGCACATGACGGTCGGCGAGAACATCGCCTTCCCGCTGAAGCTGGCCAAGGTCCCCGCCACGGACATCACCAAGCGGGTCCAGGAAGCCGCGTCCATGCTCGACCTGACGCCCTACCTGGACCGCAAGCCCGCCAACCTCTCCGGCGGCCAGCGCCAGCGCGTCGCCATGGGCCGCGCGATCGTCCGCAGCCCCAAGGCCTTCCTCATGGACGAGCCGCTGTCGAACCTCGACGCCAAGCTGCGCGTGCAGATGCGCACCACCATCTCGCGCCTGCAGAAGAACCTCGGCACGACCACTGTCTACGTCACGCACGACCAGACCGAGGCCATGACGCTCGGCGACCGCATCGTGCTCATGCGCTCCGGCCTCGTCCAGCAGATCGGCGCGCCGCAGGAGCTCTACGACCACCCGCGCAACCTGTTCGTCGCCGGCTTCATCGGCTCCCCGGCCATGAACTTCCTGCCCGCGACCGTGACCCCCGAGGCGCTGCGCACCGACGCCGGCGACATCCCGTACGGCACGCGCCTGCGCCGCGCGCTCGCCGGCCACGACGTGCCCGCGGAGGTCATCGTCGGCCTCAGGCCCGAGGTCTTCCAGACCGAGGAACTGCCCGGCGGGGCGTCGTTCACCGACACCGTCGACATCGTCGAGTCACTGGGCGCCGAGAAGCTGGCCTACTTCTCGCTGTCGACCGGCGCGATCACCTCGGACCACCTCGCCGACACCGCCGCCTTCGACGCCGACGGCCAGCCCCAGATCGTGGCGCGCCTCGACCCCGCGTGCGACCCGCGCGAGGGCCGGGAGCTGACGGTCTGGTTCTCGCCCGACGACGTCCACCTGTTCGACCCGTCGAGCGGCGCGAACCTCACCGAGCAGATCGCCTGACCGCCTCGTCGATCAGCTCGGCCAGGTCGTCGGGGTGGTAGATGTCCTGGCACGCCCTGATCTCGTCCGCGCTCCACCAGCGGAACGTGGTCGTGGTCTGCTGCTCGATCGCCTCCATGCGGTCGAAGCTGACCTCCGCGTCGCCCACGTACACCGACAGGAAGGTCTGGTCCTGGGTGATGTCGTAGTCGTCCCAGGTGAAGCGGATCGTGCTCGTGCCGTACGGCTCGCTGAACTCCTGCGGGGCGGCCTTGATGCCGGTTTCCTCCAGGAGCTCCCTGGCGGCAGCCTCCGCCATCGACTCCTCGCCCTCCAGTGCCCCGCCGATCGTGAACCAGCGCAGGGTGTCGGGGGACTTGGGCTCGAAGCCTTGCAGCAGCAGGACCCTGCCCTCGTGATTCACGGGCAGGGCGCGAGCGGTGTGGCGACGCCAGGGGATCATGGGTCCGACTTTATCCGCGTTTTGACACCCTCTATGGCTAACCGCTATCTATTAGCCAACCGTTAGGGGGTCAGGAGTGCAGGACGCGGTACTGGCGATGCTCGCCAAGGAGCCGTCACACGGCTACCACCTGCACGCGCGGCTCCGGGACTGCCTCGGGCCGCTCGGCGAGTCGATGAACCGGGGCCAGATCTACGTCACCCTCACCCGCCTGGAACGCGCCGGCCTGGTCGTCTGCGAACGCGAGGACGGCCTGCCCGAGCGGCCCGAGCGCAAGGTCTACGCGCTGACGCCCGCCGGGCAGGAGCGGGTCACCGCCTGGCTGGCCGAGGTGGGCCGGCCCAAGCCCGACCTGGCGGAGTTTCACCTCAAACTCGCCGCCGCGGCGGCCGCGAAACTGGCCGACCCGCTGGCGCTGATCGCGGCACAGCGCCGCGAACTGCTGCGGCGCCTGCGCGAGGCGCAGCAGGCGGCGCTGGCCGAGCCGGCGGGCTCGGGCGCCGGGCTGCTGCTGGAAGGGGTCATCTTGCGGTTGGAAGCCGACCTGCGCTGGCTGGACGCCTGCGAGCGTGCCTGGTCGAAGGCTGGATGAACGTCATGGGCTCTCTCATCCTCATCACCCGCCTCGTCTTCGCCGACGTGCGGCGGCACCGCGCCCAGGCGGCGATGCTCCTGCTCGCCGTGACTGTGGCCACCGCCACGCTGGCCCTCGGCCTGTCCCTCCGCGACGCGAGCGGCTCCCTGTACGAGCAGACCCGCGCCGCAACCGCCGGTCCCGACGTGGTCGCCCTCTCCGGCGACACGGGGCCCGCCGTCACCCCGGCCCTGAAAGCGCTGGCGGACGCCCCCGAGGTGGTCGCCCACCACGGTCCCTACCGCATCGTCTACGCCGACCTCACGGCTCGCGGCTCCACGTCGTCCCCCGTCGTCGTGCACGGCTTCTCCGAGAAACCGGCCGCGGTCAACCGGCCCCTGGTGACCTCGGGTCACTGGGTACGGCCCGGCGGCGCCGTACTGGAGCAGGGATTCGCGACCGCACTGGGCGTCACCGTGGGCGACCGCGTCACCATCGCCGGCCGGCCGTACCCCGTCGTCGGCATCGCCGTCACCGCGGCCACCTCCATCTACCCCTGGGCCGCCCAGATCGGCCCCGGCGGCGGGGCCACCGACTACAGCGGCCTGGCCTGGATGACCCGCGCCGACACGCGCACCCTGGCGTCATCGCGGGACCTGCCGGTGACCACCGCCCTCGACCTCAAGTTGCGCGACCCCGCCATCGCGGACTCCTTCCGCGACACCCACCGCAGCGCGGACGTCATGATCGACTTCCATTCCTGGCAGTTCACCGCCAAACAGGACACGGTCATCCTCAAGAACAGCCAGCCCATCCTCGTCGTCGGCAGCTGGCTGCTCGCCTTCCTGGCCATCACCGGCGTCGCGGCGCTCGCGGCCGGCCGCACCGCCGAGCAGACGCGCCGCGCCGGACTCCTCAAGGCCGTGGGCGCCACCCCAGGACTGATCGCCGCAGTCCTCCTCACCGAATACCTGGCGCTCGCACTGGCCGGCGACGCGCTGGGCCTGACGATCGCCCGCCTGGCCGCCCCCGCCATCGCCGGCCCCACCGCCAGCCGCATCGGCGACGCGGCCGGGCCGACCGGCGGCGTCGTGATCACGGCGACCATCCTCGCCGTGGCGGTCGCGCTGCTGTCGACCCTGCGGCCGACCCTCCGGGCCATGCGTACGGCGACCGCCACCGCCCTGTCGGCCTCCGCCTCGCCGCCCCGGCACCGCCCGTGGCTCACCGCGGTGTCGGCCCTGTTGCCCACCCCGCTCCTGCTCGGCCTCCGCCTCACCGCCCGCCGTCCCGGCCGCGCCGTCCTCCAGGCCTGCACCGCCGCGGCCACCATGATCGCGCTCGTCGCCCTGCTCATCGTCCACACCCAACCGGAGCGGGGCTACGGCGTGGACGGGTCATCCGTGCTGCCCAACCTGCGCGGGGAGTACGACCGGCGGCTCATGCTGGCGGTGACCGTGCTGTTGATCGTGCTCGCGGTCGTCAACACCATCACCTTCACCTGGACCACGGCCATGGAGGCCAGGGCGAACATGGCCATCGCCCGCACCCTCGGCGCCACCCCCGGCCAGGTCTCAGCGGGCCTGTCGGCGGCGCAGCTGCTGCCCACGCTGCCGGGGGTCGTCGTGGGCGGGTTGCTGGGGCTCGGCCTGTACTCGCTGTTCGCGCTGGGGAAGTGGAGCGTGCCGTCGGGGTCGGTGGTGGGGGTGGCGTTCGCGACGCTCGCCGCCACGGCGGTTCTCACAGCGGTGCCGTCACGGGTGGCGGCGCGGCGGCCGGTGGCGCAGACCCTCAGCGGGGAAGCCCCGTGATCGTTCCCTGCCCGCCCGAGGTCGGCGAACCAGCCCAGAGCACACGAAAGGCCGACGCCCCGCAGGTCGGAGCGCTCGGCCATGTGCCCTGGATGTGCCCTCCAGGCGGGGGTTGCTCGCTGAAGCCCAGGTCAGAGCTTCGGATTCAGCGGTAGTTCGTGAACTGCAGCGCTAGATCCAGATCCTTGCCCTTGAGCAGCGAGATGATCTCCTGAAGGTCGTCCTTCTTCTTGGAGCTGACCCGGAGCTCGTCGCCCTGAATCTGCGCCTTGACGCCCTTGGGCCCCTCGTCGCGGATGATCTTGGAGATCTTCTTGGCGTTGTCCTGGTCGATGCCCTCCTTGAGGGGCACCGCGAGGCGGTACTCCTTGCCGGACAGCCTCGGCTCACCCGAGTCGAGCATCTTCAGGGACAGACCCCGCTTGACGATCTTCTCCTTGAAGACGTCCAGCGCGGCGTTGGCCCGCTCCTCGCTGTTGGCCTTGATCTCGATGCTCTCACCGGACCAGCTGATGCTCGCCCCCGTGCCCTTGAAGTCGAAGCGGTGCCCGAGCTCCTTGGCGGTCTGGTTCAGCGCGTTGTCGACCTCCTGGCGGTCGATCTTGCTGACGATGTCGAAACTGCTGTCGGCCATCGGTATGGGTGTCCTCTCTTCTTCCCCTCCGACCTTAGCGTCCTCAGGGAGGTCGGCTGTGGGACAAACCGGTGTCACGTACACCTCGGAAGTCCGCTATGCTTCTACCTGTCGCCGCGAGAGCGGAAGACACGGCAGGTTGCCCGAGTGGCCAATGGGAGCGGACTGTAAATCCGTCGGCTTAGCCTACCCAGGTTCGAACCCTGGACCTGCCACACTCAAGGGAAGGCCCCTGATTCGCTTTAACGCGGGTCGGGGGCTTTTTCGTGTCTGATCCACATATGCGGCCGTCCGCCTGGCCTGGCCTGGGCGGGCGTAGGTCGCGGATATGCGGATGGAAAGCCGAAGAGCGGCACGTCGACTCTGTGCACGGCACGTTCGGACGCCGTCAAGGCCGAGACTCCCGCATTGAGCCAGAGAGACACCATCGCGTGGCGAAGGTCATACGGTCTGCGGGTCAAGGGCGAGGTGGCATGGTCGGCGGTGAAGGCCAAGGTCTTGGTCCTGCTGCAGTACCTCGGTGTAGGCGGTCGAGGCGACGACGCCGCCGCGCTCACTGCGGAAGGGCCGCTTCCTGCCCGCCGTCGAATTCCTCGAGGTGTTGCCGACGGATCTTGACCAGGATGCAAGGATCGGGACGGGTCACGGCGGAGTGATCAGGCGGCGGGAGAGGTACGGGTCTTGTCCGCGATGAAGCGATCGATCGCCGCTTGCTGATCGGTGTCGAACACTCGCCGAGGTAGGTACAGGGTCCACCCGTCGGCCTTGCGAAGGAACCAGAATTCGTGGCCCCGTTCCATGTTCGTGAACGTCGGCCATGGGAGATCCAGGGTCACATCGAAGTCCTTTTCGTAGCACTCAATCGACTCGTTCGTCAGCCTCACTCGGGCCGGGCTGATGAGTGATCGCCGCACCGTCCAGAAATAGCGATACACCCGCCAGGTCTTCCAGGCCGCGACCAGCCCGGCCAAGAGAGTGATCGAGCCGATCGCGGTGTTGAAGTGGATGACGGCGAGGATGCCGAAGGGGACAAGCGCCACAGCCAAGAGGACAGAGTTATCAAAGGATCTTCCTGCCCCGGTCACTACCGCGCGCCTGGCCTCCTTTGATGTCAGTTGAATCTCCGTCGTAATGTCCACAGAGTTCCTTGTCGGAGGGAAAGGCGGCGCAAGTGTCAAGGCGCTGGCCGCGATCATAAGAGGTCTCAGGCCGACGCCTTGGGCTCAACCGCTGTCGGCGCCCATTCGATGGTGCCGCCACCATAAGGAATGACCCTTGACCAGTACAAACGCGGGTCAACGGCCGGAGGCTGCCTCCACTCGGCCATCATGCCGGATGTTAGGCCCGAGAGGCGAGGGTCGCCATCGCAGTCGGGGGCGCTGCTGCTCGGGCCGGCCGCCTGTAGAAGGCGCTCGCCGTACCGAGCGGAGCAGTGAAACGGCCCCGAGCCCGATCAGACACCGCTGGAGCGGGCGCGCCGCTTGCCGTACGACGGTCGGCGGCGAGGATGACCAGCAGCCCGGCCAGCACCCAGGCGGCCAGGACGAGCGCGGGAGCGCCCGCTCCTGTGCCGTCGAAGAAGGCGTTGGCGCGCACCAGGCTGCCGGACGCGCCCGGCGGCAGGAGCTGGCCGAGGGTGGCCCAGCCGCTGGGCAGCCAGTACGGCCCGGCCATGCCCGACAGGGGGTTGCCGAGCAGCATCATCAGAGCGGCGCCCGCTCCGAGTCCGGCCATGCCGAACAGCGACTCCAGGGCCAGGAAGGGGATGGAGAGGGCGGCCATGCCGAGGGACAGGCCGAGTGCGGTGAGCCAGTAGGTGCCGTGCAGGGAGCCGAAGCCGTATTGCAGGACGGCCGCCACGGAGGCTCCGGCGACGAGGGCGAAGAGGATCACGCCGGTCAGGCGGCGGCGCAGGTTGGCGTGGCCGGGGAACAGGCGTAGCAGGAGTACGGCGGGCAGGATGCCGCCGATGATCATGGGGAGGGCGGACGCGGCCGCCCTCCAGACCGCGATCAAGCAGCGCGAGGTCATGGGCGGCTTCGCTCTCGGCGCCGACGGCCTCACCGTCTACACCGCCAGCGCGGGCGGCCAGCAGGCCACCGCCGCCATCACCGCCCTGGGCACCGGCATGGCCGCCCAGCAGCAGACCAAGGCCACCGTCCAGGACCTCGTCCCGTTCCCCGCCGACGACCCACGCGGAGGCGGATTCACCGCCAGCGTCGCTCGTGCGGACCGCCTATCAGGAGCTGCCCGCCGTCGTGGACTTCGCGGCCGAGGAGCCGAACGCCGTCCCCGAGAAGGGCATCCCGCTGATGGCGAGCAAGGCCGACAAGGGAGACGCGCACGCCGCGCTGGCCGCCGCTCCCGTCTCGGTGGACCTGCGCTTCAGCACACCGCAGCACAACCACAACGCGATCGAGCCGCACGCCACGACCGCCGTGTGGGACGGCGACCAGCTGACGCTGCACGAGGGCGCGCAGAACATCCCCTGGCTGCGCAAACACGTAGCGCAACGTTTCGGGGTGCCGGAGCGGTCGGTGCGGGTGCTCTCGCCGTTCGTGGGCGGGGGTTTCGGCGGCAAGTCACGGGCCTGGGCGGGTACGCTGCTCGCCGCGCTGGCAGCCAGGGCGACCGGCCGCGCCGTACGGCTGGCGCTCACCCGCGCCGGCGTCTACCACACCGTCGGCGGGCGTACGGCCAGCACGCAGCG
The DNA here is from genome assembly GCF_044456985.1 of Nonomuraea sp. NPDC050663. NCBI lineage: Bacteria > Bacillati > Actinomycetota > Actinomycetes > Streptosporangiales > Streptosporangiaceae > Nonomuraea > Nonomuraea sp. NPDC050663. The sequence goes on from NZ_JBITGL010000008.1 coordinate 389,240, forward strand.
GGTCGCGCTCGGCGCGGACGCGGCCGGACGGCTGAGCGCGCTCATCCACACCAGCGTCTCCCGGACCGCGCGGATCGGCGGCATGCCGGAGCCGATCACCGCCGCCTCCCACCACCTGTACGCCGCCCCGAACATCCACCTGGCCCAGAACACCGTCCAGCTCGACCTGCTGCCCAACACCTTCATGCGCGCCCCGGGCGAGGCCATCGGCACCTTCGCCCTGGAATCGGCCATGGACGAGCTGGCCTGGGAACTCGACATGGACCCGATCGAGCTGCGCATGCGCAACGAGCCAGACCGCAACCCGGTGGGCGGGCAGCGCTTCACCCACCGCATGCTCAAGGAGGCCTACGCGCTGGGCGCCGAACGGTTCGGCTGGCGCGAGCGCGACCCGCGCCCCGGCGCCATGCGCGACGGCCGCTGGCTGGTCGGCATGGGCGTGGCCACCGCCTTCCACCCGTCGATGCGCATGCCCGCGCAGGTCACCGTCCGGCTGAGCTCCGACGGCATTCTGCTGGTTCGCAGTGGCATGCACGAGATGGGCATGGGCACCGCCACCGTCCAGGCGCAGATCGCCGCCGACGAGATGGGCGTGCCGATCGAGTCCGTGCGCGTGGAGTACGGCGACTCCGACCTGCCGCCCGGTCCGGGGGCGATCGGCTCGGTGCAGACCGCGAGCGCCGCGGCGGGCGTGATCGACGCGTGCGCCAAGCTGAAGAAGGCCGTGCTGGCCCTGGCTCGCCGTATGCCAGGCTCGCCCCTGCACGGCCGCAGGCTGGACGAACTCGATGCCCGCGACAGCGGCCTCCACCACCGCGACGGCGGCCAGAGCTACGCCGAGATCCTGAGCGCGGCCGGCCGCGACCACCTGGAGGCGGAGTCCAAGTCGGGCATGCTCGGCTTCGCCGCCCGGATGCTGCTGGAGCGGCGGCGGCAGGTTGCGGCGGCCATGGGGGCGCAGTTCTGCGAGGTGCGGGTCGATCCCGACACCATGGAGGTCAGAGTGTCGCGCTGGCTCGGCGTCTTCGACGTCGGCACGGTGATCAACGCGCGTACGGCGGTCAGCCAGTTGCGCGGAGGCATCATCATGGGCATCGGCATGGCGTTGTCGGAGCAGACCCTGATCGACGGCCGCGACGGCCGGATCGTGAACCCGAGCCTGTCGGAGTACCACGTGCCGGTGCACGCCGACATTCCCCGCATCGATGTGCACTACCTCGACGAACCAGACCCCACCACGCCGCTGGGCCTGCTCGGGATCGGGGAGGTGGGCATCACCGGAGCCGCCGCGGCGGTGGCCAATGCCGTGCGCCACGCAACCGGCAGGCGAGTGCTCGACCTGCCGATCACGCTCGACAAGCTCTGGTGAGCCGGGAGCGGATCGCTGCGGGCAGGCTTCGGCCGGATCATCAGGGCGCACGACCTCGCGCCTGGCGGCGCCTGCCGGGCGACGTTGTCGTCCTGCTCCAGGAACTTCGGAGGCGTGCGGACGGCGAGCCGGCATGTCAATGTTTTGTCACTCACAGTGATGGAAATCTCACCGAGAGGCTCTGTATCGGGGGGATGCACCATGAGCTCTGTAGACGTACCCGGTGATGCGGGAGACGTGCCCAAGCCGGGCGTGACCGCGAAACCGGCGACGACCTGGATCTCGTGGGTCGCGCTGGCCTTCATGATCACAAGTTCCGTGGCGAGCCTGCGCGCCGCTCCGAGCATGGCCGTGTACGGCCTGGCGGCGATCTTCCTGTACCTCGTGCCGGCGATCGTGTTCCTGCTGCCGACGGCGATGGTCTCCGCCGAGCTGGCTTCGGGCTGGACCGGCGGTGTCTACAACTGGGTCAGTCAGGGACTGTCCAAGAAGCTCGGCTTCCTGGCGGTCTGGTGCCAGTTCGCGATGACGATCTTCTATTACCCGACTCTGCTCGGCTTCGTGGCCAGCACGTTCGCGTACGTCATCAACCCGGCGCTGGCCAACAACGGCCTCTACACCGCGATCGTCATCGTGGTCATCTACTGGGCCGGCGTCTGGGTCTCCAGCCAGGGCACCAAGACCGTGGCCGGGCTGTCGAGCGCCGGGCTGATCATCGGGACGCTGATTCCCGGCGCCGTGCTGGTCCTGCTCGGCATCGTCTTCCTGGGCCAGGGCAACCCGTCGGCGGCCCCGATGGACGCGGCTCACATCCTGCCGCCGTGGACCGGCATCGCGAGCCTGGTGCTGATCGTCAACAACTTCCTGTCCTACTCGGGCATGGAGATGAACGCGGTGCACGTCTCCAGCCTCAAGGACCCGCGCAAGGAGTTCCCGCGCTCGATGTTCCTGGCCGTCGGCCTGGTACTGCTGATCTTCATCCTGCCCGCGCTGGCGATCAGCTGGGTGGTCCCCGCGGACAGCACCAGCCTCACGGCGGGCGTCATGCAGGCCTTCGACACCATGTTCGCGCACTTCAGCGTGCAGTGGCTGACCCCGATCTTCGGCCTGATGATCATCGCCGCCTCGCTCGGCGGCATGCTCACCTGGCTAGCCGGGCCGTCCAAGGGTGTTCTGATGATCAGCCGGGAGGAGGGCTGGCTGCCGCCGTCGCTGCAGAAGCTCAACAAGCACGGCATCCAGCAGAACATCCTGGTCGCGCAGGGTGTCGTCACCACGATCATCGCCCTGCTCTACGCGTTCATCCCCAATGTCTCCAGCGCCTACTGGATCCTGTCGGTGATCACGACGCAGATCTACCTGATCGTGTACCTGCTGATGTTCGTGGCCGCGGTACGGCTGCGCAAGAAGCAGCCCGATCATCCGCGAGGCTTCCGGGTCCCGGCTCTGGGCTTCATCTGCGTGGTCGGCTTCCTCGCCTCGGCCGCTGCGATGATCATCGGTTTCGTGCCGCCCTCGCAGTTCGGCTCCGGCAGCCCCTTCGTCTACTTCCTGATCGTGGGCGGCGGCCTGCTCCTGGTCGGCCTGGCAGTGCCGTACCTGCTCATCAAGCTCAGCAAGCCCTCCTGGCGCAACCCCGAGCGGGCCGCCGCAGTCGAGGAGATCTCATGACCCGGTCAATGAACGGTCGATGGGTCACTTACACGGCGACCGGGCTGCTCCTGGTGGTCCTGCTGATCATCATGGCGATCATGTGGGGCACCCGGCAGACCAACGCCACGGCCACCGCCCAGAACAAGGCCACGCAGCTCAACGAGGAGTTGGTGGCGGCCGGGCTCAAGCCGATCGACGAAGGCGTGCTCGTCCAGGCACTGGGCAAGGACGGAGGTGCGCTCTGCGCCGACCCCGAGCAGACGATCTCCAGGGCGGTCGCGCTCACCACCGGCGCGGCCGGGCCCGGTTTGCGGCCCATCATCGCCGAGCGGCGGCTGCTCACCGGAGCGGGCCTGGTGGTCAAGGTGTACTGCCCGGACAAGCAGGAGGAGTTCATGCAGGCCCTGGCCGGTCTCAACCTCGAAGGCGAGCAGTGATGGAACTGCGGGAGCGCATCGCCGGCCTGATGCCGCGAGCCAAGAACGACCTGGCCGAGCTGGTGGCGTTCAGGTCGGTCGCCGACGCGCGCCAGTTTCCGCCGGAGGAGTGCGAGCGGGCCGCCCAGTGGGTGCTCGACGCCTTCGCCGAGGTCGGCTTCACGGGCCTGCGCCTGGTGGAGACCGCCGACGGCAGCAAGGCCGTGTACGGCGAGCGGCCAGGGCCGCCCGACGCCAAGACCGTCCTGCTGTACGCGCACTACGACGTGCAGCCGCCTCTGGACGATGACGCCTGGAACACCCCGGTCTGGCAGCTCACCGAGCGTGACGGGCGCTGGTACGGCCGGGGCACGGCCGACTGCAAGGGCAACATCCTCATGCACCTGACCGCCTTGCGCGCCATGGGCGGTGACGTGCCGGTCAACCTCAAGCTCATCGTCGAGGGCTCGGAGGAGCAGGGCACCGGCGGCCTGGAGGACTTCGTCCCCAAGAACGCCGACCTGCTGCGGGCCGACACCATCCTGGTCTGCGACACCGGCGGCGCCGCCGTGGGCAAGCCCGCACTCACCATCAGCCTGCGCGGGCTGGCCAACGTCATCGTCTCGGTCGAGGCTCTCAGCAGCGAGATCCACTCGGGCATGTTCGGCGGCGCCGCCCCCGACGCGCTGGCAGCGCTCATCCACATGCTGTCCACCCTGCGCGACGACAGGGGCAACACCACGATCCAGGGCCTGGACAACACCCAGACCTGGTCCGGCGCGCCGTACCCGACCGAGCAGTTCGCCGCCGACGCGCACGTCCTCGACGGCGAGAGCCTGCTCGGCGACGGCACCGTCTCCGACATGCTCTGGGCGCGGCCGGCACTGACCGTGCTCGGCATCGACTGCCCGCCGGTCGTCGGCTCCGCCGCCGCCATCCAGCCGCACGCCAAGGCTCGGCTCAACCTGCGGGTGCCGCCCGGCATGGACGCGGGCCACGCCCAGGACGCGCTGATCGCCCATCTGAAGGCCGTCGCGCCGTGGGGCCTGCACGTCACCGTCGAACGGGAGGCATCCGGCCAGCCGTTCCTGGCCGAGACGGACGGCCCCGCCTACACCGCGCTGCGAGAGGCGATGCTCGAAGCCTACGGCGTCGAGTCGACCAGCCTCGGGCAGGGCGGGTCGATCCCGTTGTGCAACGTCTTCCACGACACCTTCCCGGATGCCGAGATCATCCTCATGGGCGTGGAGGAGCCGCTGACGCTCATGCACGCGCCCAACGAGAGCGTGCACCCCGACGAGATCGCGAACATGGCGCTCACCGAGGCACTCTTCCTGCAGCGATATGGAGCGTCATGAGCTTCACCGACCGCATGGCCCAAGCTCTGCGGCACGCCCGCGACAAGAACCTCACCGGCCTGCTCATCGCGCCGGGCCCCGACCTGGTCTACCTGACCGGCTACCGGCCGGTCGCGATCACCGAACGCCTTACCCTGCTGGTGCTCTCCGCGGGCCACGAGCCCACCATGATCGTGCCGCGCCTGGAGCGGCCAGACGCCGAGAAGGCCCCTGTCAAGCTGGTGGACTGGGCGGACGGGACCAGCCCCTACGAGGCGGCCGCGCGTCTGTTCAACCGGGTGGGCACCTACGGCATCTCCGACTCCGCGTGGGCGATGCACCTGCTCGGCCTCCAGGAAGAGCTGCCGGATACGCTGTACGTCTCGCTCACCAAGGCCCTGCCCATGCTCCGCGCCGTGAAGGACGCCGACGAGCTGGAACGCCTGGCCGCCGCCGGAGCAGCCGCCGACCAGGCGTACGAGGAGATCCTCAAGGTGCGTTTCTCCGGTCGCAGGGAGACGGAGGTCGCCGCCGACCTCGCCGCCCTGCTCACGGAGTACGGCCACAGCCAGGTCGACTTCACCGTGGTCGGCTCCGGGCCCAACGGGGCCAACCCGCACCACGAGGCGGGCGAGCGCACCATCGCCGAAGGCGACACCGTGGTGCTCGACTTCGGCGGTTTGAAGGGCGGCTACGGCTCCGACACCACCCGCACCGTCTACGTCGGCGACAACCCGCCCGACGAGGTGCGCGAGGTCCACGACATCGTGCGCCAAGCCCAGCAGGCCGCCTTCGAAGCCGTACGGCCCGGCGTCGCCTGCCAGGAGATCGACCGGGTCGCGCGCAGGGTCATCACCGACGCCGGCTACGGCGAGTACTTCATCCACCGCGTCGGCCACGGCATCGGGCTGACCACCCACGAGCCGCCCTACATGGTCGAGGGCGAGACGCAGGAGCTCGTCCCCGGGATGTGCTTCTCCATCGAGCCGGGGATCTACCTGCCCGGCCGGTTCGGAGTCCGGATCGAGGACATCGTCACTGTCACCGAGGACGGTGGCCGTCGATTCAACAACACCCCGCACGAGCTGCGAACGGTGAACTGACGGTCCTAGCCGATGGGCCGGGTGATGGAGTCCACCCGCTCCACCCGCCCATCTGCTGCGTACCGCGCGAACAGGTAGATCTCCATCCTGATGACCCTGTCCTTCCTGGTCACCGCCGTCATGGTGTACCGGGCGGAGGCCATGGAGCCCTCCACCACCGTGTCATGCACCTCGACCTCCAGCCTGGTCGCTGTCCTGCGCGCCGGCCCGACGTGGTCGATCAGGCGCTGGCGGTCCAGCGTGATGCCGTCGTTGTGGTAGCGCACGTCAGGCGTGTAGTAGCGGTCGATGATCGAGGCGGGGTCGTCCTCGCTGAAGGCCAGCTCGTGGGGAAGCCGCGTCAGGAAGGCGTGGAAGTCGGGTTGCGCCATGCTCCCAAGCGTCGCCGGACGGCTAGGCGGGCGCGTCGCCCGCTGGGATGCTCTGCCGTACTTCGCCAGGAGTAGCCGCCGACTTGACCTCGACGAGCACGACGTTCACGTCGCCGGACAGCAGTTCCCATGAGTGGTCGAAGGAGTCGTCCTGCCAGACGACGGCGCCGGGGTTGAGGTCGATGATCTGCGTGGTGCCGTCGGCCCAGGTCACCTTCTGCCGTCCGGTGCCGAGGTTGACCACGAGCATCGGCTGGTGGGAGTGCATCGCGCTCGTCCAGCCGTGGGAGGCGCGGGCCTGGATCACGCGGACGTGCTCGTTCTCGAAGAGGACCTGATGGGCATCAGGGTCCACGATGGTGGCGTGCAGTTGTGTGCTCATGGCGGAACAGTAACCTTAGGAAGTTGTTAAAAACAACCAGCGATGGTTTAGAATAAGTGGCATGCCAACCAGTCGCAGCTATCGAGACCAGTGCGGGGTCGCCCGGGCGCTGGACATCGTCGGAGAGCGGTGGGCCCTGCTGGTCGTCCGCGAGTTGCTCTTCGTGCCCCAACGCTTCTCCGAGCTGCGCCACGCCCTGCCCAACGCCAGCTCGAACCTGCTCGCCGACCGGCTCAGGGAGCTCGAGCAGCACGGGGTGATCCACCGCAGGAAGCTCTCGGGTGCGCAGGTCTACGAGCTGACCGAGCGAGGCAGGAAGCTGGAGCCGATCGTCCTGGCGCTGGGCGACTGGGGGAGCCAGGCGCCCGCTCCGCCGGAGCCTGCCGTGCTCAGTGCCACGTCGGCGCTGATCTTTCTGCGGCGGGGTGTGCGGCGTGATCCCTCCGCGCCGAAGATCGTCGCCCGTCTCGATCTCGACGGGTCGGTCTGGACGGTGCGGGTGGAGGGTGGTGAGGTCGAGGTGGGCAGTGGCGAACCGGGCACGGCCGACATCTCGCTGCGGACGGATCCCAAGACGCTCGGGCGGCTGATGGGCGATCGGGCAGCGGTCGACGGAGCGCTCGCGGAGGGGAGTGCGGCGCTCGTGGGGGACAGGGAGGTCCTCGACCGGCTGCTGTACGGACGCCGGGCGTCAGCGGAATGAGCGACGGTAGGCCGCAGGTGTGGTGTGGAGTGCCGTGTGGAAGCGCCGGCGCAGGTTGACCGCCGACGACAGGCCGACGCGGGCCGCGATGGTCTCCACCGGCAGGTCCGTGTCCTCCAGCAGCGCACGCGTGGCGGCGAGCCGGCGCTCCAGCAGCCACCGCGCCGGAGGGACGCCCAGTTGGTCGGTGAACTGCCTGGTCAGGGTGCGCGGTGACACGCCGGAGTAGGCCGCCATGTCGTCCACGGTGATCGGCTCGCCGAGGTGGGCCAGGAGCCATTCCAGCAGTCCCGCCAGCGAGTCCGGCATCGGGCCCGTCGTGGGCAGCGGCGGGTACTGCCGCTGGCAGCCCTCGCGATGGGGACCGGCGGCGAGCTGGCGGCCGATGCGCATGGCGTGCGACGCGCCGTGCTCCTGCAGCACCTGGTGGAGGCAGAGGTCGAGGGTGGCGGCCGAGGCGCCGGCGGTGGCGATGTCGCCGTGGTCGACGTAGATGACGGTGTCGTCGGGGATGATGCGCGGGTGGCGCGCGGCCAGGTCGGCCCTGAGCTCCCAGTGGACCGAGGCGCGGCGGCCGTCGAGAAGGCCGAGCGCCGCGGGGATGTAGATGCCCGCCGCGACCGCGACGATGCGGGCGCCCCTGGCGTGGGCGGCGGCGACGGCGTCGAGTACGGCGGGCGTGGGGGCGAGCGTCCAGCCGGCGATGACGACCGTGTCGGCGCCGGCGAGGGCGTCGAGGCCGTGCTCGACGTGGATGGTCGCGCCGAGAGTGGTGGTGAGCGGCCCCGGGCGCTCGGTGCTGAGGCTGAAGCCGTAATGCTGCGGGATCAGCCGGCCGTGGTAGCCGAAGACCGCGGAGGCCGAGGTGACCGGGTAGAGCTCCTGGTTCTCGCCGACGAGGGCGACCACGCGGTGCGGGTCGACCGGCGGGGCGGGCACCGGGAGGCACACGGGGAGCGGCGCTGAGACCATGGCGTAAATGTACCTAATGATGTCATCTGGGACACCGGCGCTCTGATCTCGAAATATCAAGAATTGGTGGCCATGTGGACCAGGAATTTCGCCCTCTACTTCGGCGCCAGGACCGTCTCGTTGCTCGGCGACGCCATGATGCCCGTCGCCGCCGCCCTCGCGGTCGGCCAGGTGTACGGCATCGCGGGAGTGGGCTACACGCTGGCCGTCTGGACGACGTCGGCCATCCTCGTGATGCTCTTCGGCGGGGTCTTCGCCGACCGGTTCGGGGCGCGGACCATGATGATCACCGCGGACGTGTTGCGCATCTTCTCCCAGGTCACGGTGGCATTCGCGTTCGTCGACGGCACTCCGCCGTTCGGCCTGTTGATGGCGATGGCGTTCGTGTCGGGCATCGGGGCCGGGTTGTTCGAGCCGGGCGTGAACGGGATGGTGCCGCTGGTCGCCCGTGACCCGCAGCGCGCCAACGCCACCTTGAAGATCGCCGAAGCGATCACCCAGCTGGCCGGGCCGGCGCTGGCCGGGATCCTGGTGCTGGCCGCGGGTCCCGTCTTCGTGTACGCCTTCGACGCGGCGACCTTCCTGGTCAGCGCGGTGTGCCTGGTCCTGGTCCGCGTCGCCGTACCGAAGCCTGAGCCCGCGAACGTGCTGGCCGACCTGCGGCGGGGGTGGCACGAGTTCAGGGCCAGGAGCTGGATGTGGTCGGTCATCCTGGTCTGGGTGTTCTGGGGCGTGCTGGTGATCGGGCCGTCGGTGCCGTTGTCGTCGCAGGTCATCGGGGCCGACTACGGCTGGGTGATGGCGGCGCTCGGGCTGGGTACGGTGGCCGGCGGGCTGGTCGCGATCAGGCTGCGGCCGCGGCGGCCGCTCGCGGCGGGGGCGTTGGCGTTGTCGGGGTACGTCGCGGTGCCGCTGACGGCCTCTCTGGGGGCGCCGCTGCCGGTGATGATGGCCGGGCACGTGCTCGGGGGGATCGCGCTGGCGTTCTGGTCGGTGATGTGGTCGACCAGCGTGCAGACGCAGGTCGCGCCCGACGTGCTCAACCGGGTGTCGGCCTACCAGATCGCCGGGTCGGTGGCGGGCATGGCGGTCGGCCAGGCACTGGCGGGACCGGCCTCGGTGGTGATGGAGCCGCGCACGTTCCTGCTGGGCTCGGCGGTGGTGACGTTGGGCGTGGCCGCGGCGTTGCTGCTGATCAGGCCGGTGCGGGAACTGGGCCGTCGATCAACCGAGGATCAGCCCGACCACGTCCCCGTGGGCGCGTGATCGGCCAGGAGCCGCCTGGCCTCCGACCGGTGTCCCGCGAGCTCCATCAGCGTCTCCCGGACGCCCCCCACGATCGCCGCCCGCTCCCCGCGCCCGTGCCGGAGCGCCAGCGCGGTGGCCTTGACCAGCCCGCTCAGGGCGAGCGTCTCGCGCGGGTCGCGGATGCGCGAATACACCTCCAGCACCCGCCGTACGCCATCGGTGGGCGCGGTCAGCAGCCGAAGGAGCTCGAACTGCACCGGCGCGAGCCCGTCGCCGCGCCCGAGCAGGTTCGTCCATTGATACGTGTGCACGCACTGCGCGTCCCTGGTGCGCTCCCACGACCGCGTCGCGCGGTCCAGCACGTCGGGCGGCCCGGTGAGCACGTCGCGCACCCGCTCCCCGAGCAGGCGGCCGAAGCGTACGGCGTCGCGGATGCCCTGGGCGGTGACCGGGTCCTTGAAATGCCCGGCGTCGCCGGCCAGCGCCCAGCCCGGTCCTGAGGAGCGGCGGAAGAACGACGGGTGCTCGGCCGAGCTGACGATCTTCCCGGTCCTGGCGCAGCCGGTGAGGCGTTCCGCCAGGCCGGGCACCAGGCGCACGGTCCTGTCGAACTCTGCCTCCAGGTTGCCGCGGAAGTCGGCCGCCCGCGCGGCGGGTGGCATGAGCAGGACCAGCGTGAGGTCGTCGTCGCAGGGGAAGGCGTTGCCGAGCTCGCGGCCGGTGAGCCACATGGCGGCGGTGTTGCGCCATTCGTGGTGGGGGTCGTCGTAGTAGGCGTAGTAGCAGGCGCGGCCGTTGGGGTGGGTCAGGCGGGGGTGTTCGGCTCCGACGAGCCTGGCGATCGTGGAGCGGCGGCCGTCGGCGCCGATGACGAGGCGGGCGCGGATGTCGTACTCCTGGCCCGGGGTCTCGCGGCTGCCGACGCGGACGCCGGCGACGCGGTCGTCCTCCCAGATCAGGCCGGTGACACGATGGCCTTCCCTGACCTCGGCGCCGGCCTCGCGGGCCGTCTCGACCAGGGCCGCGTCGAGGGGCGCTCGCCGTACGCACAGGCCGTAGTCGATGCCGTCGACCGGGCTGTAGGTGCCGGAGGCGGCGTGGCCGGGCCCGCCGATGAAGGCGCGGGGTAATCGGGGGGCGCCGATCTTGTCGATGCGGTCGAGGGCGCCGATGCGGGCCAGCTCGGCGACGCCGGCGGGGAAGAGCAGGTGGGTGGAGACGGTCGTGGAGGGGAACCGGGCGGGGTCCACGACGATCACGCGGTGTCCGGCGCGGGCGAGCGTGGCCGCGGCGGCGGAGCCCGCGCAGCGTGCCCCGGCGATGACGACGTCGGCGTGCTCGGTCATCGGCACTCCATCCACGACCTAACCAACGATCCTGTCGGTTGCTTGTGACGTTAAGCCGCCGGGGTCCGCGCGTCAACACGGGTAGTGTGCACCGCATGGCGAGCAAGGAGCTGAAGAAGCGCATGCCGGGCTCTGCCCGCCGAGCTCGCATCACCCGGGAGGCGCTGGAGGTCTTCGCCGCCCGCGGCTACCACGCCACGGCGATGGAGGAGATCGCGACCGCGGCGGGGGTCACGAGGTCGGTGCTCTACGACCACTTCCCCTCGAAGCGCGTCCTGATGATCACGGTCCTCCAGGAGCAGAACGCCCTGCTCGTCGAGCACGTCGGCGCCAGGATCACGGGCTCGGGATCCCCGGGACGCCGCCTGCGCGCCACGCTCGACGCCTACTTCAGCTTCGCCGAGAGCAGCCCCGCCGCCCGCCGCCTCCTGTTCGACCACACCGACGAGGACGACCCCGAGATCAAGGCGGTGCGCTGGGGCATCAGGGAGACCCGCACCAGGTCGGTCGCCGTGATGCTCGGACGGGATCTGCGCAGGCTGGGGCTCGATCCCGACACCGAGGCCGCCCAGGCGGTGGTCGAGCTCCTCATCTCCGGCACCGACGGCATGGCCCAGTGGTGGGCGCGCCACCCGTCGATGCCGCGCGAGCAACTGGTCGAGGCGGCCATGCTCGTGCTCTGGAACGGCCTGTCCCGGCTGCCCGACCCGTATTGACAGAAGTGGTCCGCGCGTTCATCGTTCCGCCTAACTGAACCAACAGCAGTGTCGGTTAGGTGGGAGGTTCGTCGTGGACGACAACAACACGGTCGGACGGCGCCGCTTCGTCACGGGCGCCATGGCCACGGTGGCCGGAGCGGCGACGAGCCCCCTGTGGGGCGCGCAAGGAGCCAGGGCGGCGGCCCCCTCCCTGGTGGGCGCCGCCGCCGGCAGGAACGTCGCGATCTTCGGCGCCGGGATGGGCGGCCTCAGCGCCGCCCACGAGCTCGCCGAGCGCGGATTCCAGGTCACCGTCTACGAGCGCAAGACCCTGGGCGGCAAGTCCAGGAGCATCCCCGTCCCCGGCACCGGCGCCGGAGGACGCCAGGACCTGCCGGGCGAGCACGGCTTCCGCTTCTTCCCCGGCTTCTACCAGAACCTGCCCGACACGATGAGCCGCATCCCGTACGGCTCGGGCACCGTGCGCGACAACCTCGTGGCGGCGACCCTGGAGGTCATCGCCTACAAGGGCAAGGAGTTACGCATCCCCATCCCCGGCGACGTGGGAGGCGTGCTCACCCCCGAGGCGATCAGGGACTACTTACGCACCGCCCTGACAGCCCTGACCACCGTGCCGATCCTGCAGATCGACTTCTTCGTAGCCAAGCTCATCACCTTCGTCACCAGCGGACCACGACGGCGGCTGGGCCAGTGGGAGAACATGGCGTTCTCCGACTTCATCAAGGCCGACGTCATGTCGCAGGAGTACCGCGACCTGCTGGTGCACATGTTCACCGCCTCGCTCGTGGCCGCGCAGCCCGACAAGGCCAACACCCGCACCATGGGCCTGATGTTCGAGGCGCTCGTCTACAGCGGCCTCGGCCTCGGGCCGTACGGGCCACCGGACCAGGTGCTCAACGGACCCTCGAGCGACGTCTGGATCACCCCCTGGATCAACCACCTGACCAGCATGGGCGTGCAGTTCAAGGTGGGGTGGACGGCCACTGGCTTCGACTACTCGGGCGGGCGCATCACGGGCGTGCGCGTGACCGACCCCAGCGGCGCGGCGGGCACGGTCACCGCCGACCACTACGTCGCCGCGATGCCGGTCGAGCGCCTGCAACCGCTGCTCACGCCCGCCCTGAAGAGCGCCGACCCCGCCCTGGCCAGGCTCGGCCTGCTGGAGACCGACTGGATGAACGGGGTGATGATCTACCTCAAGGAGCCGCGCCCGATCGCCGAGGGCCACCTGATCTACGCGGCGACCCCGTGGGCGCTCACCTCGATCAGCCAGGCGCAGTTCTGGAACAACGACTTCGCGGCGACGTACGGCGACGGCCGGGCGACCGACTGCCTGTCCCTCGACCTGTCCGACTGGAACACTCCTGGCATCCTGTTCGGCAAGACCGCCAAGCAGTGCACCAGGCCGCAGATCGTCCAGGAGGTCCTGGCGCAGGTGCGCTCGGCCCTGCCGGGCGGCGCGGCGATGCTGCCCGACTCGATCGTGCACTCGTGGTTCGTCGACCCCGCCATCACGGGCGAGGGCACCCCGGCCGTCGCCAACGACGAGCCGCTGCTGATCAACACCCCGTCGTCGTGGTCGAACCGGCCGGGCGCGACGACCCGCATCCCCAACCTCTTCCTCGCCGCCGACTACGTGCGCAACAGCATCAACCTGGCCACGATGGAGGGCGGCAACGAGGCGGGGCGCATGGCCGCCAATGCCATCATGGACGCCGCGGGGTCGACCGCGACCAGGGCGCGCCTGTTCCAGCTCTACCTGCCGCGCGAGTTCGATCCGATCTACGACAGCGACGACATCCGCTACCTGCTGGGCCTGCCGAACAGGTTCGACCTGCTCAGCCCTTACTGGCCGGGACGCACCTAGACACGGGTCGCGGCGATCATGCGCTGAGCGATGTCCAGGACCGCCGCGCGGAGCTCGGGGCACTCGACGACACGGAACGGCGCGGGCAGGACGGCGAGCTGCTCGGCGTACCACTGCGGGTTGCTGGTGCTGCCGGCCAGCCGCGTCGTGCCCGCGTCGACGGGTTCGAGCGTGCCCATGATGCGCGGAATGCAGCGCCCGGCGACCGGGAGCGGGGCGTCGATGAGCACCTCGACCTCGAACTCCCACCCGGCCGACAGGTGCGCTTCGAGCATGGCCACGGGATCAAGGTCGGAGGGAGGGGTGAACGGAGCGTCGAGGACGGCGGCGGAGCGCACCCGGTCGACACGATAGGTGCGGACGGCGCCGGCGGAATGGGAGTGGCACAGCAGGTACCAGCGGCCATGCCGTACGACCACGGACCAGGGGTCGACCTCGAACTCCCGCTCCGAGCCCGCCTCCGAGCGGTAGCCGATGCGCACGCGGCGGCGCTGGGAGCAGGCCTGGACCAGGGTGGTCGTGATGTCGGGATCGGGGCGCGCGGCGGCCCGGTCGGGCGCGGGAGCGGCCGCTCGCCGTACGGCCTCGGCCTGGGCGGCGACGGGCGCGGGCAGGGCTCTGATGATCTTGCCGAGCGCGCTCCCGACGAGGTCGGTGGGATCGCTCGCGGCGTGGTGGCCGTCGAGCACCGCCATGACCAGGCCGAGCGCCTCGGTCGCGGTGAAGGTCAGCGGCGGCAGGCGCAGGCCGCGCCCCACGGTGAAGCCGCCGAACGGCCCGCGCATCGACTCGATGGGGATGCCCGCCTCGCGCAGGATCGCGACATAACGGCGGGCGGCGCGCTCGGAGACGCCCAGCTTGTCGGCCAGGCGCTCGGCGGTGATGCCGGGAGAGGCCTGGATCAGTTCGAGGGCGAGCAGCGCTCGCGCGGTAGGGCTCATGCGTGATTCCGGAAGGAGAACGTCCGGATCGGAATCTAGCATGGCGCGCATGGAGCTCGAGTTCAGCGGCGAGGTCTGGTACTGGCGAGGCCCCGCCCCGTGGTTCTTCGTCACGGTGCCGGAGGAGCAGAGCCTCGACCTGCACCAGGTGTCGGCCGGCGTGACCTACGGCTGGGGCATGATCCCGGTCAGCGCGCGCATCGGCCGCACCGAGTGGACGACCTCGTTGTGGCCCAAGGACGGGCTCTACGTCGTGCCCATCAAGACGGTGGTGCGCAAGGCCGAGGGCATCGACGAGGGCGACGTCGTGACCGTACGGCTCAGCACGGGCTGAACCGGTCGGGCGTCCAGGTGTATTCGACGACCGGCATCACGAACCCGGCGGGGAAGGTCTCGTCGAACTCCCGGGTGACCTGCCCGCCCAGGCGCTCGTAGAAGGCGATGGCCGGCACGTTGTCGCGCAGCACCTCCAGGTAGAGGGGCGCTCCGGGATGATGCGCCGCCGTCCAGGTGAACGCCTCGCGCATGAGCGAACGCCCGATGCCCGAGCGCTTGAGCCCCGGCCTGACATGCAGGTTGTCGAGCAGCACCCGCCCGTCGTGCTGGGGGACCAGGTAGGCGAACCCCTCGTGCGCGCCCTCGATGAGCAGGCAGGCGTCGTCGGCCGCGTAGGTGAGACGGGCGTCCCAGAGTTCGAGCCGCTCCTGGAGCAGCGGCCCCGCCAGGTAGTCGTCGGGCAGGATGCCCGCGTAGGCGCTCACCCAGCTGTCGACGTGGAGCGCGGCGATCTGCGGGGCGTCGGCGAGGGTACCGAATCTCATGCGGGGGAGCTTATGCGAGCTCCTCCAGCAGCTCGTCCACCAGCCTGCGGACCGGCTCGGTGACCTCGTCGACGTATCTCTCCAGGACGGCGATCGCCTCGTGCAGATCGGGCACCAGCTGGACCGGCATCGACAGCAGGGCCTCGTCCTCGACCACGGCCATGCCCTCGATGCGGAAGGCGCCGTCCTTGAGCACGAACGACACCGAGAAGTGCACCTCGCGGCCGTCCGGCAGCGTGAAGATCGTGCCCGCGGCCGCCCCGCCGTCGGGGACGAGGTAGGAGAAGGCCTGGTGGCGCACGTAGGGGTGGTCGAGGTGGAAGAAGGTCTCGCTCGCCCGGCCCAGGGACACCAGCAGCGCCGCCGCGCCCTGACCCTCGATGTCCACGGTGACGAGCGTAGATGATATTCGTCCGCCGTTGCGGGTGTGTGCGCGCTTACGTCAGGATCTTCGACACCCCTCTGTGAAAGGAAGCGCCCCGTGAGACGTATGGTGCTGATCGCCGCCCTCGCGGCGCTGGGAGTCCCGGCGCTGACCGGCACCGCCGAGGCGAGCAACGGCGTGCCCGGCGTGGACGTGAGCAACTGGACCGGCGAGGTCGACTGGTCCACGGTGACCTCGGGTGGCGGCAAGTTCGCGTTCGTCCACGCCACCGAAGGCAGCGACTGGACCAGCCCGGCCTTCCAGAGCCAGTACGGCGGAGCGGCCGGCGCGGGGCTGGTGCGCGGCGCCTACCACTTCGCGCTGCCCAACTCCTCGGAAGGCACGCAGCAGGCCGAGCACTTCCTCGCCAACGGAGGCGCGTGGGTCGCCGACGGGCTCACCCTGCCGGGCGTGCTTGACCTGGAGGACAACCCGTACAAGGACCGCAACGGGCTCAACACCTGCTACAACCTGACGCCCGAGCAGATGGTGACGTGGATCAAGGACTTCACCACCATCTACAAGCGCAGGACCGGGCGGAACGCGATCATCTACACCACCACGAGCTGGTGGCGGACCTGCACAGGAGACTCCACGAAGTTCAGGGCCAACCCGCTCTGGCTGGCCCGGTGGGGCACCGAACCCGGCGAGTTGCCCAAGGGCTGGACCAAACACACCTTCTGGCAGTCGGCCGACAAGGGCACGCTGGTCGGCGGGCAGGACTCCTTCAACGGCACCGAGAGCCAGCTCAAGGCGCTCGCCAACCCGCCCGCCGAGGTCAACGTGGGAGGTACGGCACGCGGGCGCAAGACGTTCGTGCTCTCCCTGGCCAACACCGGGCCGCACCCGCTCACCGACATCCGCGTCGACGGCCGCGCCTTCGGAGGCAAGATCGCCAAGGCGCCGAAGGGCTGCAAGTTCAGCGGGACGGCGGTGAGGTGCCTGATCCCGAAGATCAACGTGGGGAAGAAGCTGAACTTCGTCTTCTTGGTCAAGCCCAAGGCCGCCGGTTCGGTGGGGATCCGATTTACCGTGGGAGAGGTGAAGGTAACCCTTAAAGCATGATTTTTCGGGCGCTGGAGGGTCCAGCGAGGTACGGCGCGGCGGCCAAGGCCGGCGCGCTGGCCGTCCTGCTCCTCACCGCCGCCAGCGCCCCCGTCTGGCGGCAGGTCGACCCGGCGATCGTGACCATCGCCTACGAGCTGGAGAAGCGCGACATCGTCTACTCCTGGGGCGGCGGGCACGCGTCCCGGCCGGGTCCGTCGCGGGGGACGTGCCTCGGATACCGGGGGAAGATCAAGCCGTGTCCGGCGGCCAAGACCCGGGGGCTCGACTGCTCGGGCTTCGTGCGGTGGGTCTACGCGCTGGCGCACGGCTCCGACGTCCTGGGGCCGGGCACAACCGACGACCACATCGCCAAGTTACGCAAGGCCGCCATCCCGCGTCCCGGCGACCTGGTGTTCTTCGGCAAGAACGCCACCAAAACCAGCCACGTCGGGATTTATCTGGGTTCGGGCGAGATGATGAACGCCCCCGAGACGGGCGCCAAGGTCCGCATCGACAAGATCGCCGCCAAGAAGGGCTTCATCGGGTTCTACCGCCTGTGAACCTTCTCGGTATGGCTGTAACGCCTGGGTCTGCCGAAAAATGAGAGACCCGGTCGCTACTGTGAGCCGCTATGGACAGGCGGTGGATCGGACCCGACGGCTACGAGGTGGCTCCCGCCACCCGTGCGGGGCGGCAGGTGCTCAGGATCCGCAGGCACGGCTGGCTGATCGCCGACTGCGTCTCCGTCGAACAGGTCGCCCGTTTCGTCGAGCTCGCCGATTTATGCGAGGTGGTGCGACTGCCGGTCGGGCGTCGTTACGAGGCCGCCGGTTCCAGTTCGCATCATGGCTGAGTGCCGTGTATGGTTACACCTGTCCGCAGCGCCGAAGGGCGAAGCGAGACAAGCCCCTATAGCTCAGTCGGCAGAGCGTCTCCATGGTAAGGAGAAGGTCAACGGTTCGATTCCGTTTGGGGGCTCCACTCCTGGCAAGACAAGCGCTCGGTCCGAAGTCATTCGGAGCCGGGCGTTCTTCGTTTCTCCCCTTGCTCTGTCGAGGCTGTCAAGTGACGTGTCATCTCTTCTCACAAAAGTGAGTAAAGAATCATGAGCTTTCGTCATATAAGCACATAGGCGCACTTCGGGATCCGATTTATCGTCCCGGGCATCCCCGTTTGGAGGTGCACATGCGCTTACCCCGCGCCACTCTCGTCACGCTCCTCGCCATCCCCACCCTCGCGCTCACGGCCACCCCCGCGTCAAGCGCTGTCAAGGACGACCCCGCCCCCTCGAAGTCCGCCGCCGCCAGCTCGTCGGCGCAGGAGCGGGTGCGGCAGTTCTGGACACCCGAGCGGATGTCCTCCGCGCGGCCGATGGAGATCACCCGCCGGGCTCGCGTCAACGGCCCGGTGCCCGAGGCGGGCACGCCCACCGTCGTCGAGCCGCTGCGCGCCAACAGCCCCGGCGAGCCCTGGACCGCCGGAGGCGCGGTCGCCAGGACCGAGGGGCGCGTCTTCTTCACCTACCAGGGCAGGACGGCCTCCTGCTCCGGCAACGCCGTGACCAGCGTCAACAAGAGCGTCGTGATCACGGCCGGGCACTGCGTCAAGCTCGATGGGGCGTATCACACCAACTGGGCCTTCGTGCCCGGCTACAACAGCGGCAACGCGCCCTACGGCACCTGGGCGGCCACCACGCTGCTGACCACGCCCCAGTGGCACGCGAGCGAGGACATCAACTACGACGTGGCCGCCGCCGTGGTCGCACCGCTCAACGGCCAGCGCCTGACCGACGTCGTCGGCGGCCAGGGCATCGCCTTCAACCAGGCGCGCGGCCAGCTCATGTACGCCTTCGGCCACCCGGCCGCCTCGCCGTACGACGGCTCACGGCTGATCTACTGCAGCGGGACGGTCATCAACGACTTCCTGCTCAGCAACGGCCTCGGCCTGCGGTGCAACATGACCGGCGGCTCCAGCGGCGGGCCCTGGTTCCTGTCCTTCAGCGAGGCGACCGGCACCGGCATCGTGAACTCGGTGAACAGCTTCAAGTACAACTTCCTGCCCAGCTACATGTTCGGGCCGTACTTCGGCAACGACGCGCAGAACGTGTACAACACGGCACAGAACAGCTAGACGCCACGCGAGAGGCATGGGGCGCCAGGCGGGCAGCCGCGCCCCATGCCCCCTCTGCGCCGCGCGCCCAACCCGGGACCAGCGCCCGGGCTGGACGCCCCCCACTGGTCACGACGGTAGCTCTCCCGTTTCTGGATGGCCAGAACGGGACCTTTTACGCGTCCCTCACGATCGCAGTTGACGATTACTGCTCATGCGGGATCCTGGGGCATACTGGTGGTACCCCCGCACGGCTTGGCCGAGTTCGAATGTGCTCCCAAGGTCGGGTATCCTCAACGGGTCCGGGTTGCTTGTGCCCGGACCATGGCGGAGTAGCTCAGTCAGGCAGAGCAAACGGCTCATAATCGTTGTGTCGCCGGTTCAAGTCCGGCCTCCGCTACTACCCAATCCCGAGCCCCCGGCTCGGGCATGGGTGTGTCCCAATCCCGAACGTAGAAAGGCACTCCCAAGTGGCTGCCACCGACGTTAGGCCGAAGATCACGCTGGCCTGCCAGGAGTGCAAGCACCGCAACTACATCACGCGGAAGAACCGGCGCAACGACCCGGATCGGCTTGAGCTGAAGAAGTACTGCCCCAACTGCCGCACCCACCAGGCCCACCGCGAGACCCGCTAGGCCGGTGCCGCAAGGCGGGGAGCTCACCGCTCGGTAAGAGCGGGACTCCTGAACATTCATATGCACGACCGGTGTCCTCCCCTGAGGGCGCCGGTTCGTCGCGTCAGCCGTACGAAACCCTGTCCGGGCCGGTGCCGGGCGGGGTTTTCGGCGTACGGCGGAGCACGCGCGGCCCTGTTGCCGAGACTTGAAAAGATCGCAGGCGACAGCCGAACCTTGTTCTGTTAGCGTCGGCGTCACAAAGTCTAGGGACGACGAGGGGCGCAGCAGATGGCCTTGAACCGTGATTTCGTCGGACGCGAGTACCCGCCTTCGGCCTCCTACGAGGTCAGCCGGGTGAAGATCAAGGAGTTCGCCGCGGCGATCGGTGACCACAACCCGATCTACCGGGACAAGGAGGCCGCACAGGCGGCCGGACATCCCGACGTGATCGCCCCGCCCACCTTCCCCATCGTCTTCAGCCTCCAGAGCGGCGGCGGAGCGCTGGCCGACCCCGACCTCGGGCTCAACTTCGCCATGGTGGTCCACGGCGAGCAGCGCTTCGAGTACACGCGGCCGATCTACGCGGGTGACGAGCTGGTCACCAAGGCGACGATCACCGACATCCGCACGGCCGGACGCAACGAGCTGCTGACGATCCGCAGCGAGATCACCACCGTGGGCGGCGAGCCGGTCTGCACCACCTACAACACGATCGTCGAGCGGGGAGGAGCGGGCTGATGGCGGCCAAGGTGCAGTACGACGCGGTCGAGGTCGGCCAGGAGCTGCCGTCCGCCGACTACCAGGTGCGCAGGGTGAACCTCGTGATGTACGCGGGCGCTTCCGGCGACCTGAACCCGATCCACTGGAACGAGCGTTTCGCCAAGCAGGTCGGCCTGCCCGACGTGATCGCGCACGGCATGTTCACCATGGCGCAGGCCGGGCGGTACGTCACGGACTGGGCCGGTGATCCGGGAGCGGTCGTCGACTACGGCGTGCGGTTCTCGGCCATGGTCGTGGTTCCCGACGACGACCAGGGGGCGACGATCACGGTCAGCGGGGTCGTGGAGGAGAAGCTCGAGGACAAGCGGGTGGTGGTCGCGCTGACCGCCAGGTCGGGCGACGCCAAGGTGTTGTCGCGGGCAAGGGCGGTCGTGCAGCTGGCGTAGAAGTGCGGAGTGTGAGGTCAAAGGGTACGGCTGGGCCGAATGCGGGCATTCGTGCTGGGTAGGCGCCCTTCATGACTGAAGCGCCGCGACACGTGACCGAGCTCGCAGAACGGCGGGCCAAGGCCAGGACGGAGCGCGACTTCGCCGCGGCGGACGCGCTCCGGGCCGAGATAGAGCAGGCGGGCTGGACGGTCCGCGACGACGGCGACGGCTTCGTGCTGGGCGAACGCCAGGCCTACGAGGTGTGGCCGAGCGTCGAGGCGATCCCTGTCTCGTCGAGGACCGAGGACCCGCCGCGCGAGCCGCACCTCCCGCCTGTCGCGCGCAGCAGCGGCACCGGGCGCGACACCCAGGGCGGGTCGGCGCACAGCACCACCGGCTCCCGGCCCGACGTGGGCGCGGGCGCCGACGTCGGTGACCGCCCCGACCAGGGCGGCATCCCTGCCACCTCGGGTGCCGGCGCGGCTCCCGCGCAGGGTCGGCCGGGCAGCGCGGCACAGGGCCCCGGCGACGCCGCCGGTGGCGCCAGTGCGCGCCCCGGCACCGAGCTGGGCTTCGAGGAGGCGCGTCCCACCACGCCCGACGACGACCTCCTGCACGCGCAACGTCTCTGGGACGCGTCCCTGGCCTCCAACCGCACCGACGACGCGGGCATCACCCTCACGCGCCGCCGTACCGCCGTCGCCGACATCACCGTCACCGTCTCCCTCCTGGCCGACGGCTACCCGCAGGACCTGGTCGCCTGCGTGGAGGCGGTCATGGAGCACACCACCGCCCGCGTCCTCGCCTTCGATCTGGGCAATCTCGACGGCGCCGGCGACGCCCTGCACGCCCTGCAGGAGCGCCATCCCGACAGGATCACCGTCTGGCACGTCGCCGAGCAGCCCCACTGGCGCGGCGGCACCGCGTCATGGGGCGCGTGCCGTACCAAGCTCTTGCAGTTGGACGAGTCCGACGTGCACGTTCTCATGGAGACCTCGACCATCCTGACCGGCGACGCCATCGTGCCGCTGGTCGAAGCGATCAAGGGCGGCGCGGTGGCGGCGGGATGGAAGGGTGTCGAACCGTCGGGCGACGGGACGCAGTGGAACGAAGCGGGACCTGGCCGGGTCACGGCTCTGCTCGGCTACCTGATGGCCGTGCGCAGGTCGGCGGCGCTGGGCGCCTTCCCCGACAAGGCGCGCTACTACCGCAACGCCGATCTGGAGCTCTCACTGGCCCTGCCGGGCGAGCTGGTCGTGCCCGACGAGCTGCTCCCGGTGGTCCAGCGCACCCACCGCGGTTACCACGAGGTGGAGGAGGGTTACAGGGAGCAGGAGTCGCGGCGGAACTACGACCGTGTGCTCCGCCTGCTGCGCCAGGCCCCCTAGTCTGGAAAGCATGATTCTGGCGCCGTACACCACGCTCGGACTGGGCGGCCCCGCCCGCGATTTCGTCGAGGCCGCCTCAGCCGAGGAACTGGTCTCCTTCGTCGCGCAGGCCGACAGGGACAAGGTGCCGCTGCTGATCCTGGGCGGGGGCAGCAACCTGGTGATCTCCGATGCGGGGTTCGACGGGCAGGTCGTCAGGGTCGCGGGCAAGGGGATCAGTTGTGAGCGCGACGGTGACCAGGTGGTCGTGACCGTCGAGGCAGGCGAAGACTGGGACCCGCTGGTCGAGCGGGCGGTCGCCGAGGGCTGGGCGGGCATCGAGTCGATGTCCGGCATTCCCGGGCAGGTCGGCTCGACCCCCATCCAGAACGTCGGCGCCTACGGCCAGATGGTCGCCGAGACGATCAGGTCCGTCCGCGTCTACGACCGCCGCACCTGCCAGGTCGTCGACCTCGGCGCGCGCCAGTGCGGCTTCGCCTACCGCGACAGCGTCTTCAAGCAGGACCTGGGCAGGTACGTCGTGCTCGGCGTCACCTACGCCCTCACCATCTCCGACATCTCCGGCGAACTGACCTACGACGAGCTGATCCGCCGCCTCGGCGCCTCGAAGGCGCCGCTGAAGGACGTCCGCGACGCCGTCCTGGAGATCCGCCGCGGCAAGGGCATGGTCCTCGACCCCGCCGACCCCGACACGCGCAGCGCCGGCTCGTTCTTCACCAACCCCGTCCTGTACGGCGAAGCGATCGCTGCGCTCGAGTCGCGCTCGCCCGGCCACCCCCGCTGGGACCTGCCCGACGGCGGCATCAAGGTGCCCGCCGCCTGGCTGATCGAGCAGGCGGGCTTCACGAAGGGCTACACGCGCGGCCCCGTCCGCATCTCCACCAAGCACACCCTCGCCCTCACCAACCCCGGCGACGGCACCACCTCCGACCTGCTCACCCTCGCCCGCGAGGTGCGCGACGGCGTCCAGGAGAAGTTCGGGGTCACGCTCGTCAACGAGCCGGTGCTCATCGGCTGCCAGCTATAATGAGAAGGCAAACCGAAGGGGAGTAGTCCTCAACTGCCGCGATCGACACGCTGGCTCGTTCCGAGCCCGGTCGCGACGGCCTGTTCTTCAGGCGGACGAGACCTTCGGCCTGGCAACGAGACAGTCGCTGCCGGGCCGAAGCCGTCATGCCCGAGACTCCCCTTGAGGCGGGTGCCTGCTTCCGGTCCGGACCGCGCGGAAGAGGACCCTTGGAAGCATTCTGGATCAGCCTGGCCGTGATCTTCGTGGCCGAGCTGGGTGACAAGAGCCAGCTGATGGCTCTGACGTTCGCGACGCGGTTCAAGGCTTGGCCCGTGATCGCCGGCATCACCATCGCCACCACCGTCGTCCACCTCGGCAGCGTCGCCATCGGCGGCCTCATCGGCGACGCCCTCCCCACCAAGGCGATCAACATCGTGGCGGCCATCGCGTTCTTCGGGTTCGCGCTGTGGACCCTGCGGGGCGACGAGCTGACGGACGAGGAATCGCAGAAGGCCTCCCGGACGACGCGCAACGCGATCATCGCGGTGACGGTGGCGTTCTTTCTGAGCGAGCTGGGCGACAAGACGATGCTCGCGACCATCACACTGGCCACGCAGCATGACTGGGTGGGGACGTGGATCGGGTCGACGGTGGGCATGGTGGCGGCGGACGCTCTGGCGATCGTGGTGGGGCGGCTGCTGGGCAAGCACCTGCCGGAGAAGATCATCAGGTACGGCGCGGCGGCGGGGTTCGCGCTGTTCGGGGCGATCCTGCTGTTCGAGGCCCTTCGCTAGGGCGTGGTCCTTCCCTGGGGGCGGGCGCTTCGCTCCGGGCTCTCTCGCCGGCGCGGTGACCACGAACGTTCACCGTGTTCACCGGCGCCTCGGCCACCCTCGTATCATGGCCGGATGATCGAGCTTCGGGAGGTCGGGGAGATCGCCTGCCCGGCCGCGCGCCTGTGGGCGGTCGTCGCCGACTACGGCCAGGACCCGTGCTGGCGCCGGGGCGTCGAGACGATGGCGCCGCGTCCCGAAGGCCTCGTCCGGGTGGGCACGACCACCGCCGAGGTGATGCGGTTCGCGGGCCGGACCTACCGCAACGGCGGTGAGGTCATCCAGGTGGAGCCGGGACGCTCGTTCGCCTGGCGCACCACATCGGGGATCGACGCCGAGGGCGGCAGGCTCGTCGAGTCGCTCGGCGAGGACCGTTGCCGCTTCACCTTCCACGTGCGCGTCACCCCACGCGTGACCTCCGAGAGGTTGCTGGAGCCGGCGCTGAGGTGGTTGCTGCGCCGGTCGATCCGTGCCGACGTCCGCCGCTTGGCCGGCCTCTGCGCTTCCTGACGTCGGTGGTCCGCTAGGCGATACTCGGCTCACGTTTTCCGGAGTTCGCGGCTCGCCACATCTCGACCGCGATCCACAACGCGCTCGCGGTGACGAGCGCTCCCCAAACGATCCGGGCGGGCTGCGGCAGATAGAAGTGCGGCAGGTAAGTGATCATCGCCACCGCCATCGGCACGGCGCTCCAGCGGTTCATCGTGCCCGAGCGCCAGACGATCGAGGCGGCCAGGATCGCGGCGAGCGCGATGAGCGCCAAGCCGATCGCGAAGACGGTCACCGCGGTCGCGTCGGTGCGGAACGCGTCGCCGGCCTCCGTGAGGCTCGCATCGCCCACGGCCACGGCCCGCTCGCCGATCGCCTTGAGGCCGTAAACCTCGGCACCGTAGTAGGAGATTGACAGCGCCGAACCTATGGAGCCGGTGATCGCGGCGAGCAACGCGGGCTTCTCCAGAGGGGTGTCTTCGACGAAGCCGCGGAGGCTGCCCCAGGTCAGTGGGATGAGGATGAGTCCGACGATCGCGGCGAGGTGGCCGACGGTCCAGCCTGCCGAGGCCCACGCGGCGGCGCCGTCGAGGGTGGTCTCGTCCTCGCGGGGCGCGGCGGTCTCGTAGACGGTGAAGAGGATGCCGGCCAGGGCCATGCCGATGGCGCCGGTTCGGATCCGGGAGGCTTGAGGGTTCACGTTCGTTCCTGAGGGGTGTCGCCCGCTCATTTGGAGAGCGGTGATCTGTTTATGGATCGATGCTCTCATGGCGAGCACTGATTCACAAGAGCGGTGCTCTCGTTTCTGTGCACTGGTCGCATGAGTGATAACTTGACTAACTGGATGGTTATAAATAGCGTGCCTTCACCTAAATAACCAGTTAGTTCCGGGAGCTCCCATGGCTGACCACCTCTTCATCGCCAACCGCTGGGTACCCGCCCAAGAACTGCAACCCGTCACCAACCCCGCATCCGGCCAGCCCTTCGCCGTCGCCCCCGAGGCGTCCAGGGCCGAGGCGGCTAGCGCCGTCGCCGCTGCCCGGCGGGCCTTCGACGAAGGGCCGTGGCCGCGCAGCGCCCCCCGCGAGCGCGGAGCAGCGTTGCGCCGCCTGGGCGAGATCATGGACCGACGCCGCGACGAACTGGTCGACCTGGTGGTGCGGGAGAGCGGCTTCCCCCGGCCGCTGGCCGAGCAGGTCCACGTGCAGACCGCCATCGACTTCCTGTACGACGTGGCCGACCGGCTGCTTCCCGCGATGGCCTTCACGACACCGCTCAACCCCCACGCCGCGTACTCCATCACCGGGCAACCGCAGACCACCCAGGGCGTTGTCGCCAGGGAGCCGGCCGGGGTGGCGGCGCTGCTGACGCCGTTCAACGCGGCCGTGCCGCTGACGGTGCACAAGCTCGCCTCGGCGCTGGCCGCCGGATGCACCGCCGTGGTCAAACCGTCGCCGTACACGCCCCTGCAGGTCCTGTTGCTCGCCGAGATGGTCCAGGAGGCCGATCTCCCGCCCGGCGTGGTCAACGTCGTCACCGGTGACCTGGAAGCCGGCGTCGAGCTGACCACCAACCCCGGTGTCGACATCGTCAGCTTCACCGGCTCGAACACGGTCGGCCGCCAGATCGCCACGCAGGCGGCGGCCACGTTCAAGAAGGTCGTACTGGAGCTGGGCGGCAAGTCGGCCAACATCGTCTTCGCCGACGCCGACCTGGACCGGGCGGCGCTGGAGGTGGCGGGCAACACCGTCACCAACGCCGGTCAGGGCTGCCTGCTGCTCACCCGTACCCTCGTGGACGAGCGTGTCCACGACGACTTGGTCGCCAAGGTGATCCCGCTGCTGAAGGCCGTCACCATCGGTGACCCCGCCGACCCGGCGACCGCCATGGGGCCGCTCATCAGCGCCAAGGAACGCGACCGCGTCGAGACGATGATCCGGCAGGGCCAGGCTGAAGGCGCCCCCCTCGCTTACGGCGGAAGCCGCCCGCAAGACCTGGCCCAGGGCTTCTACCTGGAACCGACCCTGTTCACCGGTGTCGACAACACCATGACCATCGCCCGGCGGGAGTTCTTCGGCCCGGTCAACACGGTCATCCCCTTCGCCGATGAGGACGAGGCCGTCCGCATCGCCAACGACAGTGACTACGGGCTCAACGCCGGCGTCTTCACCCGCGACTTCGCCCGCGCCCACGCGGTCGCGCGCCGGCTGCGCACCGGGATGGTCAACGTCAACGCCTCCTGGGGCGTCAACCCGGACGCGCCCTTCGGCGGCTGCAAGCACAGCGGCATCGGCAGGGAAGGCGGCGCCTACGGCATCGAGGAGTTCCTGGAGCACAAGTACATCTCCTGGCCCGTCGGCGCCTAACCGGTTAGTCAACTGTCACACTTGAGGTCATGTCCCGCGCCCAAGCCACCCAGGCCCGCATCCTGCAGGCGGCCACCGCCGAATTCGCCGCCCACGGGCTGGCCGGAGCCCGCGTGGACCGCATCGCCCAGGCGGCCTCGGCGAACAAGAACCTCATCTACGTCTACTTCGGCAGCAAGGAAGCACTCTTCGACGCCGTCTTCGAGGCCCAGGTCACCCAGGGCCTCGAAGCCGTCCCGTTCACCGTCGACGACCTGCCCGCCTACGCCGGGCAGGTGCACGACCACTGCCGCAAGCATCCGGAGGTCATCCGGCTGACCGCGTGGCACCGGCTGGAAAGCGCCGGCCGGCCGGAGCCCGCCACCTCGGCGCCCGCCTACGCGGCCAAGCTGGCCGCCATCGAAGCGGCCCAGCGTGACGGGCGTGTGAGCGACGCCTGCCCTCCTGCGGTGTTGCTGGCGCTCATCGTCGCTTTGGCCACCGCTGACAGCCCCGTCGGAGCCACCGTGCCGCCTGGTTCGACCACCCGGCCCGGCCGCGATGACGAGATCCGCGCGGGCATCGTCGAGGCCGTTCGCAGGCTCATCGCCGTTCCGTGGATCGCCATCTCGTAGAACGTGGTCGGCGCGGGCGGGGCACTCACCCGTCGGCCCGCGGGACCTCCTCGCTTCCCGGCACCCGCCGGATCTCGATCTTGGCCCCGCGGGCCGTCGGGACCCGCTTGGCCCACTCGACCGCCTCCTGCTTCGAGGCGACGTCGAGCAGGAAGAAGCCCCCGAACAGCTCCTTGGTCTCGCCGTAGGGCCCGTCCGTGACCACCGGGGTCTCGCCGCTGAAGTCGACCACGACGCCCTGGCCGGGATCGTCCAGCCCTTCCGCCGCGAGGAGGACGCCGGCCTTGACCGTCTCCTCGATGAACTGGCGGGTCGTGGCCATCATCTCGTCGATGTCGGCCATCATGGCCGCGTTCGACTCGTCGGTGCCTCGCATGATGAGCAGGTACTTCGACATCGTGTTCTCCTCGTCCGGCGGGGCCGCCTCTCGGCCCTCACCCACTCGTCGAACGAGCGGCCCGCGGATCGACACGCGGCCGTCGCGGGCGCGCTGCTGATCGGAGAGCCTAGCGTCGCGTCCTCGGAAGACATGGGGCTGACGGGACGGCTCTTGTAGGATCCCGCCTCAGCAGGCCGTGGCGTGACCCGAGGAGCCGATGCTGGTATGACGGCAGAGCGACCGATGCCCACCCAAGACGACGTGCTCGACTACTTCGACTCCCTGTCCAACTGGGGACGCTGGGGTGACGACGACGAGCTCGGCACGCTCAACCACATCACCGACGAGGTGCGGCTGGCGGCGGCGCGTGCCGTACGGCATGGCAGGAGCGTGTCGTGCGCGTGGGAGGTCGCGGTGCCGAAGGACATGGAGCGGGCGACGACGGCGTGCCCGTGTGCCGCCGACATGCCGGGCGCGGAGAACATGCCGGTGGCCGCGTTCCATGCCGACCGGCGCTGGGGTTTCTCGACCGAGCGGCTCGGCATCACCTTCCACGGCAACACGCTCACCCACATCGACTCGCCGTGCCACATCTTCTGGGACGGCACGATGTACAACGGGCGGTCGCACTCGATGGTCGACGCCGAGACGGGGTCGGGGTGGGCGGCCGTCACGGCGGCGGCGAACGGGATCGTGACGCGGGGTGTCCTGCTGGACGTCGCGAAGGTTCGCGATGTGCCGTGGCTGGAGCCGGGGGAGGGCGTGTTCCCCGAGGATCTCGAGGAGGCCGAGCGGCGCCAGGGGGTGCGGGTGGGGACCGGTGACGCGGTGCTGCTGCGGACCGGGTACGGCCGTGCCCGGCACGAGACGGGTGCGGCGATCGGGTTCACGCAGACGGGCTGGCACGCTTCGTGCCTGCCGTGGCTGCATGAGCGGGGTGTCGCGCTGATCGGAGCCGACAGCCCGCAGGATGTCCAGCCGTCGGGGTACGACGACCTGCTGATGCCGGTCCACGCCGTGAGCCTGGTGGCGATGGGGTTGTGGATGCTCGACAACTGCGACCTGGAGGCGTGCGCGGCGACGGCCGAGGAGCTGGGGCAGTGGGACTTCCAGCTGGCGGTCGCGCCGGTCCGCTTCGCCGGGACGTCCGGGAGCCCTGTCAACCCGATCGCCACGTTCTGACGGCGGCACGCGCCGGACCTCGCGAGAGTCAGCCGAGGTCGATCCCGGCCAGCTCACCCCGCCCCGCGATCCCCAGCTTCGGATACGCCTTGTACAGGTGATGTCCCACGGTCCGATGGCTGAGGAACAGGTGGGCCGCGATGTCGCGGTTCGACATGCCGCGAGCCGCGAGTCTCACGATCTGCAGCTCCTGCGGCGTGAGCCGGCCGCCGACGCCGCCGATACCGGAGACCCCGCCCGCCCCGATGAGCTGCAGCTCCGCGCGGGCCCGGGCAGCCCACGGCCCGGCCCCCAGCTGCTCGAAGCTGTTGACCGCTGCCTGCAGACGCCCGCGCGCCTCCGCCTTCCGCCGGGCCCTGCGCAGCCATTCCCCGTACAACAGCTGCGTGCGCGCCTGGTCGAACAGGTGCGTGTCGTCCGCGTGGAGCTCCAGCGCCCGCACGTAGTGCTCCTCCTGGTCCTCGACGAGCGCGCGGCACCGGGCGACGAGCGCGTCGCTCCACGCCAGCCCGATGTGCGCCGCCCACGACTCGAAAGCCCGCAGCGCGGCACGGGCGCGAGGCTGCTGTCCCACCCGCACCGCCGCCTCGATCAGGTCCGGTGTGCTGCGGACGACGGGCAGCTGGCAGTGCATCGCCCCGGCCGCCAGGTTCTCCAGCCGCGTCAGCGCCTGTTCCGCTCTGCCGTACCCGAGGTCGAGCAGGGCCGTGGACCAGCGGCCGGCCGCGACGGCGACGGAGCCGGCGCTCTCCGCGTGCGTGGCGCAGCGGCGCTCGTCGCCCTGGACGGCGGCGATGTAGGCCAGGATGGAGCTCGCCTGGCCGACCCACTCGGCCTGGGCGGTGTCGCGGGCGATCCGCAGCGCCTCCTCGGCCTCGCCGAGCGCTTCGCCGTACCGTCCGATGAGGGCGTGGGCGGCGGCCAGGTAGGTGAGGGCGGCGGGGAGCGGGCCGATGCGGACCTGGGCGCGCAGCTCGCCGACCGTGGCGGCGGCCAGCTCGCTGATCCTCCTGTCGTGTCCCATCGCCAGTCCTGCGCCGCAGATCAGGATGAGGCTGTCCATGCCGGCGATGTCGAGCCGCAGGGCGGCGCGAGTGACGTCGGGGAGCGGCGGCAGGCCGGTGGGCGGCAGGCCGAGTTGCAGGGTGACCGACCAGACGGCCAGCTGGAGGACCGGGGTCAGGCGGTCGTCCGGCGCCATGCGGAGGGCGGCGAGCCGTTCGAGCGTCTCGGCGGCGAGGTCGTCGTCGCCGGAGTTCCAGGCCAGGAACATGCTGCCCATGAGCGGCCAGAGCGCGCCGCCGGGGTCGAGCTCGGCGGCCTCCAGCAGCAGCGCGTGCGCGGTGCGCAGGCGGCCGCGGGCGGAGTTCACCGTGGAGCGGGTCATGGCGATCCTGACCAGCAGCCGCGGGGAGGTGGTCTGGCCCGAGGCCAGCTCGGCGAGTTCGTCGGCCAGGTCCAGGTCGCCCGCCTCGGCCGCCGCCTCGGCGGCCAGGACGTTCCTGCGCGCCCGTTCCGCCGGGTCGGGGGACAGGCGGGCGGCGCGGGCGTAGGCGATGGCGGCGGAGCCGAAGCCGCTGCGTTGCCCTGCTCGTACGGCGGTGCGTTCCAGTTCGTGCGCGGCGTGCTCGTCGGGGCCCGCCGTGGCAGCCGCCAGGTGCCAGGCGCGGCGGTCGGCGTCGGCGGGAGAGGCGAGCAGTTCGGCGAGGGCGGCGTGGACGGCCAGGCGCAGGACGGGCGGCGCGCCCCGGTAGACGGCGGCCCTGACCAGCGGGTGGCGGAAGGTCACCACGCCTTCGGCGACCGTGATGAGGCCCTGCGCCGCGTCGAGCGCCACGGCGGGCGCGCCGAGCGCCTTGCCCGCGCCCAGCACCACGTCCAGGTCGGGGCTCGAGTCGCTGGCCGCGACGAGCAGCAGGAGCCTGGTCTGCTCGGGCAACCGGTGGATCTGGGCCAGGAAGGTGTCCTGCACACGCTGGGCCAGGGGCAGGTCGCCGGTGGAGTAGGCCTCGTCGGCGGGCAGCTCCAGCAGCGCCAGCGGGTTGCCGGCGGCCTCGGTCAGCAGGCGGCGGCGCGCCACCGGGCTGAGTTCCGCGGCTCGTCGCGACAGCAGGGCGGCCGAGTCCTCCATGGTCAGCGCGGCCAGCCTGACCTCGTCGAGGCCGGGCGTGGGTTGTTCGCAGCGGGTGGCGAACAGGAGCACGATCCTGTCGGTCCCCAGCCGCCGGGCGGCGAACAGCAGCGTGTCGGCCGAGGCCCGGTCGAGCCAGTGGGCGTCGTCGATCACGCAGAGCAGGGGGCGCTCGTGGGCGGCCTCGGACAGCAGCGACAGGACGGCGAGGCCGATGAGGAAGCGGTCGGCGGAGGTGACGGGGGCCAGCTCGAAGGCGCCGCGCAGGGCCGCCCGCTGCGGGTCGGGCAGGCCGTCGATCCGGTCGAACAGGGGGCGCAGCAGGAGGTGGAGCGCGGCGAAGGGCAGGTCGGCCTCGGCCTCGATGCCGGTGGCCCGGAGCACCCGCGTGCCTCCCTCACGAGGCTCGATGCCGGACGCGCCGGCGACCCGCGTGCCCGACGCCGCCGCGACGGCGTAGTCGATCAGCGCCGTCTTCCCGATGCCCGGCTCGCCGCGGACGATCAGGGCGCCGCCGCCGTCCAGCAGACGGTCGATGACCGCCATCTCCTGCTTCCGACCGCACAACACGGCATTAAGTATCGATTACCCAATAAATGACTGATTCGCCGGTATGGCACCTTGCGTAGCGTCGTCCCCCATGAAGCACATCCTCATCTCCGGCGGCAGCATCGCCGGACTCGCCCTGGCCCACTGGCTGCCTCGCCATGGCTTCTCCGTGACCGTGGTCGAGCGGGCGCCGGCTCCCAGGCCGGGCGGCCAGGCGGTGGACCTGCGCGGAGCGGCCCGCGAGGTGGCGGAACGCATGGGGATCATGGCGCGGATCCGGGCGGCGGCCATCGACGAGCGCGGCCTGGCCTACGTCGACGCGAACGGCAGGAGGCGGGCGGCCATGCCGGCCGACCTGTTCGGCGGCGAAGGCGCCGTGGCCGAGATCGAGATCCTGCGCGGCGACCTGACCGACATCCTGTACGGCGCCGCCCAGCAGGGCGTGGAGTACCTGTTCGACGACTCCATCACCTCCATCGCCGAGTCGGATGGCGGCGTCGACGTCTCCTTCGAACGCGCCGCGCCGCGACGGTTCGACCTGGTGGTCGGCGCCGACGGCCTGCACTCCAACGTCCGCAGGCTGACCTTCGGATCCGAGCAGCAGTTCGTGCACCATCTGGGCGCCTACACCGCCTACTTCACCATCCCAGCCGACGATCTCACCCTCGGGCACTGGTTCCTGCTGCACAGCGCGCCCGGTGGCCGCCTGGCGGGGATCCGGCCGGAGAAGGGGCGCAGCGCCAAGGCGATGTTCAGCTTCACCGCCACCGACCTGGTCTACAACCGGCACGACGCCGCCGGGCAGCAGCAGATCCTGCGAGAGCGGTTCTCCGACGTGGGATGGCACACGCCGTACCTGCTCAGCGTGATGGCGCAGGCGCCTGACTTCTTCTTCGACACGATCAGCCAGGTCCGCATGGACAGCTGGTCGCGGGGGCGGGTCGTGCTGCTCGGCGACGCCGGGTACTGCGGCTCGCCGCTGTCGGGCAACGGCACCGCGATGGCGCTGGTGGGCGCGTACGTGCTGGCGGGCGAGCTGGCCGCGGCCGGGGGCGAGCACGGTACGGCTTTCGCGCGCTACGAGGAGGCGATGCGGCCCTACGTCACCGAGTGCCAGAAGCTGCCGCCCGGCGGGGTCGGCGGGTTCCTGCCCGGGAGCCGCATGGCGATCAGGATGCGCAACCTGTCGGTGAAGGTCATGACCTCGCGGCCCCTGCGCGGCCTGATGGCCAAGGCCGCGCAGAAGGCGGACTCGATCACGCTGAAGCCCTACGACCACCACGCTCACCTGGCCTCGTGACATTTGTCCCGGCCTTTCCCGGATCTACGGTTCTAGTGGCCACTGCCCGGGATCCCGGACCGTGGTAGGTATGAAAACCCTGCTCATTGCCACGCTTCTGGCCACCGGCTGCACCGCGACGTCGGCGGATCCGGCGATCGTCGAGACGCCTGCGGGGGCCGTTCGAGGATCCGTGACCGCGCAGACCGCGACCTATCAGGGCATCCGCTACGCCACGGCCGCCCGCTGGGAGAGCCCCAAGCCCGTGCCCTCGTGGACGGGCGTGCGCGACGGCACAAAGCCGGGTCCCATGTGCCCGCAGGTCGGCTCCGAGTACGCCAAGACGGCGAGCACGAACGAGGACTGCCTCATGCTCAACGTCACCACGCCGCGCGCCAAGGGGAGCAAGCGCCCGGTCATGGTGTGGGTGCACGGTGACGGGGCGCTGGGCGCGGGACACTACTCGGACGCGAAGCTGCTGGCGGCCAAGGGCGTGGTGGTCGTGACGATCAACTACCGCCTCGGCGTCTTCAGCGGCTTCGGCTACCCGGGCCTGCGTGATTCCGGCGCCTACGGCCTGCAGGACCAGCAGGAGGCCCTGCGCTGGGTACGGCGCAACATCGGGGCCTTCGGCGGCGACCCGGCCAACGTCACCCTCTTCGGGATCTCCTACGGCGGCCTGGCCATCGGCGGCCACCTGACGGCGCCGGGCTCCGCTGGCCTGTTCCAGCGGGCGATCATGATGAGCGGCGAGTCGATGATGGACATGCCCGCGGGCAGCCTGGTGCCCGGCGTGCCCACGATCGAGTCGTTCGGATGGCGCTCGGAGGCCGAGGTCACCGGGCTGGGCCAGATCTACGCCAAGCAGCTGGGCTGCTCCGACGTGGCGTGCCTGCGGGCGCTGCCGGTGGAGCGCATCCTGGCGGTGCCGCAGATCATGAACGTCTTCCAGGTCTACGCGTACGGCAACGCGGTCCTGCCCGAGTCGCCCGCCAAGCGGCTGGCGGCGGGGGAGTTCCACCGGGTGCCGGTGCTCGCGGGCGCCACCAAGGACGAGCACCGGCTCTTCGTGGGCATGGGCGAGCCGCTGACGCTCGATGAGTACGGCAAGCGGCTGGAGGCGGCCTTCGGCAAGGACGCGGGACGGGTGATGAAGCGCTACCCGGCCGAGCCGTCGCCCAGCATGGCGTGGGCCACGGTGATCACCGACCGCATGTGGGCACGCGGCACGCACGCCCAGAACACGGCTCTGGCCAGGCACGTGCCGGTCTACGGATACGAGTTCGCCGACCGGGACGCCCCGATGTTCCTGCCGCTGCGGAACGGGTTCGACTGGGGCGCCTATCACGCCGGCGACCTGCCGTACATCTTCCCCGAGGCGAAGACCGAGCTGTCGCCGAAGCAGCGGGTCCTGTCGGACCAGATGGTCGGCTACTGGACGAACTTCGCCCGCACGGGCTCACCCAACGGGCCGGGACTGCCGGAGTGGCCGAAGTTGTCGAAGGGCAGGACGACGCAGTCGCTCGCCCCTGACGACATCAGGCAGATCGACTATGCGGCAGAGCACGACCTCGCCTTCTGGCGCTAGCCGTCTGGTGGGCGGCGACGCCGAAGAGGATCAGCCCGAGCACAACCATGCCGCCCACGGCGGGCCAGCGCAGGCCGGGCGCCAGGTAGGTGGCGAGGAACCAGCTCTGGCCCTCGACCCCGTTGGCGACGAAGATCCCGGCCACGATGCCCTGGGGGAACAGCGGGATCGCGCCGAGCAGGAAGAGGAGGGCGGCGAGCGGGGGCGGCGCGGTCTTGGGCAGGGTCCGCACCCTCTGAGGCGGCCCCGCGGGCGTGAGCACCGGGACCCGACGCCCGGTGCGCATGGCCTGCAGCAGCTCCACGCCCCGCTCGCGCAGCCGCCGCTCGGCCAGCAGGCCGAGCCCCCACGCGGACAGGAACCCGGTGGCCAGCCCGACCGGGACCCCGGCCCACCCGTAGGAGAGCGCGACGAGCCCGGCGGGCACGCCGGAGGCGACCACGAGCGCCAGCATCAGGTACGCCAGCCCGGTCAGCCCGCCGTTGTCGTCGCTCACCCGCAGCGGGTTGCCGCCCCGCCGGTGCGGGTCGGTCCCGGGGACCAGCCCGTAGACCGACACCAGCGGGATGAGCCCGGCGGCCCCGCCGAGCATCGCGGCCAGCAGCGCCAGCACGAGCGGCCAGGGCCCGCCGGCGACGGCGGCGGTGACCACGGTGACCGCGGCGGCCGCCGGGCCCACCGCCGCCAGCCAGGCCAGCTGGCGCCCGCGCACGTCCGACGCCCGGGGCGTCAGCAGCGTGAGCCACAACGCGGTGCCGTCGGAGCCGTAGAGGTTGGACGTCAGGGAGGCGGCCATCACGACGAAGATCGGCCCGGCGTACGGCAGCATGCCGTCCCATCCGAGCAGCAGCGGCGAGGCGCCGAAGCAGACGCCGAAGGAGAGCGAGAAGATCACCTGGTAGTTGCGCACCAGGTCGCGGGTCCAGGTCCGCAGTTCCTTGGCGAAGACGCCGCCGAGGGCGCCATGGGCCGTGACGGCCCGCCTGGGCCTTCCTGACGTGCGCGGCGCCCCAGCACGCCTCGACAGCAGCGCCGCCCACGCGCCCAGCAGCACCAGGTCGAGGACGGCCAGGGCGACCAGCCGGCCGGGCTCGCCGTTGACGGCCAGCAGCCCCCAGCCCGAGGGGAGCTGCCAGACGAGCTGCGGCACCCCGCTCTGGTCGAAGAGGGCGAGGAAGACCCAGATCTGGCAGAGCGCGCCCAGGATGGCGCCGTTGAGCAGGCCGGCGCCGACCGCGCCCAGGCGCGAGCGCAGGGCGAGGCCGAGGAGGGCGACGGCGACCCTCGACACGAGCACGAAGAGCGCCAGCTGCAGCACGATCGCGACCACGGCGATCAGGGCGCCCGCCGGGCTCTGCCGTACGCCGGAGATCACCAGCCCGAGCGACGCCACGAGGCTGATCAGCGGGGCCATGCCGATGAAGGCGGCCACCAGCAGGCCGCTGGCCAGGCGATGTGACTTGATGCCGAGCAGGGAGAAGTGTTCCGGCCTGAGCGACTCGTCCCCGCCGCCCATGAAGAGCGGCCCGAGCATCCAGCCGAGCATCCACACCGCGTACGCCCCCGCGAGGACGGCGGGATCGGCGGTGAGGGCCAGGTAGAGGGTCCAGCCCGCGAGCAGCACGCCCAGGAGCACCCCCGTCGAGGTCATCGGCCCCTTGAGCGAGTGTCGCAGGAGCGAGACCTTCATCCTGGCCATCGTCAGCGCGACAGCCACGTCAGCTCCTTCGCTCCGGCGGACTCGCCCTCGACGAGTTCCACGAACCGCTCCTCCAGGCTCCGGCCGTCCTGCACCTCCGCGAGCGACCCGGCGGCCGCCACCCTGCCGCGGTCGATCACCGCGACGTGGTCGCACAGCTGCTCCACCAGCGCCATCACGTGGCTGGACAGGACGATCGAGCCGCCGCCCGCGACGAAGCCGCGCAGGATCGTCTTGATCGTCGCCGCCGACACCGGGTCGACCGCCTCGAACGGCTCGTCGAGCACCAGCAGCCGCGGCGCGTGCAGCAGCGCCGTGGCCAGGCCGATCTTCTTGCGCATGCCGGTGGAGTACTCGATCACGAGGGTCTTCTCGGCCCGGTCCAGCTCCAGGACGCTGAGCAGCTCGTCCGCGCGCTGGTCGACCGTGCTGCGCGGCATGCCCCGCAGCAGCCCCTGATAGGTCAGCACCTCGCGCCCGGTCAGCCGCTCCGGCATCGCCAAGCCGTCGGGCAGGACTCCGATCAGCGCCTTGGCCTCGTCGGGAGCCGCCCACACGTCGTGTCCGAACACGTGTGACCGGCCGGCGTCCGGGCGAAGCAGCCCGACGGCCATCGACAACGTGGTGGTCTTGCCGGCGCCGTTCTGCCCGACCAGGCCGAGGAACGCGCCGGGAGGCACCACCAGATCGACTCCGTCGACGGCGCGCG
The DNA here is from genome assembly GCF_044456985.1 of Nonomuraea sp. NPDC050663. NCBI lineage: Bacteria > Bacillati > Actinomycetota > Actinomycetes > Streptosporangiales > Streptosporangiaceae > Nonomuraea > Nonomuraea sp. NPDC050663. The sequence continues at coordinate 426,048 of NZ_JBITGL010000008.1, forward strand.
AGGCGCCGAAGGACTTGCGCAGGCCGGTCAGGCTGAGCGCAGCATGCACCAGCTTCTCCCCAGGTGAAAAGGCATATGTGGGGTATCAGCCTCTCGGCTAGCCTGGGCCGGATCAACGACGGATTCCGCGGGGAACCGGTAACTCCGGACTAATCAATGGGGGTCGTCATCGACTGCATCTTCTGCTCGATCGTCGCCGGGCGGCTGCCGAGCCACCGGGTGCTGGAGGACGAGCACACCGTGGCCTTCCTCGACCGGGCCCCGGCCGCGCCCGGTCACACGCTGATCGTCCCGCGCGTGCACGCGCGGGACGCCTGGGAGATCTCCGAGGAGAGCCACGCCCACGTGGCGCGCATGACGCATCGGGTGGCCGCGCTGGTCAGGGCGGCGCTGGCCCCCGACGGTGTGAACATCACCCACTCCACCGGCGAGGCCGCCGGCCAGGACGTCTTCCACTTCCACACCCATGTCGTCCCCCGGCGGCACGGCGACGACCTGAAGCGGATGTGGGCGTCGACGCGAGCCGCTCCCGAGGAGCTGGAGCGGGTCAGGACACTGCTTCAGGCCAGCAGCGACAACCGGTGAGCCGCGGCCGCGGCCTCGCCGCGGCTGCCGACCCCGAGCTTGCCCAGGATGTTCGACACGTGCACGCTGACCGTCTTGGCCGAGATGAACAGCTCGGCCGCGATGTCGCGGTTGCTGCGCCCGAGCGCCACCAGGCGCAGCACTTCGAGCTCGCGAGGCGTCAGCAGCTCGGAGGAGCCGTCCTGCTGCTCCAGCGTCGCCCCGACCCGCCGGGAGAGCGTCTCGATCTCGGTGATGAGCGGCGTCGCCCGCAGGGCCGAGGCCAGGGGATGGGCGGCGCGCAGCCGTACGGCGGCCGAGTCGCGGTCTCCCGAGTGGGCGAACTCCGAGGCGGCGTGGAGCAGCGCCTTGGCCTGGGCGTGCGGCCGCTTCAGCGCCTCCCACGCGGTGGCGGCGGCGTCGAAGTCGCCGTTGAAGGTGAGCTGGTAGGCGGTGGCGACCGGCCCGCTGCGGCGCAGGCCCGCCGCTACGGCCCTGGCGTGCTCGCGCACAGCCGTGGCGCGGGCGGGCTCGACGGCGGAGGCGGCGTCGCAGACGAGGCGGATGACCGACAGCAGGCGCCAGGTCAGCATGGCCTTGCTCGACAGCAGCGGGTGGCCCAGGATGCGCTCGGCGACCGACAGCGCCACGTCGGGCTCGCCCTTGAGCAGGTGCCAGCCGATGTGCAGGCGGGTGCTGTTGGTGATGTCCTGGACGAAGTCCTCCGGGCGTTCCTTGAGCACGCCCAGCTCGCCCAGGATGCCCTCGACGTACTCCAGCTCCCCGCGTGACAGGGCGATGTCGGCGCGCACCCGGATGAGGTGGTAGCGGTTGCGCAGCGCGGGGCCCAGCGACAGGGCGCGCTCGACGGTCTCGATCGCCTCGTCCCAGCGTCCGAGCGCTTCGAGCGCCTCGGCCCGGTTGTTGAGTATGAAGGTGCCGTTGGTGCGCAGCCTGCCGTACTTCTTGGCCAGCCGCTCGCCCTCGAAGGACAGCTCGATCGCGTCGTCGAGGCGGCCCAGCTCGCACAGCGAGTCGACGCCGTTGCCGATCGCGCGGGTGACGAGGCTGCCGTCGCCGGTCTGCTCGCCCAGGTCGCGGGCGCGCATGATGTGGTCGATCGTGGACTCGAGGTCGCTGTGGATGGAGAAGCCCAGGGCGCGGTCGAGCAGGAAATCGCCTTCGAGGCCCGCGTCGCCGAGCTCGCGGGCGAGCCTGAGCCCTTCCTCCGCCTGCTGCCTGCCCTCCTCGACCTCGCCGATGAGCATGAGGTGGCGGCCCATGTGGTGCAGCACCTGGGCGCGGGCGAAGCCGGGCTGGGGCACCAGGCCGAGCGCGTGGCGGTAGTCGCCGATCATGCTCTGCTTGCCCTTGGAGATGCTGAGGCCGATCTGCTTGATGATGAGCAGGGCGACGCGCTCGGGTTCGACGGCCTCGTCGAGCTCCTTCAGGGCGCCCTTGATGAACTTCAGGCCCTTTTCGATCTCCGAGCCCGCCGCGGCGGCCGAGGCCGCCTTCTCCAGCACGTCGGTGTGGCTGACCCCGATCAGCTGGGAGGCGTCGGGGACCTTGTCCCACAACATGAGCACGCGCTCGAGCAGCGGTATGGCCTCGGTGTAGGCGAAGGCCTTGAACGACTTGCGCGCCGCCTCCCAGGCCGACACCAGCGCCTGCTCGTCGTCTCGCGCGCTGTACCAGTGGTGCGCCAGCTCGACGTAGGCCCGTCCTGGCGGCACGAGCATGCGGTTCTTGGAGATCTCCTCGGCGTAGCGCGCGTGCAGGCGCTGGTGCTCGCCGGGCAGGAGTTCGTCGTGGACGGCCTCGCGGATGAGGGCGTGGCGGAAGACGTAGGCGCGGTTGTCGGCGATCTGCAGGACGTTGCCGGCGATGGCCGGGCGCAGGGCGCTCTCCAGCTCGATGTCGGACAAGCCGCTGACCCTGGCGAGCAGGGTGTGGCCGATCCTGGTGCCGCCGGCGGCGGCGGTGCGCAGCAGCCGCTGGGTCTCCTCGGGCAGGCGTTCGACGGAGCCGAGGATGAGGTCCTGCATGGAGTCGGGGAAGGCGCACTCCACGCCGCACTCGATGAGCGCCTCGACGAACAGGGGGATGCCCTCGCTGCGCTCGTAGACGCTCTGCACGGAGGTGTATTCGGGGGTGTTGCCGAGGATGCCCGCCATCTGCTGGGCGACCTCGTCGCGCGACAGGCGGGGCAGGTCGAGCCGCAGCACGCCCTCGACCCGGCCCAGCTCGGCCAGCACCGGCCGCAGCGGGTGCTGGCGGTGCAGGTCGTCGGAGCGGTAGGTGAGGACCATCAGGACGGGTACGGCACGCAGGTTGCGGCTGAGGAAGGCGATGAGGTCGCGGCTGGAGCGGTCGGCCCAGTGGATGTCCTCGATCACCAGGACGGTGGGGCGGCTCTCCGAGACGCGTTCCAGGAGGGTGAGGAACTGCTCGAACAGCCGGGCGCGGCCGGTGTCGGTGTCGCCGTCGGCGCTCGGCGCGCCGAACTCGGGCAGCAGCCGGGCCAGATCGCGGGCGGCGCCCTCGGGAAGCAGGGAGGCCACGTGGGTGGTGCTCGTCTCGCGCACGAGCTGCCGCAGCGCGGCGGTGAAGGGGGCGTAGGCGAGGCCCTCGCTGGAGAGTTCGACGCATCCGCCGAAGAGCACGTGGGCGCCGTCCTGGGAGGCCCGCTCGGAGAAGCGCTGCACGATGCGGGTCTTGCCGACCCCCGCCTCGCCCCCCATCAGCACGGCGGTCGCGGACCCTTTCCTGGCCTCGTCGTAGGCCTCCGCGAGCACCTCGAGCTCGTCCTGCCGCCCGACGAAGACCGGGCTCACCGAACGTCCCAGCATGTCGTTAAGCATGGCATGCCCCGTCTATTGCTTTTTCCGTGGATATGCGAGGGCCGCGGAGGGTCTCTCCACGGCCGCGGGTGTCAAAACGTCTGCTGTCTCTCAAGGAAGCTGCGGGCCAACCGCCCGCAAGGAAGCTGAGAGTCGATCAATCACAATCGGGTCAAATCGTCACGGTGGTTCCAGGGCCCGGCCGCGAGGGAGGATGCGGCCGGGCACTTGTGGGGCGGTCATGACTCGTGGCGGCGCTTGCCGAAGACCGAGCGGCGCTCGGACCGGCTGGACTTCTCGGCCTCGCGTACCCGGCGGTGGCGGGCGGCCTCGCGCTGGAGCTCGGAGGCGTGGGACTTGATGAGCTGGTATTCGAGTTCTGCGTTCATGGCTATAACTCTCCTCCTAAGGCCCATGGGCAGGCATCGGACGGATGCCTTATCTCTTGCCTAACCGTGGGCCTAGGACTACCTAGGACACGCCTCATGAGCGCCTAAGGCAGGCCACGATGGTGCTCCGTGAAGCTTCTTCTGATCCTGGCGTTGCTCAGCCAGAACACTCCCGCCGCAGGTCAAGAGGCTGAATGGGGGGTGGTCAGGACAGCCAGGAGCGATGTCCTAGGCGGCTACCAGGACGTGGGCGCCAGCCGCGCGGACGACGCCTGGGTGGTGCGCACGGGCAAGCCCCTGCTGCGGTGGGACGGCCGCGCCTGGCACAACGCGGGCGGTACGGCGGTGCCCTACCTGGTGCGCGCCCATGGCCCCGGCGAGATCTGGCGCTTCAACGAGAGCGTCGAACAGGTCGAGGTCTGGCGCTGGAACGGCAGGACGTGGACGGCCCTGCCGATCCGTGAGTCCGGCGCCCACGCCACCGCCGCCCTGGTGCCCAGGAAGGGCGAGTGCTGGGCCGCCGGGCTCAGGTTCGGCGACCATGGCATGGAGGACATGGTGTGGCACTGGACGGGCAAGAGCTGGACCAGCCGGCGGGCGCCGATGCCGATCACCGACTTCGCCGCCGCCTCCAGGAGCGAGCTGTGGGCGCTCAGCAGCTACGAAGGCGGGCCGTCGGCGTCGATCCTGCGCTGGTCGGGGCGGGAATGGCGGCGCGTGTCACTGCCGCGCCTGCCGTACGCGGAACTGCACGACATCGTGGCGCTCGGGCCCGACGACGTCTGGGCGGTGGGCTCCCTCGTCTCCTCCAAGGAGGGGCTGGTGCTCCACTGGGACGGCGTGTCGTGGAAACGTTCGTCCTACCGGCCCGCGGGGACCGGCTTCCGGCGGGCCGCGCCCGACGGCGCGGGCGGTCTGTGGCTGGCCGCCAGGAAACAGCAAGGTCCCGATTCCATGACGCACTACACCGCGTCGAGCAAGTGGCAGGAGGTGCCGTTGGACCTGCCCGAGGCGGAAATCACCGGTCTGGCCAACGTCCCGGGCACCACGATGATGTGGGCGACCGTCGACGCCCGTGGCGAACAGGTGATTCTCAGCTACAAGTGAGTTTGGAATCATCACGTTCCGTCGGCGATGCTGTGATGGTGTCAACTGTGACTACTTCGCTCGCCGGCGTCGCATCCTCCAATGCGGCGTTGCGAGCATTCCTGCACGGCCTGCCCGGCGTCGACCGGGTGGGCGCGGACCAGCGCGCGGCCATGCTCGGCACGCGCTCCATCAAGACCACCGCCAAGGCCAAGGCGATCGACCTGGCCATCTCCATGGTCGACCTGACCACCCTGGAGGGCGCCGACACCCCCGGCAAGGTCCGGGCGATGTCGACCAAGGCGATGCACCCCGGAGAGGGCGCACCCAGGGTGGCAGCGGTCTGCGTCTACCCCGACCTCGTCCACGTGGCCGTCGAGACGCTCAAGGGCTCAGGGGTCAAGGTCGCCTCGGTCTCCACCGCCTTCCCGAGCGGGCGCTCCTCGCTCGAGGTCAAGGTGAGCGACACCGCCCTGGCGGTCGCGGCCGGAGCCGACGAGATCGACATGGTCATCGACCGCGGAGCGTTCCTGTCCGGCGACTACCTCAAGGTCTACGAGGAGATCGTCGCGGTGAAGGCCGCCTGCGGCGAGGCCCACCTCAAGGTCATCCTCGAGACCGGCGAGCTCGCGACCTACGACAACGTACGGCGGGCGTCCTGGCTGGCGATGATGGCCGGCGGCGACTTCATCAAGACCTCCACGGGCAAGGTGCAGCCCGCCGCCACCCTGCCGGTCACGCTGATCATGCTGGAGGCCGTCCGCGACTTCCGCGCGGCCACCGGCACCCAGATCGGCGTGAAGCCCGCGGGCGGCATCCGCACCACCAAGGACGCCATCAAGATGCTGGTCCTGGTCAACGAGACCGTCGGCGACGACTGGCTGTCCCCCGACTGGTTCCGCCTCGGCGCCTCCACGCTTCTGAACGACCTGCTGATGCAGCGCCAGAAGCTCACCACCGGCCGCTACGCCGGTCCCGACTACTTCACCTTGGACTGATGATGTTCGAATACGCACCTGCGCCGGAATCGCGCGACGTCGTCGACATCAAGTCGTCCTACGGCCTGTTCGTCAACGGCGAGTTCGTCGAGGGTTCCGGCAAGCCGTTCAAGACCGTCAACCCGGCCACGGAAGAGAAGCTCGCGGAGATCGCCAACGCCACCTCCGACGACGTCGACCGCGCCGTGCAGTCGGCGCGCAAGGCCTTCGGCGTGTGGAGCCAGCTGCCCGGCAGCGAGCGGGCCAAGTACCTGTTCCGCATCGCCCGCCTCATCCAGGAGCGCGCCCGCGAGCTGGCCGTCCTGGAGTCGATCGACAACGGCAAGCCCATCCGCGAGTCGCGCGACGTCGACCTGCCGCTCGTCGCCGCGCACTTCTTCTACTACGCCGGCTGGGCCGACAAGCTCAAGTACGCCGGCTACGGCGACGCCCGGCCGCTGGGCGTGGCCGGTCAGGTCATCCCGTGGAACTTCCCGCTGCTCATGCTGGCCTGGAAGATCGCCCCGGCGCTCGCCTGCGGCAACACGGTGGTGCTCAAGCCCGCCGAGACCACCCCGCTGACGGCCCTGGCCTTCGCCGAGATCTGCCAGCAGGCCGACCTGCCGCCCGGCGTGGTCAACATCGTCACCGGCGCGGGCCAGACCGGCGCCGCCGTGGTCGCCCACCCCGACGTCAACAAGGTGGCCTTCACCGGATCCACCGAGGTCGGGCGCATCATCGCCCGCACCGTCGCTGGCACCGACAAGAAGCTGACCCTGGAGCTGGGCGGCAAGGCCGCCAACATCGTCTTCGACGACGCCGCCGTCGACCAGGCCGTCGAGGGCATCGTCAACGGCATCTTCTTCAACCAGGGCCACGTCTGCTGCGCGGGCTCGCGCCTGCTGGTCCAGGAGTCGGTCTACGACGTCGTGCTCGAATCCCTCAAGCGCCGCGTCTCGACCCTGCGCGTCGGCGACCCCCTCGACAAGAACACCGACATCGGCGCGATCAACTCCGCCGAGCAGCTCGCCAAGATCCGCGAGCTGTCCGACGCGGGCGAGGCCGAGGGCGCCGCCCGCTGGTCGCCCGCGTGCGAGCTGCCCGCCAAGGGCTTCTGGTTCGCCCCGACGCTCTTCACCGAGGTCGCGCAGTCGCACAGGATCGCCCGCGAAGAGATCTTCGGCCCGGTCCTGTCCGTGCTGACCTTCCGCACCCCCGCCGAGGCCGTCGAGAAGGCCAACAACACCCCCTACGGCCTGTCCGCCGGCGTCTGGACCGAGAAGGGTTCGCGCATCCTGTGGATGGCCGACCGGCTCCGCGCCGGAGTCGTGTGGGCCAACACCTTCAACAAGTTCGACCCCACCTCGCCCTTCGGCGGCTACAAGGAGTCCGGCTACGGGAGAGAAGGCGGGCTGCGGGGACTGGAGGCCTACCTTGATGTGTGATCATCGGCTGTCCAAGCGCCGTGGCCGCCGGTCGCTGGCCACGCGGGGCAAGGCCTACGCCCGCGCCGGCCGCCCGGTCCGCACCGGCTCGTTCGCCCACCGCTGCGGTGTGAGCCGCTGCGGTCAGATCTTCGTGCCGGTACGGCCGATCCAGGAGCCACGATGACCCGGTTGTCCGTCCGCAAGACTTACAAGCTGTACATCGGCGGGGCCTTCCCCCGGTCCGAGAGCGGAAGGTCCTACGTGGTGGCCTCCTCCAAGGGCGAGTTCGTCGCCAACGCCGCGCGTGCCTCGCGCAAGGACGCGCGCGACGCCGTCTCCGCCGCCCGCAAGGCCTTCCCCGGCTGGTCGGGCGCCACGCCGTACAACCGCGGCCAGATCCTCTACCGCGTCGCCGAGATGCTCGAGGGGCGCAGGGCGCAGTTCGCCGAGGAGATCGGCGGCGGCAAGAAGGCGGCGGCCGAGCAGGTCGACGCCGCCGTCGACCGGCTGGTCTGGTACGCCGGGTGGTCCGACAAGATCGCTTCCGTGCACGGCACCGCCAACCCCGTCGCCGGGCCGTACTTCAACCTGTCGACTCCCGAGCCCAGCGGCGTCGTCGCCGTCGTCGCGCCCGCCGACCCGTTCCTGGGGCTGATCTCCGTGATCGCCCCGGTGATCGTCACCGGCAACACGTGCGTGGTCGTGTGCTCCTCGCCGATGGCGGCCATCACGTTCGGCGAGGTGCTGGCCACCTCCGACCTGCCCGGCGGCGTGGTCAACCTGCTCACCGGCTTCCAGAAGGAGCTCGTGCCCGGCCTGGCCGCGCACATGGACGTCAACGGCCTCGACCTGACCGGCGTCGACGACCCCGAGCTCGCGCTCAAGGCCGAGCAGGACGCCGCCGAGAACCTGAAGCGCGTCATCAGGCCCGCGGCGCAAGACTGGACGGCCGAGCCCGGCCTGGAGCGCATGACTCGCTTCCTGGAGACCAAGACGGTCTGGCACCCGGTCGGGATCTGACGCTCCCGCTGAAGGCCGGGTGCTCCCGGCCTTCAGCGGGTCGTGACCGTCAGGTAGGCGGTCTTGCCGCCGACGTAGACCCTCAGCCCCTTGGGATAGTCGTCGTCGGCGAAGCCCAGGCTCATCCGGCCGCCGAGCTTGCCCCTGGCGTACTTCGTGATGTCGAGCGTCAGCCATCGCGGCGACTTCACGACGTCCAGCGTCCCGAGCCTGGCGCCGAGCGCCGGCCGCGAGTTCCAGGTCACGTCCAGGGCCTTCCAGGCGTCGCCGACGGCGTGCACGTGGACGTTCTCCGCGCCGTCGCCCGAGTCGTCGGCGACCCGCGCGTGCACGTGCAGCGTGACCGAGACGACCTCGCCCTTGACCGCGCCCAGGTCGAAGCCCAGGTAGGTCTCGCGGTTGAGGCTGGTCTGCTTGTGGCTCTTGATCCCGCACTCGGCGCACGTGGGGTACATGACGTTCGCGTACGTCCCCGCCTGGACGTCGGCCGCCGCGGACGCCGTCACCTTGATCGTCTTCCTGGCCGGGGCTGTGACGCGGACCGCCGTGGTGGCCGTCTGCTCCTTGCCCGCGACGCTCACGCGGACGGTCAGGACGGCGGTGCCCGGCTTGACGGCGGTCACCAGGCCGCTCGCGTCGACGGTGGCGACGGCGGGATCGGAGCTCTCGTAGACGAGCGCGGCCTGCCCGGCGCCCTTGGGCGCGAGCTGCACGGTCTTGCCCGGAGCGAGCCGGTGGATCGACGGGGCGAGCGAGACCGGCTGGACCGTGGCCTTCTTCGTCCTGCGGGGAGAGGGCCGCGTGGTCCGCTCCGGTTCGACCGTCTTCCCGGCGGGCTGGGTGGGGACGATGGGCTGCTCGGCGCGCACCTGCTGCCCGCCGCTCTCGGGAGAGCCGTCGAGCAGCACGACGGTGGTGGCGACGGCCACCGCCGCGACGGTGGCCGCGGCGGCGGCGATCCTCCATGGACGCCGGGGCTTCGGGGGTTCGTGGGGCACCGTGGTCTCGGGCGCCCCGAGCAGTTCCGGCAGCTCGGTGACAGGGACCCCGAGCGCGCGCTGCAGCCCCTGGAGTTCCACCGCCATGGACCGGGCGTCGCGGGGCCGGTCCGCGGGAGCCTTCGCCATGGCCCTCTCCAGGAGCTTGCGGAGCGGGGCGGGCACGTCGGAGCGCCCCAGCGGCGGCAAGGGCTGGTTGATCACGCGCAGCACCAGCGGGGCGACTCCGGCATCTCCTGGGTCATGGAAGGCGGGGCGCCCGGAGAGCAGCTGGTAGAGCGTCGACCCGAGCGCGTAGACGTCGGAGGCCACGCTCTGCGGCCGGCCGTTGAGCACCTCCGGCGCGGCGTGATGCGGGGTGAAGCTCAGCGTGTTGGACGACAGTTGCCCGACGTCGAGCATCCTGGCGACGCCGAAGTCGGCCAGCGCGGGCTCGCCGTACCTGGACAGCAGGATGTTCTGCGGCTTGACGTCGCCGTGGCAGACCCCTGTCTCGTGCACGGCCGCCAGCGCCCCGGCGATCTTCACTCCGGCCCGCAGCACCTCCTGCACCGGCAGCCCGCCGTGGGCCCGCAACCGGTCGGCCAGGCTGCCGCCCTCGTAGAGGTCCATCGCGATGTACGGCCGGCCGAGCGCGGTCAGGCCCGTGTCGAGGGCGGCGACGACGTTCGGATGGTGGCTCAGCTTGGCGGTCACCTCGAGCTCGCGTCGGAAGTTGCGCAGCGCCCGCTCGTCGACGTTGGTCACCGAGAGGACCTTGACCGCGACCTCGCGGCCCAGGCGTTCGTTGACCGCCCGGTAGACGACGGCGAAGCCGCCCTGGCCCACGGGCTCGATCAGCTGGTAGCCGGGAACGCTCTCGCCCGCCATCACGAGGTCCTGATCTCCAGGTAGGCGGCCGACTTGCCGCTGCCGACGCCGCTGAGGTGGGTGCGCAGGCCGTCGGTGCGGTCGTCGGCGAAGCCCAGGCTGAGCCGGCCGCCGAGCTCGGACCTGGCGTAGGAGGTGATGTTCAGCGTATGCCAGCGCCCCGTGCGGTCGACGTGCAACGTGCCGAGCTGCGCACCGAGCGCGGGCTTGGAGTTCCAGGTGACGTCCATGGCCTTCCAGGCATCGCCCAGGACGTGGACGTCCAGGTCGGCGTCGGAGCCGTTGCCGTCGGCCGTGACGACGAACACGTGCAGGGTGACCGAGGTGATCTCGGCGGGCTTGGCCTTAACTGAGCCCAGGTCGAAGCCGAAGTAGGACTCGCGGACCCAGAAACCCTTGCCCGCGCCCTTCACCTCGCAGACCGAGCAGGTGGGGAACATCGCGTTGGCGTAGCTGCCGCTGCGCACATCGGCGGAGGCCGTGACCGGGACCTTGATCGTCTTGATCCGCTTCTCCGGGACCGCGACCCGCACGGTGGTGGTCGCGGTGTGGGTGCGGTCGCCGGCGGTGACCCGGACGGTCAGCTGAGCCGTACCCGCCTTGAGCGCGGTGACCAGGCCACTGGCGTCCACCGACGCGACGGCGGGCGCCGAGCTCTCGTAGACGACCGTGGCCTTGGCCAGGTCAGCGGGCCGGTCGGCGGTGGTGGTGCCCTCGGGGGACAGCCGCACCGTCTGCTTCGGCCGCAGGGTGTGGACCGCGGGGGTGAGGGAGACGGTCTCCAGCACGGGCTTGCGCGCCTTGCGGGCCGCAGGGCTCGCGGTGGGCTCGCTCGTGCCCGCCACGGGCTGGGTCGGCATGCCGGGCGACTCCGCGGCGACAGGACGTCGTCCCGTGGCAGGATCGTCGCGGGTGAGGATCACCGCGGCGGCGACCGCGATCGCGGCGGCGGCGACCGACGCGGTGACGATCGGCCAGGTCCGCTTCCTGGAGGTCGCTCGGGTCGGGGCTTGCGGCGGCACCGGCTGCTGGGGGAGCGGCTGGGGCGCCTGGAGCAGGGCGGGCAGGCTCGTGACCGGCTGGCCGGAAGCTCGCTGGAACTCCTGCAGCTCCCTGGCGAGCGTGGTGGCGTCACGGTGCCGGGCGGCCGGGTCCTTGGCCATGGCGCGTTCGATGAGCTGCCGCAGCCCGGCGGGCACGTCGGGACGCTGGAGGGGCGGGAGCGGCTGGCTGATCACACGCAGCAGCAGCGGGGTGACGCCCGCGTCGGCGGGGTCGTAGAAAGCGGGGCGCCCGGAGAGCAGCTGGTAGAGCGTCGAGCCGAGCGCGTAGACGTCGGAGGCGACGCTCTGCGGCGAGCCGTGGAGCACCTCGGGCGCGGCGTGGTGCGGCGTCAGGTTGAGCGTGTTGGAGGAGAGCTGCCCGACGTCGAGCATCCTGGCCACGCCGAAGTCGGCCAGCGCCGGCTCGCCGTACCTGGAGAGCAGGATGTTCTGCGGCTTGACGTCGCCGTGGAAGACGCCCGTCTCGTGCACGGCGGCCAGCGCGCCGGCCACCTTGATCCCGAGGTGCAGCGTCTCCTGCACCGGCAGGCCCCCGGCGGCGCGCAGGCGGTCGTAGAGGCTGCCGCCCTCGTAGAAGTCCATGGCGATGAACGGCCGGCCGGCGGCGGTGGTGCCGGTGTCGAGGGCGGTGACGATGTTCGGGTGGTCGCTGAGGCGGCTGGTGACCTCCAGCTCACGCCGGAAGTTGCGCAGCGCCCGCTCGTCGATGCCGGCCACCGAGAGGATCTTGACCGCGACCGTACGGCCGAGCCGCTCGTTGAGGGCGCGGTAGACGATCGCGAACCCGCCCTGGCCTACCGGCTCGATCAGCCGGTATCCGGGTATGCGGTCGCCAAGATCTCCCCCAGTCACGCCTGGAGGATGACATATACCGATATCGATTCGCTTTTTTGGGTCAGCGCTTGGTGATCTTCAACTGGGCGTTGGTGGCCTCGCCCACCGCCCGGACCACGATGCGGCCGTCGCTCTGGTCCGCGTCCGCGAAGGCCACGCTCAGCCGGCCGCCCAGCCTGGACTTCGCGTACTGCGTGACGTCGACCGTGTACCAGCGGCCCACGTCGGACACGGTCAGCGTCGCGAGCCGCCCGCCCACCGCCGGCCGCGAGTTCCAGGTGACGTCCAGCGCCTTCCACGCGTTGCCCGCGGTGTGGACCTGGAAGACCTCCTGGGTCTTGCTGCGGTCGTCCTCGACGTAGGCGAACACGCGCAACTTCACCGAGGCGATGTCGGCCGGCTTGGCCTTGATGCCGCCCAGATCGAAGCCGAGGTAGGTCTCCCGGGTGTAGCTGGGGTTGGACGAGCCCTTGACCTCGCACTGGGAGCAGGCGGGGAACATCGCGTTGGCGTAGGTCCCGCCGCGGACGTCGGCGGACGACGACGCCCGTACCGTGATCGTCGAAGGCTTTCCGGCGGCGGGCGCCACGCTCACGGTGGTGGTCGCCTTGCGGGTGCGGCCGCCCGCGGTCACCCGGGCGGTCAGTTCCGCGGTGCCCGGCTTGACGGCGGTGACCAGGCCCTCGGGGCCGACCGTGGCCACCTCGGGGGCGGAGCTCTCGTACGTGACCTCGGCCTTCGAGAGGTCCGCCCGGCGGCCGTCGGACAGCACCGCCTTCGGGGCGAGCTGGATCGTCTGGCCGGGGGTGAGGGCGTGGGCTCCGGGAGACAGGGAGACGGTCTTCAGCGTGGCCTTGGGGCGGCGGGGGGAGGAGGTCGCGGTGGGGGACGGGGTGGGGGTGGCGTGCGCGGGCGGGGGTGTGGTGGCGGCGGTCAGGGCCTGGGTCGGGGGATCGGGCTCGCGGGTGGTCAGGAAGACGGTCGCGGCCACGGCGACGGCGACCACGGCGGCACCGGCACCCGCGACGGCGAGCCACCTTCGCCGCCCCACGGGCTCGGCCGGCCTGGTGCGCCCCACGCCACCGGACGCGACGGGTGGGACGTGCGGCGTGGGGTGCGGTGGGGCGTGCGGCGGGACGTGCGGCGTGGGGTACGGCGGGGCATGCGGTGTGGGGTGCGGCGGGGCGGCTTGGCCGAGCTGCGGGGGCTCAGGCGCGGGGTGCAGGGGCGGGGCGGCAGGCGCGGGGTGCGGGAGCGGCGTCGGCTGACCGGGTGTGGCGGGCAGCGGGGCGCCGAACGATGGGGGTGCGGCGGAGAACCCCGGTACCGGCCCCGACGGCACGGCCCCCGAAGACGGCAGCGCCGAGTGCGGCCCCGAAGTCGGAGGCGCCGGGTGCGGCCCCGACACATGCGGCGTGATCCCCATGTGCGACGGCAGCTCGCTCACCGGCATCCCCAGCGCCTGCTGCACCCCCTGAACCTCCATCGCGAACGCCAGCGCGTCCCGGGGCCGCTCCTCCGGCGACTTGGCCATCGCCCGTTCGATGAGCCGCCGCAGCGCCTCCGGCACGTCCTGGCGCGACAACGGCGGCACCGGCCGCTGGAGCACGCGCAGCAGCAGCGGCGCCACCCCGGTGTCCCCCGGTTCGAAGTGCGCGGGCCGGCCCGACAGCAGCTGGTACAGCGTCGACCCGAGCGCGTACACGTCCGACGACACGGTCTGCGGCGAGCCGTTGAGCACCTCGGGAGCCGCGTGGTACGGCGTGAGCGTCAGTGTGTGCGACGACAGCTGCCCGACGTCGAGCATGCGTGCGACGCCGAAGTCGGCCAGCGCGGGCTCGCCGTACCTGGAGAGCAGGATGTTCTGCGGCTTGACGTCGCCGTGGAAGACGCCGACGTGGTGGACGGCGGCCAGGGCGCCGCCGATCTTGACGCCGATCCGGAGCGCCTCATGCAGGGGGAGCGGCCCGCCCGACTGGAGCCGGTCGTAGAGGCTGCCGCCCTCGTAGAAGTCCATGACGATGTACGGCTTGCCGTCTGCAGTGACGCCGGTGTCGAGTGCCGCGACCACGTTGGGGTGGTCGCTGAGCCGGCTGGTCACCTCCAGTTCGCGGCGGAATCCGCGCAGCACGCGTTCGTCGATCCTGCTCACGGTGAGGACCTTGACCGCGACCGTGCGCCCTAGGCGCTCGTGCTGGGCGCGGTAGACGACCGCGAAGCCGCCCTCGCCGACCGGCTCGAGGAGCTGGTACCCAGGGATCTCCAACGTCACGGGGGTAAATCGTGCCATATGCGGATCTAACGGGTAGAGATCTCCAGGTACGGCTTGAAACCGGAGGACAGTCCGCCGACGGCCAGCCCCACGCCCTTCTCCTCGGCCAGGGCGATGCTGGCCTGGCCGCCGAGCTTCGAGGCGAAGTAGCCGGTGAGGTCGAGCTCGACCCAGGTGCCCGTGTCGCCGACCGGCGGGAAGTTCGCGAGCCGGTTGCCCACCTGCGGGCGGTTGTCCATGGTGACGCGGGAGGTCCAGTTGTTGCCCATGGCGTAGGCGATCGCGTTGCCCTCCACGTCGCCGTGGTCGTCGACGTGCATCCACGCGTGGAGCACGATCGAGCGGACCTGGGCGGGCTTGACCCTGACGGAACCGAGGTCGAAGCGGAAGTAGGTCTCGCGGTAGTAGGCCGGGTTGCCGTACTTCACCTTGCAGGTCGCGCAGGACGGGAAGGCGTCGCCCGAGTAGGCGCCGCCGCGGACCATGTTGGTGAGCGACGCGGGCACCTTCACCGTCTTCGGCGCGGCCTGCCGGGAGGCGCTGGGGGTCGGCGTCGCCGTACCGCCCACGTCGAGCGGGAGGGCGGCGACGCGCGAGGTGCCGTTCATGGTCACCTTCGCGGTGATGCGGACCCTGCCCTTGGCGAGCACGGTGACCTGGCCGTCGGGGCTCACCGTGGCGACCTGCGGGTTGGCGCTGTGGTACTCGACGGCGGCGCGGGTGAGGTTGGCCGGGTGCCCGTTCGAGAGGCGGCCGGTCAGCTTGAGCTGGAACGACTGGCCGGGCGCGGCGGGGCTGGTGGTGTCGGCCGTCAGGGTGACCTTGGCCAGGGCCGACGCCTTCCTGGTGGGCGGCGGCGACGCGCTGGACGTGGGGGTGCCCGCGGCCCCGGTGGGGGTCTCGGCGGGAGCGGAGGGCGGGGACTGGGTGGCGCCGTCGGCGGCGGTGGCGGGGGTGGAGCCGCTGGTGGAGAGGCTGACGGCCACGGCCGCGCCCACCACGGTGACGGCGGTCGCCACAGCTGCGACGACCCACCGCCGAGACCTGCGCCCACCGGCGGCATCCGGTGACGGCGACGCACCGGCAGGGGAAGGCGCGGTGGGCGGGGAGGGCGCGGCATGGTGGGCCGGCGGCGGAGTCGCCCGGGTGACGGTGGCGGGTTCGGTCACGGGCAGCCCGAGCCCTCGCTGCACCTCCTGCAGCTCTCCCGCGAACGCCCAGGCGTCCACCGGCCGCTCGCCGGCCTGCTTGGCCATCGCCCGCTCCACCAGCGCCCGAAGCGCCACCGGCACGTCGGGCCGCTCCATGGGGGGCATCGGCTGCCGCAGCACCCGCAGCAGCAACGGCGCCACTCCCACGTCCCCCGGCTCGTAGAACGCGGGCCGCCCGGACAGCAGCTGGTACAGCGTCGACCCGAGCGCGTACACGTCGGACGACACGGTCTGCGGCGACCCGTTGAGCACCTCGGGCGCGGCGTGGTGCGGGGTGAGGGTGAGCGTGTTGGACGACAGCTGCCCGACGTCGAGCATGCGGGCGACGCCGAAGTCGGCCAGCGCCGGCTCGCCGTACTTGGACATGAGGATGTTCTGCGGCTTGATGTCGCCGTGGAAGACGCCGGCCTCGTGCACGGCGGCGAGGGCCGCCGCGACCTTGACGCCGATGCGGAGCACGTCGGGGACTGGGAGCGCTCCCGAGGTGCGCAGCCTGCCGTACAGGCTGCCGGCCTCGTAGAAGTCCATGACGATGTAGGGCCGGCCGTCGGCGGTGGTGCCGGTGTCGAGGGCGGCGACGATGTTGGGGTGGTCGCTGAGCCGGCTGGTCACCTCGAGCTCGCGCCGGAAGTTGCGCACGGCCCGCTCGTCGAGGTCGGTGACCGAGAGCACCTTCACGGCGACGACGCGCCCGACCCGCTCGTGCAGGGCCCGGTAGACGACGGCGAAGCCGCCCTGCCCGACTGCCTCGATGAGCTGGTAGCCCGGAATCACCGGCCCCAGTTGTCCCCCAGTCACGGGGGAAATCGTGCCACATCAGATCAATGCCGACACGCCTGTCTCGGACTCACCTGACGTCACGACGAGTAGCCGGGCGCGTGTCTCGGCCACGGCCGGGCCGTCTCCAGCTGGGCCGCGAGCCCCAGCAGATGGGGTTCGCCGCCGGGCGGCGCGACGAGCTGGATGCCCAGCGGCATGCCGCTGGAGTGGGTCGCGAACGGCACGGTGATCGCGGGCCAGCCCGACATGTTCCACGGCCCGGTCACCGGGGCGTAGCGCACGTTGACCAGCAGGTTGCGCAGCAGGCCGCGGCGCCCCCAGCGGTCGGCCTTCGGCGGCAGCATGGCCAGGGTGGGCGCGACCATCACGTCGGAGCCGTCGAACCAGACCTCGGCGCCGGAGTCGGTCCAGCGTGCCCTGCTCCTGGCGCCGTCGAGCCCGAGGCGCTTGAACAGCCGCCCGGCCCGCGCCAGACCCCGGGTGCGCGGTTCGAGCCTGCCCAGGTCCAGCTCGTCGGCGTCCTCCGCGGCGCAGGTCAGCCAGGTGGCGATCGTCGCGGGTCCGAGCCAGGCGGGCAGGCGGCGGGTGTGGTCGAGCGAGGTGTGCCCGGCGTTGCGCAGGGCGTCGGCGGCGGCGCGGACCGCGCCCTGGAACTCCTTGTCGACGTTCAGTCCCACCGGCAGCGGCTGGGGGGCGACGCCCAGGCGCAGGTCGAACGGCTCTGGGCTGCTGTGGCGAGCTTCGCCGGGCGCGCGCACGGCGTAGTCGTCGGAGTCGTCCCACACCGAGCGCAGCAGGCGCGGCGACGGGTCGGTGCGGGCGCCGGCGCGCCAGCATTCGGCCAGGCCGGGATCGGCGGCCAGCACCGACAGCGCCAGCGACAGGTCGGCGACGGAGGTGGCCATCGGCCCGTTCTCCGACAGGCCGCGCCAGTCGTGCGCGGGTGGCGGGACCAGCCCTGTGCCCGGCTTGATGGCCAGCACGCCGCAGCAGGCCGCGGGGATGCGCAGGGAGCCCATGCCGTCGTTGCCGAGGGCGATGGGCACCATGCCCGCGGCCACCGCCGCCGCGCCGCCGCTGGAGGAGCCGCCTGCCGTACGGGTGAGGTTCCAGGGGTTGCGCACGGTGCCGAACACGCTGTCGCCGAAGCCCACCAGGCACAGCTCGGGCACGTTGGTGACGCCCACGACGATCGCGCCCGCGGCCTTGAGCCGGGCGACCGCGGGGTGGTCGGCGTTCGCGGGCTCCTGGGAGGTGGCGCGCGAGCCGTTGCGGGTGGCCACGCCCGCGACCTCGAGGTTGTCCTTGATCGCGACCGGCACGCCGGCCAGGGGGAGGTCTTCGCGGTCGCGGCGGTCCTGTACGGCACGCGCCTCGTCGAGCGCCTGCTCGCGCAGCACCCGGAAGGCCCCGACGGCCTGGTCGCGCTTGGCGATGACCTCCAGGTGCTGCTCCACCACGGTGACGGCGGACACCTCGCCCTGCCGTACCGCCTCCGCTATCTCAACGGCTGATCGACCGGCCCATGACATGTCCCGATTTAACTGGCATATCAGGCGGCATGCTAGTCCTTGCGCGGCTCCCGCCCCGCTTGCTTCAACGCCAGCCGGAGCGCGAACTCGATCTGCGCGTTGATGCTGCGCAGGTCGTCGGCGGCCCACTTGGCGACGGCGTCGTAGACCTCCGGATCCAGCCGGAGCAGGAGCCGCTTGCGCTCAGGCATACAGACTGCCGGCGTTGACCACCGGCTGCGTCGCCCGGTCGCCGCACAGGACGACCAGCAGGTTGGAGACCATCTGCGCCTTGCGCTCCTCGTCGAGGTCGACGACGCCCTCGGCGGCCAGCCGGTCGAGCGCGAGCTGGACCATGCCGACGGCGCCCTCGACGATGCGGGTGCGGGCGGCGACGACCTGGGCGGCCTGCTGGCGCACCAGCATGGCCTGGGCGATCTCGGGCGCGTAGGCGAGGTGGGTGATGCGGGCCTCCAGGACCTCGACCCCGGCCAGGTCGGTGCGGTCGCGCAGCTCGGTGGTGAGCTCGCCGGCCACCTCGGCGCCGTCGCGCAGGCTGGTGACGTCGGGCTCGTGCGAGTCGTAGGGGTGCGTGGTGGCCAGGTGGCGCACGGCGGCCTCCGACTGGATGGCCACGTACTCCTCGTAGTCGTCGACGGAGAAGACGGCCTTGGCGGTGTCGGTCACCTTGTAGACGATGACCGCGGCGATCTCCACCGGGTTGCCCACCGCGTCGTTGACCTTGAGCTTGGCGGTCTCGAAGTTGCGCACCCGCAGCGTGACCTGCCGCTTGCTGGTCAGCGGCGGCACCCACTGGAAGCCCGCCGACGAGACGGTGCCGATGTAACGGCCGAGGAACTGCACCACCTTGGCCTGGTTGGGGTTGACCACGGTGAAGCCGGTCATGGTGAAGAGGAACACCACCAGCCACACGCCGCCGAACACGAGCAGCCTGGTCTCGTCGCCCCCGCCGGCGAAGAAGGCGGCCGCGCCGAGTGCCAGCAGGATCAGCAGGACGAGAAAACCGTTCACCCTGAAGACGCGTCGTTCCATGCCCGGCTCCTTGCTATCGAAGTGATATCACTAAGATAGCTCATATGACGAGATCCTTGGCAACCGGACAGCGTTCACTCGGCGATCCCGCGATCCGCCTCCCCCTCTGGCCGCCGCTGACCGCGGGCTGCCCCGAGACCAGCACGGCCGAGGTGGCCTACCCGGTCGAGGTCGACTACGACTACGCGGGCGTCCCGCCCGAGCTGTTCGAGCAGCCGCCGTTGCCCGACATCGCCCGCTGGGCCCCCTTGCTCCCGCCGCTGCACGCGCCCACCCTCGGCGAGGGCGGCACCCCGCTCGTGGAGCTCGACGGCCTGTTCGTGAAGGACGAGTCACGCAACCCGACCTGGTCGCACAAGGACCGGCTGAACCGGGTCACGGTGAGCGCGGCGATCGGCGCGGGCGCGCCGGGTGTCGTCGTGGCCTCCTCCGGCAACCACGGAGCCTCGGCGGCGGCCTACGCCGCCCGCGCCGGACTGCCCGCGATCGTGCTGGGCTCGGCGGAGTCGCCCCCGGTCGTCCAGGACTTCCTGAGGGCGTACGGCGCGCACGTGCTGTCGGTCCCGGCCGCCGGACGCTGGCCGCTGATGAGGCAGATCGTCGAGCGCCTCGGCTACCACCCGGTCAGCAACCTGACCGTCACCCACACCGGACACGGCTTCGGCCCCGAGGGCTACAAGACGATCTCCTACGAGCTGTACGGCCAGCTGGGCCAGGCCCCTGCCGCGGTCTTCGTGCCGACCGGATACGCCGAGCTCATCTACGGCGTCTGGAAGGGCTTCGCCGAGCTGCGGGACCTGGGCGTCATCGCCGAGGTGCCCCGGCTCTACTCCTGCGAGCCCGCCACCAGCGGTCCGCTGGCCGTCGCCTTCCGCTCGGGACAGGACACGGCGAAGGTCGACTACCGCAGCTCGGACGCCTACTCCATCGGCGCCTCCGTCAGCGGCTACCGGGGCGTCGTGGCCCTGCGCGGCAGCGGCGGCCAGGCGCTGACCCTGAGCGACGAGGAGATGGCCGAGGCGCAGCGCTGGATGGCCGCGCGCGGCATGTGGGCGGAGATGTCGGGAGCCGCCGCGGTCGCGGGCTTCCGTCAGCTCGGGCAGAGCTTCGACGGTCCCGTGGTGTGCGTCTCCACCTCCACCGGGCTCAAGGACAAGGGCGTGGGCGAGCGGGTGCCCGCCACGGCCGAGGCGACCTGGGAGAGCGTGGAGCGCCTGATCAATCCTTGAGCCACACCCGCAGCGGCCCGATGGGCAGGAAGCCCGCCGACGTCGCCGCCTCCAGGTCCTGGCCCGCCTCGTAGCCGACGACGGGGAGGCCGGGGAAGAGCTCGGCCGCCATCGCGACCGAGCCGCGGAAGGCGGCGTCGGGGTCGCCGTGGACGTTGGACAGGCCCACGACGTCGCCGGTCCGGTTGAGCGCCGCGCCGCAGGCCGTGTCGCGGTGCCAGACCAGGGTCGCCTCCTCCAGCAGCTCGGGCAGGAACAGGCCGTCGGGGTAGGACCTGCTCCATTCCCGCACGTCGGTGGTCACCTCCCAGCCGTCCGCCGCGGGTGCGGGGGCCGGCGGCCGGGCGATCCACTTGGCCTCGAACAACACGTGGAAGCCGTGGGCGCTCAGGTCCAGCGTGGCGAAGCTGTCCTTGACCGAGGCTCCGGCGCCCGTGTCGATGGCGGCCAGCACGTCGTCAGGGGTCGCGTTCGGGGAGAGGGTGACCGCGTCGGGGTAGTAGACGGGCGTGCGGCGCGGGTTGGTCCACGCCCGCTCGCCGAACCGGCCGGGCCGGCCATGGGTGCGGCACACCAGGTCGCACCACTCCGCGTTGTTACGCGCCGCCGCGCTTGGTTCCACGACTCGCCACCGCTTCCAGGGGATCCTCCGGCCACGGGTGCTTCGGATAGCGCCCCCGCAGCTCGGCGCGGACCGCACGGTATCCCTCCCGCCAGAACGTCGCCAAGTCGGCCGTGATGGCGGCGGGCCTCCCCGCCGGTGAGAGCAGGTGGATCACCAGCGGCACGCCGCAGATGCGCGGCGCGTCGTCCCAGCCGAACAGCTCCTGCAGCTTGACCGCCAGCACCGGCCGCTCGCCCGAGTAGTCGATCCTGATCTTCGACCCGCTGGGCACCTCGATGCGCTCGGGCGCCCGCTCCTCCAGCCGCTCGCTCCACGGGACGAGCCTGCGCAGGGCCTGGGCCACGTCGATGCGTTCGAGGTCCTTGCGCCTCCTGGCGCGTGACAGCTCGGGCTCCAGCCACAGGTCGGCCAGGCCGGCCAGGTCGTCCATGGGGTGCCACGGCTCGCCCAGGCGCCGGTGGCAGAAGGCCAGCCGGTCCCTGAGCGCCAGCGCCTCGCGGCTCCAGACCAGCACGCCGTCGGAGCGCAGGCCCTCCAGGAGCGCCTCGCGCACGTCGGCGCCCTCCAGCGGGCGTGACGACAGCTCGATCGCGCCCAGCCGGGTGACGCTCCGCGCCACCACGTCGCCGTCGCGCCAGGCGACCTCCTGGCCGGTCGTCGGTGGTACGGCCAGCGCCGCGGTCTCCTCGTCGATCACCACGGCCTGCCTGATGCGGGCGCAGGCCTGGCCGGTCTGGCGGTCGGCCACCGCGATGGCCAGCCACTCGGCGGTGTCGAGGCGGGAGCCCGCCGCCAGCTCGGCGCGGGTGCCGTTGGCCATCAGGTAGCCGGAGCCGCGCTTCCTGGCGACCCGCTCGGGGAAGGCCAGCGCGACGGCCCGCCCGGCAAGCGTGTCGTCGGACACGGGCGCGCGCTTGAGATGCGTGTCGTCCGTGACGGGAGCGCGCTTTTGACGCGTGTCGTCCGCGACGGCCGCACGCCCGGGGCGCGGGTCAGCCGCCTGCCTGAGGCGCCTGACCTCCTGGCGCCATCGCGCGCTGAAGCCGTCGCCGCCCCGCCGTGCCGCGCGCCAGACCTCGACCAGGTCGTCGCCCGCCTCCCTGGGCAGTTGCTCCGACAGCAGCGCCACCACCTCGGCGGCCGGCGCCCCCAGCTCCAGCAGCGCCCTGGCCAGCCGCGGGTGAACGCCCATGAGCGCCATGCGCCGCCCCAGGCCGGTGACGCGCTCCTCCAGCGCGCCGAGCTCGCGCAGCACCGCCTGCGCGGCCGCCATGGCGGCGGCGGGCGGCGGGTCGAGCAGGGCCAGCTCCGAGCCGCCCCAGCAGGCGGCCTGGAGCGCGAAGGCGGTCAGGTCGGCCAGGACGATCTCGGGACGCGGATGCTCGGCCAGGCGGGCGTGCTCGGCCTCGCTCCAGCACCGGTACACCGTGCCGGGAGCCTCGCGCCCCGCGCGCCCGGCCCGCTGGGTGGCGGCGGCGCGGGAGACGCGCACGGTCGTGAGCGAGCCCAGTCCGCGCGCGTGGTCGGTGCGCGGCTCGCGGGCCAGGCCCGAGTCGACGACGACCCTGACGCCCGGCACGGTGAGCGAGGACTCGGCGACCGAGGTGGCCAGCACGACCCGGCGCGCGGAGCCCGGCGACAGGACCGCGTCCTGCACGGAGGCGGGCGCCTGCCCGTGGACCTGGAGCACGTCGCAGGCCAGGTCGCCGAGTTGCGCCGCGACCCTCCTGATCTCGCCCACGCCGGGCAGGAAGCACAACACGTCGCCTCCGGACGCGTCGAGCGCCTGCCGTACGACCGCGGCCACGTGGGACAGCAGGGCGGGGTCGACGCGCAGGCCGTGCGGGGGAGCGACGGGCCGGGCGGGCGGCGCCCAGACGACCTCGACGGGGTGCGCGGACCCGGTGCCGATGACGACGGGCGCGTCGCCGAGCAGCCTGGACCACGGCTCGACGTCGGCGGTCGCGGAGGTGGCGATGAGCCGCAGGTCGGGGCGGAGCGTCTCGCGCACGTCGAGCAGGAACGCCAGCGCGGTGTCGGCGTCGAGGTGGCGTTCGTGGCACTCGTCGAGCATCACGACGTCGACGCCGGGGAGCTCGGGGTTGCGCTGCAGCCGCTGGAGCAGCACGCCGGTGGTGACCACCTCGACCATCGGGTTGGCGCCCGTCACCCGCTCGCCGCGGATGGTGTAGCTGACGCCCATCCGGCGCGCGGCGGCCCGTACGGCCAGGCGGCGCGGCTCGGCGACCAGCACGCGCAGGCCTTCGGCGGCCAGCGCGAGCGGGACTACCGTGGTCTTGCCGGTGCCGGGCGGCGCGGTCAGCACGGCGCTGCCGTGCTCGTCGAGTGCCCGCAGCAGGTCGGGGACGGGAAGCATCAGACGGCGGCCAGGATCGAGTCGAGCAGCCCGGGGAAGCGCGCGTCGAGGTCGTCGCGGCGCAGCGTGAGGCGCTTGCGCCGGCCCTCCTGGCTGGTGTGCGTCACGCCCGCCTCGCGCAGGATGCGGTAGTGGTGCGACAGCGTCGACTTGTGCAGGTCCATCTCCGCGCCCAGCTCGAAGCAGTAGAGGTGGCCGTCGCGCGCCAGTCGGCCGAGGATCTCCAGCCGCACCGGATCGGACAGGGCCCGGAGCACCTCGGTGAGCTGGATGTCCTCGGTGGCCGGGTGCTGTGGCGAGCGCATGGGATCCAGCATAGGTCAGTTGGAAGGTTTGACAACCATCCAACTATCGGTCACCGTGACAAGGGTGACACGAAGCCTCTATCCCCTGGCATTGGGAAATTTCGCGGTCGGCACCGGCATGTTCGTCACGGCCGGGCTCGTCGAGCCGATCGCTCACGATCTCGACGTCTCGCCCGCCGCCGCCGGGCAGATGATGACGGTTTTCGCCCTCTCGTACGCGGTCCTGTCGCCCGTCCTCGCCGCCGTGACCGCCCGCCTGTCGCGGCGCACGGTGCTCATCCTGGCGATGGTCTTCTTCGTCGCGGCCAACGTGTTGTCGGCCCTGGCCCCCACCTACACGCTCGTGCTGGTCACCCGCGTGCTGGCCGCCGTCGGGGCGGCGATGTTCACCCCGACCGCCTCCGCCGTGGCCAGCGCGCTGAGCCCGCCGGAGCGGCGGGGCCGCGCGCTGGCGCTGGTTATGGGCGGCGTGACCGTCGCGGCCGCGATCGGCGTGCCGCTCGGCACCTGGCTGGGCGCGACCGAGTGGCGTGCCACGCTCTGGGCCGTCGCGGGACTCGGCGTCGTGGGACTCGTGGGCGTGCTGGCCTTCGTGCCCCATCTGCGGCTGGAGGCCTCCAACCGGATCCGCGACCGGTTCGCCCCGCTGGCGGACCGGGCGCTGCTGGCCGTCCTGCTCACCCAGTTGCTGATGTTCGCCGCGGCCTTCTCCGCCTACACCTACCTGGACTCTCTGATCGACGTGCCTCTGCCCGCGGTGTTGTGGGCGTGGGGCTTCGGGGCCGTGCTGGGCAACCACTTCGGCGGCAGGCTGACCGACCTGTACGGCCCGCGCCGCATGATCCTGCTCGGCCTGGCGGGAGCCACGCTGCTGATGGCGCTGGCCCCCGTGGCCAACCTGGCGCTGCCCGTCGCGCTGGTCTGGTCGTTCCTCTGGGGCGGGCTGGGCTGGCTGGTCGGCCCGTCGCAGCTGTATCGCACGGTGACGGCCGTGCCGGGCAATGTCCCCGTCGCGCTCGGCCTGCTGTCGTCGAGTCAGTACGCGGGCCTGTTCGTGGCCGGCATGGCCGGCGGCCTGGCCCTGGAGTGGTACGGCAGGGCGGGTGTGATCGTGCTGTCGAGCGTGATCGGGCTGGTCGCTTTGCTGTTCACCTTGGCGACCTACCGTGAGGCGGTGCCCGTCAGGTAACGCTGCAGGTTGGGCGCGGCATGGGCGACCACGGCGGCGGGGGGCATCGACGACAGCGGTTCGATCCGCAGCACGTATCTCATCAGTCCGATGCCGATGAGCTGCGTGGCCATCATCAG
This sequence comes from Nonomuraea sp. NPDC050663, assembly GCF_044456985.1. Classification (NCBI taxonomy): domain Bacteria; kingdom Bacillati; phylum Actinomycetota; class Actinomycetes; order Streptosporangiales; family Streptosporangiaceae; genus Nonomuraea; species Nonomuraea sp. NPDC050663. The sequence continues at coordinate 450,791 of NZ_JBITGL010000008.1, forward strand.
CACCCGCTCCTCGGCGTCGTCGCCCTCCAGCTGATCGGCGATCGGGCGGACGAGCTGGCCGCGCATGAACTCCTTGAGCAGCCCCGCCGCGGCGGGCGAGGAGGTGGCCGCCGAGACCACCGCGTGCATCCTGGGGCCGGACTCGGGGTCCTCCCACAGGCCCAGGTAGCGCGTGGCCAGCCGCTCGCCGAGCCCGTCGACGCCCTCGTCTATGACCTCGCGGAGCCGGGCCACCGGGATGCCGCCCTCGCGGATGGCCGCGTCGAACAGCCCGTCCTTGGTCCCGAAGAAGTGCATCACCAGCGCCGGGTCGACTCCGGCCTCGCGCGCCACCCCTCTGATGGTCGTCTTCGCGTAGCCGTGCTTCGCGAAGGCGGCCATCGCCGATTCCAGGATCGACTCCCTGGTCTGCGGGTTGCCGGGTCGGCGCCCTCGCTCGGCTGAGATCTCGCTCACAAGGTCTATTCAACCATGTTGAATTCATCTACCTTGAATTCAACATTGATGAAGTCATCAGGTGGTGAATTTCGATGGGCAAGGTCATCGGAGCCATCGTGGGCGTCACCCTCATCGGGATGCTCTTCGTAAGCTCGTTCCTCGGCGCCTTCAGCAGCCCCACCCCGCACGACGTGCCGATCGCCGTCGTCGGGCCCGCCCCGGTCGTCCAGCAGCTCTCCACCGCCGTCGACCGGGCCAAGCCCGGGGCGTTCGAGCTGCACGGCTACCCCTCGGCCGGCGAGGCCAGGAAGGCGCTGCTCGACCGCGAGGTCGACGCCGTGCTCGTGCCGGCGGAACACAAGCTCGTCATCGCCGGCGCGGCCGGCCGGGCGGGGGCCAACGTGATCACCGCCGCCTTCCAGGCCGCCGCGGCGGCCCAGGGGCAGCAGCTCGCGGTGGAGGACGCCGCCGCCCTGCCGCCCGCCGACGCGGGAGGCATCTCGGGCATGTTCTACACGATGAGCCTGCTCATCCCCGCGATCATGCTCTCCGTGCTGCTCTTCCAGCTCGCCCCGGCCATGAACTACGCGGGCAGGCTGGCGGCCCTCGCCGGAGGCGCGCTCGTGGCGGGGACCGCCATCGCCTGGCTGGCCCACTCGGTCTTCGAAGTGCTGCCGAACGACCTGTGGAACCTGGCGGCCGTCTCGTCCGCGCTCGTCCTGACGGTCGCGCTGGTCGGGTCGGGCATGGTCAGACTGCTGGGCCCCGGCGGCGTCGGCGTGGTCGCCCTGCTCTTCCTCGTCATCGGCCTACCGGCGAGCGGCGGACCGCTCGGCGCCCGCTACATCCCCGAGTGGTACGCGGCGATCGGCCACTACCTGCCGGTGGGCCCGGGAGCGGAGGCCATCCGCAACACCGTCTTCTTCGACGGCGCCGCCCTCGGCGGGCCGCTGCTCGTGCTCGGAGCCTGGGCGCTGGTCGGACTGGCCCTCCTGGCCCTGCCGGGACGCCGCCGGACCGAAAGCGCCGAGCCTCAGCCGACGGCCGGGATCCAGCCCATCCACACGGCCAGGTAGATGAACAGGCCGAGGCAGATCCGGTAGATCACGAACCCGGTGAACCGGTGGGTGCTGATGTACTTCAGGAACCACGACACCGCCAGATAGCCCACGACGAACGAGATCACCGTGGCCAGGAGGGTGGGCCCCCACTCGGGGGCGCCACCCTCTCCGATGTCGAGCAGCTGGTAGAAGCCCGAGCCGAGCACCGCGGGGATGGCCAGCAGGAACGAATAGCGGGCCGCCTCCTCACGCCGGTAGTCGAGCAGCAGGCCCGCGGTGATCGTGCCGCCCGAGCGCGAGACGCCGGGGATGAGCGCCAGCGACTGGGCCAGACCGTAGATGACCGCGTGGACCGGGCTGAGGTGCTTCTCCAGGGTGAGCTTGTTGCGCGCCGTGTGGTCGGCGAACCACAGGATCAGGCCGAACACGATCAGCGTGGTCGCGATCAGGCGCAGGTCGCGGAAGACGCCCTCGATCTCGTCCTCGAACAGCAGCCCCAGGACGACGATGGGCAGCGTGCCGATGATGACGTACCAGCCCATCCGGGCGGCGGGCGCGGCGCGCAGCTCCTTGTTGAACAGGGAGCGGGTCCAGGTGGTGATGATCTCCCAGATCTGCTTGCGGAAGTAGATCAGCACGGCCGCCTCGGTGCCGAGCTGGATCACCGCGGTGAAGGCGGCGCCCGGGTCCTTCCAGCCGAACAGCGCGGAGACGACGCGGATGTGGGCGCTGGAGGAGATCGGCAGGAACTCCGTCAGACCCTGGAGCAGTCCGAGGACCACCGCTTCCAACCAACCCACGTGCCACGCACCTTTCGCCGTCCGGACAACAGGAGAGGCTAACGGAAAAGAGGTGTCATCCGATCGCGATCTCCAGACGGTAGAGCACTGTGAGGAACGGAGACTCGCCCATGGATGACGGATTCGCGGACCGCATCTTCACCGACACCCACGCCTCCTGGTGGTGCAGGCGGCGGCGCCGACGGGCGGTACCGCGCCACCGATCTGCTTCGGTATGACGTCGCCCTTGAACTGGCGGCCGACCTGGGGGTCAAGCCGGGTTCCTGGAGGGCGGGTGTGTACGGCGATGCCTGATTGCTGGAAGAATGCCCGCCATGTATGGGCGCCCGATGTTGCTGGTCGACGTTGACGGCGTGCTCAATCCCTTCTCCTCGCAGCCGGGTTTCCGCCGCTATGAGTGCACGGTCGGCGGCGAGCACTACACGGTGCATCTCAACCGCGAACACGGCTCCTGGCTGATGGAGCTGGCCGTGGCGACCCGTTCCGAGCTGGTCTGGGCCACCACCTGGGAAGACTCGGCCAACGAGTGGATCGCGCCGCGTCTGGGGCTGCCGCAGTTGCCGGTGGTGCCCTTCGCCCGCGACGTGCCCAGCGAGCTGGGTGAGATGTTCAAGACGCCGCACGTGGCGAAGTACGTGGGCGGCACCCCGTTCGTCTGGTTCGACGACCATGTCTTCCTGGAGGACGAGGAGTATCTGCGCGGCTATCAGGGAGTCAGCGATTTTCTCCTCGTCAACATCGAGCCCAGACGCGGCCTGACCAGGGAACACGTGGAAATGGCGCGCGACTGGCTGTCCCTGTCAGGGTTTTCTCAGGGTCCGTAGTGGAACGTGAACCACCTGGGTGTCCGTTTCCCAGGTGAAAGCAACCCACACGGAGGAGAGCGATGCACCGCTCAAGCAAGCACAAGGTTCTCGGCGGCGTCTGCGGCGGGATCGCCGAGCAGCTCGGCTGGTCGCCCACGCTCGTTCGCGTGCTGTGGCTGATCGCCTCGCTGCTGCCGGTCGTCGGCTGGGTCCTCTACGTCGTGCTCTGGATCGTGCTGCCGCTGCGTTAGCCTCGAAAGATGAGGCAACGCCCCCTCGCACTGATGCAGGACTCCATGGCCGACTACGAGCCGGCCATGGAGCGGATGAAGGACCTGGTCCTCGAACGCCAGCGGGACGAGCGGCCCGACACGCTGTGGCTGCTCAGCCACCCGCCGGTGTTCACCATCGGGCTGCGCACCCCGATGGCGCACCTGCCCGACCCCGCGCGGGGCGTGCCGGTGGTGCGGACCAGCCGGGGCGGGCAGTTGACCTACCACGGCCCCGGCCAGCTCGTCGGCTACCTCATCGTCAAGCTCGATGAGGACGAAGGCATCGTCGACTACGTGCGCGAGGTCGAGCTGCGCCTGGTCGAGGCACTGGGCAAGCTGGGCGTGCCCGCCGAGCGGCGTGACACGCCGCCCGGCTCCGAGCTGCTCACCGGGGTGTGGACCACCACCGGCCGCAAGATCGTTTCGATCGGCATGCGCCAGTCGCGCCGGGTGACGAGTCACGGCTTCGCGCTCAACGTCGACGGCGACATGGAGCCGTGGCAGTGGGCGGTGGCGTGCGGGATGCCCGACGTCGACATGACGTCGGTCAAGCGCGAGCTGGGTGCGGCCTCGATGGACGACGTGCGCGACGCGGTGAGGGCCGCCTTCGAGGTCCGCGCCTGACCCCGAAGGCGGCGTCGGGTCATGGAGCCGGCACCTCGTCGACGTTGCGGCGCGGGCCGGTGAACCACTTGCGGGCCGACAGGGTCCACCACAGCGAGATGCCGAGCAGGACCGCACCGACCGCGAGCGGCGCGTAGTTCACCGATGTCCAGGCGAACGCGGGATTGCCGGGGACTCCGGCGGGTGACAGCGGCATGATGAAGTAGATCGAGATGATCGCGATCTCGATCACCGCGATCCAGTTGAGCACCTTGTACTTCGGGCCGAGCGTCCACGGGCCGGGCACGAACGCGTCGCCCATGCGCAGCCGCAGCCAGATCGGGATGAGGAAGGCCAGGTAGAGGCCGATCACCGCGATCGACACGACGGCGTAGAAGGCCACGGGGGTGCCCGAGCCGGCGGGCGCGTAGAGGGCGGGCAGGGTCAGCAGCCCGGCCGCCGCGCACCCGGCGAGGATGGCGTTGACCGGCGTGCGGTTGCGGTCCACGCGCGACCACAGCCGCCAGCCGGGCACCGCGCCGTCGCGCGAGAAGGCGTAGGTCATGCGCGACATCGACGTCACGCAGCTCATGCCGCAGAAGAACTGGCCGATGGTGGAGATGGCGAAGACCGCGGTGGCGAGGTTGGCGGGCAGCGCGGTGTCGAAGATCGCACCGACGAAGCCGAACTGCTTGTTGATCTCGTCCACGTTGGTCGCGGCGAACAGGAAGGCCAGGAGCAGGATCCAGCCTCCGATCGCGGAGTAGAAGATCGACTGCCACAGGCCGCGCGCCGCCGACTTGGCCGCGCCCTGCGTCTCCTCCGACACGTGCGCGCAGGCGTCGAAGCCGGTGATCGTGTACTGCGTGAGCAGGAAGCCCAGCGGCAGCACGTAGAACCAGAAGGCGCTGTTGTCGAAGCCGGAGTTGTTGATCGTCTCGGTGAAGACGAAGCCGATCGTCTGGTGCTCGCCCGGAGCGAAGATCAGGATTCCCACGATGACCGCCGCGCCGGCGACGTGCCACCAGACCGAGACGTTCTGCAGCAGCGAGATGAGCCGGTGGCTGAAGATGTTGATCAGGGCGTGCAGCACCAGCACGATCACGAACAGCAGGAACGCGTTCGTGAGGGTGTTCTCCCAGGCGCCGCCCGTGAGCCGGTTGAGGGTGATGTTGAGGAATGTCGCGCAGCCGTAGTCGACGCTGGCCGTGACCGCGACCAGGCCGATGAGGTTGAGCCAGCCGGTGAACCACCCGTGGATGGGCTTGCCGAGCTTGGCCGCCCACCAGTAGATGCCGCCCGCGGTCGGGTAGGCGCTCACCAGCTCCGACATGCTGAAGCCGATGATCAGGATGAAGATCGAGATGACGGGCCAGCCCCAGGAGATGGCGACCGGTCCGCCATTGTTCCAGGCCTGTCCGAACGTGGTGAAGCAGCCGGCCAGGATCGAGATGATGGAGAAGGAGATGGCGAAGTTGGAAAAGCCCGACCATGTGCGGGCCAGTTCCTGCTTGTAGCCGAGTTCAGCGAGTCGTTTCGCGTCCTCGTCGACTGTCATGGGGGGTCGCTCCTTACCTTGTCGATCAGCTGACCGAACGATGGGTCATTCAGATCTCGTACGGCCTGCGCGAACTTGTCGGCCGCCTCGGCTGCGTAGTCGAAGTCGGCCTGCCTGGCCATGAGCCCGTGGTGGACCGAGAACCAGAGCGTCCACGTGAGGTTCGACATGATCAGGAAGAGCCGCACCCTGGCCACGTCGATGCCGTACGCCCTGGCCAGCCTCGCCGTCCGGTCAGGGTCGAAGTCCGCTTCCGCGGCGATGTCGCCCAGCTCGAAGGCGGGATCGTTGTTCCCGGAGAGCTGGTAGTCGACGATCCGGACACCCGAGGGCGTCAGGATGAAGTTCTCCGCGAGCAGGTCGTTGTGGCACGGCACGGTCGGCACGCGGGGCATGGCCCGCTCGATCTCCCACGCCAGGGGGAGCACGTCGTCGTATCCGGCAGGCCTGTCGAGCCCGTTGTCGCGGCAGATGCGCAGGAACTCCCGCAGCTTGTCGAAGATCGAGAAGTCGTTGACGAAGCGTGGTCCCGCGTGCAGCTGCTTGCAGGCCTCGGCGATGCCCTCGATGTTCGCCGCGACCCCCGCCGCGTCGAGCGTCACGCCGTCCAGGTATTCCAGCAGCAGCACGTGATGGTCGTTCCATCGCATGACCAGTCCCGCGCCGACCCCGGTGGAGGCGGCCAGCGCGGTGTTGGCGATCTCCTGTTCGAGCGGGATGCCCAGCCCCGCCACGCAGACCGCCGGATCGAGCACCCGCAGCAGCCAGCGGCGTCCGTCGTCGCATTCCACCCGGGAAATGCGGTGGCTCAGGCCGCCTTTGATCGGAACCTCGCGGACGGGTAGCCCCGCCCACTCCTGGACGAGCTCGATCATGCAGGACTCCTTTTGGCCTACATTTAGACCATTCGGCTCTCGTGCGCTAGCCCTGGTCTTTATTACGGACAAGTCCTAATAAGCTGCGGTAAATGATTCGCAAAGCGATACCCGCGGCGGCCGTCATGGCCTTGGCCGCCTGTAGTCCGGCGACTCAACCCCAAGCCCCGACCCCTTCCCCGCCGGCGGTTTCCAGCGCGGCTCCGGCGCCCGAGGGTTTCACGCGCACGGCGCTCGCCGGCCTGCCCGCGGAGCCGTACGAGCTGACCGTCACCTCGGTCGAACGCCAGGGTGAGCACGCGTTGCTCCGGATGGAGGTCATCCCCAAGGTCGACGACGAGAACACCAGCGGGCAGGGCGCTTTCAGCGGAATCACCGACGACGACTTCTCGCGCTTCTACCTGATGGACACGGTCGGCGGAAAGGTCTACCGGCCGCTGCTGGAGAAGAAGGACGGCAAGGCGTACGGCACGCGGCGCGAGGTCTTCCTGTATTCGGACGTCCGATATCCGGTAGAGGTTTACTTTCCGGGCCTGCCCGAGGATCTGAAAGAGATCACCGTGGTCGCCCCCGGAGCCCTGGGGGAGTTCGCCGGGGTGCCGGTCGGCGACTCCGAGCCGGGGCCGCCGCCCGCACCTACCGGGAAGGACGGCGACCCGGTCCCCGGCGACGTCGTGCGCTTCCCCGTCGAGCAGCCGGGCGGCACGCCGTACGTGCAGATCGAGGACCTGCGCGAGCTGGTCGAGTCACCGCAGCGCTCGACGCGGCACGACGGCCAGACCGAGACCATCGCCCTGCGCAGCGACGTGCTGTTCGCCTTCGACAAGGCCACGCTGACCGCCAGGGCCAGGTCGGTGCTCGACGACGTGGCCGAGGAGACGCGCAGGCGCGCCGACCCCGCCAGGCCGCCGGTGGCCATCGTGGGACACACCGACGGCAAGGGCTCGGACGCCTACAACCTGCCGCTCTCGGTCAGGCGCGCCAGGGCCGTCCAGGCCTACCTGGAGGCCAGGCTGGGCTCCGACTACGTCTACCGGGCCAGTGGCCGGGGCGCCGCGGAGCCGGTCGCGCCCAACGATGTGGACGGCAGGGACAACCCCGACGGCCGGGCCCGTAACCGCCGGGTGGAGATCTCCTACTCGATCAAGCAGGAGACGCCCGGCTCGACCGGTGCCACGACGACCACCCCGGGGCGGGGCGGCATCGCCGACTCGGCCTTCCACGAGGACGACGGCGAGGTCGTGACGAGCTTCGAGCACCGGGCCAGGAACACCACGCTCACGGTCGACGTGCATCCCTTCTACCGCGACGGCGCCTACCTGGTGGGCGTCTTCGACGTGACCAACACCGGGAGCCGCGACCACAACTCGGCGTTCACGCCGTTCGGCAGCATCATGCACCGGTGGTCGTCGACCGCCGACTTCGCGCAGTTCACGGTGGTCGACCCGGCGAGCAAGGCGCGCTACTTCGGCCTGCGCATCGGCGAGGAGGCCTACGCCGAGGGGCGGCTGCTGTTCCTGAAGCCGACGATGAGGAACCGGGTGTTCGTGTACTACCCCGCTCCTCCGGACGCCGTCACCAGCGTCACGCTCGACGCCGGCGACGACGGCGTCCATGAGGAGATCCCGATCCGTTAGGCGCTCCTGAAGGTGTCGATGGCGGCCTGGCAGAAGGCCTTGAGGTCGTCGGGCTTGCGGCTGGTGACCAGGGTGCTCTGGCCCGCCGTACAGACCACGACCTCCTGGTCCACCCAGGTCGCGCCCGCGTTGCGCAGGTCGGTCTGGAGGCTGGGCCAGGACGTCAGGGTGCGTCCGCGCACGACGTCGGCCTCGATGAGGGTCCAGGGCGCGTGGCAGATGGCGGCCACGGGCTTGCCGGACTCGAAGAAGTCGCGGACGAAGCGTACGGCGCCCGGGACGGTGCGGAGATGGTCGGGGTTGGCGACCCCGCCGGGCAGGACGAGGCCGTCGAACTCCGCCGAGGAGGTGCTCTCCACGGTGGCGTCGACGGCGAACTGGTCACCTTTGTCCAGGTGATTGAAGCCCTGCACCTGTCCCTGCTCGGTGGAGACCAGCAGGGCGGTGCCACCGGCCTGCTTGACGGCCTTCCACGGCTCGGTCAGTTCGATCTGCTCGACGCCCTCGGGGGCGACGAGGAAGGCAATGGTCATCATGGGGGTCCCCTACCCACGATGTACCCCCAGGGGGTATAGTGGCGCCATGACGATTACTACATACCAGGTTGAGGGCATGACGTGCGGTCACTGCGTGAGCTCGGTGACGGCTGAGGTGGGCAAGGTCGCCGGGGTCAGCGGGGTCAAGGTGGATCTTGCGACGAAGGCGGTCACCGTGACCAGCGCGGAGCCGGTCGACGAGTCGCTGATCGGCGCCGCGGTCGCCGAGGCCGGCTACGAGCTTGCCCCCAAGGTCGAGCTCCTGCAGCAGGCGGGTGGTTCGTGCTGCGGGGGCGGTGGTTGTCACTGACGTCGTGTGGAAAGAGGCCGGGCCAGTGCCCGGCCTTTTTCGTGCGCGAGCCAGGCGGCCAGCCCGCCCGCGGTGTACCAGAACAGGTCGGGGGCGTTGAAGGTGCTGCCGAGGAGCGGCTGGAGCAGGGGAGGAATTCCGGCGAGCTGGGCGAATTCGATCAACCAGCTGGCGCCGATCGCGATCAGCGCGGCCCAGAGGGGTTTCAGCGAGGGCCGCACGAGCAACACCAGCAGATAGATCAACACGGTGTAGAGCGCGTCCCCGAGGTAGGGCCAGCCGGTGAACTTTCTCGTAGCCAGACCTGCGGCAATGGTGATCATGGCGGCGACGGCGAGGCGGAGACGCATACCCCGACCGTATCGTCTGAAAATTTACGTCGCGGAATGCAACAAGAATGAAACAATTCTCCGTCATTCGTTGACGCACGACACCCGTAGGGTGTGCCTTCTTCTCAACAGGTAACCCCCGCCTGAAGGTGAGGCACAGATGACTAAATGGCTCGCGCGCCTGGCGGCGCTCGGGGTCGTGTTTTTACTGACCGTCCAGGGTCAGGCCGCCCTGGCTGACCCCCCTGCGGGTAAGAAGGTTCTGCGCATCGGCTCGACGCAGTCCGTCGACTCGATGAACCCGTTCAAGGCGGTTCGCCTCATCGCGGGTCAGTTGCAGCGCTGGTCTTACCTGTTCCTCACCACGCCCGACCCCAAGACCCTGGCGCCCAGCCCGGATCTGGCGGAGTCGTGGGAGACCTCGCCCGACGGTCTCACGTGGACGTTCAAGATCCGCGACACCAAGTGGTCGGACGGCACCCCCGTGACCGCCCACGACGCCGCGTGGACCTTCAACAAGATCATGACGGACGACAAGGCCAAGACCGGCAACGGCCCGGCCGTCGAGAACTTCGAGACCGTGACGGCCACCGACGACCGCACCCTCGTCATCAAGACGAAGGCGCCGCAGGCCTCCATGCTGGAGAATCCGATTCCGATCGTGCCGAAGGCCGCCTGGGAGAAGCAGGCCGACATCGGCGCGTACGAGGCCGAGGACAACCCTGCGGTCAACGGCATGTACATCCCGTACGAGCAGAAGAAGGACCAGTACGTCAAGCTCAAGGCCAACCCGAACTACTGGCGCGGCCAGGCCAAGATCAACGAGCTGCAGGTCATCTTCTACGAGAACCCCGAGGCCGCGATCGCCGGTCTGAAGAAGGGTGAGATCGACCTCATCGGCCGCCTGGCCGCCCCGCAGTACGAAGCGGGCGCGGGCGACGCGACCATCACGCAGTGGAACACCCCCGGCCGTCGTGCGGCCTACCTGCAGATCAACCACGGCGCCACCACCAGCGACGACAAGCCCGTCGGCGACGGCCACCCGGCGCTGAAGGACGTCAAGGTACGGCAGGCGCTGCACTACGCGATCGACAAGCAGGCCCTGGTCGACCAGGTCCAGAACGGCCTGGCCGTCCCCGCCGACGGCTCGATCGTGCCGCCGATGTACCAGGACTTCTTCTGGCAGGCGGAAGGCGCCGACAAGGTCGCCTTCGACCTGGCCAAGGCCAACCAGATCCTCGACGACGCGGGCTACAAGAAGGGCGCCGACGGCGTCCGCACCATGCCCGACGACCCGAGCAAGAAGCTGGAGTTCCGCTTCACCATCCACACGGAGACCCCGACGGAGGAGAAGCTGGCGCAGTACCTCACCGGCTGGTTCAAGGAGATCGGCATCACGCTGACGACCAAGCAGCTCGACTCCAACCAGTTCACCGAGGAGACCGGCTCCACCGCGCTCTTCGACATCGCCATCAGCGGCTGGTCGGTCAACCCCGACCCGGAGGAGGTCCTGGCCACGCACCTGTGCAGCCGGCGGCCCACCCCGACCGGTGACGGCGGCGGCACCGAGTCGTTCTGGTGCAACAAGGAGTACGAGGACCTGTACACCAACCAGCTCAAGGAGCTGGACCGGGCCAAGCGCGCCGACCTGATCAAGCAGATGCAGAAGAACCTCTACGTCAACGCTCCGGTCATCGCGATCTACTACCCGAACAACCTCGAGCTCTACCGCAAGGACAAGATCACCAGCATCGAGCCGGTGCCCGCCGGCCGCAGCGGAGAGGGCATCCTCTACGGCGGCAGCAGCGGCTGGCCGATGTACACCGCCGACGTGAAGGCCGACCCCGGCAGCGCGACCGCCTCGGGCGGCGGCTCCAACACCGGCCTGATCATCGGCATCATCGGCGGTGTGGTCGTCCTGGGCCTGGCCGGTGTCCTGCTCGCCAGGCGCCGCAAGACCACGGCGGACGACCGAGAGTGACCGCTCCGATCGACACGGGACCCGCCGCCGAGGTGGCGGCGGGTCTTCCCGAGGATCGCCCCGCCCGCGGCACGCTCCGCTACGCGCTGACCAAGGTGGGCGGGGCGCTGGTCAGCATCGCCATGGTGATCGTGGCGACGTTCTTCATGTTCCGCCTGATCCCCGGCGATCCGGTCATCGCCTACACGCGCGACGTGCCGCTCAGTCCCGACCAGATCGAGCTGCTGCGCAAGCAGATGGGGCTGGACCAGCCGGTGTTCAACCAGTTCGTCGACTTCGTCGTGCGGGCGGTGCGGTTCGACTTCGGCACCTCCTACGAGTACCGGCGGCCGGTCATGGACCTGATCGGCGAGAAGGTCGGCTCCACGCTCCTGCTCACCGGCGTCGGCCTGGTCATCGCGGTCAGCCTGGGCCTGTGGCAGGGCACCCGCGCGGCCTGGAACCACGGCGGCCGCTTCGACCGCTACTCCACCGCGATCTCACTGGTGCTCTGGTCGGTGCCGACGTTCTGGCTCGGCCTGCTGCTGCTCATGACCCTGGCCGCGGGCATCGGCCCGATCCCGGGCATGTTCCCCACCCGGGGCATGGACAGCGTCGACGCGCCCGACGGCTTCGCCTACATCCTGGACGTCGCCCATCACATGGTCCTGCCCTGCCTCACCCTGGTCGCGGTGGTCTACGCGCAGTACCTCCTGGTCATGCGCTCCTCGCTCCTCGACGAGATCGGCCAGGACTACGTGACCACGGCCAGGGCCAAGGGACTGCGCGACGACCTGGTACGGCGCCGCCATGCCGTACCCAACGCGCTCCTGCCGACGGTCACGCTGGTGTTCATCCACATCGGCTTCGTGGTCGGCGGCGCGGTCACGGTCGAGTACGTCTTCTCGTGGCCGGGCCTCGGGCTGTTGTTCGTCGAGGCGATCAAGGGACCCGACTTCCCGGTGATGCAGGGCGCGTTCCTGGTGGTCTGCATCGCGGTGATCATCATGAACACGCTGGCCGACGTGGTCTATCACCTGCTCGACCCGAGGGTGAGGGCGGCATGACAACCATCGTCTGGGAGCGTCGCAAGGCCGGGCTCGGCCGGTTCTGGCAGCAGTTCCGCAAGCAGCGGGCCGGCGTGGTGGGCGCGGTGATCCTCGGCCTGGCCGTGCTCATCGCGTTGCTCACGCCCCTGATCAGCGACGCGTCGATCATGGACGTGACCAAGGCCACCGGCAAGGACATGGATCCGCCGAGCCTCGACTACCTCCTGGGCACCGACGAGTCCGGCCGGTCCGTGCTGCAGATGCTCATGTGGGGCTCGCGCGTCTCGCTGTTCATCGGCTTCCTGGCCGCCCTGCTCAGCATGGTCATCGGCACGGTCGTCGGCATCGCCGCCGGCCACTTCCGCGGATGGTTGTCGGCGGGGCTGATGCGCGTCACCGACTGGTTCCTGGTGCTGCCGTCGCTGGTGCTGGCCCTGGTGCTCTCCGCCATCCTGGGCGGCAGCAGCTTCACGATCATCCTGGCGATCGGGGTCACCTCCTGGGCCTCCACGGCCAGGCTGATCCGGGCGCAGACGCTCGCGGTCGAGGCCAGGCCGTACATCGAGCGGTCGAAGGCGCTCGGCGCCGGCCACTGGCACATCATGACCAGGCACGTGCTGCCCAACGTGGCGCCGCTCGTGCTGGCCAACACCACGCTCCAGGTCGCCAGCGCGATCGTCGCGGAGTCCACGCTGGCCTTCCTCGGCGCGACCACCGGGTCGACGTCGTGGGGGAGCATGCTGCGCGGCGCCCGCGACTACGGCGCGCTGACCAACGGCGCGTGGTGGTACATCCTCTCGCCCGGCCTGTGCATCGTCGCGGTGGTGCTGGCCTTCACCCTCTGCGGCCGTGCGCTGGAGGCCGTGCTCAACCCACGTCTGCGAGGGGTGTCCCGGTGAGCCTGCTCTCGTTGCAAGACCTGTCCGTCACCTACCGCATCGCCTCCGGCGAGGTGGCCGCGGTGCGCGACGTCTCTCTCGACCTCGGTGCCGGCGAGGCGCTGGGCATCGCGGGCGAGTCGGGGTCCGGCAAGTCGACGTTGGCCATGGCGTTGCTGCGGCTGCTTCCCAGCGGTACGCGCGTCGACGGCCGGATCCTGCTCGACGGTGAAGACGTCGCCGCGATGAAGTGGGGGCGGCTGCGCGCGGTGCGCTGGGCCTCCGCGTCGATCGTCTTCCAGGGCGCCCAGCACGGGCTCAACCCGGTCAGGCGCATCGGCGAGCAGATCGCCGAGCCGATGATCGTCCACGGGACCACCAAAGAGCCCGACAAGCGGGTGGCCGAACTCCTGGCCCAGGTCGGCCTGCCCGCCTGGCGGGCGCGTTCCTACCCGCACGAGCTCTCCGGCGGCCAGCGGCAGCGCGTCATGATCGCCATGGCGCTCGCCTGCGAGCCACGGCTGATCATCGCCGACGAGCCGACCACCGCGCTCGACGTCATGGTCCAGGCGCAGGTGCTGACGCTGATCAAGAAGCTGATCGCCGAGCACGGCATCTCGCTGATCATGATTTCGCACGACCTGTCGGTGCTGGCCGACATGTGCGACCGGCTCGGCGTCATGTACGCCGGGCGGCTCGTCGAGGTGGGACCCTCTCACGAGGTGTTCCACGACGCCAAGCACCCGTACAGCCGGGCGCTGGCCGCGGCCTTCCCCACGGTCGGCGACCCGGCCTCGCGCATGGCGCCCAAGGGCCTCGGCGGCGACCCGCCCGACCCGATGGACATGCCGGCCGGGTGCCCGTTCCATCCTCGCTGCCCGGTGGCGCTCGACACGTGCACCTCCATCGACGTGGAGTTGTGGCCCGCCGGCGAGCGCCGCAGCGCGGCGTGCGTGCACGTGCTGCCTGATCCGCCTGTTTCCGAGACCGGTGGCAGCGAGCCGAGCAAGACCTCAGTGGAGGCGACGTGACCGAGGTGCTCACCGGACGCAAGACCCTGCTGGAGGCCCGCGACCTGCACGTGCAGTTCGCCTCGCGCGGACGCAAGGCGCGGGCCGTCGACGGGGTCAACCTCGCCATCGGCGAGGGCGAGATCGTCGCGCTGGTCGGGGAGTCGGGCTGCGGCAAGACGACCCTGGCCAGGACCCTGCTCGGCCTGGAGCGCCCCACCTCGGGCCAGGTCCTGTACGGCGGGGGCGGGCTCGATTACGGCTCGCGCGCGCTGAAGGCCTACCGCCGCGAGGTCCAGCTCGTGCTGCAGGACCCGACGGGCTCGCTCAACCCCCGGCACACCGTCTACGAGGCGGTCGCCGAGGGCCCGCGCATCCACGGGCTGGCCGACGAGCAGGAGATCGTCCGCGACGCGCTCTCCCGCGCCGGGCTGCGGCCTCCCGAGCGGTTCTTCCTGCGTTATCCGCACGAGCTGTCCGGCGGGCAGCGCCAGCGTGTGGTCATCGCCGGAGCGCTGGCCCTGGCGCCGCGGCTGCTGGTCGCCGACGAGCCGGTGGCCTCGCTCGACGCCTCGGTGCGGGGCGAGATCCTCGCCCTGCTGCTGCGGCTGCGCGAGGAGCTGGGGTTGTCGGCGCTCGTCGTCACCCACGACCTGGGGCTGGCGTGGAACATCGCCGACCGGGTCGCGGTCATGTATCTGGGCAGGATCGTCGAGTCGGGTCCCGTCGAGCAGGTGCTCACCGCTCCTCGGCATCCGTACACACAGGCGCTGCTGTCGGTGCTGCCGGAGTCGCCGGAACCGGTCGTGCTGACCGGCGAGCCGCCGGACCCCACTCGGGTGCCCGGCGGCTGCCGGTTCCATCCGCGGTGCCAGGTATTGGGCGCCGGCAGGGCCGCCGAGGCCGGTGTGGACGGCAAGTGCAAGGGTGAGCCGCTCGCCGTCCTGCCTGCCGTACCTGAACCGCAGGTGGCCTGTCACTACGCGGCGGCCACCGGCGAGTAGTCGATGGCGGGCCCGCCGGCCAGGACCTGGCTGGCGCGGCCGTCCACGCCGACCGGCACGTCGCCCGCCACGGTCACCCGGTGCAGGCGGCGCGGTCCCGCGAAGTCGTGCACCACCCGGTGCTGGGTGGCGCGGTTGTCCCAGACGGCCACGTCACCCGGCGCCCAGCGCCAGCGCACGGTGTTCTCCACGCTGGTGACGTGCTCCTGCACGAGCTTGATCACGCTGTTCGACAGGTGCGCCGGATAGCCGGAGATCCGGCGGGCGAAGTCGCCGAGCAGGATCGAGCGCTCGCCGGTCTCCGGGTGCACCCGCACCACCGGGTGGAGCGTCTCGAACACCGTGGAGGCGAAGATCTCCGCGTACTTCCTGGTGCGTTCGGGGTCGTCGGAGAAGGCCACGCGCGCGTAGTCGTACTGGTTGGTGTGCACCGCGTGCAGCCCGTCGAGCAGCGCCCGCAGCTCCGACGGGAGCGTCTCGTAGGCGGTGACTGTGTTGGCCCACAGCGTGTCGCCTCCCGCGGGCGGCAGCTCGATCGCGCGCAGGACCGAGGCCAGGGGCGGGCGCTCGATGAAGGTGACGTCGGTGTGCCACCGGTCCACCTTCTGGCCCTTGCTGTAGTCGAGGTCGAGGACGTGCCCGCCGAGCGAGGGCAGCGTCGGGTGGCCCGTGGTCAGCTCGCCGAGGCTCTTGGCGAAGGCGATCTGGCCTTCCTGATCGAGGTGGTCCTGGCCGCGGAAGAAGACGACCTTGCGGGAGAGCAGGGTCTCGCGCACCTGGGCCACGGTGTCCGCGGACAGATCGCCGCCGAGCTTCACGCCTGAGATCTCGGCGCCGATGCGGCCTGCCACTGGGGTTACGGTGAAGGACGACATGTCCTCGATTCTCCACACATTAGGTAGGAAATACAAGAAATGCGAGAATCGGCCATGGATTTCGGCATCCTCGGCCCCCTGGTCGTCCGCTCGGCCGACGGCGAGGAGATCGCCGTCGGCGGGCCCCGGCCGCGCGCGCTGCTGACGATGCTGCTGCTCAACGCTGGGCGGGTCGTCTCGCTGGAGCAACTGATCGACTGGCAGTACGGCGACGCGCCACCGGCCGGCGCGTCCAACGCGGTGCAGGCACAGGTCTCCCGGTTGCGGCGCCATCTGCCCGTCGAGTTCGACGCCGTCGGTTACCGGCTGGCGGTGCCCGCGCGATCCGTCGACGTGCACCGGTTCGAGGCCTTGGCAGGGGAGGGGCGGCGGCTGCTGGCCTCCGGGCATCCCGCGCCGGCCGCCGCGGCGCTGCGTGAGGCGCTGGCGTTGTGGCGCGGCCCCGCCCTACCCGACCTGCCCTTCGGGGAGGCGCAGGTGGCTCGGCTGGAGGAACTGCGGCTGTCGGCCCTGGAGGACCTGGCGGAGGCCGGGCTGCGCCTGCCGGGGGGCGGTGCGGAGGCCCAGGGGGCCGGAGGTGCGTCCGTGGCCGCGCTGCGGGAGCTCGTCGACGCTCATCCGCTGCGTGAACGCCTCGTCGGGTTGCTCATGCGGGCGCTGCAGCAGGCCGGGCGGCAGGCGGAGGCGCTGGCGGTCTTCGACGCGGCCCGGCGGCGGCTCGCCGACGAGCTGGGCGCCGATCCCTCGCCCGAGCTGGCCGAGCTCAACGTGGCGATTCTGCGCGCCGAGCGGCCCGCTCCCCGGGCCGGGGTGGCGGCGCCGCTGACGAGCTTCGTGGGCCGCGAGGCGGAACTACGCTTCCTGGGGGCGCAGGCCGGTGGACGTGGCGCCGGCCCGTCCCGCCCGTCGCCGTCCGCGGACGCCGTCGAGGGCGCCAGGCCCCGGCTGACGACGCTCGTGGGACCCGGCGGGGTCGGCAGGCCCCGGCTGACGACGCTCGTGGGGCCCGGTGGGGTCGGCAAGACGCGCCTGGCCACCGAGTTCGCCGCCCGGGAGGCGGGCGAGGTCTGCTTCGTCGACCTGTCGCCCGTCTCCGACGAGGCCGGCGTCGCCCCGGCCGTGCTGCGCGCGCTCGGCGTGCGCGAGAGCGGCCTGCAGCCCGTCGGCGACCCCGCCGACCGCCTGGCCATCGCCCTGGCCGACCGCGACCTGCTGCTCGTGGCCGACAACTGCGAGCAGGTGGTCGTCGCCGTCGCCAGGCTGATGCGGCGCCTGCTGGGCGAGTGCCGCGGACTGCGCGTCCTGGTGACCAGCCGGGAGGCGCTGGGCCTCACCGGCGAGACCCTCGTCCCCCTCGCGCCCCTGCCCGCGCCGCCGCTCCCGGCCTCGCCCGGCCAGGGAGCCGCCGAGGCCGCGGCCTACCCCGCCGTGCGCCTGTTCTCCGACCGGGCGGCAGCCGTACGGCCCGGCTTCGAGCTCACCGACGCCAACGCCGGCGCCGTCACGGCGATCTGCGCCACCCTCGACGGCCTGCCGCTGGCCATCGAGCTCGCCGCGGCCCGGCTGCGCACCTTCCCCGTCGAGGAGATCGCCGCCCGCCTGGCCGCCGACGGGCGTTTCCGGTTGTTGTCCAGGGGCGACCGTACGGCAGCCGCCAGGCACCAGACCCTCACCTCCGTGGTCGGCTGGAGCTGGGACCTGCTGACCTCGGAGGAGCAAAGGCAGGCCGCCCGGTTCTCGATCTTCGCGGGCGGGGCGACGCTGGAGGCCGCCGAGGAGATCTGCGGCGACGTCACCGACCTCGTCGACAAGTCCCTGGTCGTGATCGACGGAGGGCGCTACCGCATGCTGGAGACGATCCGCCTCTTCTGCGCCGCCCACCAGCCACCCGGGGTCGCCGCCGAGCACGCCGCCTACCACCTGGAGCTCGCCCGCCGCGCCGACGGTCACCTGCGCGGGGCCGAGCAGCTGGAATGGCTGGCCACGCTCACGGCCGACCACGCGAACCTGATGGCCGCCCTGCGCCACGACCCGCTGACCGGACGGCAGATGATCTCCGCGCTGGCCGCGTACTGGTGGCTGAGCGGGCGCAGGAGCGAGGCGGGCGAGCTGGCGGCGGGGCTGCTGGAGGAGCTTCCTGGCCAGGAGGAGAGCTACGTCGCCTGCGTCGTGCACGCCGTACCCAGGGCGCGGCCGCCGCACTGGGAACGGGCGGCCGCGATCATCAGGGGCACGCGGACGCCGTTCCGTCATCCGTTCGTCGTGGCGATGTTCGGCATGCTCGCCGGGCCGTTCGACTCCGACAACGTGACGTTGCTGGACAGCGAGCCGTGGACCCGGGCGCTCAACCGGCTCGGCCGCGCGCTGCTGCTGGCCATGGGCGGCGACCCCGCCGGCGCCGAGCGGGAGCTGGAGGCGGTGCTGGCGGCCTTCCGCGAGCTGGGCGAGCGGTGGGGCGTGGCGCAGGGGCTCGACGGGCTGGCGATGGTGGCGACCTGGCGCGGCCAGTGGCAGCGTGCCCGCGCACTGCGGGAGGAGGCGCTGGTGTTGCTGGAGGAGCTCGGAGCGCTGGAGGAGTGCGGCGACATTCTCGTACGGCGGGCGGAGGCGCTCGTGCGTGAGGGCGATCTCAAGGGGGCGGCCGACGACTACCGCCGGGCGGACGAGCTGTTCCGCAAGGCCGGCCAGCCAGGGCGCTCGACGCTGGGGCTGGGGGAGCTGGCCCGGCTGGAGGGGCGGCTGGAGGAGGCGGGCACGCTGCTGGAGCGGGCGCTGGCGGAGGCCGGTCAGGGCGGCTTCGTGGTGGAGGGCGCCAAGGCCAGGGCACTGACGGCGCTGGGGCGCCTTTCCCGGGTCAGGGGCGACGCCCCCGATGAAGCCCGAGCGCTCCACGAGCGTGCTGTGGGGCTGGCGCGGCGCTCGCCTCTGGTCAGCGACCTGGCCGACGCCGTGGAAGGCCTGGCCGGTGCCGTACCCCCTGACGACGCGGCCCTCCTGCTCGGCGTCGCCGTGGCCCTGCGCGGCACGGCCGCCGTCGGCGACCCCGACGTCGCGCGGACCGCCGAGACCGTCCGCGACCGCCCCGAGGTCTTCGCCCGCGGGGCCGCGATGAGCCGCGAGGAGGCGCTGACAACCCTCGACCGGATTGTCAGCGACTGATCAATCACCTGTCAGCGCCGCTCACGACCCTGTACCCATGACGAACACCACCACGGTCCTGATCTCCGGCGCGAGCATCGCCGGCCCCGCGCTCGCCTACTGGCTGGCCCGCGACGGCGCCACCGTCACCATCGTCGAGCGGGCCCCCGCCCTGCGCCCCGGCGGTCAGGCGGTCGACTTCAAGGGCGAGACCCACATGGAGCTCCTGCGCCGCATGGGCATCCTGGAGGAGGTGCGGCGCCGCCAGACGGGCGGCGCCGACGTCACCTTCGTCTCCCGCGACGGCGAACCGCTCGCGGTGATGCCGGGCGAGTTCACCGGCGGCGACCTGGAGATCCTGCGCGGCGACCTGTCCGAGATCCTCCACGACCTGACCTCGTCGACCTGTGAGTACGTCTTCGGGGACTCGATCACCTCGCTGACCGAGACGGCCTCGGGCGTGCACGTGACCTTCGAGGAGGGCGCGCCCCGCACCTTCGACCTGGTCGTCGGCGCCGACGGCATCCACTCCAACGTGCGCCGGCTGGCCTTCGGCCCCGAGAAGGACTACGTCAAGCACCTCAACTACTACTACGCCCTGGTCGACATGGCACCCATCACGCACGAGGCCGTCGGCTACAACGAGCCAGGACGGATGGTGCAGGTCGGCGGCTCGAAGTCGCCGACGTTCTTCGTCTTCTCCTCGCCCGAGCTCACCTACGACCGCTACTCGGCCGACGAGCAGAAGCGGATCCTGCTCGACGCCTACCGCGGGCTGGGCTGGCGCGGTCCGGAGATCCTCACCGCCCTGGCGGGGGCGACGGACGTCTACCTCGACTCGATCGGCCACGTCGAGATCGACCGCTACTCCACCGGGCGCGTGGTGCTGATCGGCGACGCCGGCTACGCGCACACCCTCGGCGGGATCGGCACCGGCCTGGCCCTGACCGCCGCCTACGTGCTGGCCGGTGAGCTGTCGCAGGCCGACTACCGCACGGCTTTCGACAGGTACGAAAAGATCCTCAGGTCCTTCGCGAAGGGCGCCGCCCAGGGCAACGCCGGGCGGTTCCTCGCGCCGCGCAGGAGGTACGGCATCTGGCTGCGCAACCTGCTGTTCCGCAAGCGGTTCCTGCTCGACCGGATGGCCAAGGAGGGGGAGAAGCGCGCAGCCGGGCAGCACCGGCTGCCCGACTACAGCTTCGCGTGAACGGCGCTCCGTCAGCGGAACGACGCCGCGTTCTCGCCGGCCCACTGCGCGAAGGAGCGCGCCTTCCTCCCCGTGACCTCCTCGACGGTCGGCACCACGGTGTAGCCGACCTCGGGGGTGTTGCCGAGCGCGTCGACCAGGAACTCGATCGTGTCCTGCCCCATGCCGAACCCCGCCCACATCTCGCGGGCCTGCTCCTCGGTCAGCTCCTCGAAGCGGATCTCCTTGCCGATCGCCTCGCTGAGCTGCCGGACCTTCTCCGTGGTCCGCACCGCTTCCGGGCCGGTCAGCGTGTAGGTGCGACCGCCGTGGCCGCCCTCGACGAGCACGGTGGCCGCGACCGCCGCGATGTCGCGCTCGTGCACCATCGCGCTGAGCCGCTCGCCGTACGGCTCGCGGATGACACCCTGGTAGCGCACGCTGTCGGCCCACCACTGCAGCGTGTTCGACATGAACTCGACCGGGTTGAGCAGCGTCCACTCCAGCGTGCTTCCCGCCAGCGCAGTCTCCAGCGGGCCGTCGGCCCGCCCGCCGAGCACGGTCACCCGCTCGACGCCGGCTTCCGCGAGCACCTCCACGAGCTTGTCGCCGTTCTCGAGCGGCGCGTAGTCGTCGCCCGCGAAGTTGATCAGGTGGACGCCGACGACGCCCTTGAGCGCTCCGCGCAGGCTGCTGGGGTCGGCCAGGTCGCCGCCGACCACCTCGACGCCCGCGGGCAGGTCGGCCTTGGCCGGGTTCCTGGTGAGCGCACGGACCTGGACGCCCGCCTCGAGCAGCTCGGTGACGACGTGGCGGCCGACGGTGCCGGTGGCTCCGGTGACGAGGAAGGTCATGGTGATGCACCCCAGTTCTTTGTGGAACGGAACGATTGGTTCCACTATATCAGAACGGAACGATTCATTCCACAAATACCGACGGCCTCCCGGATGGGGGAGGCCGCTGGTATTTGTGGAGATCAGAAAGCGCTGATCGTGGCAGGGGCCCGTTCCGTACGGCTCAGCGCGCGGATCACCGCGGTCGGGCCATGGCGGTACACCGCGAGCTTGGCCAGCAGATCGACCACCGGCTCGATCACCTCGGCGGGCAGCTCGGGAGTCGAGATGCCCACGCTGGCCGCCAGGTCGTCGGAATGCACGACGATCTCCATCATGCGGGTCAGCAGGAAGTCGTCCAGATCGAGCGACCAGCCCGCCCACGGCAGGAAGACCACCCGCTCCGGCTCCTGCGCGGGCACGTCCCGGGTGAGGCGCCCGAGCAGCTGGGTGACCCTGGCCGTGAGCGTCTCCGGACCCTCCGAGGCGACCTTCTCACCGCCCTGCCGTACGCTCACGTTGCTCTCGTGATCGAGACCCGCCTGCACCCACGGCGAGCGCACGAAATGCTGCAGCACGGGAATCAGCTCGCCGCCGTTGCGGTCGGCCGCCAGCACGTCCTCGACGCGCACGAGCTGGTTGGCCAGGTGCGCGGCCAGCCCGCCCACCGAGAACTCCGTCAATGCGCTGGGCTTGTGCCAGGCGGCGGCCACCGCCGGATCGCCCAGCAACGACACCGCGGAGTTCGCGGCGAGCAGGTAGGACTCTCTGATCATTCGGTCGTTCCTCCTCGTGACGTGCTCATGATGTGACATGCGCGCCGTGCCTCGTGGCGCTCCTCGTGGCGCGCCTCATGACGTACTGAAAAGCGCGCTCACCGACTGCCCGTCGTGGATCCGGCGCATCGCCTCGGCCAGCGCCGGCGCGATCGACAACACGGTGAGCTTGTCGCTCGGCTTGGGAACCGGCACGGTGTTGGTGCAGACGATCTCGACCACGTTCGGCTCGGCGCTCAACCGCTCCACGGCCCCGCTCGCGAACAGCCCGTGCGTGCAGGCGATGCGCACGTTCCTGGCCCCCCGCTCCCTGAGCCGGGCGAGCAGCTCGATCACCGTCGACCCCTTGGCGATCTCGTCGTCGAGGACGATCACGTCCTTGCCGGCGACGTCGCCGATCACCGAACTGATGACCACCCGGTCGTCACTGAAACGCTGCTTGGCGCCCACCGCCACCTCGACGCCCAGCATACGCGCGAAGGCCGCCGCCTCCTTGGCGTTGCCCAGGTCGGGGGAGACCACCACCGTGTTGGCCAGATCGGCCTTCTGGAAATGCGCGGCCAGCTCGTTGAGCGCGTGCAGGTTGTCGACCGGGACGCTGAAGAAACCATGCACCTGCGGCGAGTGCAACGTCATCGTCAGCACCCGGCTCGCGCCAGCCGTGACCAGCAGATCGGCCACCAGCCGCCCACCGATCGAGATCCGCGGAGCATCCTTCTTGTCCGACCTGGCATAGGCGTAGTGCGGCATCACGACGGTCGTCCTGGCCGCGCTCGCCCCCTTCGCGGCGTCCAGCATGAGCAGCAGCTCCACCAGGTGTTCCTGCACAGGCGGGACGAGCGGCTGGATGAGGAAGACGTCACGCTCGCGGCAGTTGGCCTGGAGCTGGACCTCGAGACAGTCGTTGGCGAACCTGCTGACACGGACCGGATGGAGCGGAGTGCCGAGCTGGGCGCAGATCTCCTCAGCCAGCTCGGGGTGGGCACTGCCGCTGAACACTGTGATGTCGCGCACGAACTCTTCCTGACGCGGGCGGAATATCAGGGCCGTGCGGCAGCCTATCCAACGCCCTTTTGGTGGCTTGTGGTCAGGTATGCCGGACTGTCAACCACTCCGCGCTGACAGGCTGGTATCCCAGCTTGTCCGTCAGGAACTCGGCCACCGCGGTCATGTGATACGCCCCGTACAGCACCGCGACCATCAGCGGCTGCTGCTGCTTCATCTTGTAGATCTTCCCCAGGGCGGAGATGAGCTCCCTGTCCCGGTCCTCCACCGTGATGCGATTCCACGCCTTCGCGATGCGGTTCGTGGGCTGATCCTTGCGCGACGTGTCATCGATGTCGGGCAGATTGCTCGGGAACGCCACCCGGCTCAACCACGTCACCACCGCACCCGCGTCCGACAGGAGCTCGTCGAGCTTGGAGGGCGGGGTGTCCGAATGGAAGTGCTCCGGCCAGAGAATCGGGATGCCCAGCGACTCGATGTCCATCGCGACCACCTGATCGACCAGGTCGTCCAGCCGATACTCGGCCAGTCGCCGCAGGCGCTTCATCTCGGCCATGGGGTAACCCTCGGCCACGATCAGCCCGCAGCCCTTCAGGCGGGCGGTGATCTCTTCGTAGAAGGCGGGCTCCGCGATGTGGACCATGGGGAAGAGGACGAACTGCATGGGGATGCCGGGCCGACGGAACGTGATGACCGACGACCTTATGCTCGTGTCGCTCGACTCGATGAACCGCATCGAGATTGCCAACGCGCGAACGGGCTCAGTCGTTCCCGGTCTCGGCGGTCCGGTGGGTGGTGGGCTGCGCAGTGCGTGGCCTGCTCGCCCCTGCCTCCGCCACTCGCCCCGCCTCCGCATGCCCGCCTCCGCGCGCTCCGCCCCTGTTCGTCAGCTCCACGCGCTCGACCGTCCCCGCTGCACCCCGCGCTACGCCGCCTCGAGCGCCCAGCGAGCGGAGGTGCTGCGCCACCACCCCTTCGCCCGGCCCCCTCATGCGGCCGCATACTCCTGCAGTCGCGTCGAGCGCCCCGGGTGCCGGAGCTTGGACATGGTCTTGGCCTCGATCTGCCGAATCCGTTCCCGCGTCACCCCGTACACCCGCCCGATCTCGTCCAGCGTCATCGGCTCCGCCCCGGTGAGCCCGTACCGCATGGCGATCACCCCTGCCTCCCTCTCGGTCAGCGTCTCCAGGAGGTCGGCGATGTCCCTGCGCAGGAACTCGGCGTCCACCGCCATGGCCGGGTCGACGGCCGCGGTGTCCTCGATCAAGTCCCCCAGTTCGCCGCCGCTCTCCTCGCCGAGTGGTGTGTGCAGCGAGATCGGCTCCCGCCCGTAGCCCTGGATCTCGGTGACCTTCTCGGCCGTCAGCTCCGCCGCGGCGGCGAGCTCTTCGATGGTCGGTTCGCGGCCCAGTTCGACTCCCAGCTGGCGCTCGATGCGGGCGAGGCGGTTGATCTGCTCCACCATGTGGATGGGCACCCGGATGGTGCGGGCCTGGTCGGCGAGGGCGCGGCCGATGGCTTGCTTGATCCACCACGTGGCGTAGGTCGAGAACTTGAAGCCGAGCCGGTGGTCGAACTTCTCCACGGTCCGCATCAGTCCGACGTTCCCCTCCTGGATGAGGTCCATGAACGCCATCCCGCGCCCCGCGTAGCGCTTGGCGATCGAGACGACCAGGCGGAGGTTGGCCTCGAGGAAACGCTGCCTGGCGCGGCGGCCGTCCTCGGCGAGCCATTCGAGGTCGGCGCGCAGGGCCGGGTCGCAGTCGGGCTGGTTGTCCAGGCGCTCCTGGGCGAACAGCCCGGCCTCAATCTTCTCGGCCAGCACGACTTCCTCGTCGGCGGTGAGCAGGGGGATGCGGGCGATCTGGTTGAGGTATTCAGAGATCTGCATGGACCTAAGATTATGTCGAACCTAAGTTGTTGTCAACATAATTTTATGACTAACCTAAGAAGCGTGAACCTGAGGGAGCAGAAGAAGCTGGAGACCCGTGAGGCCATCTCGGACGCCGCCACCCGGCTCTTCGTGGAGCAGGGCTTCGAGAAGACCACGATCACCGAGATCGCGCAGGCCGCCCGCGTGTCCAAGATGACCGTCACCAACTACTTCGCGAGGAAGGAGGACATGGCGCTCGACCATCACGAGCAGTTCGTCGCCGGGCTGGCGGCCACGGCTGCCGCGCGGGGGGAGGGCGAGACGGTGTTCGCGGCGCTGAGGCGGAGCCTGCTGGAGGGGGTCGCGGCCCAGGATCCGATCATCGGGTTCGCGGGGCAGGAGTTCTCGCGGATGATCGCGGAGAGCCCGACGTTGGTCGCGCGGCTGCGGGATCTGCACGAGCAGCGGGAGGAGGCGCTGGCGTGGGAGTTCGGGGAGCTGGATGACGTGATGGCTCGGGCGGTGGCCGCGCAGCTGGCGGGGGCGCATCGGGTGATCTTCGCCGAGGTGCAGCGCCGTACGCTGGCGGGGGAGAGCAACGCCGAGATCGCGGCGGCGGTGTCGGGGGATGCGCGTCGGGTGTTCGATCTGCTGGAACCCTCCGTCGGGCGGTTCTAGTGTCGAGGGCGGCCGTCAGGGACCCGATGTCGAGGGCGGCCGTCGGGGACCCGACGGCCGCGTGGCGCGCCGGTCAGCCCGCCAGCTTCTCCAGCAGCCGGGCCTCCACCTCCGCGTCCAGTCCCACCCGGGGCCGGTCCGCCCGCTGGGGCGCCACGCCGCCGAGCTCCTGCAGCCACCTCCACGTGTCCTCCACCGTCTCCGCCAGAGGCCGGCACCGCACCGCTGCCTTCCGCGTGTCGAAGGCGTGCACAGAGTCGTACAGCTCGCCAGGCGGCGCCCAGATCGGCAGGTCCATCCATGGCCGCACCCCGGCGGCGAGCAGCGGCTCGGCTGGCACCCACCGCAGCTCCGCCCCGGATCCCGTCACCGACACGCACGTCTCCAGCAGCTCGCCCATGGTCGCGAACCCGGGAGGCCCGATGACGCTGTACGCGCCTCCCGCCGTCGTGTCGAGGCACCACTCGGCGAGGTCGCGCACGTCGATGTACTGCAGCCCGAGCGAGGCGGGCCCGGGGGCGAGGACCTGGCCGTCGCGGGCGATGCGGGTGAGCCAGTACGGCAGGCGCCCGATGTTCTCGTACGGGCCGATGATGAGCCCGGCACGCGCGAGTATGGCCCGATCGCCGAAGGCCTCCAGGACGGCGAGTTCGGCGCCGCGCTTCATCGGGGCGTAGTCGGCGTCGCCCCCGCCCGGGTCGCCGTCGATGACGGGCGCGTCCTCGGTGGAGCCGGGGGCGCTGGGATAGGTGTACACGGACGAGCTGGAGACGTAGACGTATCGCCCGGCGCGGTCCTTCAGCAGCTCGGCGCTGTCGCGCACGGCCGAGGGCGCCCACGACCAGGTGTCGACGACGACGTCCCAGGTGCCGGTGCGCAGCGCTGACAGGTCGGTGAGGCGGTCGCCGCGCAGCGCCGTGACGTCCGCGGGGGCCTGGTGGGTGCCGCGGTTGAAGACGGTCACGTCGTCGCCCCGCTGCAGCGCGGTCTCGACCAGGGCACGCCCGGCGAACTCGGTTCCTCCCAGCACAAGAAGTCGCATATCTGGGAGTCTGTCCGATTCGAGACCGGGAGAGGGCTGATTAAGCTCCTGGCGCATGCATCTTCTGCGCCTCAGCGAACAGATCGAGTCGATCTCCAGGACGTACGCCGACAGGGTGGGCATCGAGCGCGACGACGCCTGGTTCCTGCTCAAGCTCCAGGAGGAGATGGGGGAGCTCACCCAGGCCTACCTCATGCGGACGGGCCAGGCCAGGACCAGGGGGTTGAGCAGGGAGGAGATCGACCGCCGGTTCGGGGAGGAGGTGGCGGACGTGCTGTGCCATGTCCTGCTGCTGGCTCGCCACCATGGCGTGGACCTGGAGGGGGAGGTGGGTGCGAAATGGCTCGCCTGGCCCAGCCGTACCGATGACGCCGGCCGTACAAAAGAAGAGGCCCGCACCGAAGTGCGGGCCTCGGAGTGATCCTTTACGGCAGGACCGTGATGTGGGTCGGGGCCGGGGGAGCCACCGGCGAGTTGGCGCTCAGGTAGGCGACGAACGCGTCGATGTCCAGCGGGCCGCTCCACAGCGACTTGTCCGTACGGCCGGCGAACTGGGCGAAGGCGTCACCGCCGCCGACCAGGAAGTTGTTGACCGCGACCTTGATGGTCTGGGTGTCGGTCACCGGGACGCCGTCGATCTTCATGTCCGACACCTTGGTGCCCCAGGCGGCGCTCGTGGAGTAGGAGTAGGTGAAGTTCGAGGAGGGCTGCAGGATGCGGCCGGCCGCGACCTGGTTGTTCGGGCCGCCGGCGAACTGCTGCTCCAGCACGGTCTTGAGCTCGGCCCCGGTGAGGGTGATCACCTGGGTGAGGTTGTTGAACGGCTGGACCGCGAAGGCCTCGCCGTACGTCACGACGCCGTCGCCCTCGCTGCCCGACTGGGTGAAGGTGAGGTCGGTGCGGACGCCGCCGGGGTTCATGAAGGCGATCTGCGCGCCGCCGTCGGCCTTGGTGGCGGCCAGCTGCGAGTCGGCGATCAGGTTGCCGAGCGGGAACTCGCCGGAGGCGGCCGGGGCGCGGCCGATGTTGGCGGTGATGGTGCCGACCTGCTTGTTGGCGACGGCGGAGACCGCGGTCTTCCACTGGCCGACGAGCGTGTCGATGGCGGCGTCGGGCGCGTAGAGCCTGCCGGTGTACGGCCCGCTGTTGACGGTGCCGCCCGCGTTGGTGATGTACGCCGCGGGGGTGGCGACGACGTGGTTGTCGGCGACGACGGAGGCGCGGTCGACGTCCTTGGTGCGCGGGTTGACCTTGAAGTCGATCTGGGTGAGCACGCGGCCGAAGGAGGAGCCCTGCGTGTAGACGCGGCGCTGGCCCTTGGGGTCGGCGGTCTCGCAGATGTAGGCCTGGTGCGAGTGGCCCATCACGACGACGTCGACGGCGGCGTCGAGGCCCTTGGCGATGACCTCGCCGGCGGTGCCGACCTTGCTCGGGCAGGCGTCGGGGCTGGCGACGGCGACGGCGTCGCCCTCGTGCACCAGTGCGACCTGGACCTTGACGCCCAGCTTGGACAGCCACTTGGAGGCCCGGTTGCCCGCCTCGACCTCGTCCTGGAAGGTCAGGCCCTGGATGCCCTCGGCGGTCACGATCGTCGGCGTGGTCTTGGTGACCAGGCCGATGTAGCCGACCTTGACACCGTTGACGATCTTGATGCTGAACGGCGCGATCGGGTAGCGGCCGCGCTCGTCGACCACGTTGGCGGCGAGGTACTGGAACTCGGCCCCCCGCCAGCGGCCGCCAGGAGCGGGCGCGCAGCCGTCGACCGGGTGGCAGCCGCCGTTCTGGATACGCCTGAGCTCGGCGATGCCCTCGTCGTACTCGTGGTTGCCGACGCCCGAGACGTCCAGGCCGAGCTTGCCGAGGATCTGCACGGTGGGCTCGTCGTGGTAGGCGGCCGAGATCAGCGGCGAGGCGCCGATCAGGTCGCCGGAGGCCACGACGTTGGTCTTGCCTGCGGCCCAGTGTTCCTTGACGGCGGTGGCCAGGAAGGCGGCGCCGCCGGTGCCCTGGACGAAGACGCCGTTCTCGTCCAGGATGCGGCCGCTGGACCCGGCGGGGGTCTCCAGGTTGCCGTGGAAGTCGTTGATCGTCAGAAGGCGGACGGAACCGTCCTTCTTCGGGGGCTTGGCCGCTTCTGCCGGGATGCTCGCCAGAGCGAACCCGCCCGCGGCCACGGCTCCGGCCACCGCGAGCCGGAGGAGGGTACGTGAGGTCATGTGGGAGAACGTTACGGGGTGTAGCTATGCATCAAATGTCGCAAAGGTAACGATTCATCTGTCCTGCTTATGGCGTTGTTTGCCAGTCCGGCACCTAGAGTTCGAGCTGTGAGTGCTTCTGTGGAGATCAAGGAACGCCTGAGCGATCACGACATTGCCGAAGTCCTCGGTGTCGTGGAGGCCGCGACCGATGCGGACGGGGTGCGCCCGCTCAACGAGCACGTCATGCTGCACCTGCGCTACGGCGGCGACGACCAGGCCCGCTCCGTGCTGCTGCGCGTCGGCTCGGAACTGGCCGGCTACGCGCACGTCGACCCCACCGACGAGGTGGAGGGTCCCAGCGGGGAACTGGTGATCCATCCGTCGTTCCGTCGTCAGGGGTACGGCAGGCGGCTGCTGCGTGCCGTACTGGATCTGACCGGCGGCAGGCTGCGGTTGTGGGCGCACGGCGGCACGCCGGGGTCGGACGCACTCGCCCGGTCGGCGGGGCTGGAGCGGGTCCGGTCGTTGTGGCAGATGCGGCGCTCGCTCTACGCCCCGCTCCCCACCGTGCCGATGCCGGAAGGGGTGGTTGTGCGCACCTTCGTCCCTGGACAGGACGAAGAGGAGTGGCTGAAGGTCAACGCCGCCGCCTTCGCCCACCACCCCGAGCAGGGCGCGTGGACCATCGACGACGTGCGGCTCAGGGAGAGCGAGTCGTGGTTCGACCCCGCCGGCTTCTTCCTGGCCGAGCGCGACGGGCGGATGGTCGGATTCCACTGGACGAAGGTCCACGGATCGCACGATCACGGACACGAGCCCATCGGCGAGGTCTACGTGGTGGGCGTGGACCCGTCGCAGCAGGGGACCGGGCTGGGCAAGGCGCTGACCATGGTGGGACTGTGCCACCTGCGCTCGCGCGGCCTGGCCCAGGCGATGCTCTACGTCGACGAGGACAATCCGGCCGCGATCCGGCTCTACACGGGGCTCGGCTTCAGCCGGTGGGACGTGGACGTGATGTACGCCTCGACTCCCTCGGAAAACTGAAAAGCGGTACGGCAGAGCCGTACCGCTTGTTCGGTTCCGTGTGCCTATTCCACGATCCAGTAGAGCGGGAAGAAGCACAGCGCGGCCACCAGGGCTGCCATCGGGATGGTCAGCACCCACGCGGTGACGATGTTGCCCGCCACGCCCCAGCGAACCGCTGACAGGCGCTTGGTCGAGCCGACACCCATGATCGCGCTGGTGATCGTGTGAGTGGTGGAGATGGGAGCGCCGAAGCCGATCGCCGCGCCGTACAGGACGGTTGCGGCGGCGGACTCGGCCGCGAAACCCTGCGGAGGGTCCAGCGCGATGATGCGCCGGCCGAGGGTGCGCATGATGCGCCAGCCTCCGGCGTACGTGCCGAGCGAGATCGCGCCCGCCGCGGACAGGATCACCCACTGCGGGATCGGGTCGCTCTCGCCGACGTAGCCGCCGACGAAGAGGGCCAGGAAGATCACGCCCATGGTCTTCTGCGCGTCCTGCAGGCCGTGACCGAGCGCCATGGCGGCCGCACTGACCGTCTGGGCGTAGCGGAAGCCGCGGTTGGCCTTGCCCGGCTGGGCGTTGCGGAAGATCCAATAAATCGCGATCATGATCAACGCGGCGAGCGTGAAGCCGACGACCGGCGAGAGGATCATCGGGATGACGACCTTCTCGACGATCCCGCCCCACAGCACGGTGCTGTCCTGGCCGGGCGGGGCCGGGACCATCGCGGAGGCCAGGGCGCTGCCGACCAGGCCACCGATCAGCGCGTGGCTGGAGGAGGAGGGCAGACCGAAGTACCAGGTGATCAGGTTCCACGTGATCGCACCGATCAGGCCGGCGGCCACGATCACCAACCCGTGATTGCCCTCGGGTGTGGTGATGATGCCCTTGCCGACCGTCTGCGCGACCTGGGTGCCCAGGTGAGCGCCGATGAAGTTCATCGCCGCCGCCATGAACAGCGCGGCCCGCGGCGTCAGTGCCCGGGTCGACACCGACGTCGCGATGGCGTTCGCCGCGTCATGGAAGCCGTTGGTGTAGTCGAACGCCAGAGCGATGATCACCACGCCGATGACGAGGAACAGCGTGAGGTCCACTTAGCTTTCCTTGACCGCGATCGACTCGATCGTGTTGGCCACGTGCTCGAAGTGGTCGGCGGCAGCTTCGAGCTGGTCGATGACCTCCTTCATCTTCATGACGGTGAGAGCGTCGTACTCACCGCTGAAGAGCTTGGCCAGCAGGCGCCGGTAGACCTGGTCGGCCTGGTTCTCCAGGCGGTTGACCTCGATCCAGTACTCGTTGAGGTTCTTCATCGAGCGCAGGCGGGGCATCGCCTCGGCGGTCAGCTCGGCTGCCCGCTCAAGCACCTCGACCTGGCGTACGACGTCCTTGGGGAGGTGGTCGATCTGGTACAGCACGATCAGATCGCTGGCAGCCTCCATGGAGTCCATCACGTCGTCGAGGTTGCTCGCGAGGCGATAGATGTCCTCGCGGTCGAACGGCGTGATGAAGCTCTCGTTCAACCGGTTCATGATCGCATGAGTGCGCTCATCACCGGTGTGCTCGCAAGCACGCATCTTCTCGGCCAGGCCTTCCCTGTCCGAGCCGTCGCTGATGATCTCAACCAGCAACCGTGATGCGGTGACCAGGTTGTTCGCCGAGTCGGCGAACAGGTCGTAGTAGCTGTCCTCACGTGGCGTGAGACGCAGACGCACGTCGATCTCCAGATGTGCGGGGATGGTCCGCAGAGAAGGGTACGGGTAGCCCGCAGAAACGCGAACTTCACCCACTCTTCTACCCCTGGCTACCCTCTGTGTGGTTTCTGAACACGCAGATTGCCGCATCCTTTGGGGTTTCGGTCATCCGGCGGACGTGCGGCTTTGCCTTCTGTTCACCTTCCGTTCATCTTCTGGTCGTCGAAAGTTCAGATTTTGGTCCGGTGAAAGTTCAGGTAGGA
The DNA here is from genome assembly GCF_044456985.1 of Nonomuraea sp. NPDC050663. Classification (NCBI taxonomy): domain Bacteria; kingdom Bacillati; phylum Actinomycetota; class Actinomycetes; order Streptosporangiales; family Streptosporangiaceae; genus Nonomuraea; species Nonomuraea sp. NPDC050663. Next base: position 482,501 of record NZ_JBITGL010000008.1, read on the forward strand.
GCGGCTCGGCGTCGGGCCACGCTGCCCCTGATACCGGCTTCCATACCTGTCGCTCCCATACGGGTGCTCCGCCGGAGAGCTCAACCTGAACACGCACAACTGGCCGATCTTCATGCCGGGATGCAGCTTGATCGGAAGCGTGGCCACGTTGGACAGCTCCAGCGTGACGTGACCGCTGAAGCCCGGATCGATGAACCCGGCCGTACTGTGAGTCAACAGACCCAGCCGGCCCAGACTCGACTTCCCCTCCAGCCGACTCGCCAGATCGTCAGGCAGAGAGATCACCTCGAACGTGCTCGCCAGGACGAACTCGCCAGGATGGAGGATGAACGGCTCATCGCCCTCCGGCTCGACCAGGCGGGTGAGATCCTGCTGCTCCGTGGCGGGGTCGATGTGGGGATAGCGGTGGTTCTCGAAGACGCGGAAGAAACGGTCGAGACGCACATCGATGCTGGAGGGCTGGAGCATGTCCTTGTCGAACGGGTCCAGACTCAGGCGACCTGCGTCGATCTCGGCAAGGATGTCTCTGTCGGATAGCAACACGGGGTCGAACTTACCGTGTGGGTTGACGTGTTGAGGGGTTGTGGGGTTGCTCGACGGGGCTGGGTTTCCGCTACAGTGGTGGCGCGGCCGTTGGTCGGTTGCGGGTGTAGTTCAATGGCAGAACATCAGCTTCCCAAGCTGACAGCGCGGGTTCGATTCCCGTCACCCGCTCCAAGACTGAAAGCCCAGCTTAAGAATGTGATCTAAGCTGGGCTTTTTCTTCGTTCCTCTGGCGCCGACGATCCCGAGCCAGGCTTGCCGCAGCCGAAGACCGCTACTGCGGGAGGAGCAGCGGAAGCTCACGGACTGAGCCTCGAAGTGGCCGCCTGCGGCTTATGCGTTCGTGAGCTGTCGGTGATGCACCGTTAGAGGCTCGATTTCAGTGGTGTCGTCGTCGACGACGAGCTCGACGCGGAACCGAACTCCCATAGCCGCGCCGAGGCGCAGCAGTGTCGCTATATCCGGAATGCCGCCGCCGCCCTCGATGCGAGACAGGGCGGGCTGGGACATCCCGGAGCGTTCCGCTACGACCTTCTGAGACAAGCCTCGGCGCTTACGGATCTCACGCAACTGGTCTCCAAGCTCCAGGTCACGGCCCGCCTGCTCGTACTCGGAGTGAGGCTGCGCATCCGCCTCCATCTCGCGCAGACGCTTCGCCTTGTAGGTCTCCCAACGGCTGTGCCCCATCATGCGCTCCTCTCGAACACGTGCGTGGTGGTCAGGTCGTGCTCTGCCTCACATCGCTTCTTGGCGGCGATCGCTCGGGCGATGTCGGCGGTCTGTGTCCCATTCTGTGTCTTACGGAAAACCGTCAGAATCACGATCACCTTGTTGGACGGCTTCCAAAAGGTCAACCGCCAGGTTGTGCGGTCGAGAGCGACACGCAGCTCGTGCACACCTTCGGCATCCTTCAGCTTCTTCACGTGATCCCCATCAGGGACGCCACCAGTGACGAGGTAGTCGTCTACGTTCCGCATGACCCGCTGGTAGAGCGGAAAGGAAAGTCCGTCCAGCCAAGACTCCACCTCCGGCTCCAGATCGATCGCCCACTGTGACATACCATCAATAATATATGTACTCGATGGTAACCCGCAGCGGAGCTGGGCGCCAGGCCTGACCTCGCGTCCGCTCCTCGATCTTGGTCGCAACCATTGATCACGCATGGCGTGATCACGATGGAGAAGCGGTCAAGACCTTGATCGCACGCCAGATGCGTGCCAGAACAGGCGGGGAGTCACGGTCACTCACGGGGAATCACGGAGACTCGACCCGCCCTGACCTGCACCCCCGTTTTCCCAGCTCAAAGCACCAAGGTCAGTAGCCGGTTCCCAAGCTGACAGCGCGGGTTCGATTCCCGTCACGCGCTCCACGTGTGAAAGCCCAGGTCATCCGAGGGATTCGGGATCTGGGCTTTGATCTTGTTGATCCCTGCGTGCTATTCATCTTCGTCGGTGTCGCGTGTGGTTTCGCCCGATGAGGTGCTGGTCGGGCGGCGCCACGGGCGCGGCTCTGACGTTGTCGTGACCCATCCTGGCCATCAGATCCTCGCGCCCGACGCTCGGGCCCGCCGCGATCCTGTCGACGGTGTGGCGAAGATCATGGAGGCGCAGGTGCGGGATGGTGGTGACCTGAACCTCAAAGACATCGAGACCATGGCCCTGGCCCCTTCTGGCGCCTGCTAAGAATCTAGGCTCACAGCCCTACACTCGCCATGACGCCCCTCCGTCCCTCAAAGCAGCGGAACGGTGCCTACCCCCAGCAGAGCGCAGATGCCAAGAATGCGCAGCATCGGCCACTTGAGAACGAACGTCATGATCATCGCTGCCACGGTTATGGCCATAGCAACGGGGCTGAGAGTGCCGAGCACAGGGAGTTGGATCGCGAACGGCCCCCAAGTCCAGGTGAAGGTCTGCCCGAACAGCGTGTGCTCGGCGAAATAGAGCGCCAAGTTGGCGATCACTCCGACGACGGCGGCAGTGATGCCCGTCAGCGCTGCGCTGACGGACCTGTTGTGGCGCAGCTTCTCCACATAAGGCGCCCCCAGAAAGATGAACAGGAAGCACGGCACGAAGGTGACCCACGTGGTCAGCAGGGCGCCGAGGAGGGCTCCTGCCCAAGGTGAGAGGACGCCAGGGTCACGGTAAGCGCCGAGGAAGGCGACGAACTGCACGACCATGATGAGCGGGCCGGGGGTGGTCTCGGCGAGGGCCAGACCGCGCACCATCTCACCCGGGGTCAGCCATGCGTAGGTTTCGACGGCACGTTCAGCGACGAAGGACAGCACCGCATACGCGCCACCGAAGGTGATCAGCGCGGTTCCGGAGAAGAACAGGCCCTGGGTGGTGAAGACGCTGTCCGTGCCGAGGAGGAGGGCGACGGCCGCCACGGGCACCCACCAGGCCACTAACCCCACGGCAAGGATCTTGCTTGCCGTACGCCGGCTCGGCTGAGCATGGTGCAGGGCCTCGTCAGAGATCAGCGGAGCTGGTCCACCATCGCCGCCGTGCCCGTTGCCTCCCGCCGCGATGCTCGGGGCCAACCTGTGCACGAGCCAACCGATGAGCGCGGCGGCGGCGATGACCACGGGGAAGGGGATACCGAATAGGGCGAGGGCGACGAAGGCGGCCACCGCCACGCCGACGAAGACCGGATGGGTCAGGGAGCGCTTGGCGACCCGGATGACGGCTTGGGCGACGATGGCCAGCACGGCGGGAGCGATGCCGGCGAACAGCGCGGTCACGACCGCGGTGTCCCGCCACACGATGTAGATCGCCGACAGGGCCAGCAGCGCAAGCATGCCGGGCAGGACGAAGAGCGTGCCCGCCACCAGGCCGCCGCGGGTGCCGTTGAGCAGCCAGCCGACGTAGACGGCCAACTGCTGGGCTTCCGGGCCGGGCAGCAGCATGCAGTAGTTCAGGGCGTGGTTGAACCGCTGCTGGCCGATCCAGCGCTTTTCCTCGACCAGCGTGCGCTGCATGACCGCGATCTGACCGGCGGGACCGCCGAAGGTCTGTAACGAGATCAGGAACCAGGCTCGCACGGCCTGGCGGAACGGGATCACATCGCCGATGACGTTGGATGTCATCGCATCTCCAGAAGGCTGGCCGTCGGCGGGCTCGGTCATGACGGCTCCCGACCCAGCAGCAGCGCCCGCCGGTGGAATTCGTACAGCCCGTCGAAGATGGGTCCGCTGACGTCCAGGACGCGTTCGTCATGGCAGATCATCGACAAGCCCCTCAGGACGACGTCCAGGCCGGGCGCCTCGGGGGCGTCATAACGCTCGTCGTCGATATCGGCCTCATGGACGATCTCGGCCAGCTTCCACAACACCGGATCGTCGAGTTCGTAGCGCCGCAGGATCGTCTCGAACGTGCAGTCTCCCCGTGATGGGACAACTCGACACCCCGCATGTCGAAGGGCGTCGCATCGTCAGGAACCTGCGCGGGATCGTTGATGAAGACGAATTCGGCCTGGTCGTCGAGGCAGCGCCGGATGAGCCAAGCGCAGGCCGCCCGATCGATGTGAACGCCTTGCCGGGTCGCCCACTTCACGACGCGCCCTCCTCGATCGAAGTGTTCAGATCTCGTACGGCCAGCCGCGCGGCTTCACGTTCCGCAGGCGGAAAGTAGTCGCGCCGCCTGATCCGGCGGAGTTCGGCTTGGAGGCGCTTGACCGCGCGGACACGTTCACCTGGCCGCGCGAGCTTCGCCGACTGCACCTGCTCGATGACCGAGCGATATTCGGCCGCTCTTGCCTGCCTCATCTCCTCGGCAATGGCCTGCGCTTGAGCCGGACTTCCTGGCAGGGCCAGCCACAGCGTGCTGCTGCCGCCCACCTCGCTGATCTCTTGAGCGATCCACTCCAACTGCTCACGGGTCCGTGCGTCCGCGGGCAGCGCGACCAGGCCATCACCCAGGCGAGCCACGCCGAGCCGATCGAGCTTGCGCCAGATGGTGATCCTCAGCGTGGACGGCTGACGCGGGATCCGATAGGCCAACAGCACCCACTGCTCCGCCGTACCGGTCACAGAGCCAGCTCCTTGGTCAGTCGCAGCACGCGTACACGCAGTTCATCCGCCATCGCTTGATCGAAGTCACCGTGTTCCAGGCGCCACTCGACGGCGCCAGGGATGACCCCGGACGGGCAGTCGATCGTCACCACCATGGACGGCTCCGGCGCAGCCGACAACGGACGAGGCAGCTCGTGATCAAGCAGACGCTCCACCGGACTGCCCGCCAGGAGCCGGGGAGCATGCACGCTTACCCGATCCTGCGGGTCCAGCCCAGCGGTTGACGCGCCCCATCCGGCCGGGGCAGCTCCGGCGAACCAGGCCGCGGCAATCCTGCTCTTGCCCGCGCCGTGCGGGCAGACAAACAGCACAGTCCTATCCACATGGCCTCCAGGGTGAAACCAGAGTTACTGTAACCGCGGCTACACCTGTTGGCTATGTCGGTCGAGCGGCGCCACACCGGGCTTCGCGGTACAGGCTCAAACAGCGGTATCCAGGAAGTGCGGACATCGATCTCCCATGTGCATCGAGCCGCACAAGCCAGGAGCGTTGCGGCTACCTCGCCCGGCAGAGAAGCCGAGTGTTCGAGGGACCCATCGTCAACCTCACGGAATCGAGCCCGTCCCTCAGTACGCGGCGAAGATCTCCCCAAGAACACCCGCCGCGTCCGCCGGCAGCCCGTCGCCGTCGCGAACCGATCCGGCGCAGACGACCAGGGCCTTCCAGAGCGCCCAGCCCCGCCCCCGCTCCCAGACCGCCTCGTCCACCCCCAACCGATCACGGAAAGCAGCCCGGCTCTCGCCGGTCAGCATCGTCCAGGCGATCGCCAGGTCGCAGGCCGGGTCCCCGACCCCGCACGTGCCGAAGTCGATGACGGCCGCGAGTGCCCCGTCCTTTACCAGCAGGTTCCCAGAGGCGATATCGCCGTGGAACCAGACCTGGCGCCCGTCCCACGAGACCCGCAGCGCCCGTTCCCAGATCTCCTCGGCGACCTCGGTCGGGATCAGCCCGTCCAAGGTCTTCAGGGCGTTCCGAGTCCACCCGTCATAGGTCTGCAGCGGCCCGCCTCGGAACCAGTTGTGCAGCCCCGGCCCCGGACCGCCTGTCGGATCGATTCGTTGCAGGGAGGCGAGGAAGCCCGCCAGGTCGATGGCGAACTCCGTCATGTCCCCGACGTCGGCACGGTTCGCGGGCTCGCCGCGGAGCCAGCGATAGACCGACCAGTCGTGCGGAAAATTCTCGTCGGGTATGCCTCTGGCCAGCGGGACCGGGATCTCCACCGGCAGGGCGGGTGCGAGCACCGGTAGCCACCGGTGCTCCTTCTCCACCGCCAGGGCGTACTCCTCGGCGGTCGGCAGCCGTACCAGCATCTCGTCACCGAGGCGGAACGTGCTGTTGTCCCACCCCTGCGCGTCGACCGGCCGGATTTCCAGGTCGGACCAGTGCGGGAACTGCGCGGCGATCAACCGGCCCACCACGGCGGTGTCGACGACCGGCTTGCGGTCCGGCAACGGCAGGACTGCGGACATGTCGTTCATCAGGGGCAGACCGTACGGCACCCCGTCGGATCACCACAAGGATCCCGCAGAGCACCGGTCAAGAAGCTGCGTGCCGAGCGGCGACGCCGTCCAGCACCAGGCCGAGCTTGCGCTCGAACCAGAGGGAGGCGGGCTCGGCCAGCGCCCGGCGCATGAGCGGGGAGAGCTCCGCCCCCACGGCCTCCGCCCACGCGTCGGCGGTGGCCGCGGGCGCGTCGGGCTGATCGCCCCGGGTGAAGACGTCGATGGTGAGGTCGAACACGGTGTCGACGGCGAGGAAGGCCTCCTCGGGCGCGAAGCCGTACGAGATCAGCTGCCGTACGGCGGAGCCGAACCTGTGCATGATCTCCCGCGGGAAGCCCCGGAGCTTGAGGAACTCCCGCATCAGCCCGGGATGCCCCTCCAGGAGGCTCCAGATCGCTCTGGCCTGGGCTTCCAGGTCGGCGCGCCAGTGGCCGGCGGGGGCGGGCCAGCTCATCTGCTGGAGCGCCCGGTCGATGGCGAGCGTGACCAGGCCTTCGCGGTCCTTGACGTGGCGGTAGAGCGCCGAGTGGCTGACGTGGAGGCGGTCGGCGACGGCGGCCATGGTCAGGCGCTCGAAGCCGACGTGCAGGGCCGCGTCGGCGATGGCGGCGCGGGTGATGCTGGCGGGGCGGCCGCGCGGGCGGCCGAGCACGCGCCACTTCTGCTCGGCCATGTTCCGCTCCTATCCGGCCAGTCGCCACCCCTGGGCTCTGCTGCGTTCCGTCCAGAACGCAGCGTATCTGCCGTCACCGGCCAGGAGCTCCTCGTGCCTGCCCAGCTCGGCGACCCGGCCGTGGTCCAGCACGACGATCTGGTCGGCGTTGGCCACGGTCTGCAGCCGGTGCGCGATGACGAGCAGGGTGCGGTCCTTGGTGAGCGCGGTGAGCGCTTCGACGAGCGCCGCCTCGTTCTCCGGGTCCAGGGCGGCGGTGGCCTCGTCGAGCAGGACGATGGGCGCGTCCTTGAGCAGGGCGCGGGCGATGGAGACCCGCTGGCGCTCGCCGCCGGAGAGGGTGGCGCCCGCTTCGCCGACCCGGGTCTGCCAGCCGTCGGGGAGCCGCTCGGCGATCTCGTCGACCCTGGCCAGCCGGGCCGCCTGCCGTACCTCCGCGTCTGTGGCGGCGGGGCGGCCGAGGCGGATGTTGTCTTCCAGGGTGCCCTCGAACAGGTAGACGTCCTGGAAGACGATGGACAGCTGGGCCATCAGCTCCTCTGGTCGGTAGTCGCGCACGTCGTGTCCGCCGACCCGGACCGATCCGGAGCCTGCGTCCCAGAAACGGGCGATGAGCCGGGTGATCGTGGTCTTGCCCGAGCCGGACGGGCCGACCAGGGCGGTCATCGTGCGCGGGGGGACGGTGAAGGTCACCTCGTCCAGCACCGGCTGGCTGTCGTAGGAGAAGCGGACGTCGGAGAACGAGATCGAGGAGTCCTGCGGGACCGCTCCCGGCCCCGAGGCCAGCGCCGGTTCGGCCAGCACCTCGTTGACGCGCGTCAGGCTGCCGCGGGCGAGCCGCAGGTCGGCGGCCACGTCGGCGGCGGTCAGGAGGGGTTCGGTGAAGCGTACGGCGAGCACCAGCAGGCCGATCAGCTCGGGCGCCCCGAGCGAACCGCCCAGGGCGAGCGCGCACCCGGCGACGAGGACGACGGTGAAGGCGAACTGCACCGTCAGCGCGACCGCGCCGAGCCCCGGCAGCGCGGTCCTGAGCATGGAGCGCAACGCCCGCCGCTGCTCCACCAGGGCGTCGTCGAGCAGCCGGTGACCCTCGCCGACCCGGCCGAAGGCCCGCAGTACGGCCTGCTGCCTGGCGAACTCCACGACCCGGTCGGTGGCTTCCGCGGCCGCGTCGTCCATCGCCCTGTCGTTGCGTTGCGTCAGGGCGGCGGTCCAGCGGAAGGCCAGCCAGATCAGCGGCGCGGTGATCAGGGCGGCCAGGGCCAGCCGCCAGTCGAAGACGAACATGCACACCAGCACCGTCATCGGGACGACGGCCGCGTTGACGACGACCTGCAGCATGTGGGCGGGGATGCGCATCACGTCCATGACGCCCTTGCTCGTGAGCTGGCTCAGGCGGCCCACCCGGTCCGAGCTGAACCAGCCGATGGGGAGCGCGGCCACGTGGTCGCCGACGCGATGGTAGAGCCCGCGCATGGCGTCCAGACCGGTGCGGTAGCCGTACATGGACTGGACGTAGTAGGCGAGCGCGGTGGCGGCCACCACCGCGGCGAACGCGCCCAGCCACCCGCCCGCGGGCTCGCCCGACAGCAGGGCGCGCAGCACGGGCACGAGCATCGCGAACGTGACGCCCTGAAGCACGCCGTAGAGGGTCAGCCAGGCCAGATGGCGGGGAAGGCGGGGGCCGAGCAGCGCGTGGAGTTGTCTGATCATCGCATTGCCTGCCTCAGGTACGTTTCCGAATCGACGATCCGGCCGTGGTCGAGTGCCACGATCTGGTCGGCGCCGAGGATGGTGTGCAGCCGGTGCGCGATGACCAGCACCGTGCGCCCCGCCACGAGGGTCGACAGGGCGTCCTGGATGGCCGCCTCCGACTCGGGGTCGGCGAAGGCCGTGGCCTCGTCGAGCACCAGGACGGGCGAGTCGGCCAGCAGCGCCCTGGCGATCGAGACGCGCTGCATCTCGCCGCCGGACAGGTGCGCGTCCTCGCCGATCACCGAGTCGTAGCCGCGCGGGAGCCGCTCGATCCGCTCGTGGATCTGGGCGGCTCGCGCGACCTTCTCGATCTCCGTACGGCCGGCGTCGGGGTTGCCGAGCGCGATGTTGTCCGCGACCGAGGTGCGCAGCAGTTGCACGTCCTGGAAGACGAAGCCCACGTGCCGGTAGAGCTCGGCCGAGCCGATCTCGCGCAGGTCGCGCCCGCCGACGAGCACCGCCCCCTCGTCGACGTCGTAGAAGCGGGCCAGCAGCCGGCCCAGCGTCGACTTGCCAGAACCGGACGGTCCGACGAGCGCGGTGAGCGTCCCGGGTTCGAGCGTGAGGTCGACGCCCTCCAGCGCCCGGGTGGTCCCGCCGTAGGAGAAGCTCACGCCGCGGAACTCGACGCGCGCACCCTCCGGCGTCGCTCCCGGGGACGGCTCGGGCAGCACCGGCTCCGCCAGCAGCTCCGCCACCCGGCCCGCCGCCTCCGCCGCCTGACGCAGCCGCATCGAGCCGGAGTCCAGCTGCTGGAAGGGCGCGGTCAGCCCGACGCCGACGAGCACGAACGGCAGCACGTCGACGGGGGCGATCCAGCCCTGGGAGATGAAGAGCACCCCGCCGGCCAGCGTGACCAGCAACATCGTGGGCGGCGCGATCAGCGCGGTGCTGACGCCGCTGAGCCTGAGCATGGGACGCACCCACGCGCCGAAGAAGTCAGCGAAGTCGTCGGCGGCCCGCGCGAAGCGCTCGTGGGAGCGGCTGGCCTGGCCGAAGGTCTTGATGACGGCGATGCCCTGAACGAACTCCACCACCGCCGCGTTGATCCGGGCGGTCGCCTCGCCCCAGCGACGCATCTGCTCGCCGTACCCGCGCATCATGACGGCGAAGGCAGCCGCGAACAGCGGGATGGGCAGCAGCGTGACCAGGGTCAGCCGCCAGTCCACCCACAGCAGGTAGACGAGCGCGGCGACCGGGATGACCGCGGCGGCGAGCAGGTCGAGCAGGGCGTGCGCGACCAGATGGTGCATCTCGCGCACGTCGTCCTGCAGCACCTTCTTCACCTGGCCGGAGTTGCGCTCGGTGAACCAGCCCAGCGGCACCTTCGACAACCGGGCGGCCAGCCGCCGCCGCAGGTGGAGCTGCAGGTCGGCGTCGGCGAAGTGCGTGATCACCCCTGAGGCGCCGAACGCCAGGAAGCGCAGCAGCAGCGCGCCGATCGCGACCCACACGACCGGCCAGGGGTCGCCGCCGGTGAGCAGCGCCCTGGCCAGCTCGGCGACGCACACGAACGGCACGAGCGCGCTGAGCGCGTACACCACGTGCGCGAGCGCGGCGGTGATCAGGCGCTTGCGGATGGGCGCCATGAGCGTGACGAGCTCGGTCATGAGCGGGCCTCCGGCATGGGGCGGGGTTTCTGCACGCGATCGATTTTGTTACAGACACTCTTGAATAGGCAAGGCTTACCTTATTAGAGTCTGCTCACTGCCGCTCCGAAAGGCGCCGACCATGCCCCCTCACACCGGCTCGCGCCGCCTGCTGGCCGTCCTGGGCGGCCTCTACCTCGCCCAGGGCATACCGGTCGGCCTGTCGCTGATCGCCCTGCCCGCCATCCTTTACGGCCAGGGCGTCGGCCTCGACCAGATCGGGACGCTCGGCCTGCTGATCCTGCCCTGGGCCGCCAAGTTCGTGTGGGCGCCCCAGATCGACAACCGCAGGCCGCCGCTCGCCCGGGGCGCGAGCCGGAGGGTCGGCTGGGTGATCACCTGCCAGCTCGCCACCGTCGCCGTGACCCTCGTCCTGCTGGCCGTCGATCCCGTGACCGACTTCTGGCTGCTGCTCGGCGTGCTCCTGGCGGCCAACCTGCTCTTCGCCACCCAGGACGTGGCAGCCGACGCCCTGGCCGTCACCCGCCTGCACGGCCGCCAGTGGCTCGGCGCCAACGCGGTGCAGGGCGGCGGCTTCTCCCTGGGCATGGTCGCGGGCGGCAGCGGCGCGCTCTTCGCCTTCTCCGCCGCCGGGTGGACAGCGGCGATCCTGCTGATCGTGGCCCTGCTCCTCGCCTGCCTGCTGCCCGTGTGGCTCTCGCGCGACCTGCTCGCGCCCACACCGGAGGAGGCGGGCCCCTCCCGGGCCTCCATCCGCCGCTTCCTGCGCAGGCCAGGCGCGTGGCGCCTGCTCCTGCTCTCGGCCGGCTACAAGCTGCCGCTCATGATGGGCTACGGCCTGGTCACCACCCTGCTGGTGGACCAGGGCGCCTCCTACACCGAGGTCTCCGTCACCGCCGCCACCGTGGTCGCGCTCGTGTCGGTCGCGGGCGCCGCGATCGCCCCGGCCGTCGTCACCCGTCTGGGCTTAGGCCGCAGCGTGTCCGCCCTGCTCGCGCTCGCCGCCGTGGTCTGGGCCGCCCTCGGCGGCTGGCTGGTCGCCGGCGGCCGGGGTACGGCGGTGCCGATCCTCGCCCAGGCGGGCGGATACCTGTTCATCACCGCCGCCGCAGTGACGATGTACGCCATGTTCATGGCCCTGTCCTCACGCGAACAGGCCGGCACCGACTTCACGCTCTTCTACTGCGCCGAGGCGCTGGGCAACGCCGTCGCCACCAACCTCGCCGGGGCGGTCGCCGCCTCGCTCGGCTTCGGGCCGACCTTCCTCATCGCGGGGGTGGCGGGCCTGGGCACGGTCGTCGTCCTCACGCGGTCATTGCGGCGGCTCACCTCGGCCACGGACCAGCTCGGCGGCCTGGCCAAGGCGGAGCCGTCCTGAGCTGCCATGCTCCACCGGCTGCCTCAGGCCAGCGACCGCTCTCCCGCGACGTCGTACTCCGCCACCACAGCACCCAGCATCGCGGCCCCCTGCTCGCCACCGGGCCCGTCGCCGCGGAACGCCTCCACCGCCGCCTGCGACTCCCACCGCTCGAAGACGTTCACCCGCCCGGCGTCCACGAGGTCGGCGGCGATGGAGAAGTCCAAGCACCCCGGCTGGCGTCGAGCCTGCTCGACGACCTCGACGCACCCCGCCAGATAGGCCTCACGCTGCTGCGGTTCGACGACGATGTGCCCCGCGACGATCACCATCTGCTGCTCCTCGTGGCTCGACATCTGGCTGTCACCAACGACTGACCATTGGCCGTGGCGAATCTCATCGGTCGCTGACGTCCGTCGCGGCCGCCATGTCAGGACGGCACCCGGTTCACGTCAGCATCGCCCGCGATAGTCATCCCATCGAAGCCGCCCCACACACCACGGAGCTCACCACCATGACCCTCTCCCTCACCACCCAGGACAAGTCCACCCTCCGCACCGCCGCCTACGGCGCCGTCGCCCTGCTGGCCGCCGCCGGCGCGGCCGGGTCGCCGCACAAGATGGCCACCGCCGGGACCCTCGCCCTGACCGCCGCCACCGGCCCGGTCGGCCACGTGCTCGCGGCCAGGAGCAACGACATCCGCCTGTACGGCAAGGCGGTCGCCGACCTGGCCGACCAGGTGCTGCCCGCTCTGAGCGCCACCATGGCCCTGCTCGGCGAGCAGGACCCGGCCGAGGCGGGAAACTTCCGCGGCACCGTCCTCGTCGCCATCGAGGCCGCGAGCCAGGGCGCGTCCAGCCCCGCGGTCGCCGCCATGGCCGGCAAGATCATCGCAGCGCTCGACGCCGCCTGACGGGGGCGTGGCGGTGCCGTTCCGTCAGACAGAGAACCACGTGCCCAGGTGATCGCCTGGGCACATATCTCTCGAACCAGAGGAGGACAAGCGCTGACCTCGACCGCCGTCTCAGGACGAGTGCCCCGCAGCCCCGGCCAAGTCCACGCTCCACCGCAGTTCCCCGTCCTGCCACTCATCCGTAGGGCTGAGCCCGGCCGCCGTGGCCACGGCCGCGGACGCCCGATGGTCAGGATGGATGTGCGCCACCACGGTCAGCACCCCCTGCGACCCGAGCCACCCCACGAGCCCACGAGCCGCTTCGCCCGCGATGCCGCGCCCCTGCCACGGAGTCCCCACCACCCACGAGATCTCGGCGACCGGCCCGGGCCCCACCGTCGCCTGAACGGTGCCCGTCAGGCACGACTCCTCCCGCAACCTGATCACCCAGTTCAACCAGGAGACCTCCGGATCGGCGGACCCCACGACCAGGCGCTGGTAACGCTCGCGCAGAGCCCGCGGGCTGTACGGCTCGCCGCCGATGAAGGTGTGCAAGGCGGGATCCGCCAGCACCACGGCCATCTCCTCGGCGTGCTCGACGAGGAGCGGCAGCAGGTCCAGCCGCTCAGTGCTGATGGCGCTCATGGTGATGTCCCCTTCTTCGATCAATCGAGCCGCCGAGCATACGGAGTACGGCGCGCCACTGCTATTCGAGCCGTTCGCACACCAGCGGGTGGCCCGCCTCCCGGCGAGCGAAGCCGCTGCCGTCGAACCGAGCTCCAGCAGCCCACCCGGCCAGCCACTCGGTCATGGTCTCCGCATGCAGCTCGCCGTTCTCGGCCTCGTGCTTGATGAGCATCACCGGCCACTGCTCCGGATCGCCGGAGGTCATCCACCCGAGATGATCGCCGTCGATGGTGGATCCCCAGAGGAAGAAGCCGCCTGGCTCGGGCCACATTCCGAGCGTGTAGTCCTCGGGCGAGTCCTCTCTGAGATCCCGGTAGAAGTCCATCCATTCCGAGACGCCGGTGATGACTTCTGGACTCCAGCCTCGCGGGTCCGAGACCGCCAGCCAGCGGGCGAAACTCGAACTCCCGTACCGCTCGGCGAAGGCGACGAAATCAGGCGGAAGCACCAGCCCGAGCTCGGTGAAGATCGCATCCCAGTCCCGGGTACCGAACAGCGGTGCATCGGGTGGCGGAACCAGGGCCGTCAGACGATCGAGAGCGGAGAGATCGCGAGCCACGCAGCGACTGTAGCGGGACTTGTCTGACCTGGCACCCCATCTCATCCCGACTACCACGGAGGTCGGACAACGCCGTCCGCATGCGGTAGCACCCCTGCCAGCGCCCCCTCACGGTCGGCGGCATCGGCTAGATACACGTCGCAACGGCCGGCGGTGCGAGCGATACGCAGCCAACCGTCCAGGTCTTCCTCGTCCAAGAGGTGGTAGTCGTGCCGGAGCTTCCCCTTGGCACGATCCTCGATCAGGCCGTTGACGCCGCTGACTGTACTGTCCGCGTCGAGGAGGTGCCTGGCATGTTGGGCGATTTTGTTCAGGGGGCCGTCGGGACGACGAAGGGGCTCGGGAAGGGCCGTGACACGAGCGCGAGGTTGCAGCTGGGCGCGTGTGCCGACGGCACCGCGTTCCGCCTGCCGGCTGCTCCACTTCCGCTTAGAATTCGTGGTCTGCCGGTCGCCGCGGAGCATCCTCCTGACCGCTTCCAGTCCCGCTGGAAGCGGGGGATCAGGCGCCCGTCGTAGACGCTGCCATAGGAGTCGCTCATGGTCGGTGGGTGCAATTCGGGGATGCGGTCGATGGAGGTCCAGTCGTCTCCCGTGTAAGAGCTCCTAACAGAATGATCTCTGTCGTGGTTTGATCTCTCGCTGTAGCCCGAGTGAGAGGGACACGATGGCGAAGCTGAAGCCCTGGGAGGTCAGCGACGAGTTATGGGCGGTGATCGAACCGCTGCTGCCGCATCGACGACGGAGATTCCGGCACCCGGGCCGTAAGCGACTGGATGACCGGCTCGCCTTGCAAGGCATCCTGTTCGTCCTGCACACCGGCATCGCCTGGGAGCATCTGCCGCAAGAACTCGGCTACGGCTCGGGCATGACCTGCTGGCGGCGCCTGGCCGAGTGGAACGCCTCCGGTGTCTGGCAGCGGCT
>NZ_JBITGL010000009.1:0-284727 GCF_044456985.1 Nonomuraea sp. NPDC050663
CCCCGCCCCCCCCCCGGGGGCCCCCCACCCCCCCCCCCCCCCGCGCCGCCCGCCCCCCCCGCGCCCCCCCCGCCCGCCCCCCGCCCCCCCGGCCCCCCCCCCCCCGCGCCGCGCGCCCCCCCCCGGCGTTCACCGGCCGCCGGGCTCGCCGGCGTTCACCGGCCGCCGGGTCAGGAACAGGCGGGGTCGTCCGTGGTCACGCTGCCGAAGCGGGCGATCGGCAGCTTGGCCCGGATGGTGAAGCACCCGCCCTCCCGCGCCGCCGTCTCCAGGTGCGGCAGCGCCCTGCGGTACGGGATGCCGATCGCGACCCCGCAGGCCGCGGCGTACAGCGGAGGCAGCCGGAAGCACACCAGACCGGCGGCGGCGTCGGCGCTCCAGCCGTGCCTGTCGAGATACCCGGCGACCGCCTGCGTGGCGTGCGGGCGCAGGTAGTAGGTGCAGTTGAACCTGCTGACGCACTCCTTGTTGAAGTAGACGCCGGTGGCGGCGTGGGCGGGACCGGGCAGGACTGCGGTCACGCACACGGCGCCGGCGAGCGCCACGAGCAGCCGCGCCGATCGGAGATGGAACACGGTCGACTCCTTCCGTTGCTTGGAGATCCGACCGTCGCCGCCCGGCGGGGTGTCCGGCGACCAGGTCCGGACACCTGGCGCGGAAACCCTCCGCGACCGGCTGGTCACCGCCTAACCTGTGCGCGTGCTTCCGTGTCCGGAGCCTCCGGACATCTTCGGTTTCCGGACGGAGTCGCGCTGTGGAGAACGCCAGGACTCGCTTCGCGGCCCGCCTGCGGGAGCTGAGGACGGCCGCCGGGCTGACGGTGCGAGGGCTGGAGATCGCCAGCGCCCGGACACCGCGCAGGCGGCCAGGCGAGGATCCGATCCAGCTCGCGAGCAGCACCATCGACGGCATGACCAGCCGCAGGGCCCCGACGCGGCCCGAACGGCACAACTTCGAGGTGTTCGTCGACACCTGCCTGCGGGTCGCCGCCCAGACCGGGCGCGTGCTGCCCCCCGAGCTCGCGGATCGCGGCCGCTGGGACGAGGCCTACCGGGCGCTGCGCGAGGAGACGGAGGCACGGCCCAAGGCGGCCAGGACGCCGCGCCCGCCCGCCGAGGCCGCGCCGTACCGGGGCCTGGAGTCGTACGGCTCGGCCGACGAGCGCTGGTTCTTCGGCCGCGACGACCTGGTCGAGGCCCTGATGGACCGGGCGGGGGACGGCGGCCTGCTGGTGGTCACGGGCGCGTCCGGCGCGGGCAAGTCGTCGGTGCTACGGGCAGGCCTGGTCCCTGCGCTCGCCCGCGCGGGCAGCCGCGGCACGGTGCTCCTCGAACCCGGCGACGACCCGCTCGCCGCCCTCCGCCGCCTCCTCACCGCTCCCACCCAGGAGCAGCCCGCACCCTCGCCCCCCGAGCCCCACCCCGCCTCGCCCCCCGCCTCGCCCCCTGTCTCGCCCCCTGTCTCGCCCCCTGTCTCGCCCACTGAGTTCCGCCCCGCCTCGCCCGCCGTAGCCCGCGAGTCCGCCGAGGCCCTTGCTGGGGCGCCCGCAGGGCCGCCTGCCGGGTCCGCGGGGTCGCCCCCCGACTCGCCCGCCGAGGCCGCCGCCGGGTCGGCCGAGCCCCTTCATGTGGTCGCTCGGCGTGCGTGGAGGGGGGAGGTCGTGATCGTGGATCAGTTCGAGGAGGTCTTCTCGGCCCCCGACGACCAGCGTCGTGCCTTCCTCGCGGTGCTGGCGGCGCTGGCCGGGGCGGGTGGCGCGCAGGCGGTGATCGTCGGCGTGCGGGCCGACTTCTTCGGCCAGTGCGCCGCCTGCCCCGAGCTGGTGCCCGCCCTCGAACGGCCCGTGGTCGTGGTCCCGATGGACCGCGACCGCCTGCTGGAGGTCATCCAGGGCCCCGCCCGCGTGGCCGGGCTCACCCTGGAGGACGGCCTGAGCGAGCTGCTCCTGGAGGACCTGCGCAGCGACCGCGACCACGCCGACGCCGTCGGGGTGCTGCCGCTGCTCTCGCACGCGCTGCTCCAGACGTGGCATCACCGCCGGGACGGCACGCTCACCTTCGCCGGGTATCGCGCCACCGGCGGGATCAACCGGTCGCTGGCTCAGGCCGCGGACGCCGCGGTCGACGGGCTGGGCCTGGGCGGCAGGAGGGCGGCGCGCCGCCTGCTGACGCGCCTGGTCCAGCTCGGCGCGGACACGCCGGACACCGCGCGGCGGCTGCCGCTGGCCGACGTGGTGCGCGGTGAGGAGGACGCCGAGCTCGCCAGGAGGGTGCTCGACCATCTCGTGCGGGCCAGGCTGCTGACGGTCGACCATCACAGCGTGCAGATCGCCCACGAGGCGCTCATCCGCGGCTGGCCGCGCCTGCGGTTGTGGCTGGAGGAGGACCGGGCGGAGCTGTTGACGCGGCAGCGGCTGGCGGCCGACGCCGCCGACTGGGAGGCGGGCGGACGCGACCCCGCCTACCTGTACTCGAGCACCCGCCTGAGCGGCGCGCTGGCCCTGAGGGAGGTGGGCGCCGTGGCGGTCGCCTTCCTCGATGAGGCGCGCCGCGCCGCCGCCCGGCGTTCGCGGCGCCGCCGCGCCACGACCGCCGTGCTGGCGGGCTCGCTGGTGGTCGCGCTGGTCGCAGCGGTGGCGGCCGTCCTGTTGTACGGCGACGCGCGGAACCAGACCGCGCAGGCCGTGTCGAGGCAGCTCGCGGCGCAGACGAAGTACGTGACCGAGACCGATCCGGCCACGGCGCTTCGGCTGGCGGCGACCGCCTGGCGCATCTCGCCGACGGACGAGGCCCGGCAGGCGATGCTCGACACGCTCGCCAACCCGGCGCGCCAGGTTTTGGCCGGCCACACCTACTGGGTGTACTCCGTCGCCTACTCCAGGACCGCTGGGATCCTGGCGACGGCCGGCGGCGACACCAAGGTGCGGTTGTGGGACACGCGGATCCACGAGCAGCTGGGCGATCCTCTCACCGGCCACGCCGATCACGTGACCTCGGTCGTGTTCAGCCGCGACAGCCGTACCCTGGCGACCGGCAGCCTCGACGGCACCGCGCGGTTGTGGAACGTGGCACAGCGCCGGCAGGTCGGCGACCCGATCGACCTGCGCCCGGCGCGGATCCACTCGGTCGCCCTGAGCGACGACGGCGCCACGCTGGCCACGGCCGCCACCGACGGCACGGTCCGGTTGTGGAACGTCTCCGGCCACGAGCAGCTGGCCGTGTTCACCCGTCAGGGCCAGGAATTCTACGGCGTCGCCTTCAGCCCCGACGGCAGCCGCCTGGCGGCGGCGGGCTCCGACGGCACGCACGTGTGGGACGTCGCCACCCGCGAGAGCCTCGCCCACCTGCCCGCCGCCGCGGGGGAGCGGGTGAACGCCGTGGCCTTCGGCCCGCGCGGGACGGTGCTGGCCACCGCCCACTCCGGGGGCGTCGCCCGGCTGTGGGACACCGGCACCCACGAGCTGCTCGCCGAGATGGGCGGGCACGTCGGCGAGGTCAGGGCGCTCGCCTTCAGCGGCGACGGCGATCTGCTGGCGACCGGTGGTGACGACCGCGAGGCCCGCCTCTGGGACGTGCCGAGCGGCCGGTCGGTCCGGCAGCCGCTCACCGGGCACGGCGACCGTATCTTCGGCCTCGCCTTCAGCCCCCGGGGGCACGAGCTCGCCACCGCCAACGCCGACCAGACCGTGCGCATCTGGGACGTGTCGGTGCGCAGGCAGATCGGCACGGCCTTCGGCGACCACACGAAGGAGGTCAACGATCTCGTCTTCACCCCCGACGGCGCCACGCTGGCCAGCGCGGGAGCCGACCGCCGGGTCGGGCTGTGGAACGTGGCCGAGCAGATCCCGATCGGCCCGCCGTACCAGCTGCCCTGGGAGGTGCTCAACGTCGACATCAGCCGGGACGGAGAGCTGCTGGCGGCGGCGTCGGGCGAGCGCGCGATCCTGCCTGAAGGCGGCTTCGCGCCGGGCAACGGCAGCGGCGAGGTGCGGCTGTGGAGCCTGGCCACGCGCGAGCAGCTCGGCCCGCCCCTGGCGGCGGGCGGGCCGGTCGTCGCGGCGGTCGCCTTCAGCCCGGTCGAGCCGCGCATGGCCACGGCGGGCTTCGACAACCAGGCCCACCTGTGGGATCTGGAGACCCGGAGCGAGGTCGGCGAGCCGTTCGCCGGTCACACCACGTGGGTCAAGTCGGTCGCCTTCAGGCCGGACGGCAAGACACTCGTCACGACCGCGCTCGACAACACGATCATGCTCTGGGACACCGCCACCGGCCACCGGCTCGGGCGGCCCCTCGGCAGGCACGGCAACTGGGTGAAGGGCGTGGCCTTCCACCCCCGCGGCGGCCTCATCGCCACGGTGGCCGACGATGGTACGGCACGCCTGTGGGACGTGGGCACCCGCCGCCAGGTGGGCCACAGCATGTCGGGCCACGACGACGCCCGCCTGAACGGCCTGGCCTTCAGCCCGGACGGCTCCACCCTCGTCACCGCGGGCCAGGACGGCACGGTCCGCTTCTGGGACGTCGCCACCCAGCTCCAGACCGGGCCGCCGCTCCTGCATCCGAAGCCGGTCAGGGCGGTGACCTTCGACCGCGAGGGTGACCGGCTGGCCACCGGGGCTGACGACGGCAGGATCCGGCTGTGGGACGTGACCGTGCCGCCCGACCCGTTCGCGGCGGTCTGCGCCGCGGCCGGGCGCTCGCTCACGGCCGCCGAGTGGCCGCGTTACCTGCCGGAGGAGCAGGAGTACACAAAGGTCTGCTGACGGCCAGAGCTGGCGTCGTCACGGTTCCAGCTTGTCGCATCCTCCGGACAGGGCCAGGTCCCGTCACCAGCCGAGTTCGTCGCATGCTCCGGTCAGGGCCGGCCTCGTCACCAGCCCAGTTCGTCGCAGCCTCGGTGGTCGCCCGGCTCGACCTGGAGGGTCGCGTGCGCGACGCCGTGCCGGGCGCGCAGCACGTCGCGGGCGCGGTCGAGGACCGCGTGGTTGTCGCCCTCGGTCACCAGGTGCGCGGTGGCGACGTTCATGCCGGACGTCAGCGTCCACAGGTGCAGGTCGTGCACGTCGCGCACCCCCTCGACGGCGGCGAGGTCGGCGGCGACGGCCGAGGCCTCCAGGCCTTCGGGCACGTGCTGCCCCAGGACGGCGAAGACCTGGCGGCCGAGCGCGATGGCGCGCACGGCGACGAAGACGCCGATGGCCAGGGCGATGACCGTGTCCCAGAACGCCTGGCCGGTGGAGGCGACGAGCCAGCCCGCGGCGATGACGCCGACCGAGCCCGCCGTGTCGGCGAGGACCTCCAGGTAGGCGCCCCTGACGTTGAGGCTCTCCCCGGCGCCCGACCGGAGCAGGAACAGGGCGACGAGGTTGATCGCCAGGCCGACGGCTCCGACGACGAGCATCGGCCCTGAGGAGACCTCCGCGGGGTCGCCGATGCGGCCGATCGCCTCGGCGACCACGTAGACGGCCACGCCGATCATCAGCACGACCGCCAGGAGCGAGGCGAACACCTCGGCCCGGTAGGAGCCGTAGGTGCGGCGGCCCGTGGTGTCGGGGCGGGTGGCGATCCTGGTCGCGATGAGGGCCGCGCCGAGCGTGACGACGTCGGCGGCCATGTGGCCGGCGTCCGACAGCAGGGCGAGGGAGCCGGAGGCCAGGCCGTAGACGAGTTCGACGACGAAGAACGTGCCGACGAGCACGAAGGACAGCGCCAGCCGCCACCGGTGTCGTCCTGCGGCGTGTCCGTGTCCGTGTCCGGCGCCCATGCTGGAGCCTCCTGGGGTCGGGGAAGCTGCTCATATATGAGCAGCTGTTCAGATATGAGCAAGATTGTCAGCTGATCAGCCGCGGCGCAAGTCAGCGGGTGTCGCCGGGGCCACAGGCGATCCGGTCGCCGTTGGGGTCGAGGCGGTGGCGGTCCCGGCCGTGCACGGGCAGGGGGCGAAGGCCGTGGCGCTCCAGCCAGCCGCACCGGTCGGCCCCGCCACGCTCGGGGAAGGTCCACGGCACGCACTGATCTGGCGAGCCGTACGCGTGGTCGCAGCCGTCGACGTGCGGCGGGACGGGGGCGGGCGTGCGGCGGGCCCGCTCGCGCGGCGTGCCGAGGCGGCCGGCGAACGGCAGCACGTGGGGTGACGGGCGAGCGGCAGCCGCCGCCGTTTCCCGCGTGGACCCGGGCACGAGCGCCATGACACCCGCCACGACGCCCGCGACGACGAGGGCGACGACGCAGGCGACCGCGAATGCGGCGAGCGCGGGCGGGGCGGGCCTTCCGCGTCGGCGTGTCATGACAGGTGCACCCACTTCGCGATCGACGGCACCCCCGCGGCGTTCACGACGGTGAGCATGTACCAGCCCGGCGGTGCGAGGTTGGGGTTGGTGGTGACGTGCAGATCGACCGCGCCACCGGCGCCCGCGGTCATCGGCGGGTCGAGGTAACGCTGGTTGGGGTCGGAGGAGTGGGTGACCGCCGCCGGGCGCGGCAGCGAAGCCTTGACGACCGGCTCGCTCACGGTGACCCGCTGGGCGGTGCCGTACCTCCACCGGTCCGTGGCGAGCGACGAGAGGGCCGGTCGCGGGCCCTTGAACAGATAGGGCGGGGAGTAGAGGGAGACCCGCTGGTCGAAGCTGCCGTCGCCGGGGTTGTCGCCGACGGTCATCACGCGGCCGTCGGGCAGCAGGACGGCCGAGGAGTGGTAGGTGCGCGGCACCGGATCGGTGGCCAGGCCGGGCGTGAAGGCGCCGGTCGCCGGGTCGTAGAGGGAGGCCTCGAAGACCGGGTCGGCGCGGTTGTGCAGGGCTCCGCCGGTCTCCAGGACCGTCCCGTCGGGCAGCAGGACCGCCGAGACGTACATCTTGCCCTGCTCGCCGGTCTGGGGAGCGCCGCCGTGGTAGTGGCCCTGGGGCAGGTCGGGGCCCGGCGTGTAGGCGGGACTGGCCGCCTTGAGGTCGATGAGGTCGGTCAGCCGGTGGGCATCGGGGTTGGTCTCGTTGTTGCCTCCGCCCAGGGTGAGCACGCGCTGGTCCTGGGCCGGCGGCAGCAGGACGCTCATCGACTCGTCGCGCTCGTCCTTGCGCCGCAGCCCGGGAACGTCGGTGACGGCGCCGGTGGCGAGGTCGTAGATGGAGGCGCCGGTGCCGGGCAGGCCGTTGCCGAAGACGTGGGAGCCGGTGTAGAACAGGCGGCCGTCCTGCATGAGGATCATCGCCGGGTACAGGCCCCAGAAACGCCAGGTCTGGGTGACCTCGTCCAGGCGCAGCCAGCGGTTCTCCGACGCCGACCAGCGTTCGGTGGTGACCGAGCCGGATGAGTCCTCCTTCAGGCCGCCGACGGAGAACACGTCGCCGTTGCCGAGCGCTGTGGCCGACGGGTACC
This sequence comes from Nonomuraea sp. NPDC050663, assembly GCF_044456985.1. Classification (NCBI taxonomy): domain Bacteria; kingdom Bacillati; phylum Actinomycetota; class Actinomycetes; order Streptosporangiales; family Streptosporangiaceae; genus Nonomuraea; species Nonomuraea sp. NPDC050663. The sequence continues at coordinate 7,374 of NZ_JBITGL010000009.1, forward strand.
AGTGCCCGTCGAGCATGTCGGGCGTCCTGACGTAGGTGTTGTCGGCCGGGTTGAAGATGTAGGAGACGCGCAGCCCCTGGTAGCCGGAGGTCGGCGTCGGGTAGGACTTGTTGCCGCCCCAGGACGAGCACGCGCCCGTCGGGTAGCTGGACGTGCCCGGCGCAGAAGAAGTCGTCAGGGGTCCACACATCGGTGAAGCCCCTGGTGGCCGGGTCGAAGACGGTCGTCCTGAACGATCCGGCCTCGAAGGCCGCGGGGTCGTTGCCGGATCCGGCGATGAGCAGGACCTTGCCGTTGTGCAGCAGCACGGAGTGGACCGCCCTGACGGGCGCGGGATACGACAGCACCTCCCACGACCCGCGCGGGCAGTCGCCCGTGCACGGGGGATCGGGGTCGGGCAGGGTCGCGTCGGTGGTGGCGTAGTCGTCGGTGACCAGGGTGCCGACGCCGTAGATCGTGACGCCCCAGGTGAGCTGGTCGGTGCCGGCCGGCGCGGGCGGGGTGCGCACGCTCGCCTGGCGCCACGCGGCCGTCACCGGCAGCGCCGCGAGGTCGGTCCAGTAGTGCGAGCCGGTCGCGTCATGACGGAACAGGGTGATCACCGTGTTCGGCGTGGAGGTCTGGTACCAGACCGACAGGTCGTACTGATGCCCTGGCGTGACCTGCGGGGCGCAGGCCGAGGCCTCCAGCATCATCGTCTTGCGGTCGCCGGAGGCGAGCCTGGTGATGGTGACGGCCACGGCCCTGGATCCGCCGTGCGCGTCGGGCGTGACGGTGAAGGCGTGGTCGTTGTCGCCCCAGCCGGACTTCTCGAAGCAGTCGGGGAAGCCGTCGGCGCCGACCGCCTCCATGCCGGGGTTCTTGACCAGGTTCTCGGCCGCGACGTGCACGGGATGCGCGGTGAGCGATCCGGTCAGCAGGAGGAGCGTCGCGAGCTTCGTCACCAGGCCTGGCATGGGGCGCGCGTACCCGTCGAACGCCGAACCTCACGTTTAACTCTGTGTAATTTTCGGAGTAAATGTCTAGAGCGGTTTCCCCGGGGGTAGCCGGAACTGCTTCCGACGCTTCCTGCCGTGAGGAGCCTCCTCCGTGCGTGTCGCCCTGCGTCGCGAGCATGTGCTGTTCGCTTTCGTCGGCCTCTCCGTCGCCGTCCTCGGTCACCTGCTCCTGGCCCTGTTCATCCGCCAAGGCCTGCAACCGGCCGTCGCGAACGTCCTGCAGTTCGCCATCACCCTCCAGGTCAGCTTCGCCGCCAACTACGCGCTGACCTGGCATCCACGCGTGTCGGGCTCGGACGTGGGACTGGGCACCAGGTGGCGGCGCTACCAGCTCGCGCGCGGCGCCAGCGCCGTGCTGAACGCCGTGGCCTTCCCCTTCCTGGCACCCGCCGTCGGCACCGGCGCGGCCTACTGGGGACTCGTGGTGGCCTGCGCCGTGGTCAACTTCTGCTCCGACAAGTACTGGTCGTTCTCGCCGCGGCGCACCACCCTGGCCCATCCGCGGGTACTGCTCGGCGCGCTGGCCACCGTGCTGCTGGTGCTGGCCTCGGCGATCTTCGCCGACTACTTCCTGATCGGCGTCTCGCTGTTCATGCTGCTGGTCTCCGGCACCACGGTGACCTTCCAGCTCTACAAGTGGTGGTGGCCAGAGCACAACGACCCGCACCGCTACGGCGACCCCGGCGAGCCGCGCCTGCCGGGCGTGATCCTGGTGCCGATGCGGTTCGAGGAGGCCGTGGCCGGCCACACCCTGGAGCGGCTGGCCAACCTCGACCACCCCGACTACACGGTGGTCGCGATCGTCGACCACGCCGACGACCCTGGCACCGCGGCCATCGCCCACGCCAAGGCGCGCGAGCACCCGGGACGCATCCTGGTGTGCGCCTACCCCGAGGACACCGAGGTGCACAACAAGCCCACCGCGCTCAACGCCGCCATGCGCATGCTCGAAGGCCACGACGTCAGGTTCGAGTGGGTCGGCGTCGCCGACGCCGAGGACCTGTTCCACCCGGGACTGCTGCGCATGGTCGACCACCGCTTCCGCGCCAGCGGGGCGGGCATCGTGCAGTGCGGCGTCCAGCTGATGAACTTCGGCTGCGCCCTGCACGCCGTGGCGGGACGCGGATGGTGGCACGCGCACACCAGCGCCTGGTGGCGGGCCGCCAACTGCCTGGAGTACTTCAAGTGGTTCCAGTCGCGGCTGAAGATGCAGGCCAGGATCGGCGTCATGCCCCTGGGAGGCAACACCGTCTTCTTCCGCCGCCAGCTGCTGGAGGACCTGCGCGAGCGGTACGGCTCCTACTGGGACGAGGACTGCCTCACCGAGGACTGCAAGATCGGCATCGCCGCCTCCGTGCTGCGCTACCCGGTCGACGTCGTCTACGTCGACGAGATGGTGACCAGGGAGGAGACGCCCGAGAGCCTGCGCGCGCTGGTGCGCCAGCGGGTGCGCTGGATGCAGGGATTCATCCAGGTCTTCCTCACCGGCGAATGGCTGCGCCTGCCGACCAGGACCCAGCGGGTGCTGGCGGTGTACGTGCTCGGCTTCCAGTTCTTCCAGGCGTTCGTCGCCGTCCTGGCGCCGGTCGCGCTGCTGCTGGCGCTCCTGCACAAGGCGCCGGAGGCGATCACCTTGCTGGCGACGCTCCCGCTGGCCCTCACGCTGCTCAACTCGCTGCTGGACATCCAGCTGCTGGCGCAGTTCGGCCGCACGTTCGGGGAGAGGGTACGGCTGCGCGACTACGTCGGGCTGGTGCTGGGCGCCTGGCCCTACCAGCTGGCGCTGTCGTACGCGGCGTTGTGGGCGATGATCAGGCATCTGCGCCGCCGTACCGACTGGGTGAAGACCACCCACCAGGGTGCCCACCTCGACACGGACAGGGTGCTGGTGACGCGATGAGCATCATGCTGGAGAACACCGCCGAGATCCGCAAGCGGGTCTCGGCCCGGCACCGCCTGCTCGACCTCGGCCGCGCCTGGCTCCGGCTGCACCGGCGCAGCCTGCTGCTGCTCCTGCCGGTGCTGGCGGTGGCGGGAACGATCCACGCGTGGGGCATGGCGACCTACCCGCGCTGGGTGGACGACCCGGGCACCTACCTGTCGCAGGCCTGGTCGGTGCAGTACCTGCTGGCCCTGTCGCCCTACTCCTACTTCTACGACCACACCCCGGCGGGCTGGCTGCAGATCGCCCTGTGGTCGGTGCTGACGAACGGGTTCAACCGCTACGACAGCGCCATCGACTTCGGCAACGAGTGCATGCTGATCGCCAAGCTGGTGTCGTGCGCGCTGATCTTCGCGCTGGGCAGGCGCGTCGGGCTCAGCCGCGTCGGATCGGCGGCGGCCGCGCTCCTGCTCGCGCTCAGCCCGCTGGCTCTCGCCTACACACGCTGGACCTTCCTCGACAACCTGGTCACCCCGTGGCTGCTGCTGGCCTTCGTGCTGGCCTACTCGCCCAGGCGCACCATCGGCGCCGCCATGGGCGCGGCGGCCGCCTTCGCGATGGCGGCGCTCACCAAGGAGACCGCGCTGGTGCTGCTGCCCGCCTTCGTCTACGCGATGGCGCAGAACCTCGACCGGCGCAACCGGCCCCAGGTCATCGTCATGGCCGCCTTCGCCGGCATCCTGCTCATGGCGCTCTACCCGCTGTTCGCGATCTACAAGGGGGAGCTGCTGCCGGGACAGGGGCACAACAGCCTGCTGGAGACCGCGTACTGGCAGCTGGCAGGACGCCAGCCCTCGGGGTCGGCCCTCGACCCCGACAGCCCAGCCCGCTCCCTGGTCGACGGCTGGTTCGGGCTCGACCCCTACCTGCTGGTGGGCGGGCTCGTGGCGCTGCCCGCGGCACTGGTCGTGCGCCGGTTGCGTCCCGTCGCGCTGGCCCTGGTCATCCAGTGGCTGCTGATGGTCAGGGGCGGCTACGTGCCGTACATGCACGTGATCACCCTGCTGCCGTGGAGCGCCCTGCTGCTCGCCGGCGCGGCCGAGCAGATCGGCGGCACGCTCCGCCTGGCACTGAAACGTGCGCGCGGCGCGCGTCAGGTCGCGGCGGGAGCGTGCGCGGTGGCGCTGGCCGTCGTCTGGGCGCCCGCGTTGTGGCCGATGATGACCGTGCGCGAGCAGCCGCCGCTGCGCTCGGCCACCGCCTGGGTGGCCGACAACGTGCCGCGCGACAAGGTGCTCGTGGTGCACGACGCCATCTGGACCGACCTGGTGCACTACAAGGGCTTCTCGCCGCGCCCGATCATCGCCTACAAGCTCGACACCGACCTGGCGGTGGTCAGCGCCCTCGAACGCATCGACTACCTCGTGGTGCCGAACTGGTACTACGACAGCCCCGACGCGGCCCGCTACCCGACGTTGCTGGAGGCCCGCAAGCACGCGGTCGTGGAGATCGCCTTCGGCGCCGGGGACAACGGCGTGCGCGTCTACCGAGTCAGCGACTTCTGGAAACCCTGATGAGAATGCTGATCGTGGTCCTGCTGATCGTGCTCGCCGGATGCTCGCGGGCACCGGACACGACGCTGAAGCCGTGGCCGCCACAGGTCGCCTACGCTCCGCTGCGCCAGCCGTTCAAGGACGCCGAACTCCATCGCGACACCGACAGCGCGGCCATGCGGTACCGGCTGGCCAACGGCGCGGCGTGGCTCGCGCCGATCACCGGGCGGCCGCAGGCGCGCTGGATCAACGGCCCGGCCGACCTGGAGCCGCTGCGAGCCGTCGCCGCGCAGGCACGCCTGCAGGGGACGCTGCCGGTGCTGGTCGCGTACTACCTGCCCAACCGCGGGTGCGCCAAGGACCAGGGCGCCCGGAACGAGCGGGCCTACCAGCGCTACATCGGGCGCCTCATCAGGCTGCTCGGCGCCACCGACGCCGCGGTGATCATGGAACCGGACGCCGTCCCCGCCGACTGCTTCACGCGCGAACGGGGCGCGTTGATCGCCGCGAGCGTGCGGCGCCTGGCCGAGGCGGGCCACCACGTCTACATCGACGCCGGGCACAGCGCCTGGCGCACCACGGGCGAGACGGCCGAGCGCCTGCTGGCGTCGGGCATCCAGCACGCCGAGGGATTCGCGGTCAACGTCTCCAACCGGCAGAGCACCGACGCGAGCTACCGGTGGGGCAGGGAGCTGTCCAGCCTGGTGGGCGGCAGGGAGTTCGTCATCGACACCTCGCGCAACGGGCTGGGGCCGCCGCCGAAGAACGAGTGGTGCAACCCGGGCCGCCAGGCGCTCGGGCAGGAGCCGACCACCCAGGTGGTGGCGCCGGGGCTGGCCGCACTGCTGTGGATCAAGCGGCCGGGGGAGTCGGACGGGATCTGCGGCGGTGAGAAGACGTACCTGTTCTCGCCGCGGCAGGCGCGGCTGCTCATCGACAACGCGCAGTCGTCCGGGGTGCGGTGAGCTTCTAACGTTTGTGGCCCTTGCCCTTGCCGTGGCCGTTGCCCTGACCCTGGCTGTGGCCCCTGGCCTTGCCGCCGGGTGTCTTCACCTTGGGGGTCTTGACCTTCGGCGTCTTGACCTTCGGGGTCTTGGCGCCGGGGTGCTCGACGGCGGTCGTGCCGCCCGTCGATCTGACGGTCTTGTCGGGGGCGGTCTCCGACCTGCGCACGCTGTCCAGCCCGCGGACGCCGGGGTCCACCTCGGCGACCGCCGCCGGGGGCGGGTCCACGGGGCGCACGGCCAGCGGCCCGTGCGCGGCCCGGTCGTCGGACATCACCGCGGCGGCGGCGAACGCGGCGGCGAGGATGAGGATCGTCGCGGCCACGTGCAGCGCCCGGCCCCGAGACCGTACGGCACGCGCGGGGACGGGCGCCGGAGCGGGCCCGGTCGCGCCGGGTCCGTCCACGCCGGATCCGGTGACGCCGGGTCCGTCCACGTCGGATCCGGTGACGCCGGGTGGGGTGACGCCGGGACCCGTGACGTCCGGTGAGGTGATGCCGGAGTGGGCGACGCCGGCTGGGGTGAGGCCAGGTCCGGTTGTCCCGGCTGCGGGCTCGCCCAGGTCTGACGAGCCCGGTCCGGTCAGGCCCGTGTCGATCATGCCGGTCTCGATCAGCCCCGCCGCGGCCGGACCGGTCACCGCCGGGCCGCTCTCGGTCGTCGCGGGCTCATCCCAGCGGATCCTGGCCCGCAGCAGCAGGTCGCGCGTCTCGGCGAGACCCGGCCGGGCGGCCGGCTCCTTGCGCAGCAGCGCCGTGATGGCCTCCTCCAGCTCGCCCGCCCGCTCGCACGGCAGCGGCGGGTCGTGCACCACCGCGACCAGCGTGGCCATCCCGTTGGCGCGCGCGAACGGCTGCCTGCCCTCCACGGCCGTGTACAGCGTGGCGCCCAGCGACCACAGGTCGCCGGCGGGGCCGGAGGGCGCGCCCGTGGCACGTTCCGGGGCGATGAAGGCGGGCGTGCCGAGCACCACGTCGGTCTGCGTCAACTCGCCGTCGCCGCCCATGGAGGCCGCGATCCCGAAGTCGGTCAGCACCGCCCCTCCGCCCTCGGGCAGCAGGATGTTGTCGGGTTTGACGTCCCTGTGCACGATGCCCGCCTCGTGCGCGGCCTGCAGCGCGGCCAGCACGTCGAGGCCGACCGCCGCGACCCGGCTGGGCGGCAGCGGGCCGTCCTCGGCGATGACCCGGCCGAGCGTGCGCGCGTGGATCAGCCGCATGACGATCCACAACCGCTCGGCCTCGCGCACCATGTCGTAGACCGCGGCGATGTTCGGGTGGTCGAGCCGGGCGGCCAGCCGCGCCTCCCGCTCGGTCCTGCGAAGGCGGACCGGACTCCCGGCGACCTCCTTGATCGCCACCTCGCGGTCGAGGAGTTCGTCGTGAGCGTGCCACACGGTCCCCATCCCGCCACGGCCCAGCTCGGACATCAGGCGGTAGCGCCCCGCGAGCATCTGTGACATGCGGCCTCCGCTACCCCGGGACGGGCCGTGCATGCGGGTGGCGGCCGGTGGGAGGTTCTGACACGCTGCCCCTGTGCGAATTGCCGTCCTTGGTCCGATTGAGGCGCAAGCGGACGACGCGACGCCCGTCGACATCTCAGCGGCGCGGTTACGCGCGCTGCTGACCCGGCTTGCCCTGGAAGGCGGGCGTCCGGTCTCGGCCGAGGCCCTGATCGACGACCTGTGGGACGACGATCCACCAGGAGGCGCGGGGGCGGCGCTGCAGGGGCTGGTCTCCCGGCTGCGCAAGATCCTCGGCGGGACCGGGAGCGTGGAGCTGGTGGCGGCCGGCTACCGGCTGCCGATCGGTGACGTCGACGTCGACGCCCACCGCTTCGAGGACCTGGCCGCCAAGGGCAGGCGCGAGCTGGCCGCCGGCCGCTGCGGCGAGGCCCTGGCGCTGCTCGACGCGGCCCTGGCCCTGTGGCGCGGTAGGGCGCTGGCCGATGTGCAGGCCGCCTTCGCCCGCAACGCGGCCACCAGGCTGGAGGAGGAACGGCTCGCCGCCGCCGAGGACAGGTTCGAGGCGAAGCTGCGGCTGGGACGGCACGCCGAGGTGCTGGCCGACGTCGGCGCGGCGGCCGCGGAACACCCGCTGCGCGAGCGGCTGGCCGAGTTGCGGATCCGGGCGCTGGCCGCTGCCGGACGGCAGTCAGACGCGCTGGCGGCCTTCGAGGAGATCCGCGGCAGGCTCGACGACGAGCTCGGCATCGACCCGTCGTCCGATCTGCGGGAGGTCCACCTCGCGCTGTTGCGCGGCGAGCTGGACCGCCCCGCGACGGCCCGCGAGGCCCAGGCCGGCCGGCTGCCCGCCAGGCTGACCAGCTTCGTCGGCAGGAAACGCGAGCTCGCCCAGCTCGGCAGCCTGCTGGCGGGTTCGCGGCTGGTGACCATCGTCGGTCCCGGCGGCGCGGGCAAGACCAGGCTGGCCCTGGAGGCCGCCGACCGCGAGCCCAGGCGGGTGTGGTTCGTGCAGCTGGCGGGCGTGGCCGGCTCCGCCTCGCTCGCCGAGGCCGTGCTCGGCATCCTGGCCACGACGTACGGCGACGCGGAATCGGGCCGGAGCGAGCCCGTCGCCCGCCTCGCGGAACGGCTCGACGCGGGCGACGCGGTGCTCGTGCTCGACAACTGCGAGCACGTGGTCGAGGCCGCCGCCGAGCTGGCCGAGCAGGTGCTGACCCGGCTGCCGCAGCTGACGATCCTGGCCACCAGCCGCGAGCCTTTGGCGATCACCGGTGAGACGTTGTGCCACCTCGGCCCGCTCGAACTGCCCTCCGACGAAGTCGTCGACACCGACGCCGTCCGCCTGTTCCTCGACCGCGCCACGAGCGTGCGGCCGGAGTTCGTGCTGGACGGCTCCACCACGCCCGCCGTGGTGGAGATCTGCTGCAGGCTGGACGGCATGCCCCTGGCCCTGGAGCTGGCGGCCGCGCGGCTGCGGGCGATGAGGGTGGAGGAGATCGCCCGGCGCCTCGACGACAGGTTCCGGTTGCTGACCTCGGGGAGCAGGACCGCGCTTCCGCGCCAGCGCACCCTGCTGGCCGTGGTGGGGTGGAGCTGGGATCTGCTGGGCGAGCCGGAGCGTGTCCTGGCGCGCAGGCTGTCGGCCTTCCCCGGCGGGGCGAGCCTCGACGCGCTGGAGGCGGTCTGCGCCGACGACTCCCTGCCCGCCCGCGAGGTGATCGACGTGGTCGGCTCCCTGGTGGAGAAGTCGATCGTGCAGCAGTCCGGCGACCGCTACCAGATGCTGGAGACGATCCGCGCCTATGCCGCGGACCGGCTGGCGGAGGCAGGGGAGGAGACGCCCGCGCGTTTCTCCGCCTACTTCCTGGCGCTGGCGGAGGAGCACGAGCCGCTGCTGCGGACCGGAGACCAGCTGCGCGCCATCGCGCTGTTCGACGCCGAGCACGACAACCTGGCCTTCGGCCTGCGCGCCGCGCTCGACACGGCCGACGTGCCGACGGCGGCGCGGTTCGTCAGGGCCATGCTCTGGTACTGGGGACTCAAGGGCATGACGGCCCAGTTCAGCTCCTCGATCACCGAGGTGCTCAGGTTCGGCGAGGCGCTGCCCGTCCAGGTGCACGCCGCCTTCAGCGTGGCTCTGGGCGTGGGCGGCGAGTTGCGGGAGCGCGGTGACGAAGACGCCGCGCCGCTGACGCACTCCTTCCACCCGGCACTGCCGATGTTCCACATGGCCAGGCTCGCCGGCAGGGAGGACCAGGAGCGGCACCTGGCCGAGTCGATGCGCTCACCCGACCTGTGGGTCAAGGCCAGCACCCTCATCGCCCTGGACGAGATCCGCGTCAACCAGGGCGACCCGTGGTCGGGCGTCGAGGACAGACGCGAGGCGCTGCGCCTGTTCGAGGCGGTGGGCGACCGGTGGGGCATGGTGATGTGCCTGATGCGCATCAGCAGCGAGCACTCCCTGCGCGGGGAGCACCCGCAGTCGCTGGCCGCCGCGGAGCGCGCCGTCGTCGCCGCGGCCGAGCTGGGCACCGAGATGCACCAGCTCTGGAGCAGGCTCAGGCTGGCGCGGGCGCGGATGAACGGCGGCGACCTGGAGGGAGCGCTGAGCGACCTGCGCGCCGCGTTGCGGCAGGCCAGGGAGCGCGGGCACCGCCGTACGGAGACCAATCTGTGGGCGTGGGTGTCGATCGCGCACCGCCTGGGCGGTGACGTGGCCGAGGCGGAGGCGGATCTGGACCGCATGGAGGCGCTGGCCGCGAGGCTGCCGTCTTTCGAGGGTCTGCCCAGCGACGCGGTCGCGGGCTTCCGCATGTGCAACCGGCTCGTGCTGGGCCAGGCCGGGGCCGCGCGGGCGCTGCTGCCGCAGGTCGTGCCTCCGCTGTTCTCGCAGGCTCAGGCGAACGGCCTGGCCTGGGGCGCGGAGCTCGTCGCGTGGCTCCTGCGGCTGGAGGGAGACCTCGCCGGCGCGGCGACCTGGCTGGGCATGAGCGAGGCCATCCGAGGCGCGCTGTCCCAGGGCGACCCGGAGGTGCGGGCCCTGGTGCGGGCCCTGCGCGAGGAGCTCGGGGACGACGGCTACCTCAAGGCCTACCGTCAGGGCGCGAGCCTGCCGCGGCAGGAAGCCCTGGACCGGCTCGCCGCCGAGGCGCGGCGCTAGGTTTCGGAACGATGTCGGAGTCTTGACAACGGGCGAAGCCGGGTCGCATATTTTCACCACTAACTTTATTTTCGAAGAAAGCCTGGTTACCCCCTGATGGCAGGCACTGACCGCGGCGACCTGACCAGGACGGCGATCCTCGCCCTCCTGGGCACGCTCGGACCGCTCAGCCGTACCGACATCGCCCGCGAGCTCGACCTCAGCCCCGCCAGCGTCACCCAGCTCACCCGCGAGCTGATCGGCGCGGGCATGCTGGAGGAGCTCGACCTCAAGCCCTCGCGCGGCGGCCGTCCGGCCCAGCTGCTCGGGCTGATCGGCGCGGCGGGCCGCGCCCTCGGCGTCAAGGTGACCGCCGACCACCTCGTGCTGGTCGACGTGCGCCTCGACGGCGTGGTCCTCGGCTCGTGGGAGCACCCCTTCGACCCGGCCTCGCCGCACTCGCTCGACGAGCTGGCGGCGGCGGTGGAGACGACGCTCGACTCGCTCAGCGACGGGCCGCCCCTGCTCGGCGTCGGCGTCGGGGTGCCCGGCGCCGTCGACGACCAGGCGGTCGGCACCGTCAACGCGCCCACGCTCGGCTGGCAGGGCATGCCGGTCGGCGAGCGGCTGCGCCGCAGGCTCAAGCTGCCCGTGCTGGTCGAGAACGACGTCAACGCGCTGGCGGCGGCCGAGCGGCTGTACGGCAGGGGCCGCACGCACCGCGACTTCCTGGTGCTCACCATCGGGCGCGGCGTCGGCGCCGCGATCGTCACCGACGGGCGCGTGTACCGGGGAGCGCGCGGCGGCGCGGGCGAGTTCGGGCACGTGCCGGTGGCCGAGGACGGCCCGCCCTGCGGATGCGGCTCCTACGGCTGCCTGGAGGCCTTCGTCGGCGCGGCCGGGCTGCTGTCGGCCGCCGCCGCCAAGAACCTCGGCGCGGCCGGGCCCGCCTCGGTCGACGAGCTGGGCCGGGCCGCCACCGAGGGGTCCCGCAAGGCGCTCGACGTCTTCGCCGAGGCGGGAGCGATCCTGGGCCGCGCCGCCGCCGGGCTGATCAACGTGGTCGACCCCGAGGTGGTGGTCGTGCTTGGCGAGGGCGTGTCGCACTGGCCGTTCTGGCAGCCCGGCTTCGACCGCGCCGTGCGCGCCCAGCTCATGCCGGGCAGGCGCGACATCTCCATCGAGGTCGAGGGCTGGGACGAGACGAGCTGGGCGCAGGGCGCCGCCGCGCTGGTGCTGGCCACGCCCTTCGACGCCGCGGGAGCCGCCGGGGAGCAGGGCAGGCTGGTGCGGGCCCGGCTGATCGGGGCCCAGTCATGAGCGTCACCACCCAGGCGCCGCCGCAGGTCAAACGGCACGCGGCCCCGCCTCGCCGTACGGCAGGGCGGCGCTGGCGTTACGCGGGCACCGTCGCGATCTTCCTGCTGCCCAGCCTGATCCCGCTCACCCTGTTCACCCTCGTCCCGATGGCCGGGTCGCTCTGGGTGAGCCTGCACGAGTGGGACCTGCTGCAGCCGATGCGGTGGGTCGGTCTGGCCAACTACGTCGAGCTGCTGGGCGAGGAGGAGACCAGGGCCGCCTTCCTGCACACCCTGTACTTCATCGCCGGCTACCTGCCGCTGGTCTACGCGGGCGGGCTGGGCCTGGCGATGCTGCTCAACCGGGCGATGAAGGGCCGCAACCTCTTCCGCGCCGTCTACTTCCTGCCGGTGATCACCAGCTGGGTGGTCGTGGCGCTGATGTGGAAGTGGCTGCTCAACCCGGCCAGCGGCATCGTCAACTGGGCGCTGGGCCTGCTGGGGATCGACGGTCCCGGCTGGTGGACCGACCCGAACTGGGCGATGCCCTCGATCATCCTCGCCTCGGCGTGGAAGGACCTGGGCTTCGTCATGATCATCCTGCTGGCGGGGCTGCAGGCCATCCCGGGGGAGTACCACGAGGCGGCCCGCGTCGACGGCGCCTCGGCCTGGCAGCGCTTCCGCAGCATCACGCTGCCGCTGCTGTCGCCCTCGACGTTCTTCGTCGTGGTGATCTCGCTCATCAACGGCTTCCAGGTCTTCGACCAGGTGCACGTCATGACCGGCGGCGGCCCCGGCGGCGCCACCCAGGTCGCGGTCGAGCAGGTCTACAAGATGACCTTCGAGTACGGCCGGGCCGGCGCGGCCTCGGCGCTGTCGTGGCTGCTGTTCGCCGTGGTGCTGCTGGTCACGCTCATCCAGGTCCGCGGCCAGCGCAGGTGGGTGAACTATGGCTAGGGCGTTGAAGTACCTGCTGGTGACCGTGGGCGCGCTGGTGATGCTCTTCCCGTTCGCCTGGGCGGTCATCACCTCGCTGATCCCCGACGGCGCGGTGCTCGCCTCCCCGCCCGACTTCACCCCGGAGGGCGCCGGGCTCGGAGCCTACGAGCGGCTGCTGGAGGCGATGCCCTTCTGGCGGATCCTGGCCAACAGCCTCTGGATCGGCCTGGCCTCCACCACCCTGCAGCTGATCACCAGCGCGATGGCCGCCTACGCCTTCGCCCGCCTGCCCTTCCCCGGACGCGGCGCGTTGTTCGCCGTCTACCTGGCCACGCTGATGGTGCCGCTGCAGGTGCTGATCGTGCCGCTGTTCATCGAGATGCGCACCTTCCAGCTGACCGACACCTACTTCGCCGTGCTGGCGCCGACCGTCGCCTCGGCGTTCGGGGTGTTCCTGCTGCGGCAGGCCATCCAGCAGGTGCCCAGGGAGTTCGACGAGGCCGCCGTGCTCGACGGCGCCGGCCACCTGCGGATCTTCGCCTTCGTGGTGCTGCCGCTGATCAGGCCCGCGCTGGCCACCTTCGCCATCTTCGCCTTCATGGCCAGCTGGAACAGCTACCTGTGGCCGCTGGTGATCCTTCGCTCGCCGGAGTTCTTCACCCTGCCGCTCGGCCTGGCCGAGCTGCACGGACGCTTCACCACCGAATGGAACGTCGTCATGGCCGGCTCGGTCGTCAGCGTCGTGCCGATCCTCATCCTCTACCTCTTCGCCCAGAAACACGTCATCGCCTCCGTCGCCCAGTCCGGCCTCAAGTAAGGACCAACCCCCCATGAAGAAGACCATCGCGCTCCTGGCGCTCGCCGTGCTGGCCACCGCCTGCTCCCAGGGTTCCGCCACCCGCGACACCACCCCGGCCGAGGGCGGCAAGGTGACGCTGCGCTACTTCACCTTCTCCGCGGCCCCCGACCACGAGAAGGACCTCGACAAGATCGTCCAGGCCTTCGAGAAGGAGAACCCGAAGGTCGACGTGGTCGTCGAGACCGCTCCGTACGACCAGTACTTCACCAAGCTGCAGACCAGCATCGCGGGCGGCACCGCGCCCGACACCTTCGAGCTGAACTACGAGAACTTCGTCACCTACGCCAGCGCCGGCTCGCTGCTCGACCTCGGCACCGTCGCCGGCGACACCGCGCCGACGGGCTTCGCCGAGGAGTCGCTCAACTCCTTCAAGCACGGCGGCAAGCAGTTCGCCCTGCCCGCCTCGTTCTCGACCGTGGTGCTCTTCTACAACAAGGAGCTGTTCGAGAAGGCCGGCGTGGCGCTTCCCACCGCCGACTGGACCTGGGCCGACGAGCAGGCCGCCGCCGAGAAGCTGACCGACAAGAAGGCCAAGGTCTACGGCGACTTCCAGCCGGTGCAGTTCTTCGAGTTCTACAAGTCGCTCAAGCAGGCGGGCGGGACGTTCCTGTCCGACGACGGCAAGAAGTCGACCTTCAACAGCCCGGAGGGCGTCAAGGCCGCGACCTGGCTGGTGTCGAAGGTCGGCAAGACCATGCCGACCGAGGCGGAGATCGGCGGCACCGCCGACTACGACACCAACCTGTTCAAGTCCGGCAAGCTCGCCATGTGGCACAACGGCATCTGGCAGTTCGCGGGGCTGAAGGACGTGCCGTTCGAGTGGGACGTCGTCGTCGAGCCCGGTGACGCGACCAAGGCCAGCGCGGTCTTCCACAACTCCGTCGCCGCCTCCGCCGGCACCAAGCACGGCAAGGAGGCCTACGCCTGGGCCAAGTTCCTGGCGTCGTCGAACGTAGCGGCCACCACCCGGATCGAGTCGTCGTGGGAGCTGCCGCCCGTCTCCGACCAGGCCGTGCTCGACGGCTACCTGAAGGACCCCAAGCCGGCCAACCGCCAGGCGGTCTTCGACTCGCTCAAGTCGATCGCGCTGCCCCCGGTCATCAAGCGCCAGCAGGAGATGCAGGACGCCGTGACCCAGGAGCTCGGCAACGCCGCCGCCGGCCGCGTCACCGTGCAGGAAGCGCTGACCGCGGCAGCCGCCAAGGTCGACGCGCTGCTCGGCTGAACCCCCACCAATCAGGAGAACTGACTCAGTGATCGTAGGAAGCGACCTGGCGCGGGCCCAGCTCGTCGCGCGCAGCATCGATGTGATCAGCACGCATCAGTCGCCGTCGGGGGCCTACCCAGCCAGTCCCACCTTCTCCGCCTACCGCGGCTACGCCTGGCTGCGCGACGGAGGGTTCATCGCCGAGGGCATGAGCCGGGCCGGGCAGGTGGAGGGCGCGAGCGCCTTCCACGCCTGGTGCGCCCGGGTGATCGGCGCCCGCCGCGACCAGGTGGCGAGCCTGATCTCCCGGGCCAGGGCCGGGCTGCCGGTGTCGGCGGCCGAGATGCTGCCGACCCGGTTCACCCTCGACGGCGGCGACGGCGCCGACGAGTGGTGGGACCACCAGCTCGACGGCTACGGCACGTGGTTGTGGGCGCTGGCCGAGCACACCGCCCGCCACGGCGCCCGCGTGCCGGGCGCCGACGAGGCGGTCCGCGTCGCCGCCCGCTACCTGACCTGGTTCTGGAACCAGCCCTGCTACGACTGGTGGGAGGAGCACGTCGACCAGCGGCACGTCTCGACGCTCGGGGCCGTGCACGCGGGCCTGCGCGCCGCGGTGGCGAGCGGCCTGCTCGCCCGCAAGGAGGCCGCCGCCGCCGAGCGGGCGGTCGCCGACATCGCCGCGCTGGTGGCCGAGCAGGGCGTCGCCCCCGCCGGGCACCTGCGCAAGTGGCTGCCGTCCGGGCAGGGCACCGTCGCGCTCGTCGACCCCGCCGAGGCCGTCGCGCCGCTGCACGACCTCGACACCCAGGGGCTCGGCGGCGACGCCGTCGACGCCTCGCTGCTGGCCTGCGTGGCGCCGTTCGGCCTCTACCCGGTCGACCATCCGGTGGCCGTGGCGACGGTGGCCGAGGTCGAGCGGCAGCTCGCCGCCGACGGAGGCGTGCACCGCTTCCGCGCCGACACCTTCTACGGCGGCGGCCGGTGGGTGCTGCTGTCGGGCTTCCTGGGCCTCAACCACGCCGCGGCGGGACGCCGCGCCGAGGCGCTGCGCTACCTCGACTGGATGGCCGCCCAGGCCGACGCCGCCGGTGAGCTGCCCGAGCAGGTCTCCGACGTGCTGCTGGCGCCGCCCCGGCTGCAGGAGTGGCTGCAGCGGTGGGGGCCGGTCGCGCAGCCGCTGCTGTGGTCGCACGGAATGTACCTGATGCTCGCCGACGCGCTGGAGGTCCGCGCATGATCACCCACCGACCGTACGGCTCGGGCCACCCGTACGCCGACACCCAGGACCAGCGCCTGCCCGTCACCCCCCTCGACGGGCAGCCCGTGGAGCTGCGGGTGCGCGCCGCCGCGTCGGTGCGCGAGGTCGTCTGCCAGTGGCGCGTCGACGGGCGCGACGAGACCGAGCTCGCGCTGGTCAAGGGCGGTGCCGACGCCCCCGGGCCCGAGGGCGGAGCGTCCGAGGGCGACACGACGGCCGGGGTGTCCGAGGGCGACACGACGGCCGGGGAGGGTCAGGGCGAGCCGGGGCAGCTCGACGGCGGGCACCTGGCCGCCGCGCAGGCCAGGGCCGCGCGGGCCGCCTCCGGTTCCTGGAGCGTCACCACGCCGCCGCTGGCCGCCGGTCACCGTTACAGCTACCGCTTCGTCGCCACCACCGAATCCGGCGCCGGCCGTACCAGCCGGTGGTTCGACGTCACGGCGGCGGGCTGGCACGACGGCGGCGGCAAGCTCACCGCGCGCGGCGCCGACCGCATCGTGCCGGGCAGCGCGCGCTGGCTGGCCGACGGCGACGGCGTGCTGCGCGGCCGGTTCGAGATCGCCCTGGCCCCAGGCGAGCACGTCGTCGGCTTCGGCGAGCGCTTCGACAGCGTCGACCAGCGCGGCCGCTCGCTCGACTCGGTCGTCTTCGAGCAGTACAAGGCCCAGGGCGCGCACGGCCGCACCTACCTGCCGATGCCGTTCGCGATCGTCGTCGGCGGCGGGCGCAGCTGGGGCTTCCACGTGGCCACCTCCCGCAGGACCTGGTACGACGTGGGCGACACCCTCACCGTCGAGGCCGAGGGCGACGAGCTCAACGTCACCTTCTACGAGGGCGGTCCCGCGCAGATCCTCGACGCCTTCCTCGACGACGTCGGCCGCCCGGCCGAGCTGCCCGACTGGGTGTTCGGCCTTTGGGCCAGCGGCAACGAGTGGAACACCCAGGCCCGCGTCATGGCCGAGATGGACGCCCACCGCGAGCACGACGTCCCGGTGGGGGCCCTGGTCATCGAGGCGTGGAGCGACGAGAGCACCTTCACGGCCTTCCGCGGCGCGCAATATGAGCCGGGGGAGGTGCCTCACACTCTGGCCGACTACACCTTCCCGGCGGACGGCCCGTGGCCCGACCCCAAGGGCATGGTCGACGAGCTGCACGAGCGCGGCATCAAGGTGCTGCTGTGGCAGATCCCGCTGCAGAAGATGCGCCCGCACCCCCGCCACCAGGCCGCCGTCGACGCCCGGCAGCTCGTCGAGCAGGGGCACGGCGTCAGGGAGGCCGACGGCAGGCCGTACCGCAACCGGGGCTGGTGGTTCCCGCTGGCGCTCATGCCCGACCTGTCGAGCCCGAGCGTGCGCGAGTGGTGGACGGCCAAGCGCCGCTACCTCGTCGACGAGGTCGGCGTCGACGGGTTCAAGACCGACGGCGGCGAGCACGCCTGGGGCCACGACCTGCGCTACGCCGACGGCCGCCGGGGTGACGACGGCAACAACCTCTTCCCCGTGCACTACGCCCGCGCCTTCGGCGACCTGCTGCGCGAGTCGGGCAAGGCGCCGGTGACCTTCAGCAGGGCCGGGTTCGCGGGATCGCAGCCGCACGGCGCGTTCTGGGCCGGCGACGAGGACTCCACCTGGGAGGCCTTCCGCTCCTCGATCCGGGCCGGCATCACCGCCGGGGCCTGCGGCATCGTCTACTGGGGCTGGGACCTGGCCGGCTTCTCCGGCCCCGTGCCCGGCGCCGAGCTGTACCTGCGGGCCGCCGGCACCAGCGCCTTCATGCCGATCATGCAGTACCACTCGGAATTCAACCACCACCGCACG
Organism: Nonomuraea sp. NPDC050663; assembly: GCF_044456985.1. Lineage (NCBI taxonomy): Bacteria > Bacillati > Actinomycetota > Actinomycetes > Streptosporangiales > Streptosporangiaceae > Nonomuraea > Nonomuraea sp. NPDC050663. The sequence goes on from NZ_JBITGL010000009.1 coordinate 24,796, forward strand.
CCCAGGCGCGACCGCACCCCGTGGAACATCGCCGAGCAGAGTGGCGACGAGCGGGTCATCGGGATGTTCCGCGCCTTCGCCAAGCTGCGCGAGCGGCTGGTGCCGTACCTGGCGGGCGAGGCGGCCAAGGCGGTGCGCGGCGGCGCGCCCCTGATGCGCGCCCTGTTCTTCGACCACCCCGGCGACGAGACCGCCTGGGCCTACCCGCTGCAGTACAAGCTCGGCGACGCGCTGCTCGTCGTGCCCGTCACCGAACCCGATGTCGACCAGGTCGAGGCCTACCTGCCCGAGGGCGAGTGGGTGGACGTCTGGACCGGCGAGACCCACTCGGGCGGGCGGGCCCTGACGCTCGCCGCGCCCCTGGACCGGCCGCCGGTGCTCTGCCTCGCCGAGCGCTGGCCCGAGCTGTCACCCGTCTTCCGCGCCTGAACGAGGAGCACCCCCACGTGAAACGGTTACGGTCCGGCGCCGTCGTCGCGATCATCGTCCTGCTAGCGTCCCTGATCCACGCCCCGGCCCACGCGCTGGACGGCGTCTTCCACAACCCCACCGGCATCGACGAGCTCTACTCCACCGAGGCCACGGAGCGCGCGCCGCGCGACCCGATGGCGGGGGAGTCCGTCCAGATCAAGGCCACGACCTGGCCGATCGAGCCGGGACAGACCGTGTGGGTGACGTGGACCAAGAACGGGGTCGCCCAGACCCCGATCGGCGCCGCCTTCGACTACAACAACGGCAACAACTCCTACTGGAAGCTCACCCTGGGCACGTTCGCCCGGGGTGACAAGATCTCCTACACGGTCAACGCCGACGTCAACGGCGGCGGGCAGCGCAGCACCGGCCCGTTCGCCTTCACCGTCACGTCGTGGAGCACGGTCACCAACGTCACCGGCTACACCGACAACGGCACCTCCGTGGACGTCACCACGGGCGACAGCGCCGGCAGCTTCACCCCGAAGATCCGCTTCACCTTCCCGGCGCTCGACCGGTTCAGGACCCAGATCGCCCCCAGCGGCAGCGGCCTGAACATCTCGGGCGTCAGCGGATACACGGTGACGAACTCGGCGAGCACGCTGACGCTGTCCACGAGCTCGCTGGTGCTGAAGATCCAGAAGACGCCCTACCGGCTGTCGGTCTACAAGGGCGACGGCACCACGCTGATAACCCGGCAGTACGACCCGGCGGTCTTCCGCAACATCGGCTGGGCCAGCGACGGCGCCACGACGATCACCAAGATCGAGGACCACCTGCTGTCACCCGCGGGCGAGCGCTTCGAGGGCTTCGGCGAGCGCTACGACCGGCTCGACCAGCGCGGCACCGACGTGCACAACTACGTCTACAACCAGTACCGCGACCAGGGCGCCACCCGCCGCACCTACCTGAGCGTGCCGTTCTTCCTGAACTCCGCCGGCTACGGCGTCTACCTCCCCAGCACCCGCTACGCGATCTTCAACCTCGGCACCCACCTGAGCGACCTGGCAGGGTTCACCGTCGACACCGGCGGCGCGCTCAACTCCACGCTCGACTACCACTTCTTCGCCGGCTCCCCGGCCGAGATCGTCGACGACTACACCGCCGTCAGCGGCCGGCCGCAGCTGCCGCCCAAGTGGGCCTTCGGCGTGTGGATGTCGGCCAACGAGTGGAACACCCAGACCGAGGTCGCCGCCGAGCTCGGCAACGTCACCACGCACAACATCCCGCACACCGCGCTCGTGCTGGAGCAGTGGAGCGACGAGGCCACCTTCTACGTCTGGCACGGCGCGACCTACACCGCCAAACCGGGCAGCGGGAAACTCGCCTACTCCGACCTGACCTTCCCCGCGGGCACAGCATGGCAGAACCCGCAACAGATGATCACCAACGCCCACAACCAGGGCATCAAGGTGGTCCTCTGGCAGATCCCGGTGCTGAAGGAGAACTTCGACACCAACCCCTCCACCCCGCCGCAGCAGCACCTCAACGACAAGTCCTACGCCCAGGCGCAGAACTACGTCGTGCCCAACTACCGCATCCCCACCGGGCAGTGGTTCGGCGACTCGCTGGTGCCCGACTTCACCAGCACCGCCGCCACCAACTGGTGGATGAGCAAGCGCGACTACCTCTTCGACATCGGCGTCGACGGCTTCAAGACCGACGGCAGCGAGGCCATCTTCGGCCGCAACGTCACCTTCGCCGACGGGCGCAAGGGCGACGAGATGCACAACGCCTACCCCAACAGCTACACCAGCGCCTACAACACCTACGTCAAGGGCAAGAACGCGCAGAACACGATCTTCAGCAGGGCCGGGACGTCAGGGGCGCAGAAGTACTCCATCTTCTGGGCGGGCGACCAGAACTCCAGTTTCTCCGCCTTCCAGGAGGCCGTGCGCGCCATGCTCAGCGCCGGGCAGTCCGGCGTGCCGTACACCGCCTGGGACCTGGCCGGGTTCACCGGCACCTTCCCGAGCGCCGAGCTCTACCTGCGCTCGGCCGCGCAGGCGACGTTCTCGCCGATCATGCAGTACCACTCGGAGAAGGCGGCCCCGGCGGTCTCCGAGGCGCGCACGCCGTGGAACGTGCAGGCGCGCACCGGCGACACCAGCGTCATCCCGTCCTTCCGCAAGTTCGCCAACGTGCGCATGAACCTCATCCCCTACCTCTACACCGAGGCCAAGGCCGGCTCGGCGACGGGCGTGCCGATGATGCGGGCGATGAGCTTCGCCTTCCCCGGCGACTCCACCGCCGCACCGCTCGACCAGCAGTACATGTTCGGCTCGCAGCTGCTCGTGGCCCCCATCACCACGCAGGGCGCCACGACCAAGAACGTCTACCTGCCCGCGGGCGAGTGGTACGACCTGTGGAACGGCGGGCGCGCCACCGGACCGGTCACCAAGTCCTACTACGCCGGGCTGGACAGCATCCCCGTCTACGCCAGGCCGGGCGCGATCATCCCGCTCAACCTCAACGCCGACTACCAGCTCGGCGGCACGATCGGCAACAGCGTGACGAGCTACACCAACCTCGTCTTCCGTATCTACCCGGCCGGCTCGACGTCCTACTCCTACTTCGAGGACTCCGCCGGGGTGAACCGCACCATCAGCTCGGCCGAGAACTGGGCCGCGCACACCGCGACGGTGACCGTACCGGCCCTCACCACGACCAGCACCCTGCAGGTCGCCTCGACGCAGCCGAGCAGCGTCACCGGCGCCACCGCCCGGGCCAGTCTGGCCGCGCTCAAGGCGGCCGCCGAGGGCTGGTGGTGGGACCCGGTCCAGCAGCTCACGCACGTCAAGCTGGCCTCCTCCGCCTCCAGCAGGACCGTCACGCTCAACGGCGTCGACAAGGCCGGCTACGAGGCCGAGTTCGCCACCGGCACCGGCACCTCGACCAACACCAACCACCCCGGCTACACCGGCACCGGCTTCGCCGACGGCTTCAGCGCCTCCGGCGACGCGCTCACCTTCGGCGTCAAGGCCGACGCCGCGGGCAGCCACTCGCTGAAGTTCCGCTACTCCAACGGCGTGGCCACCACCGCCACGGCCACCGTCCAGGTCGACGGCGTCAGCGTCGGCACCCTGTCGATGCCGTCGACGGGCAACTGGGACACCTGGGGCACCGCCTCGATCCCGGCGACCCTGACCGCCGGCGCCAGGTCGATCAAGATCCTGTACGGCAGCGGCGGCGTCAACCTCGACCACCTGGTGGTGGCACGCCCATGAGACGCACCCTCCTCCTGCTGGCGGCCCTGCTGCTGCCGCTGCTGGTCGCCCAGCCCGCCCACGCGGCCGTGCAGCGGGTCCAGTTCACCAGCGGCTCGACCTACCTGATCGTGGAGTTCCTCGACGACGACCTGGTGCACTTCGAGCTGGCCAACGGCACCAGCCCTGGCACCTCGTCGCCGCTGTTCACCACTCCGCAGGTGGCCAAGACCAACTACACCGGGCCGACGAGCTTCAACCAGAGCGGCAACACGCTCACCACGGCCTCGATGAAGGTCGAGGTCACGGCGGGCACGCTCTGCGTCAAGGTCTCCGATCCCACCCGCCTGCTGTACGAGGCCTGCCCGCGCAACCTGTCGGCCGCGTGGAAGGGCCTGTCGATCACGAAGGGCTCGATCCAGAACGCCTACGGCCTGGGCGAGCAGTTCTTCATGGGCGGCAGCTCCGACGGCGACTGGGTGGGCCGCACCCGCACGCCCGGCGGCACGTACGGCAACGCCATGGCCTACGACACCGACAACGGGCCGGTCGGCAACGCCCAGATCCCCGTCCTGTTCGCGGTCGGCGCCTCCAACCTCAACTACGGCTTCTTCCTCGACCAGGTCTACAAGCAGGAGTGGAACCTCACCGGCGACCCGTGGACCGTCGACACCTGGGGCGACCAGGTGCGCTGGTACACGATGACCGGGGCCGACCTGCCCGACCTGCGCAAGGACTACATGGAGCTGACCGGCCGGCCGCCGGTGCCGCCGAAGAAGGCCTTCGGCATGTGGGTCTCGGAGTTCGGCTACGACAACTGGACCGAGATCGACAACCGGCTGGCCACGCTGCGCACCGCGAAGTTCCCCGTCGACGGCTTCGTGCTCGACCTGCAGTGGTTCGGCGGCGTCACGGCCGGATCCGACAACACGCGCATGGGCACGCTGGCGTGGGACACCGCGAACTTCCCCAACCCGGCCACCAAGATCTCGTCACTCGCGTCCACCGAGGGCCTCGGGCTGATGACCATCGAGGAGTCGTACATCGGCAAGAACAACGCCGAGCACGCCGACATGGCCACCCGCGGCTACCTGGTCCGCGCCGGATGCTCCTCGTGCGCGCCCACGTACCTGACCACCAACGACTGGTGGGGGCGCGGCGGCATGATCGACTGGACTCAGGACGCGGCGGGCGACTACTGGCACACCACCAAGCGCCAGCCGCTGATCAACCAGGGCGTCCTGGGACACTGGCTCGACCTGGGCGAGCCGGAGATGTACGACGCGGCTGACTGGACCGCGGGGGTGCTGCCCGGCAAGCACGCCCACGCCGACTACCACAACGTCTACAACCTCAAGTGGGCCCAGAGCATCGCCCGCGGCTACACCTCCGGCACCAAACGCCCCTTCATGCTGGCCCGCTCGGGCGCGGGCGGCATGCAGCGGCACGGCGTGGCGATGTGGTCGGCCGACATCGGCTCCAAGCTGACCGCCCTGGCCCAGCAGCAGAACGCGCAGATGCACATGTCGATGTCGGGCATCGACTACTACGGCTCCGACATCGGCGGCTTCCGCCGCGAGATGCTCGACTCCGACCTCAACGAGCTCTACACCCAGTGGTTCGCCAACGGCGCCTGGTTCGAGGTGCCGATCAGGCCGCACACCGAGAACCTGTGCAACTGCGCGCAGACCTCGCCCGACCAGATCGGCCACACCGCCAGCAACCTGGCCAACCTGCGGCAACGCTACGAGCTGACGCCGTACTACTACTCGCTCGCCCACCGCGCCTACACCACGGGCGAGCCGGTGGTGCCGCCGCTCGCGTACTACCACCAGAACGACCCGAACGTGCGGGAGATGGGTCACCAGAAGCTCATCGGCAAGGACCTGCTGGTCGGCGTCGTGGCCGGGGCGGGCGAGCGCAAACGCGACGTCTACCTGCCCGCGGGCACCTGGTACGACTACGCGACGGGGGAGAAGCTCACCAGCACCGGCCAGTGGTTCACCGACCGGCCGCTGTGGGTCAACGGCTCCTTCCGGCTGCCGGCCTTCGCGCGGGACGGGGCGATCCTGCCCAAGATGTTCGTCGACGACAAGACGATGAACGTCATGGGCAAGCGCACCGACGCCACCACCCGGGGCGAGCTCGTCGCCCGCGTGTACGCCGGAGGCTCCAGCAGCTTCACCCTCTACGAGGACGACGGCGCCAGCACCGCCTACCAGGGCGGGGCCGTGCGCACCACGCCGCTGAGCCAGCAGCTCAGCGGCTCCACCGCCACGGTCACCGTCGCCGCCTCCAGCGGCACCTACACCGGGGCGCCGTCCTCGCGGCAGAACGTCGTCGAGCTCGTGGCCGACACCCAGGCGTCGGCCGTCACGCTCAACGGCTCGGCCCTGACCCAGCACGCCACCAAGGCGGCCTTCGACGCCGCCTCCAGCGGCTGGTACAACGCGGGCGGCAACCTGATCGTCGCCAAGTCGGCCTCGACGGCGGTCACCACGGCCAAGACCTTCGCCTTCACCCTCGGGCAGGCGCCGGTCTCGGTCACCTTCTCCTGCTCCAACGGCACCACCACCGGCGGGCAGTCGGTGTACGCGGTGGGCAACGTGCCCCAGCTCGGCGCCTGGTCGGTGGCCAGCGCCGTGAAGTTGTCGCCGACGTCCTACCCGACGTGGACGGGGACGATCTCCAAGCTGCCGCCGAACACCACGGTGGAGTGGAAGTGCGTCAAGCGGCAGGAGGCGAACTTCCCCGACACGGCCGACGCGTGGGAGCCGGGAGGCAACAACACGGTCACCACCCCGGCGACCGGATCGGGAGGCACCACCACGGGCGCCTTCTGAGCACGTAGTACAGCATCGGCGGGCGGGGCCGCCCCCCGTGAGGAGGGCGGCCCCGGTGAGTCACGGCACCCAGTGGTTGTGGGTGACGGTGATCATGACCTGGAGCTGGATGCTGGCGGCGAAGTAGCTGCTGGAGTCGATGCCGGTGCCGACCATCTTGTTCCAGAGCGCGTCGAGCCAGGCCTGGCTGCCTGAGTCGGTCATCGCCGCGACGGCGAACGGCGCGAAGTAGGCCGCCGAGCTGCCGCTGGAGATCTGCGTGCCGTTCAGCTTGTACCCGATGGCGATCTTGTTCGGGTCGCCGCCGGTCTTGCTCTTGATCCAGGTGTTGAGCTTGCGCGCCTGGGCGAGCGACTTGGCGTCGCTGCTGGTGACCGCGTCGTCGCCGATCCGCCACGGGGTGCGGCAGGCGTTCCAGTAGTACTGGCCGTCGTTGGCCGACTCCAGCACCTCGCCGGGGGCGGGCCTGGGGCTGGTGTTGGTGTTGACCACGAAGTCGGGCAGCAGGCCGGTGCCGGAGGCGAAGCCGCTCTGCAGGCTGGTGATCAGGTTCTGGTGGGCGTTGCGGATGGTGTCCCAGGCGGCGTCGCCGGTGGCCTTGCGGAAGGCGCGGAAGTGGTCGGCCATCCAGTCGGAGGTGCGGCTGATGTAGTAGTGCTCGCCGCCCGAGCTGCTCCAGTCGCCCAGCTTCAGCAGGTTCGTGGAGGGGTTGATCTCGTCCTTCTTGATGGCGTTGATGTGCCTGATCGCCAGCTGCTTGTAGTTGTAGGTGCCGGAGCTGCCCCACTGCTGGTCGGCCAGGAGCAGGCCGTAGGCCACGTCCATGTCGCCGTCGGTGGCGGCGTCGGTGCCGTTGACGCTGACACACGAGGTGTTCTGCTCGGCGGCGAGCAGGTCGGGGTTGATCGAGGAGGGGTGGTCGATCTTCCACTTGACGAGGCCGTCGAAGATCTTCTTGGCGTCCGGGTCGGCCCCGGCCATGGTCGCGGCGATCACCATGCCGTAGCCCTGGGCCTCGGCCACGTAGGGGTGGTCGGCGTCGGGGGAGATGACCTGGTACCAGCCGTTGCCGCAGTTCTGGCGGACGAAGGCGGCCTTCCAGCGTTTGTAGTAGTCGACGACCTGGGCGTCCAGGGACGCCTGGCTGCCCGAGGGCCGCAGCATGCCGGAGGCGTAGGGCCGGCTGTGGCTGCCGAAGGGCACGGCGGGGCCGCTGCCGGACGGCTGCGTGGTGGCGGTGACGGAGCCGCTCGCGCCGGAGGTGTTGCCCGCGGCGTCCCTGGCCCTGACGGTGTAGCTGTAGGACGTCGAGGCGGTGAGGCCCGTGTCGGTGTGGCTGGTGCCGGTGACGCTGGCCACCTGGGTGCCGCCGCGGTAGACGTCGTAGCCGGTGACGCCGACGTTGTCGGTCGAGGCGCTCCAGGCCAGGCTCGCCGTGGACGAGGTGGTGCCGGTGCTGCGCAGGTCGGCGGGGGCGCTGGGAGGCGTGGTGTCGGAGCCGCCCGCGGGCGTGCCGTACACGTCGAACTCCCACAGGGAGTAGCCGTACGGCGTGCCGCGCTGCGTGCCGTACATGCGGACGTAGCGGCCGGTGCCGGTGAGCGTGAGGTCGTCGACGCCGCCGTCGCCCGCGCTGGTGGAGTAGACGTCGGACCAGGCGCTGGCGTCGTTTGACGTCTGGATCTTGTAGGTCTTGCCGTAGGCGGCCTCCCAGTTGAGGCGCACCCGGCTGATGGTGTGCGATGAGCCGAGGTCGACGCGCAGCCACTGCGGGTCGCTGCCCTCCAGCGAGGCCCAGCGGGTCGAGGTGCTGCCGTCCACCGCCTTGCCCGCCTCGAAGCCGCTCGCCTCGATGGAGGAGGCTGACGCGGGCTTGCCGCGGGAGATCAGGGGGTCGGCCGTGGCGCTCACCAGCATGGGTAACGCCAGGGCGACGGCGAGGAAGACTTTCACGGACTCTCCAGGTTAGTTAAGAAAGATTCCTAACTCTCAGCGGAGAGTATGGGGTGGGGAATCGGTACACAAGGCCCAAGTCTCTTCAGGTTAGGAATGTTTCCTAACTTTCTTGACAACGCCACGGCCTGCTTGCAGGATCGCGGAGTGAAGGGCTTGGCGCGGCGTCCCACGCGGACGTGACGTGCTCAGCTGTCTCAGCTGCCCCGGCCCTGAAGTCCCCCTGCCTGACTTCCGGGAATCCTTCATGAGACGACTGCTCTTACCCCTCGTTCTGCTCGTCCCCCTCCTCAACGGCGGCACCGCGTCCGCGTCCGCCGCCGAGACCCTGCTCTCGCAGGGCAAGCCGGCCACGGCCTCCTCCGTCGAGGACGCCACCTTCCCCGCCTCTCTCGCCTTCGACGGCGACACCACCACCACCCGCTGGGCCTCGATCGAGGGCAGCGACCCGCAGTGGCTCCAGGTCGACCTCGGCGCCAGCCGGCAGCTCAGCCGCGTCAAGCTCACCTGGGAGGCCGCCTACGGCAAGACCTACAAGATCCAGCTCTCCGCCGACGGCTCCACCTGGACCGACGCCCACTCCACCACCACCGGCGACGGCGGCGTCGACGAGGCGGCCATCACCGGCACCGCGCGCTACGTCCGCATGCACGGCACGCAACGCGGCACCTCCTACGGCTACTCCCTCTACGAGATGCAGGTGTACGGCGAAGGCGGCACCGGCCCCGCACCCGGTTACCAGGCCGAGAACGCCACCCTGTCCCAGGCGTTCGTCGACACCAAGCACGCCGGCTTCACCGGCACCGGCTTCGTCGACTACGTCAACACGACCGGCGGCTACATCGAGTGGAGCGTCACCGCGGCCGCCGCGGGACCCCACCGCCTCGACTTCCGCTACGCCAACAACTCCACCACCGGCAACCGGCCCGTCGCGGTGACGGTCAACGGCGCGAACGCCGCCTCCGTGACCTTCCCGCCGACCGGCGCGTGGACCACCTGGACCACCCAGGCCGCCACCGTCACCCTCAACGCGGGCGCCAACACCATCCGGGCCACCGCCACCAGCAACGACGGCGGGCCCAACATCGACCGCCTGGACATCACCCCCGACACCGGAGGCGGCACCAGCTTCGTCGTCGCCGCCGCGGGCGACATCGCCCAGCAGTGCACCGCCAGCTCCAGCTCCTGCATCCACCCGAAGACCGCCGCCCTCGTGCAGACGATGAACCCCGAATTCGTCATCACCATGGGCGACAACCAGTACGACGATGCCCTGATCTCGGACTTCCGCAACTACTACGACAAGTCGTGGGGCGCGTTCAAGAGCAAGACCCGCCCCACGCCCGGCAACCACGAGACCTACGACCCCGCGGGCTCGCTGGCCGGATACAAGGCCTACTTCGGGTCGATCGCCTACCCCAACGGCAAGCCGTACTACAGCTACGACCACGGCAACTGGCACTTCGTGGCGCTCGACTCCAACGACTTCGGCTCCACGCAGCTCAACTGGCTCAAGGCCGACCTGGCCGCCAACACCAAGAAGTGCGTCGCCGCCTACTGGCACCACCCGCTGTACAGCTCAGGCGAGCACGGCAACCAGCCGGTCGCCAGGGCCACCTACCAGGCCCTCTACGACGCCCGAGCCGACCTGGTGCTCGGCGGGCACGACCACCACTACGAGCGGTTCGGCCCGCAGAACGCCAACGGCGGCTCCGACACCCAGGGCATCGTGTCCATCATCGGCGGCACCGGCGGCGCCTCGCCGTACGCGATCGAGAACGTCCAGCCCAACAGCCTCAAGCGCCTGACCGACACCTACGGCGTCGTCAAGCTGAACCTGGGCCCGGACTCCTTCCAGACCCAGCTCATCGGCCTGGACGGTTCGGTCAAGGACTCCGGCCCGACCTACGCCTGCCACTGATGTACGTTGCGACACCACAGCTGAACAGGCTCAGACTGCTCCTGGCCGTCCCCGGAAACGTGGCCGCGCTGGGAGCGGTGAGCCTGGTCACCGACATCTCCTCCGAGATGATCACCGCGATCCTGCCGTACTACCTGGTGCTGGTGGTGGGGCTCAGCCCGCTGGCCTACGGGCTGGTGGACGGGCTCTACTTCGGCGTCACGGCGCTGGTACGGCTGGGCGCGGGCTACGCCGCCGACCGGTGGCAGCGGCGCAAGCTCGTGGCCGGCATCGGCTACGGCCTGTCGGCGCTGTCCCGGCTCGGCCTGCTCGCGGCGGGCGCCTCGGTGCCCGCCCTGGGCGCGGCGGTGGCGGTCGACCGGGCCGGCAAGGGCCTGCGCACGGCGCCGCGCGACGCGCTGATCTCGCTCAGCGCCGAGCCGGGCCGTCAGGGACAGGCGTTCGGCGTGCACAGGGCGATGGACACCATCGGGGCCTTCCTCGGGCCGCTGGCCGCGTTCGGCCTGCTCGCCCTGGGCGGAGCCTACGACCTGGTCTTCGTGGCCAGCTTCGCGCTCGGGCTGCTCGGCGTGGTGCTGCTCGTGCTCTACGTGCGCGACCACCGCACCCCGGCACCGCTGACTCTGGTGGGGGCGGCGCCTTCGGGGGTGGCGCCATCCATGCCGTCCATGCCGTCCATGCCCGTCGGGGAGCGGCGGCCGGGCCTGCGGCTTCCCGCCGACCCGCGGTTCCGCCGCATCCTGCTGCTGGCCTGCCTGCTCGGCCTGCTGACCCTCAGCGACGCGTTCATCTACCTGCTGCTGCAGGACCGGGTGGCGCCCGAGTTCTTCCCGCTCCTGCCCCTGGGCACCGCCCTGGTCTACCTGCTCACGGCGGTGCCGGTCGGGCGGCTGGCCGACCGGTACGGCAGGATGCCCGTCTTCCTGGCCGGTCACGGACTCCTGCTGGCCCTCTACGGCCTGCTCGCCTGGCAGGCCCACGCGCTGGTGATCCTGGTGCTGCTCGGCCTGTTCTACGCCGCCACCGACGGCGTCCTGATGGCGGCGGCGGGCCCCCTCCTGCCGGACGCCACGCGCACCAGCGGCCTGGCCTGGCTCCAGACCGGCCAGGCGGTGGCCCGCATGCTCTCCTCGATCCTGTTCGGCGCGCTCTGGACGGTGCTGGGATGAAAAACGGTGCTGGCACGAAACGCCTGCTGATCGTCAGTCTGACCGCACTCCTGCTCGGCCTGGGCGTGACCGGCTACGCGTGGTGGCGGTCGGGCCCCGCCCCGCGCGAGGTCGACACCATCCGGGTCAGGGACACCGCCTCCGGCATGATCACCGGCACCGACCGGCGCTGCGACCGCTTCTACCAGGCGGCCGGCACGGCGGTCTGCCTCATCGTCGAGCCCGGAGCCGTGCCGAAGACCTACGCGCTCATCCTCGACGCCGGCCTGCGCGAGGTGCGGCGCGTGCGCATCGCCGGCATCCCGAGCCGGGCCCGGGTGTCGGCCAGCGGCCGCATGGTCTCCTGGACGGTCTTCGTCACCGGCGACTCCTACAACAGCGGCGGCTTCTCCACCTGGACCGGCATCCTCGACACCAAGACCGGCTACCTCGTCACCAACATGGAGGAGATCCCGCTCTTCATCGACGGCAAGCGCTACTACTCGGTCGACGTCAACTACTGGGGCGTCAGCTTCGCCGCCGACGACAACCGCTTCTACGCCACCGTCTCCACCAAGGGCCGCACCTACCTCGTCGAGGGCGACTACACCGCCTGGCAGGCCAGGACGTTGCGGCAGAACGTGGAGTGCCCGTCACTCGCTCCCGACGGCACCCGGCTGGCGTTCAAGAAGCGCATGCCCGCCGGCGCCTGGCGGCTGCACCTGCTCGACCTGGCCACCATGCGCGAGACCCCGCTCGCCGAGACCGCCGAGGTCGACGACCAGGCGGCCTGGCTCGACGGGAACACGGTGATGTACGGCAGGGCGGGCGACGTCTGGGCGGTCGCGGCCGACGGCGGAGGGCAGCCGCGGCTGCTGGCCAGAGGGGCGTCGTCGCCGGTCCCACCTGGGGGACAAATCTCCCGCGCGATGTCGATCCGCCGCTGACCCCGTTCGACCTGGAGGTGAGAGGCTCGGACGGAGTGAACCCAGAGATGATCAAGGAGCGGGCGTGCGGCAGGTGAGTGAGGCGGCGCGGCGGGCCGTCGAGGCGGTGTGGCGCATCGAGGCGCCGCGCATCGTCGGCGCGCTCGCCCGCTACACCGGCGACTTCGCCCTCGCCGAGGACGTCGCGCAGGAGGCGCTGGCCGAGGCGCTCGTCACGTGGACGCGTGAGGGCGCCCCCGCCAGCCCTGCCGGCTGGTTGCTGTCGACGGCCCGGAGGCGCGCCATCGACGGCTTCCGCCGCCGCACCGCCCTCGACAAGCGCTACGCGATGCTGGCCGGTCCGCTCGGCGAGGGGCAGGCGTCCTCGGGCGCCACGACGGTCCCGCCCGAGGACGACCTGCCCTGGGACCCCGACCGGGTCGACGACGACGTGCTCGCCCTGATGTTCACGGCCTGCCACCCGGTCCTGTCGCCCGAGTCGCGCGTCGCCCTCACCCTGCGCGCGGTCGGCGGCCTGACCAGCGAGGAGATCGCGCGCGCCTTCCTGGTGCCGGTCCCGACGATCCAGGCGCGCATCACCCGCGGCAAGAAGACGATCGCCGCGGCGGGTGTCCCGTTCGAGCTGCCCCCGGCCTCCGAGCGCAGGGAACGGCTCGGCGGCGTCCTGAGCGTGCTCTACGTGATCTTCACCGAGGGTTCGACGGCCACGGCCGGCGAGAGCCTCGTGCGCCACGACCTCGCCTACGAGGCGATCAGGCTGGCCAGGATGCTGACCGCGCTGCTGCCCGCCGAGCCGGAGGCGCACGGCCTGCTGGCCCTGTTCGAGCTCACCTCGGCCCGCTTCCCGGCCCGCACCGGCCCCGGCGGCGAGGCCGTCCTGCTGGAGGAGCAGGACCGGCGGTTGTGGGACCGCTCGGCGATCCTGCGCGGCGGTGCCGCGCTCGGCCGCGCGACCGCGCTCGGCCGGGGTCTGGGGCCGTACGGCCTGCAGGCGTCGATCGCCGCCTGCCACGCCGCGGCGGAGTCGGTGAAGGGGACCGACTGGGAGCGCATCGTGCTGCTGTACGAGGCGCTCGGCAGGGTGGCGCCCTCGCCGGTCGTCGAGCTGAACCGGGCGGTGGCGGTCGCGATGGCCGAGGGGCCGCTTCCCGCGCTGGAGCTGGTGGACGCGCTGGCGGCGGCCGGGCGGTTGTCGGGCTCGCATCTGCTGCCGAGCGTGAGGGGCGAGTTGCTGGCCCGGCTGGGCCGTACGGTCGAGGCCAGGAAGGAGCTGGAGCGGGCGGCCGGCATGTGCGGCAACGAACGCGAGCGTTCGCTGCTGCTGCGCAAGGCTGCTGAGCTCGGGTGAGCTGAGCTGGCCCGAGCTGGCCCCGAGCCGGCCCCGAGCTGGCCCCGAGCTGGCCCCGAGCTGGGCTGAGTTCGGCTGAGAGGCGCTATTCCCGCTCCAGGGGGAAGATGATCGGGCTCAGCTGGTAGAGCCGCCGTCCTTCGCCCGGACCGTTGCCCGCGTGGGCGAGCACCGCCGGGATCACGGTGGCCAGCAGTCCGGCGAGTTCCTCCGGGTCGAGCCACAACGCGAGCTGCCGGTAGCCGACCGAGTCGGCGGCCGGATCGGCGCCCTCGTGGTCGAGGTAGGCGTTGAAGTCGGCGATCAGGGCGGTCATCGCCACGGCGAAGGTGCGCCGGTGGTCGTCGAGCGACATCGACGCCGCCGCCTCCTGGTCGATCGAGGCGCGGGCGCGGTTGAGGCGGTAGCGCCGCTCGACGGCGCCGTGCACCCGCTGCTCGCCGTCGACCTCCAGCACCCCGGCCTCGGCCAGCAGGGCGACCTGGCGGTACAGGCTCGTCTTGGGCACGTCGGGCATGCCCGCGCACAACTCGGTGGTGGTCCGCGTCCGGCCGGCGGACATGGCGTGCACGATGCGCATGCGCACGGGGTGGAGGAGCAGCTCCAGCAAGTCCATTCCCCCATGTTCCCATATTTGGTACTGTTTCCAAAAATGGGAAAGGTGGACCATGGATCACGAAGTGAACGGACGCCGCCTGTACATGCGGAGCGCGGGCACGGGCGCTCCGCCCGTGGTGTTCCTGGCGGGCGGCGGTGCCGTCGGGCTCGACTACTGGGGGCTGCAGCAGCGCGTCGCCGAGCTCACCACCGCCGTCGTCTACGACCGCTCCGGCACCGGCTGGAGCGACCGCTCGTCCGGACGGCTGCCCGACGCGGGTGAGACGGTCGAGGAGCTGCGCGAGCTGCTGCGGGTCGCCGGCGTGCCAGGGCCGTACGTGCTGGTCGGCCACTCGCTGGGCGCGCTGTTCGCCCGCCTCCACGCGATCCGCTACCCCGGCGAGGTGGCGGGGCTGGTCCTCATGGATCCCGCCCACGAGGACTACGACACCTCCATGCCGCAGGAGCTCCAGGAGCTGCGCGCCTCCTTCGACCCCGGCGCCATGGAGCTGCCGGACGAGCTGCCCGCAGAGGTCCTCGCCTTCTACCGCGACCTGTTCGGCCGCATGATGAGCGGCTGGCCCGCCGACGTGCGCGAGCCCCTCATCGAGGCGCATCTCGGCCGCGAATGGTTGTCGGACGGCTTCCGCGCGGTCGCGGCCGTCAAGGGGTACTACGACGAGGTCGGCAAGGCGGGCCCGCTGCCCGACCTGCCACTCATCGTGCTGACCGCGACCGGCGTCGACGACTTCAAGCGCGCGGTCTCGGCGGGGGAGTCAGAGGCGCTGATGCTCGCCGAGATCGACGCCAAGCGGCGGCTCTACGACACGTTGGCCGCCTCCGTCCCCCGCGGCGAGAACCGGCCGGTGTCCGGGGTGGGTCACGCGTCGCTGCCGTGGCTCGGCGCCGATGACGTCGTTCGCGCGATCCGTGACGTGCTCACCCGCATTTCGGGTGGTATTGGGTAAGGCGATTGACGGATTTATAGCGCTTTATCGTGCCTCTTTAACGGCCGAGTAGCGTTCTATTCTCCTAAATGTTTTCTCGCAGCCACTCGGCGATGTCGTCGATGACGACGGGATCGACATGCTGGGCGGCGAGATAACTCTCCGGGGTGGAGGGTCCCTCACCGGGAAAGAACAGATGGTCGTCGGCTTCGTACACGCGGATCGTGACGTCGGGCCGATGCCCGAGCCCCGCTCTCCACAACGACAGGTCGTCGGCGACGGTCACCTGGTAGTCGCGCCCGCCCTGAAGGAGAAGCATCGGCAGCTCCAGCGCGGACGCCGCGGCCACCGGGTCGTAGTCGCGCAGCTCGAGCCAGTAGGAGCCCGGCAGCCCGAGAGGCAGGTCCGCGGCGGGCGTGTCGGCCGTCAGGCCGGGGTCGTCGACGGCGGCGGCCTGGCGGGCGACCTCCTCGGCCAGTTCCTTGACGGCGGGGTCGTCGCCGACCGAGGCCAGGTAGGACAGGACGCGCACCGCCGACCGGTGCATGGGCTGCGCGTCGGCCGCCAGGGTCACCAGGCCGGCGACGCCCGGATGCGCGGCCGCCACCCGCGGCGCGATCTTGCCGCCCATGCTGTGCCCCACCACGAAGACGCGGCGGGCGTGCTTCTGCAGGAGGTCGAGCGCGGCCACGGCGTGCGGCACGTACTCCTCGGTCATGGTGAAACCCGGCGAGGTCATCAGGGTGACGTCGAGATGGGTCGCCTTGTCGAAACGCAGCACGGCGACGCCGTGGGAGGCCAGCCCCCAGGCCAGGTCCCTGAGCGGCTTGTTCGGCCCGCTGGACGCGTCGCGGTCGAACGGCCCGCCGCCGCTGAGCAGCACGACTCCGGCCCCGGCCGGGCCAGAGGACGGCAAGGTGAGCGTTCCCGGCACGGCGAGCGGTCCGGTGTCCAGGACCACGTCTTGTTCGATCCAATCCTTTCTCATAGATGAGAAAGGTAGCACATGTGAGAACATTGGACCATGGACACCTTGGAGCTCCTGGCGCACCCCGTGCGGTTGCGCATCGTGCACGCCATGCGCGGCGAACGCCTGATGACCACGTCCGAGCTGTGCGAGCGCATCCCCGACGTCTCCAAGGCGACCCTCTACCGTCACGTCGACCTGCTGGCGGCGGGCGGGATCCTGGAGGTGGCCGAGGAGCGCAGGGTGCGCGGAGCCGTGGAGCGGCAGTACCGCCTGCGCGAGGAACGGGCGGTGATCGACGCCGAGGCCGTCGCCTCGATGACGACCGACGACTACCGGCGCGGATTCGCCACCGCCATGGCGATCATGCAGGCGGAGTTCAACGCCTACCTCGAGCGCGAGGGCGCCGACCCGGCCGCCGACCTGGTCGGATACCGCCAGCACGCGGTCTGGCTCGACCCCGGCGAGGTGCGCGACCTCATCGCCGACCTGCGCGAGGTCATCGTGCCCCGCCTGGCGCACCAGGCCACCGCCGAACGCGGGCGCTACCTCCTGAGCCCGATCCTGTTCCCGATGGAACGCCCCTGAGCCTCACCCCGCGGGCGAGCGGGCCAGCTGCTGAGCGGCGTACTGCCGCAACATCTCCAGCAGCCGGTATCTCGTGCCGTCCTGCGCCCGCTCCACGTACAGCAGCGAGTGCTCGATGAAGATGCCCACCAGGTCGCGCATGCGCTCGGCCGTCACCCCCATCCCGCCCCTGGCCAGGGCCGTACGCGCGTCCTCCATCCGGAACGGCCTGGTGAACACCGACAGCTGGTCGAAGGCCCGCTGCTCCTCGCCGCTGAGCCGCGCGTAGCTCCACTCGATCGCCGCGCGCAGCGAGGCGTGCCGCGGCGTGTCGCCACCGGACCTGGTGAGCAGGTCGAGCTGCCGGTCGAGCCGGACGGCCAGCTGCTCGACGGGGATCGACACGGTCAGCTGCCCGGCCAGCTCCAGGGCCAGCGGGATGCCGTCGACGGCCCGGCAGATGCGCGCCACCTCGGCGGCGTTGTGCTTGCACAGGGTGAACTCGCGGTCGGCCGACGAGGCCTGCTCGATGAACAGCTGTCCCGCGGGCGAGGACCGCACAGCCTGCACGCTCTGCTCGTACGGCAGGGCGAGCGGCGCCACGCGCCAGACCGACTGCCCCTCGGAGGGCAGGCGCTGCCGGCAGGTGGCGACGATGCGCAGCTCGGGCAGGGTGTGGTGCAGGTCGCGGGTGAGCGTGGCGAACTCCTGCCGCAGCGGGTCGCAGTTGTCGAGGATGAGCAGCGCGGGCGAGGCCGACAGCCGCCACAGCAGCTCGGCCATCGGGAGGGTGTTCCCGTCGCGGTCGGTGGCCGTCGCCCACAACGTCGGCGACGAGGGGGAGACGTTGGCCAGGTCGGCGGTCCAGACGCCGCCCGGGTAGCTGAGGTGCTCGCGTTCGCCCAGCTCGCGGGCCAGCCGCGACTTGCCGACGCCGGGCGGCCCGATAAGGGTGACGAGGGGGGTGCGGCGGACCACGACCGAGAGCTCGACCAGCTCGCGGGCGCGGCCGACGAACCCGGCCTGGATGGCAGGGGCGGGTTCCTTCTCCGCCTCGCGAAGCAGCAGCGACGGGTCGCGATTGAGGATGGCGTGCTCGAGGCGGCTCAGCTCGATGGAAGGTTCCAAACCGAGCTCGGTGTGGAGCAGGTCGCGTCCTTCGCGGTAGATCTGCAGGGCCTCGGGCTGTCGCCCGTCGCGGTAGAGGGCGGTCATGAGCTGCGCACGGAAACGCTCCTGCAGGGGGTACTCCTGGACCAGGCCGTGGATCTCGCCGATGAGGTCGGCGTGGCGGCCCAGCGCCAGGTCGGCGTCGATGCGCAGGGCCAGTGCCCTGATCCGCTTCTCCGCGAGCCGTACCGCGACCTGCTGGAGCAGCGGCACCCCCTCCAGCCCGCTGAGCGCGGGCCCGCGCCACAGGTCGAGCGCGGAGCGCAGCAGGTCGCTGCCGCGGGTGGGGTCGCCGGTGTCGATGAAGCGCCTGGCCTCGCCCGCCAGCGCCTCGAACTGCCAGCTGTCGATGGTCTGCGGCGGGACGTGCAGGACGTAGCCGGGCGCCCGGTAGGTGATCTGGGCGGTGTCGCCGAGAAGGCGGCGCAGGCGGTGGATGTGGAGGCGCAGCCGGGTGGCGCTGCCCTCCTGGTGGTCGGGCCCCCAGAGGGCGTCGACCAGAACATCGGTCGGAGTCAACTCGCCTACTCGACACAAAAGGATTGCGAGAAGAATGCTCTGTTTCACGGAACGTATCGGAATTAATGTCCCTTCGCGGACAACCTCAAGTCCTCCCAGAATGGAGAAGTTCATGAGTTCCTCCGCGGCAGGTCCTCGGTGGGCGAGTCTAGGATCAGCGTTGTGTGAAACGTAGGAGAAATCAAGAAGAAACGGCTCTAATTCAGACTCCCTCTGTTGGTCGAGGTCATCGATCAAGGGGTGGGAAAATGCGTAAGCGCACGTCATTACTTAGATCGTTCCAAGCACTCCTGGTGTTGCCGCTCCTGTTGACGGTGACCGCTGCCGGACAGCTCGAACCGGGGCACTCCCACGGCGATCCCGTCCGGGCCCGCGTCGCCCCCGACAGACCCGCCAAGACGCCCGGCCGCCTCCCGATCAAGACGGGCAAGGTGAAGGTCGAGACGCAGCGGAAGGCCACGGCGACCGCCCTGACCGCCCTGACCGCCACCGACCAGGTCTCCCTGCGCACCCTGGTGCTGGCAGTCGACGACGACGACTTCGGCCTGGCCACCTGGAAGGCCACCCTCGACCGCGTCGGCGCCTCCTACGACGTGATCAGGACGAGGACGGAGGCGCTGACCGGCGCCACGCTGGTCCGGCCCGACGGCTCCGGCAAGTACAACGCCATCCTGCTGACCAACCACTCGCAGCTCTACTTCGACGGCTCCGGCTACGTCAGCGGCCTGGACGGCACCGAGTGGAACACGCTGTGGGCCTACGAGCGCGACTACGCCGTGCGCCAGGTCTCCCTCTACACCAGCTACGGCACCTGGCCGGAGGACTACTGCCTGCGCGGCGTCAGCGAGGGCGGAGTCGAGGGCACGCCGCTCAACGCCACCCTCACGGCGCAGGGCTCCGGCGTCTTCGGCTACGTCAAGCCGGCCGCGGTCATCCCGATCACCTACTCCTACGTCTACCGGACCTCCCTCCAGGCCGGCTGCGCCGCCGACCCCGTCCTGCAGTCGGGCACGAACGTTCTCGGCGTGCGCTCCACCTCCGCCGACGGCCGCGAGCGGCTGGC
Source organism: Nonomuraea sp. NPDC050663 (assembly GCF_044456985.1). Classification (NCBI taxonomy): domain Bacteria; kingdom Bacillati; phylum Actinomycetota; class Actinomycetes; order Streptosporangiales; family Streptosporangiaceae; genus Nonomuraea; species Nonomuraea sp. NPDC050663. The sequence goes on from NZ_JBITGL010000009.1 coordinate 44,463, forward strand.
GCTGACCTTCACCTCCAACCAGTACCTGCTCCAGGCCAACCTGCTGGTGTACGGCGCGCTCCGCTGGGCCTCGCGGGGCCTGTTCCTCGGCGAGCACCGCCGCTACCTGTCGGCCGACGTGGACGACTGGTTCAACCACACCGACCACCTCCACGCCGACGGCACCCTGGAGACCGACCCGGGCTACCGGCTGACCCGCGCGGACGCCGTACGGACCTGGAACGCCCAGAACACCTTCCGCAACCGGCCGCTCACCTCGGACTTCCGGCTCAGCCTCGCCTACAACGGCGAGGGCTTCGACCCGCTGGCCCCCAACTCGTGCAGCTCGGCCAACCCCGACGGGCTGACCAGCTACTCGCGCTGCCGCGCCGCCGACTTCCGGTGGATCAACCACACCTTCACCCACCCGAAGATGAACTTCACCGACTACGCGACCAGCCACTACGAGATCTCCCACAACACCACCGTCGGCCTGCCCGTCCCGGCGACCGTGCTGAAGACGGGGGAGTACTCCGGGCTCGGCGTCTACAACCCCGACCCGAACGACGACATCGGCCCGCCCACCGACTACGGCCTGGCCGCCTCGAACCAGAACCTGCTCCAGGCCGCCAAGGACGCCGGCGTGCTGTACCTGCACGGCAACATGTCGTTCGGCAGCCACCAGCCGGGCTGCTTCAACTGCGGCATCCACCACCCGCTCGAGCCGAGCCTGCTCATCGTGCCCGACTGGCCCACCAACGTGGCCTACCACGTGACCACGCCGGCCGAGCAGACGCTGTTCTACAACTCCTACTACGGCCCCGGCGGCCGCTTCCCGTACTGGCCCGCCGACCAGACCTACACGCAGATCCTCGGCCACGAGTCCGACGTGGCGCTGCAGCACGTGATGACCGGATCGGCCTACGCGCACACCTTCCACCAGGGCAACCTGCGCGCCTACGAGAACAACCAGAAGAGCCTGGTCTTCGACTGGCTCAACAAGGTGCTCGACAAGTACGCCCTCTACTACAGCGCCCCGCTCCTGACGCCGGCCTGGCCCGACCTGGCCGCCTACGTCGCCAGCCGCAACGCCCACTTCGCCGCGCTGTCGGCGGGCGCCGAGGCTCTCTACGACCGGGCGGCCGGGACCGTCACCGTCACCTCTCCCTCCGCCGGGACCGTCTACCTGACCGGCGCCCAGGCCACCGGGTTCGCGAGCTACGGCGGGGACTCCATCTCCACCGTGACGCTGCCCGCGGCCACCCCCGTCACCGTCCCGGCGAGCGTGCTGCCGTGAAGGTGACCCTGGTGTCGGAGGGCACCTACCCCTTCGCCATGGGCGGCGTGAGCGTCTGGATGGACCAGCTCATCCGCGGCATGCCCGACTACGAATGGGACGTCGTGACGCTCACGGTCGACGGGAGCGAGCAGCCGATCTGGAGCGCCCCCGCCAACCTGCGCAACGTGGTCTCCATGCCGATCTGGGAGCCGGTCCCGCCACGGATCGCCAAGCCGTACGCGGGAGACGCCTTCCACCACATCTACGCCGACTTCCTGGAGGTCATGCTCACGCCCGCCGTCCTGGGCGAGGACAGCGACCGGTTCCTGTCGGTGCTGCACCGGCTGTTCTGCTACTCCAACGACGGCGGCGACCTGATCGGCGCGCTGTCGACCAACGAGTCGCTCACCCAGCTCATGGACGCCTGGTACTGGAACAGGGGCGACGGCATCAGCCTGCACGACGCGGTGATCGCCGCCCGGCTGATGGGGCGCATGCTGCGCCCGCTGACCGTGACCCCGGTCGAGACCGACATCGTGCACCTGGCCATGAACGGCGTCAGCGCCCTCATCGGCATGGCCGCCAAGTGGCGGCACGGCACGCCGATCGTGCTGTCGGAGCACGGGGTGTGGCTGCGCGAGAGGTACCTGCAGTACCTGGCCGAGCCCGTCTCCCACGGGATCAGGGTGCTGCTGCTCGGCTTCTACCGGCGGCTCGTCGGGGCGGCCTACCAGGTGGCCGACAGGATCGCGCCGCACTCGTCGTACAACAGCCGCTGGCAGCTGCGCAACGGCGCCGACCAGGCCAGGATCCGCACGATGTACAACGGCGTCGACCCCGTCGACTTCCCCGTCGCCCAGGGCGAGCCGCACGAGCCGACCATCGTGTTCATGGGCCGCATCGACCCGCTCAAGGACCTGCACACCCTGATCCGCGCCTTCGCCCTGGTCCACGGGGAGCTGCCGGAGGCCAGGCTGCGCATGTTCGGCGGCTTTCCCGAGGGCGACGTCTACGCCCGCAGCTGCGCCGAGCTGATCGAGGAACTGGGCCTGTCGGGCGTGGCCACGCTGGCGGGGCGCGTGGACCACCCGGTGGACGCCTACCACGCCGGCAGCCTGGTGGTGCTGACCAGCATCTCCGAGGGCTTCCCCTACACGATCGTGGAGGCCATGGCCTGCGGCAGGCCGGTGGTGGCCACCAACGTCGGCGGGCTGGCCGAGGCGGTGGGGGAGGCGGGGCTGATCGTCTCGCCCCGCGACCCGCAGGGCGTGGCGGACGCCTGCCTCACGCTGCTGCGCGACCCCGAGCTGCGGGCCAAGCTCGGACAGGCCGCGCGCGAGCGCATGCTGGAGCGCTTCACCCTGGAGAAGTCGCTCGACGACTACCGCCGCGTCTACCGGGAGCTCGTCCCATGACGGCGCTCACCGGCGACCTGGCCCCCGTCGACGACCTCGTGCGGCGCATGCTGCCGCGGATCGAGTGGGCCGTCGAGCCGCTGCAGGTGGCGGCGGCGCTGGAGTCGGACGGCGTCACCGACAGGATCGCGCGCGACAGGTACGGCTTCAGCGACGTCTTCGAGCTGGCTCAGGCGGCCTTCGCGCGGCTGCCCGCCGTGGTCGCCGGTCCCGTCGTGCCCGACGCCGCGCCCCGGCAGGCCAGGCCGTTCGCGCAGATGGCGCACGGCCTGCTGTACGCCATGCCCGCCGCGCTGCTGCCCGCGGCGTCGGCGCTGGTGGGCGTGCGCTACCTGATGCCCGGCCTGGTGCTGACCACGGCCGTCGGATGGATCTGGGGCAGCACCGGGGCCAGGGCGGCCTACGGGCTGCTCGGCAGGGGACGGCCGGCGGCGGCCGGGCGGGCGTTACGGATCACCATGCTGGGCGGCGTCGCCGCGGCCCTGGTCATGATCGGCTCCCTGGCCGTGTGGTACGGCGGCGGCGCCGGGCTGATCGTGCTCTGCATGGGGCAGATGGCCTTCCAGATGGCCTCCGCCGTGCTGCTGTTCTACCGGGCCGAGATCCGCCTGGCCGTCCTCATGGCTCCAGGCGTGATCGCGGGCGTGGCCTACCTCGCCCTGCCGGGACCGCGCGCCGCGCTGGCGGCGGTGGGACTGGGCATCTGCTCCATCGTCGGGATCTTCGTCGCCGCCCTGGTCATGACACGCCGCGCCGGAGCCGACACCACGGCGGGGCGGCCCCTGGCCGGGGCCGACCTGGCCGCGATGCTGCTGCCGCTGGTCTACAGCATGGCCTCGGCGTTCTTCCTGCTCCAGGCCGAGGCCAGGTACGTGCTCGACCGGGCCGACATCGCCATCGCCGGCGTGCCGCTGGTGCTGGGCATGGGCGTCCTGGAGTACCGGACCCACCGGTTCGAGGACGATGCCCGGGCGCTGATGGGGCGGGTCAGGTATCCCCGCCAGTTCGTCCTGCGCAGCCGGCGGCTGCTCAGGCGGGGGCTGCTGAAGTGCCTGGGAGCGCTCGGCGCGCTCGCGGCGCTGCTGCTGGCCGTACTGTCGCGGGCCGATCCCGTGGCGCCGGAGGTGGCGCTCATGGCCGCGGCCCACGTGGTCGTCGGCGGGGCCTACTTCCTCTCGTTCGTCCTGGCCAACCAGGGCAAGATCCGGCAGCTCTGCGTGGCCCAGGGACTGGCCCTCGCGGCGCATCCGGGAGTGTGGCTGGTCCTGCCGGCCGCGCGTACCTCGCTCGCGGACATCGCCGTGTTCCTCGGCGCGAGCGTGCTGTTCCTGCTCATCCTGCTGGGATTCGCCCTGGCGAGTCTGCGGCACGTCCAGCAATACGGCTAACAGGAGGCACCTCATGCACGTGGTCATCCTCGCGGGAGGGCGGGGTGTGCGGCTGCGTCCATACACGTCCGCGCTGCCCAAGCCGCTGGTCCCCATCGGCGAGGAATACGCGATCCTCGACATCATCCTGCAGCAGCTGCGGGCCTACGGGTTCACCCGCGCCACCCTCGCCGTCGGCCATCTCAGCCCGCTCATCAGGGCGTTCGTGGGCGACGGCTCGCGCTGGGACATCGACGTCGACTACACGGAGGAGTCGGCGCCGCTGTCCACGATCGGGCCGCTGTTCGCCATCCGCGACCGGCTGCCCGAGCACTTCCTGGTCATGAACGGCGACGTGCTGACGACCCTCAACTACGCCGAGGTGCTGGATCACCACCTCGGCTCGGGCGCGCCGCTGACGGTGGCCACCGCCCCGCGCATCGTCAAGGTCGACTTCGGGGTCCTGGAGACCCACCAGGGGAAGATCACCGCCTTCCGCGAGAAGCCGCTGCTGAGCTACCTGGTCAGCATGGGCGTCTACGGCCTGTCCAGGCAGACGATCGCCTCGTATCCGGAAGGCATGCCGCTCGGCTTCGACGAGCTGGTCCTCGACCTGATGGCGGCGGGCGACCCGCCGCGGGTGTTCGAGTACGACGGCTACTGGCTCGACATCGGGCGCCCCGACGACTACGACGAGGCCAACCAGCGGTTCGAGGAGATCCGCACCCTGCTGCTCCCGGCGCCGGAACCCCGGCGCCACCCGGCCACACGAGGAACCAGGTGAGATGAGAGCGGGTTCGGTGACCGCGGGCGTGCTGGCCCTCGCGATGATGTCATGCTCCACGAAGCCGGCCGCGCCGCCGCCACCGGCCCTGGACTCCGTGACGTCCTTCGCCTACCAGCTCCAGGGGTACGGGAGCGGGTGGCTGGAGGAGCTCGAGCGTTCGGGCCACCAGCTCGCGATCATCGACCTGTCCCGCGACGGCAGCGCGCGCGGCCACTTCGGCGCGGACGAGGTGGGCCGCCTGCGCGGCTCCGCCAAGCTGGTGCTGGCCTACTTCGAGATCGGCTCCATCGAGGAGTTCCGTCACGAGTGGCCGGCCGTGCGCGACTCCGGGCTGGTGCTCAACCGCTGGCACGACTGGCCCGACGAGCACTTCGTGCGCTACTGGGAGAACCTGTGGTGGGAGAGCGTGGTCAGGCCGCGCGTCGACCAGGCCATCGCGGCCGGGTTCGACGGCGTCTACCTCGACACGCCGCTGGCCTACGAGGAGCTCGACCTGAAGCTGGTGCGCGGCGAGACCCGCGAGAGCCTGGGCCGCCGGATGGCGGACCTCATCATCAGGATCAGCGTCTACGCCAAGGCCCGCAGGCCCGGCATGCTGATCGTCCCGCAGAACTCTCCCGAGCTGCGCCACTTCTCCGGCTACACCGAGGCCATCGACGGGATCGGCATGGAGGAGCTGTTCTTCCAGGCCACCGACCGGCGCTGTGTCGAGGACTGGTGCGAGGAGAACCTCGCCGAGGCCCTCGCCCTGCGCCGCAGGGGCAAGGCCGTGCTCGCCACGGACTACGCCGTCCGGCCGGAGAACGTGCGCTCGGCGCGGGCCCTGTACCGGAAGTACGGCTTCGCGGGCAACGTCACGGTGCTCGCCCTGGACCGGATCAGCGAGGAACACGGATGACGGAGCCCATCGGTTTCTACTACGGCGCCGACCGGCTGGAGAGCCTGGCGCGATTCGAGATGGTCGTCCTGCAGGCCGGCTTCTACAGCCCGGGGGAGCTGGCGTGGCTGCGTTCGCGCGGCGTGCGGCCCCTGGGCTACCTCACGCTGTCGGAGGACCCGGGGCCGCAGGCGCCCTGGCACCGGCAGGAGCGCAACCCCGACTGGGGAGGCGCCTACGTCCACGTCGGCGACCCGCGCTGGGCCGCGCACGTGATCGGGCAGGCGCGCAGGGCCATGGAGGCCGGGTTCGCCGGGCTCTTCCTCGACACGCTCAACCTGGAGTCGACCTACCCGGAGGACCTGCCCCACCTGCTCACGCTCATCGCGGCGATCAGGGAGGAGGCCAGGCCCGACTACCTGCTGGCCAACCGGGGGTTCGCGCTGCTGCCCAGGCTGGCCGAGCTGGTCGACGGGGTGCTGTTCGAGTCGTTCTCGGCGCGCTGGACCGACGAGGAGCACTACGCGCCCTGGCCCGACGACGTCCTGGAGACGCACGCGTCGATCGCCGAGAAGCTGCTGCAGCTCGACGTCGACGTCTACGCGCTCGACTACGCCGACAGCCGGGAGCTGGCGGAGTTCGCGCATCGCAGGGCGCGGGAGTTCGGCCTGCTGTGCTTCGTCAGCGACCGGGCCCTGTCACGGATCTGACCCTTTTCACCACCGGTTGCGGGCCTCCTCGGCCCAGCCGGTGAGGCCGTCGAGGTCGATCCAGGAGCCGTCGTCGGCGCGGGCGCGGCCGGTGAAGTGGCCGAAGCACTGGTGGGTCTCGTTCGCCACGACCAGCAGGGCGGTCTTGGCGACCTTCTCGTGGTAGGGGTGGAACTCCGCCTGCACGCGCGGCCCGGTGATGCGCCAGGGCCGCTTCCAGTCGTGCCGGTCGTAGAGCCACTCGAGCTCGTCGCCGATCTTGTGCATACGGCCGTCGAGGAAGAGCGCGTTCTCGGTGGAGCCGGTGCCGTCGGTCCACTTGCCGCCGAGCTGGATGGCGCGGCCGGGCGCGCAGCCCGCCGCCCAGTTCCACACGACGGAGTAGGGCCACTTGCCGCGCCCGTGGTCGAGCACCGCGAACGCGTCGACGATCCGGTGCGTCAGCGAGCCGACCCTGAGCGTGCCGCGGGCCGGGCGGCCCAGGTCCTTGACGGTGTACTGGAAACGGTCGGCGCCCCACGGCACGACCACGCCCAGCGACTCGTGGCCGCCGGGCCTGGCGACCTCCACGTCGAGCTCGATCGCCTCCGACACCGCGCGGATCGTGGTGCCGCCCGCGTGGTCGGCCAGGTCGATGCGGAGCCCGCCGCCCGACACCGAGGCGGTGCCGGAGCCGCTGCGGTCCGGCATGACCGCGCCGCGCGCCAGCGGCACCACCACGTCCTTGGCGCTCTCCCGCCCCGTCGCGCGGTCCAGCACGTACAGGCCGTGCAGCCCGGCGTAGTCGAGCGAGGCCGCCACCAACCCGACGATGTGGGTGGGGGTGACGATGCCCCAGTACTCCCAGCGTTTGCGCCGGCCCCAGCCGCGCAGGTTGGCGCGATGGAGCGGCCGTCTGGTCCAGCCGACCGCCTCAGGGTTGAGCCGCCCGCCGGGCAGGCACAGGTCGACGGGATCGGTGATCTCACGCTCGTGGGTCACGCCAGCTTCAGCCTCTCGTTGATCGAACGCACCAGGTCCTCGTCCATTTTGACCACTTCGCGGTCGTAGGTGAGCAGCCCGTTCAGCTCGTCCTCGACATCGCTGAGCTGGGTGTACACGGTGGCGCTCAGCCCGCGGGGGATCGCGGGAAGGATCTCGCGGTGATGCAGGCGCGCGAAGGCGGCGCCGAGCCGTACGGCACTGTCGAACCGTTTGTAGCCGAAGCGGCCCTCTCCCCAGACGAGGCCTTCGACGGGCAGGCTGTAGCCGCCGTACTCCGTCAGGGCCAGCACCCGCCTGTCGGGACGCGGCGGGCGGAAACGCCGGAAGTAGACGTGCAGGCTGCGCAGGTCGCCCGCGCCCTGGTCGTGCCAGCCGCTGGCGTGGTCGACCGGCCGGGTGGGGTCCAGGGCGGCCACCTCGGCGGCGACGCGCGCGGCGTCGAACTGGCCCCACCCCTCGTTGAACGGCACCCAGAGCGCCAGGCTCACGACGTCGCGCAGGTGCTCGACGCAGGCGCGCGCCTCGGCCTCGAACCGCGCCCGCCCGGCGGCGTCGCCGCGACCGAACACCCGGTGGCGCCGGTCGTCGAGCCGCAGCGGGGTGAGCACCGGCGCGGTCACGACCCACGGCCGGTACGGCTCGCCGCCGTTGACGAGGTCCTGCCAGACGAGGATGCCGAGCCGGTCGCAGTGGTGGTACCAGCGCAGCGGCTCGACCTTGATGTGCTTGCGCAGCATGGTGAAGCCGAGCCGCTTCATGGTCACGATGTCGTGGACCATCGCCTCGTCGGAGGGCGGGGTGTAGAGGCCGTCGGGCCAGTAGCCCTGGTCGAGGATCCCGGCGTGGAAGTACGGCCGGCCGTTGAGCAGCAGCCGGGGCACGCCGCCGGCGTCGGGGCCCACCCCGAAGGAGCGCATGCCGAAATAGCCGCGGACGCGGTCCCGGCCGAGCGTGACCGTGACGTCGTACAGGAACGGGTCCTCCGGGCTCCACGGCCGGGCCTCAGGCACCGGGACCCGGACGGGCGTGCCCGCCTCCGCGGTCGCCGTGGCGACGGGCTCGCCCCGCGCCGAGATCTCGACCAGGGCGCTCCCCTCCGGCGCGTGCACGGTCACCGCGACCGCCGATCCGGCCAGGTCAGGGGTGAGCGTCAGCCGCTCCACGTGCACGGCGGGCACGGACTCGGCCCACACTGTCTGCCAGATGCCCGACTGGGCGGTGTACCAGATGCCGCCCCGCTCCAGCTTCTGCTTGCCGCGCGCGCCGATGCCGGTGTCGTCGCGCACCCGCACGACCAGCACGCCTTCCGGCCCTGCGGTGATGCCGCCGGTGATGTCGCAGGTGAAGGGCAGATAGCCGCCCTCGTGCCCGCCCACCTCGACGCCGTCCAGGAAGACCGCGCACTCCTGGTCCACGGCGCCGAAGTGCAGCAGCACCCGCCCGCCCGGGACCACGAAGCCGTCGGGCAGCCGCAACGTGCGCCGGTACCACAGGGTCTGGCCGGGCTTGAGCTGCCGCCCGACCCCGGACAGCGGCGCCTCGGGCGAGAACGGCACGATGATCTCGCCCTCGTAGACCGCGGGCTCCTCGTCGGAGAAGGCGTACTCCCAGCGGCCGTTGAGGTTGAGGTAGCTGTCGCGCACCAGCTGCGGCCGGGGGTATTCGGGCAGCACGGCGTCGGGGTCGAGCGCCCGGCCCCACCGCGTCAGCACGGGCGCTCAGCGCACACCGCGGATCCTCCAGACCAGGCAGGCCCCGGTGACCGCGAAGGCCGCCGCCACGCCGTACATGAGCGGATAGCCCCCGGCCGAGGTGACCAGCGGGGCGGCGATGACCGGGCCGAGCGTGTTCGACGCGGAGTTCGACAGGCTGACGATGCCCAGGTCCTTGCCGCGGTCGGCGTCGGCGGGCAGCAGCTGCGTGACCATGGCCTGGTCCACGGCGGCGAACATGCCGTACCCCGCGCCCAGGAGCGCGGCGGCGGCGATCGCGGCGCCCCAGGTGGTCGCGGCGGTCAGCACGAGAGCGGAGGCCGCCATCGTCAGCCCGCCGAGGAAGACGGCGGGCCGGCGCCGCCCGGTGCGGTCCGACAACCACCCGGCCAGCAGCGTCGGCGCCACGCTGCCGAGCGTGAAGACCGCCACCAGCACCACCACGCCCTGCTCCACCGATTCGGTGGGGTAGTGGACGGCGTCGCGCAGGAAGTACTGCAGGTAGCCGATGCCCATCGCGAGCGTGAGCGTGATCATCAGGCGGCTGAGCCAGGCCCAGGCGAAGTCGGGATGGCGGCGCGGGCTGACCCAGAAGCCGCGAGCGAAGTCGCGCAGCGAGAACGGCGGGCACGGCTCGGTGTCCGGCTCGCGCGTGAACAGCCCGAACGGCAGGATCAGCACGAGCACCAGCACGGCCATGGCCAGGAACGCCGGGCGGGAACCGGTCAGCAGCACCGTGGCCACCACCCCGCCGAGCAGCGGCCCGCTGAGCTGACCCACCCCGGCCAGCGCCGAGGCCGTGCCGCGCTGGAGGATCGGCACCTGGTCGGGCACGGTCGCGATGGCGGTGGCCAGCGCGGCGGTGAAGGCCAGTTGCGCCACCGCCCAGCCGGCCACCAGGCCCGCGATCGTGTCCTGGAAGGCCAGGAACGCCAGCGCGCCCGCGCTGAGCAGAGCGCCGCCCACGATCCACGGCCTGCGACGGCCGAAGCGGGAGCTCGTCCGGTCCGACATCGCGCCGAACAGGGGATTGGCCACCGCCGTGCACACGGCCGCGACCGCGAGCACGACCGCGAGCGAAGCCTCCTTGGTCACCGGATCGATCGCGGCGACCTGGGAGGGCAGCAGGATCTGGCCGCCCACCGTGGCCGCCATGATGACGCCCATCTGGGCCAGGGCCAGCAACGCCATCCAGCCGAAGGAGACCCTCGGCGGGTCATCGATCCTGACGTCGCTCACACGCTGCCTCCGCGAACATGACGGAGCATCACGTTAGAACATGACGAGGTGTTATGTTAAGAGCGCGATGGAGAATTCCGGCGTCCGGCGCAGGCCGGTCCAGCGACGCAGCATCGAGCGGGTCGAACGGATCCTCGACGCCTGCGCCGACCTGCTCGACGAGGTCGGGTTCGACGCCCTCACCACGGTCGAGGTCGCCAGGCGCGCCCGGGTGCCCGCCGCGACCGTCTACCAGTTCTTCGACGGCAAGCCGGGCATGATGCGCGCCCTGGCGCTGCGCAACCTCGACCTGCTCCTGGTACGGCTGCGCCGCAGGGCCGCCGCCGAGCACCACCTCACCTGGCACCGCGCCGGCGAGATCGTCCTGGAGGAGACCGTCGGGATGCGCCGCACCGTGCCCGGCTTCACCGTCGTCGACTTCGCCGACACCCGGCCGGGCGGCGCCTCCTTCCTCCCGCCCGGCCAGGCCCAGGAGGGCGGCGACATCCTGGCCGAACGGCTGTACGCCTTCGCGATCGACGAGGCGGGGCTGCCGCCGCTGCGCGACCCGCTGCGCGCGACGCGGCTGGCCATCGAGGCCGCCGGAGTGGCGCTGCGCCTGGCCTTCCAGCACTCGCGCGACGGCGACCCCGCCATGATCGCCCACGGCCGCACCATGCTGACGGCCTACCTCGACCGGCTCACACACGACTGAAGCAGGCCCCTGGTTCCGGTTTGCCCCCCGAGAAGGGCGGGCATCAACGCGCACGCCGCGAAAGTCCCGCGACTCCCAGATGGGTGGACAGGCGATGACGCCAGAACTGCCGCTCCACATGCAGCGCGAAGGGTTCGGGCCGGTCGGCGAACTGGCCCGCGTCCGCGACGGCGAGGGCATGCTGCGGCTCGACTCGCCCTTCGGCAGGCCGGTGTACGTCGTCTGCCGGCACGAGGACGTGCGCCAGGTGCTCGCCGACCCCGCGCGCTTCAGCAGCGCCCTGACCTCCTTCCCCGGCGTCGACAAGCTCGACCCCGACGAGCGCGCCAGGCTCAGGGCCGGGCAGCTGATCGGCTTCGACCCGCCCGAGCACACCCGGCTGCGCAAGATGCTCACCGCCGAGTTCACCGCCCGCCGGATGAAACGGCTCGAACCCCGCATCGCCGAGATCGTCGAGTCGGCCCTCGACGACCTGGAGCGCGCCGGGCCACCCGCCGACCTGGTCGAGCACTTCGCGCTGCCGGTGCCGTCGCTGGTGATCTGCGAGCTGCTCGGCGTGCCGTACGCCGACCGCGCCGAGTTCCACGAACGCTCCGCCAGGCTGGTCGACTTCTCGCTGCCCATGGAGGAGCGCGCGGCCGCCCAGCGCGAGGACCGCGACTACATGGCGAGCCTGGTCGAGCGCGCCTACGCCGAACCCGGCGAGGACATGATCGGCATGCTCGTGCGCGAACACGGCGACGACCTGTCCGCCGACGAGCTGGTCGGCATCGCCAGCCTGCTGCTGCTGGCCGGCCACGAGACGACCGCCAACATGCTGGGCCTGGGCACCCTGGCGCTGCTGCGCCACCCGGAGCAGCTGGCGCTGGTCCGCGACGACCCGGCGCTGATGGAACCGGCGATGGAGGAGCTGCTGCGGTGGCTGTCCATCGTGCAGACCATGCCGCCGCGCACGACCACGGCCGAGGTGGAGATCGGCGGCCAGACCGTGCCGGAGGGCTCCCTCGTGATCGTCTCGCTGCCCGCCGCCAACCGCGACCCGCTGTTCATCGACGACCCGGAGAGCCTCGACGTCACCCGGGGCGCCATCGGGCACTTCGCGTTCGGGCACGGCGTCCACCACTGCCTGGGCGCGCCGCTGGCGCGGATGGAGATGCGCATCGCCTTCCCCGCCCTGCTGCGGCGCTTCCCCGGGCTGGCGCTGGCCGAGCCGTACGAGAAGATCGCCTTCCGCGCCTTCAGCGCGGTGTACGGCGTGCAGTCGCTCCCCGTGACCTGGTGACTCAGTTCTTCATGAGGCGCTTCAGATCCTTGCGGCCGCGGTTGAGAGTCTCGCGCGCCTGGTTGAGGTCCCCGATCACGCTTGCCTTCTCCACCTGCTCCCTGGCCTGCTCGTAGGTGTCGAGGATCCGGTGCCAGTCGGCCGCGCTGGCCTCGCGGGTGCGGCCGTCGGCGGCGTCGATGGCCTCGCCGAAGCGGGTCACCTCCTCCGTCAGCTCCGCCCTGACCTGGGCGAGGCGGGCCGCGGTGCGGGCGTCGCGTTCGCGCAGGGCGCGGCGGCGCTTGGCGGATCCGCGCACGATGCCGTAGCCGATCAGGAGCAGCACGGCGCCGAGGATGCCCCAGAAGATCTTCCAGCCGAGCGACACGGTCGAGTGCGAGCCTGACAGGTCGGCGCCGGTGTCGCCGCGGCCCAGGTCGAGCTCGGTGACGTCGGCCCCGGCGAAGCGGGCGCCCGCGAGCATGGCGCTCTGGAAGCGCGCGCGGATCAGCGTGGCGCTGCGGAAGTCGGCCTTGCGGGCGTCGGCGCTGGTGAAGCGCGTGTCGTTGAGGTTGGCGCCGACCAGCGTTGCGCCCTCCAACTTGCCGCTGACGAACTGGGCGCCGCTGAGCTGCGCGCCGCTCAGGTCGGCGCCGGTCAGGTAGCGCAGCGAGGCGCCGTTGGCCGACACGTTGCGCAGCAGAGCCTTGCGGAACCTGATCGACGACAGGTCGACGCCGTCGAGCTTGGCGCCGGTCAGGTCGGCGCAGCTCAGGTCGTCGGGGAACTCGGTGACCTGGGTGAAGTCCTGCCCCGAGAAGTCGGGGCCGCTGCCCGGCGCGCAGTCGGCGGCCGCCTCGGGCAGGTCGGCGGGCATGCCCTTGCTGCCGGCGAGGTCGAGGCCGCGCGAGTCGCGCAGGTCCACGCGGCTGACGGTGGCGCCCTTGAAGGTGGCGCCGGTGAGGTCGGAGCCGTCGAGCCGCGAGTGGGTCAGGTCGGCGCCGTCGAAGACGGTGCCGGTCATCGTGGAGGTGTAGAGCATCACCTCGGTCAGCTTGGCGTCGCGCATGACGGTGTCGATGAGCAGGCTGTTGTGGAGGGTGGCCTGGTCCAGGTCGGCCTTGCTGAAGTCGGCCTTCCTGAGGTCGGCGCCGTAGAGCGCCGACGAGACCAGGCTCGCTCCCTCGAACCGGGCGCCGTCGAGCTGCGCGGAGTGGAGGGTGGCCCGGTTGAGCCGCGCCTGGCGGAAGTCGGCCCCTTCCAGGCGCGCGCCGTACAGCTTGGCGTCCTGCAGGTCGGCCTTGGTGAAGAGCGCGGAGCGGGCGTCGGCGCCGGACAGGTCGGCCTCGGTGAGGTCGGCGCCGCGCAGGTCGGCCTTGACGAGGGTGTACGGCAGGCGCACGCCGGCCAGTTTCGCGCCACGCAGGTTCGCGCAGCTGAGGTCCTCGGGGAGCGTCGCCTGCGTGAGGTCGCGTCCGGACAGGTCGGGCCCGCTGCCGCGCGAGCACGTGGCGGCGTGGGCGGTGCCCGCGAGGGGGGTGGTGAGGACGAGGCCGGTGAGGGCCAGGGATAACAAGGGGAGGGAGGCGGCCAGACGCATGGGGGCAGCATAGGGCCGCCGCCTTTCATTCCGGTTGATCGCCCGCGGGGGCCCGGTCAGAAACCGAAGAACGGCATGTCGAAGCTCTGTGCCGACGACCCGTTGACCGGCTGCTGGTGCAGCTTGGCGTTCGGGATCGGCGAGCCCTTGACCGTCGCGGCCAGGCCGCTCCAGACGTTGGTCATGCCGTAGCGGACACCGCCGTGGGACGGGGTGACCCACTGCTGGCTGAGCGAGCCGTCGCAGGCGTTCACCTCGATGCCGACGCCGGCGTTCTTGGAGATGCCGTCCGCGATGTCGAGGCAGCCGGCGTTGTGGTTCTCCACGAAGTACGTGTTCGCCTTGCCGGGAACGGGCGTGAAGTGCCACAGGACGCCGAAGAACACCGGGTTGGATCCCGGCGGCAGCTGCGTCAGCCGTACGCCCGCGACCGCGTTGTCCTGCAGCGGGAAGCCGTTGTTCATGATCCACCACATGCCGGGGTCGGTGGGCGGCAGGGCTGCTCTCGCGGTTGCGGCGTCGTCGCCGGGAGCGGCTCCCGGGTCGGCCAGCGCCGGGGCGGCGGCGCCCGCGGTGAGGGCGGCCACGAGCGCGAGCAGGCGCAGCGACTTACGGGCGTACGTGGTCAGGTTGGACATGGTGAATCCCTTCGGAAGGTTGGAATCGTCCGCGCGGGATGCGCGGACCACCTGACACCTGTCGCGGCGGCGGAGGCGGCGTCGCACGGCACGGAGGTGCACCGATCGGTAAGCGTAGGTAAGGGGTGATCGGGCCACCGCGTACAAATACCGGCAGCTGCCCCCTGACGCGGTGCGCGTGCCGGGCTGCCGGCGAAACACGCGCGGATGAGACCCTGGAGCATGGTCACCACCGCGCAACCGGGTACCCGCCAGGACGTCGCCTGGGCGGCGGCGAGGGAGTTCGCCCACGCCGCGGCCGAGCCCGTCCCGCCCGAGCGGGTGCCGCTGGCGGTCGCGGCCGGGCTGGTGCTGGCGGAGGAACTGCGGGCGGCGACGCCGCTGCCGGGGTTCGACACCTCGGCGATGGACGGCTACGCGGTCGCGGGCACGGGGCCGTGGCGGGTCGTGGGCGTCGCCAGGGCGGGCCGCGCGTGGCCGGGGGCGCGGTTGGACCCGGGGTGCGCCGTGGAGATCTCGACCGGCGCGGTCGTGCCACCCGGCGCGCGAGCGGTGCTCCCGGTGGAGATGGCGCGTCTGACGGGCGACCTGGTGAGAGGCCCTGAACTGGCGCCGGGCAAGCACGTCCGAGCCGCCGGAGAGGACGCGGGCGCGGGGGAGCGGCTCGCGCACGCGGGGACGCCGGTCGGGCCTGCGCTGATCGGGCTGGCCGCCACGTGCGGGTACGACGAACTCGTGGTGCGTGGCAGGCCGGTGGTGCGGGCCGTGGTGACCGGGGACGAGCTGGCCCGTTCCGGCCTGCCCGCGCCCGGCGCGGTCCGCGACGCGCTCGGGCCACTGCTGCCCTCCCTGATCGCCGGCCTCGGCGGCGAGCCGGCCGGGCCGGTCCACGTGCCCGACCAGCCCGAGTCGGCGCTGTGGCGAGCGGTGGAGGACGCGGGCGGCGCCGACGTCGTGGTGGTCACGGGCTCCACGTCGGTGGGGACGACCGACGGGTTGCGCCGCCTGCTGGCCGCGCACGACGCCGAGTGGATCGTCGACGCGGTCGCGTGCCGGCCCGGCCATCCGCAGCTCCTGGCGCGCCTGCGAGGCGGGCCCTTCGTCGTGGGCCTGCCTGGCAACCCGTTCGCGGCGCTGGTCGCGGCGCACACCGTGCTCGGGCCGCTGCTCGCGGGGTTGGCGGGCCGCCCGATGGCCCGGCTTCCCCGCATGCCGCTGACCGTCCCTGTACGGCCCGCCCCGGGCCGTACCCGGATCATCCCGGTGGTGTGGGACGGCGACGGCGTGCGGCCGCTCGGCGGGGATCGGCCGGCGTTCCTCAACGGCGCGGCGCTCGGCGACGCGCTGGCCGCGGTTCCCGAAAACTGGAAGCCGGGCGGCGCGGTGCCGCTGGTGCTGCTGCGTGCCTGAGGCGGCGAGCCGGTCCGGCCGCCGCCGTCCTAGGCGAGGTCGACGACGACCTTGATGTCGTCGTGGTCGCCCGGCTCGAAGGCCTCGTGCGCCCGGTCCAGGGTGAGCCGGCGCGTGATCAGCCGCTCCAGCCAGGCGTTGTCGGCCCGGGACAGGGCGTCGGCGGCCTGCTCGTAGTGGCGGCGGTTGGCGTTGACCGACCCGAAGACGACGTCGTTCTCCAGGACGAGGTTGCGGTTGAACGCGCCCGCGTCGATCACCAGCCGGCGTCCCGCCGGGGAGACGCCGGTCAGGCAGACGGTGCCCGCGTGCGCGTTGGTCGCGATGACCGCCATGGCGACCTGGGTGGCGCCGGTGGCCTCGATGACGATCTCGGGAAGCAGCGCCTTGGTGACCTCCTCCACCGGCCCCGAGTGGTAGGTCGCGCCGAGTTCCTCGACCACCTGCCGCTTGATGCCGGAGGTGACGCGGTCGAGGACGTGCACGTCCAGGCCGCGCTGCTGCCCGAGCAGGGCGGCCAGCAGCCCGATCGGGCCCGCGCCGGTCACCAGGAGGGTCCGCGGGTCGAACCAGGCGCGCTGGTTGATCCGCTCGATGTGGTCCCAGGCCTTGGCGACGACGGTCGTCGGCTCCATGAGCACGCCGACGCTGGCGAGGCCGGGATCGAGCCGCACCGCGTGACCTGGCTCGATCGTCCATTGTTCGGAGCCGAAGCCGTCGATCTCCTTGATGCCGTGCTCGGTGTACTGGCCGTTGCGGCACATGTCCCACTCGCCGCGGGCGCACGCCCCGCACGGCACCGGGTCGGGGTGGCGCACGATGCCGACGACGAGGTCGCCGGCGGTGAAGTCGCTGCCGGGCGGTGCCGTGCGCACCCGGCCGAGCGACTCGTGGCCCAGGACGAGCCGCTCCCGCCCTTCCGGCGCCCAGCCGTACTCGCCCGAGGTGATCTCGCGGTCGGTGCCGCACACGCCGAGGGCGATGGCGTCGACCAGCAGATGGGTGTCGCCGGGGTCCGGGTCGGGCACGTCGGTGACGGCCAGCGATCCCGCGGTGCCCGGGACGACGGTCAGTGCGCGCATGGTCAGGACTCCACGGATTCCCAGCCGCGCCGGGAGCGGCCCTCGGCCAGCTGCTTCGGGTCACGGCTGCGGTAGACGATGTACGGGCGGAACAGGTACTTCACCGGGGCGCTGAACATGTGCACCAGCCGGGTGAACGGCAGGATGGCGAAGAGCGCCATCCCGATCAGCGCGTGGATCTGGAAGGCCATCGGCACGTTGGTCATCAGCTCGACGTCGGGCTGCAGCACGAACAGGCTGCGCGCCCACGGCCCGATGGTCGAGCGGTAGTCGTAGTCGGCGTGCGACAACTTCGCCCACAGCCCCAGCGCGATATTGCCGACCAGGAAGATGTACATGAACTTGTCGTTCTTGGTGGTGGCGCGGAAGACCGGCGCGTACCTCCTGCGCCGGTAGACGAGCCCGGCGATGCCGACGATCGCCAGGATGCCCGCGGCGGTCCCGGCGATCAGCGAGAACAGGTGGTAGGTGTCGTCGCTGACGCCGACCGCGTCCGTCCACGAGGCCGGGATGAAGATCCCGATGATGTGCCCGGCCAGGACGGCCAGGATGCCGTAGTGGAAGAGCGGCGAGGCGATGTGGAGGATCCTGCGCTCGTAGCTCTCCGACGAGCGCGTGGTCCAGCCGAACTGGTCGTAGCGGAACCGCCAGATTAGCCCCGTCACCAGGATGCCCAGGACCAGGTAGGGCAGGCCGCCCCAGAGGAAGGTGTTCATCGGTGGCTCCCGGGTGACAGGACGGGCAGCAGGTCGAGATGGCCGTACGGCCGCAGGCCCACGTCCTCGCGCGGCGGCCCGTTGCGGGCCAGCGCGCGGGCCTGGGCCCGGTCCTTCGGCGACGGCCCCGGCAGGGTGGCGCAGACGGCGGCCAGCACGTGGGCGTACGGCGTGCCGGCGTCTTCCAGCGCCAGGCGCAGCAGTTCCAGTCCGGGGCGGTGCTCCAGCAGCAGCGAGGTGTCGCCCGTCGCGGCGGTGAACTCCAGCACGATCGGCAGGAAGTCGGGCAGTTCCTCGCCCGACAGGAGCAGCCCGTGCGCTCGGTAGGCCTGCTTGAAGGCCACCAGCGAGACGCCGCGCCGCCGGGTGTCGCCGTCCTGCCACCAGCTCAGGTAGAGGCTGTGGCGGTTCTTGAAGTCGAAGACCTCGACGTAGTGGGCGGCCAGCTCGTGGGACGTCAGCCGTGCGGCGAAGTCGAGGAAGGGCCGCACCAGCCGGGCCGGCCTGCTGGGAGCGGCCTCCAGCGCGTCGCGCACCAGCGCGAGGTCGCCGCCCGGATAGGCGAGCAGCAGCGAAGCGGCCTGGTGGAGCACGCGCTCCCGGTGGCTGGTCACAGCTCCTCCTCGCGGTCGGCGGTCTGGCGTTTGCGGGTGAGGTGAAAGGTCTCCAGGGAGACCATCGGCAGGTTCTTGCGCCCCGAGTCGTCGCCGAGCGGCCCCGGCTCGCCCTCGACGACGCCGACGCTGCACTCGTTGGGCAGCACCGACTCCTCCAGGCGTTTGGCGTCGCCCGCCGCGGCCGTCGGGATCACGTAGCGGTCCTCGTACTTGGCGATCGCCAGCAGGCGGTACATGTCCTGGATCTGCTGGGCGGTCATGTCGACGGCGGCGGCGATGTCCTCGTCGACCGGGTCGCCCACGTTGATCGCCCGCATGTGGTGGCGCATCGCGGCCAGCTTGGCCAGCGACAGCTGGACCGGCAGCGGGTCGCCCGCGCTGAACAGCTCGGCGAGGTACTCGACCGGGATGCGCAGGGTGTCGATGGCGCCGAACAGCACGTCGGCGTCCTCGCCGTCGAAGCCGGTCTCGGCGACGGCCTCGACGATCGGCGACAGCGGCGGGATGTACCAGACCATCGGCATCGTCCGGTATTCCGGGTGCAGCGGCAGCGCGACCCGGTATTTCGAGATCAGCGCGTGGACGGGCGACCTCAGCGCGGCCTCGATCCAGTCGTGCGGCACGCCGTCACGCGCGGCCGCCTGCCGTACGGCCGGGTCGTGCGGGTCGAGGAAGACGCCGAGCTGCGCCTCGTACAGGTCCTTGTCGTCGGCGACCGAGGCCGCCTGCGTCACCCGGTCGGCGTCGTAGAGCATGACCCCCAGGTAGCGCAGCCGCCCGACGCAGGTCTCCGAGCAGACGGTCGGCAGCCCCACCTCCACACGCGGGTAGCAGAAGGTGCACTTCTCGGCCTTGCCCGTTCGGTGGTTGAAGTAGATCTTCTTGTAGGGGCAGCCGGTCACGCACTGCCGCCAGCCGCGGCACTGGTCCTGGTCGACCAGGACGATCCCGTCCTCGACCCGCTTGTAGATCGCGCCGGACGGGCAGGCGGCCACGCAGGCCGGGTTCAGGCAGTGTTCGCAGATGCGCGGCAGGTAGAACATGTAGGCCTGCTCGAAGGCGAAGCGCACCTTCTCGCCGACCTCCTCGCGGATCTTCTCGATGACCGGGTCCTGCGGGCCGAGCTCGGTCGCGCCGCCGAGGTTGTCGTCCCAGTTGGCGCTCCACTCGATCTCCATCGGCCGGCCTGACAGCAGCGAGCGGGGCCGGGCGCCGGGGTAGTCGTCGCCCAGCGGCGCCTCGTGGAGGTTGGCGTAGTCGTAGGTCCACGGCTCGTAGTAGTCGCTGACCGTCGGCAGCACCGGGTTGGAGAAGATCTCGGCGAGCTTGCGCAGCCGCCCGCCCTGGCGAAGGCGCAGCCGGCCGCGCCGGTCGAGCTTCCAGCCGCCCCTCCACTGCTCCTGGTCGGCCCAGCGGCGCGGGTAGCCCTGGCCGGGACGGGTCTCGACGTTGTTGAACCAGACGTACTCCATGCCGGCGCGGTTGGTCCACGTCTGCTTGCACGTCACCGAGCAGGTGTGGCAGCCGATGCACTTGTCCAGGTTCATGACCATGGCGATCTGGGCCATGACGCGCATGTCAGTACTCCACCTTCTGGTCGCGGCGGCGGATGACGGTGATCTCGTCACGCTGGTTGCCGGTCGGACCGAGGTAGTTGAAGGAGAAGCTCAGCTGCCCGTACCCGCCGATGAGATGTGTCGGCTTGAGGATCACCCGGGTCAGCGAGTTGTGGATGCCGCCGCGTCTGCCGGTCGTCTCGGCCTTCGGCACGCCGACGGTGCGTTCCTGCGCGTGGTGCATGTAGACCGTGCCCTCGGGCATGCGGTGGGAGACGATCGCGCGGGCGGTGACGACGCCGTTGCGGTTGACCGCCTCGATCCAGTCGTTGTCCTTGACCCCGATGGCCGCGGCGTCCTGCACCGACATCCAGATCACCTGGCCGCCGCGCGAGAGCGTCAGCATGAACAGGTTGTCCTGGTACTCGGAGTGGATGGACCACTTGTTGTGCGGGGTGAGGTAGCGCACGGTCACCTCGCGCTGGCCGTCGGGGCCGATGCGCGGCTCGCCGAACAGCCGGTTCATGTCGAGCGGCGGCCGGTAGATCGGCAACGCCTCGCCGAGTTCGTGGATCCAGTCGTGGTCGAGGAAGAAGTGCTGGCGGCCGGTGAGCGTGTGCCACGGCTTGAGGAACTCGGTGTTCAGCGTGAACGCCGTGTAGCGCCGCCCGCCCGCCTCGCTGCCCGACCATTCCGGCGAGGTGATCACCGGCACCGGCGCGGCCAGCGTGTCGTGGTAGGTGATGAGCTTGCCCTCCTGCTCGGCCGCCAGGTGCGCCATCTCCTGGCCGGTGCGCTCGGTGAGCGTCTCGAAGCCCTGCACGGCCAGCCGGCCGTTGGTCGTGCCCGACAGGGCGAGGATCGCGTCGCAGGCCTTCACCGCGGTGTCGAGCAGCGGGCGTCCCGCCGCGTCGGCGCCGTTGCGTGCCCTGAGCTTGTCGACCTCGACGTCGGGCCGCAGGGTGATGCCCTTGGCCGGCAGGCCGAGCCGCTCGACCAGCGGGCCGAGCGAGGCCATCTTCGCGCCGATCGCGGTGTAGTCGCGCTCGACGACCGTGATCTGCGGCATCGTACGGCCCGGCAGCGGCTCGCACTCTCCCCGCTTCCAGTCGAGGGCCACGCCGCCCGGCTGGCTGATCTCGCCGGGCGTGTCGTGCTGGAGCGCGGTGGCCACCAGGTCGCGGCGCGTGTCGAGGTGCCCGGCGGCCAGCTGCGAGAAACGTTGCGCGATGCGGTGGAAGGTCTCGAAGTCGGTGCGCGCCTGCCAGGCCGGGTCGACCGCGGGGCTGAAGGAGTGCACGAACGGGTGCATGTCGGTCGACGACAGGTCGTGTTTCTCGTACCAGGTCGCGGCGGGCAGCGTGATGTCCGACAGCAGCGTCGAGGACGTCATGCGGAAGTCGAGCGACAGCAGCAGATCGAGCTTGCCCTCGGGGGCCTCGTCGTGCCACTTCACGTCGCGCGGACGCTTGTCGCGCGGCGTCTCCTCGGCGCGCAGCGAGGAGTGCGTGCCCAGCAGGTGCTTGCTGAAGTACTCCGCGCCCTTGGCCGAGGAGCCCAGCAGGTTCGCCCGCCAGAGCGTCATGACCCGCGGCCAGTTCTCCGGCGCGTCGGGATCCTCGCAGGCGAAGCCCAGCCTGCCCGCCTTCAGCTCCTCGGCGACGTACCGGCCGGGATCCTCGCCCGCCTCGTCGGCCAGGTCGAGCGAGTTGCGGTCGAAGGTCGGATAGCTCGGCATCCAGCCCGACCGCGCCGCCTGCGCCAGGCAGTCGGCGCCGGTCATGCCCGCGAGGCGCCCCTCGGCCAGCGGCGAGGCCAGCACGTCGGCCTGGAACTGGTCGTAGCGCCACTGGTCGGCGTTGAGGAAGTAGAACCCGGTGCCGATCATCTGGCGGGGCGGCCGGTGCCAGTCGAGCCCCATGGCGAGCGTGGCCCAGCCGGTCGAGGGGCGGCACTTCTCCTGGCCGACGTAGTGCGCCCAGCCGCCGCCGTTGCGGCCCTGGCAGCCGGTCAGCGCCAGCAGCGCCAGGAAGGTGCGGTAGATCGTCTCGCTGTGGAACCAGTGGTTGGTGCCGGCGCCCATGAGGATCATGCAGCGGCCGTTCGTCTTCTCGGCGGTCCTGGCGAACTCGCGGGCGATCCTGACGGCCTGGGCGGCGGGCACCGAGGTGTGGATCTCCTGCCAGGCGGGCGTGCCGGGCTCGCCCGCGTCGTCGAAGGAGGCGGGCCAGCGGCCGGGCAGGCCCGGCCTGGCCACGCCGTACTGCGCGAGCATCAGGTCGAAGACGGTGGTGACGAGGTGGTCGCCGGCGCGGGTCGTGCGCACCCCGCGCCGCAGGACGCCCTCCTCGTCGAACCGCGGCAGCAGCACCTCGACCGGGTCGCCGTCGAGCGAGAGCACCGGACTCAGGTCGCCGAGGTCGAGATTCCACCGGCCCTTGCCCGACTCGGTCCAGCGGAAGCCCAGCGACCCGTTGGGGACCTTCGGGCCGCCGTCCCAGACGACCGTCTTCCACTCGGCGCCCTCGCCGGTGTCGCCGAGATCGGCGGCGCGCAGGAACTTGTCCGGCACGAACGCGCCGTCCTTCTCGCGCAGCGTCACCAGGAACGGCAGGTCGGTGAACCTGCGCACGTAGTCGGCGAAGAAGGGCACCTCGCGGTCGACGAAGCACTCCTTGAGGATCACGTGCCCCATCGCCAGCGCCAGCGCTCCGTCGGTGCCCGGGTGCGGGTGCAGCCACTCGTCGGCGAACTTGGCGTTGTCGGCGTAGTCGGGCGCGACCACCACGACCTTCTGGCCGCGATAGCGGGCCTCGGCCATCCAGTGCGCGTCGGGCGTGCGGGTGACCGGGACGTTAGAGCCCCACATCATCAGGTAGGCCGCGTCCCACCAGTCGCCGGACTCCGGCACGTCGGTCTGGTCGCCGAACACCTGCGGCGAGGCGACCGGCAGGTCGGCGTACCAGTCGTAGAACGACACCATCGCGCCGCCGACCAGCTCGATGAACCGGGCGCCCGTCGCGTGCGACACCATCGACATGGCGGGGATGGGGGAGAAGCCGATCACCCGGTCGGGGCCGTGCGTCTTGATCGTGTGCACGTGGGCGGCGGCGATGATCTCGACGGCCTCGTCCCACTCGGCGCGCACCAGGCCGCCCTTGCCGCGGGCCCGCTGGTAGGTGCGGCGGCGCTCCGGATCGGCCTGGATGTCGGCCCACGCCAGCACCGGGTCCTTCAGCCGCGCCTTGGCCTCGCGGTACATCTCCAGCAGCACGCCGCGCACGTACGGGTAGCGCACCCGCGTCGGCGAGTAGGTGTACCAGGAGAAGGCGGCGCCGCGCGGGCATCCGCGCGGCTCGTACTCCGGCCGGTCCGGACCCACCGAGGGATAGTCGGTGGCCTGCGTCTCCCAGGTGATGATCCCGTCCTTGACGTACACCTTCCAGCGGCACGAGCCCGTGCAGTTCACCCCGTGCGTGGAGTACACGATCTTGTCGTGGCTCCAGCGGTCGCGGTAGAAGGAGTCCCCCTCCCTGCCGCCGACGATGGAGATGCTGTGCAGGTCCGCCGACGGCTCACCGCGCGTCAGGAACCGCCCGGCTCTCAGCAGCAGGGCATCGGGCTCGGTGCTGGTCATGTAGAGGTTCCGGCCTTCTCCGTAGCGTCCATTGAACGGGTTGTGCCCTTGATTCACTTCACGAGAAGTCACGAATGATCACTGATTGGTTCACGGGGACGGCAAGGCCCACGTGGAAGGGCGTCAGGAGGGGCGTGCACGACGCATGGCAGGAAGGAGCACGACGGGCCTGCTCGTCGTGCTGGCGGCGGCGGCCGGGATGGTCGACGCCCTCACCCTGCTCGTCCTGGGCCACGTCCTGGCCGCTGCGCAGTCGGGCAACATCGTGTTCCTGGCCACCGCGGTGGGCGGCCAGGCCGGGACCGCCGCCCTGCACTCCGGTCTGGTCCTCGGCGGTTTCCTGGCCGGGGCGCTCGCGGGATCGATCCTCGTCGACCGGCGCCCGGTCTGGCGGGGCCGCGCCCAGGCGGCGCTCGGCATCGAGGTCGCCCTGCTCGTCGTGATGGCCGCCGCCATGAGCGCGGGCCTGCCCGCCTGGGTGGCGATCTGCGCGGCGGGCCTGGCGATGGGCGTGCAGAGCGCGGTCGTCGCCCGCGTCGCGGGCCGGCCGGCCACGACCTACGTCACGGGGGCGATCATCGCGCTCATCGGGCAGCTCGCCGACCTGGCCAGGCCCGACGTGTCCGCGCTGCGCCGGCTCCTCGTCGTGGCCGCCATGGCCGTCGGGGCGGGGGTGACGGCCGCGCTCGTACGGCTCGGCTGGCCGGCGGTGGCCTGGCTGCCGGCGGTCGCGGTCGCGGTCGCGCTCACCTGGACCCTCGACCGGCGTACGGCGAGCGGCATCTAGCTAGACACGCGGAGGACCTGACGGGTCTGGCGGGCGATCTCCTCCTCCTCGTCCGCGGGCATCACCAGGACCCTCACCTCCGAGCCGGGCGCCGAGATCCGCGACGCGTGCCGCTCGTTGAGCCCGGCGTCGAGCGTGATGCCGAGCCGTTCGAGCCCGGACAGCGCCATCGCCCTGACCCTGGCGTCGTGTTCGCCGACGCCGCCGGTGAACACGATCGCGTCGACGGTGCCGAGGACGGCGTAGTAGGCGCCCACGTATTTGCGGATGGCCCGGCAGTACACCTCCAGCGCCAGGCTCTGCCGTACCTCGCGAAGGTCGCCGGTCCCGGCCAGGGCGCGCAGCCCCGACTCGCGGCTGAGGGCGTCGGTGAAGGTCTGGACGTCCATGCCCTTGACCCGGGCGAGGTAGCCGGCCAGGCCGGGGTCGACGTCGCCGGAGCGCGAGCCCATGACCAGGCCCTCCAGGGGAGTGAGCCCCATGGAGGTGTCGACGCTGCGGCCGCGGGAGATCGCGGTGGCGCTGGCGCCGTTGCCCAGGTGCAGGACGATCAGGTTGGCGACATCGGGCAGGCGGCGGGTGACGGAGGCGCACGAGATGCCGTGGAAGCCGTAGCGGCGCACGCCCCACTCGCGGGGGACGCCGTAGGTGCGGGCCTCGGGCGGCAGCGTGGCGTGGAAGGCGGTGTCGAAGACGGCGACCTGCGGGACGCCGGGAAAGATCTCCTGGCATCTTCTGATCCCGTCGAGGTTGATCGGGTTGTGCAGGGGCGCCAGCGGCTCCAGCTCCTCGATGGCGGCGATCACGTCGTCGTCGACGAGCACCGGCTCGTGGAAGCGGTCGCCGCCGTGCACCACCCGGTGCCCGATGGCCTCGGGCGCCGGGCGGATGCCGCCCAGCAGGTCGTCGAGCCCGTCGTGGCCGTCGATCGTCCCCCCGTCGGCGCCCAGCCGGTACTTGACGGACGAGGAGCCGATGTTCAGGACGAGTACGGCCATGCCCACTCCCTGATCTCGGGGGCGTCCTCGCCGTGCTCCCGCGTGTGGGCGCGGGCGCGCAGCCGGGCGTCGGCCATGTGCTGGCGCAGGTGGGCCTGGGTGACGGCCAGGCCGGGCACCCGGTCGATGACGTCCATGACCAGGTGGTAGCGGTCGATGTCGTTGAGCATGGCCATGTCGAACGGGGTGGTCGTGGTGCCCTCCTCCTTGTAGCCGCGCACGTGGAGGTTGGCGTGGCCGGTGCGCCGGTAGGTGAGGCGGTGGATCAGCCACGGGTAGCCGTGGAAGTTGAAGATGACCGGCTTGTCGGTGGTGAACAGGGCGTCGTAGGCGGCGTCGGGCAGTCCGTGAGGATGTTCGGAGGGCTGCTGGAGGCGCATCAGGTCGACGACGTTGACGACGCGGACACGCAGGTCGGGCAGGTGTTCGCGCAGCAGCGCGGCGGCGGCCAGGGTTTCCAGGGTGGGCACGTCTCCCGCGCAGGCCAGCACGACGTCGGGCTCCTGGCCGGCGTCGGTGGAGGCCCAGTCGACGATGCCCAGGCCGCGGGTGCAGTGGGTGACCGCCTCGTCCATGGTGAACAGGTCGAGCACCGGCTGCTTGCCCGCGACGATCACGTTGACGTAGTCGCGGGAGCGCAGGCAGTGGTCGGCGACCGACAGCAGGGTGTTGGCGTCCGGCGGCAGGTAGACGCGCACCACCGACGCCTTCTTGTTCACCACGACGTCCAGGAAGCCGGGATCCTGGTGGGAGAAGCCGTTGTGGTCCTGACGCCACACGTGGGAGGACAGCAGGTAGTTGAGCGAGGCGATCGGGCGCCGCCAGGGGATGTCGCGGCTGGCATCCAGCCACTTGGCGTGCTGGTTGAACATCGAGTCGATGATGTGGATGAAGGCCTCGTAGCAGTTGAACAGGCCGTGGCGGCCGGTCAGCAGGTAGCCCTCCAGCCAGCCCTGGCACAGGTGCTCGCTCAGCACCTCCATGACCCGGCCGCCGGGGGAGAGGTGGTCGTCGCCGGGCTCGAGCGCGGCGTTCCAGGTGCGGTCGGTGGCCTCGAAGACGGCTTGCAGCCGGTTGGAGGCGGTCTCGTCGGGGCCCATGAGGCGGAAGCTGTCGGGGTTGGCGGCGATCACGTCGCGCAGGAAGGCGCCGAGGGCGCGGGTGGGCTCGCTCTGCCCGGTGGCGGGAGCCTTGACCTCGACGGCGTGCTCGCGGAAGTCGGGCAGGACGAGGGGGCGCATGATCTCGCCGCCGTTGGCGTGGGGTGAGCCGCTCATGGTCTTGGTGGGTACGGCACGCAGCACGTTCTCCCGCGGGCGCCCTTCGGTGTCGAACAGCTCGCCGGGCCGGTAGGAGCGCATCCACTCCTCCAGCATCGCCAGGTGCTCGGGATTGTCGCGCACGCCCGAGAGGGGGACCTGGTGGGAGCGCCAGGTGCCCTCGACCTGCTGACCGTCGACCTCGGCGGGTCCCGTCCAGCCCTTCGGCGTGCGCAGGATGATCATGGGCGGCGGGCCGTCGCCGGCGATCTCGTCGAAGACGGTGTCGAGGGTGGCCGCCATCTCGTCATGGGAGGGCCCGACGACGTGCGGGCGGTAGCCGTAGCCGCGCATGAGGTCGAGCAGTTCGGATTCCGGGATGCGGGCGAGCACGGTGGGGTTGGCGATCTTGTAGCCGTTGAGGTGCAGGATCGGCAGGACGGCTCCGTCGCGGCGCGGGTCGAGGAACTTGTTGGAGTGCCAGCTGGCGGCGAGCGGGCCGGTTTCGGCCTCGCCGTCGCCGATGACG
This sequence comes from Nonomuraea sp. NPDC050663, assembly GCF_044456985.1. Classification (NCBI taxonomy): domain Bacteria; kingdom Bacillati; phylum Actinomycetota; class Actinomycetes; order Streptosporangiales; family Streptosporangiaceae; genus Nonomuraea; species Nonomuraea sp. NPDC050663. Next base: position 71,596 of record NZ_JBITGL010000009.1, read on the forward strand.
CAGGCCACGACGAGGTCGGGGTTGTCGAAGGCGGCGCCGTAGGCGTGGGCCAGGGAGTAGCCGAGCTCGCCGCCCTCGTGGATGGAGCCGGGCGTCTCGGGGGCGACGTGGCTGGGGACGCCGCCGGGGAAGGAGAACTGGCGGAACAGTCGCCGCATCCCGGCCGCATCTCTCGAAATATCGGGGTATTTCTCGCTGTAGGTGCCTTCCAGCCATGCGTGCGCCACCGCCGCGGGGCCGCCGTGCCCGGGGCCGGCGATGTAGATCATGTCCTGGTCGCGCTCGGCGATGATCCGGTTGAGGTGGGCGAAGCAGAAGTTCAGCCCCGGCGTGGTGCCCCAGTGCCCGAGCAGGCGGGGTTTGATGTGCTCGGGCTGGAGCGGCTCGGTGAGCAGGGGATTGTCCAGGAGGTAGATCTGGCCGACGGACAGGTAGTTGGCCGCTCGCCAGTAGGCGTCGATGTCCATACCTGGACTCTCGCCGCGAAACGCACGTTCACACCCCGGTCGGGGTCAAGCCCACACCCGCGACCGTGCCTGCCGGAGGAACTCCTCCAGCTCCAGCGCCTCGCACGGCGGCTCGACCGGCGCCCACCCCAAGCGGTCGGCGAGCGCCCGGCGCCCCTCCCAGGCCAGGTAGAACGCCGCTGCGATCTCGCCCAGCCGCCCGTTGTCCTCCCTGAAGACGGTCACCCCGTCGGTCCCGCCGACCGCGAGGACGGTCCGGTAGGCGCGCAGGTGCACGCCGTTGACCCCGGCGCCCTCGAACCCGAGGTCCGTCTCGGCGCTCAGGGTGCTGCGAAGCCACCAGCTGCGGTCAGGATTCAGCGGGCACCCCGGAGACCAGGCGGTGAGCTCCAGCCGGCCTTCGACCACGAGGACGTGCACCAGCATGTCGCGGTCGGCGCGGTCGGACAGGGAACGCGCTCCGAAGAGCAGCCGCCGCGCCGCGCCTCCGGCCCGCCTGTCCAGCGCCCGCACGGCCGCCATGCCGCGGGCATCGGGTTCGCTCATCTGCAGCGCCTGCCACACCTCGTTCAGGTCGACGGTGGCGGCGTCGGGGAGGTCGTGCAGCATGGGCCAGTCGGCCGGACACGCGGGAGATGGTGTGCTCACCCTCTTTGGACGGAGCGGGCACGCATCCGGTTCAGGGGCGGCGGCCGTCGCCTACGTCAGGCCGGGCGGGATGCCGAGCGGCTCGGTGCCCAGGGGCTGGGCGGTGAATCGCGACTCGCGAACGCCGAAGCCGCTGATCAGCAGGTCGCCCCCCGCGTCGAGGCGCAGCGTGAACGGGCCCGCGCTCCACGTTCCCGCCGGGGCGGGCGCGACGGGGACCTCGAGCGTGAGGCCGACCCGCAGCACGCCTGCTCGCACGACGGCGAGCACGCCGTACTCGTCGCTTAGCCAGGCGCCCTCGGGCGCCGGTTCCTGGCCCGGTTCCTCGCAGCGCGCGAAGGCGACGGGCGGGCGGATGGCGAGCGTGTCGCCCTGCACGAGCCGTCCGGCTTCCAGCGCCAGCCAGGTTCGCCGGGTGGCGCCCGTGTCGTGCCATCGGCCGTCGACTCCGAGGGCGAGCACGGCGTCGGTCATGTCGGTCACGCGGATCGTGCCCTCCTCGGCCGGGACGAGGGTCAGGGTGGTTCCGCTCTCCGGGTCGCGCCAGTGGCCGAGCAGGGCGTCTATGGCCGCCTCGCTCGCGCCGGGTCCCGCGAGGGCGGGCGAGGGCTGCGGGTCCTGGCCGGTGAGCTCGCGGGCCAGGCGCATACTGAGGCCGACGGGGTCCAGGCCGCTGTGGTTGGTCAGGACGGCCACGCCCAGGCCGGGCCCGGGAAGGTACAGGAGGTTGCCGACGTAGCCGTGCATGCCGCCCGCGTGGCCGTACCCCGCCAGCTCGCCGACCGAGAGGTGGCTGATCCCGTGGGCGTACGACGACGCGGTGCCGCCGGCCAGCGGAGTGGTGGCCAGCAGCGCCTCGCGCAGGCCGGCGCCCAGCACCCGGCCGTCGGCCAGGAAGCCGAACCACGGCGCCAGGTCGCTGACGCTGGTCACCACGCCGCCGTCGCCGACGACGCTCTCCTGGGTGTCGGCGCGGCGGCCGTCGCCGTCGTAGCCGTAGGCCATGCGGGGCAGCGGCACGGCGGCGTCGTCGCGGAAGACGGTGTCGTCCATGCCGAGCGGCCCGAACAGCCGGTCGCGGGCGAAGGCGGCCAGCGACAGCCCGCTCACCCGCCTCACGACGGCGGCGGCCAGGACGTAGCCGGTGTTGCTGTAGGAGAAGGCGGTGCCCGGCTCGAAGCCGGTGCGGCGCACGCCCGACAGCAGCGCCATCAGCCGCTCCTCGTCGAGCGCGTGGAGGGGCAGGCCGGTCAGCGCCTGCAGGCCGTACCACTCCGGCAGGCCGCCGGTGTGGCGCAGGCACCGGCCGAGCGTGACGGGCGTCTCCAGCCGCAGTTCGGGCAGGTGGGAGCGCACGTCGTCCGTCAGGCTCAGCTTGCCCTCCCCGGCCAGGAGCAGCACGCAGGCGGCGGTGAACTGCTTGCTGATGGAGGCGATGTCGAACCGGGTGCGCTCGTCGATCGGCACCCCGAACTCGACGGTGGACACGCCTCTCGCGGCCCATTGCAGGAGCTTGCCGTCCGCGTAGACGCCCACGGCAAGGCCTGGGCCGCCGGGGTCGACGCCGGAGACGGCGTGCTCTAGGCGATCGAGGTCCATGCGGGTTCCTTTCGTGTTGCGGAGGGGATCACGAAGGCGGCGGCGACGGCGAGCAGGCCGATCGCCGCCGACAGCAGGTAGGCGTGGCCGAAGGCCTGCCCGGTGGCGCCTCCGGCGGCCAGCACCATGGCGCCGAGCTGCGCGCCGAACGTGCCGCCCACGCTCTTGGCGACGAAGACCACCCCGCTCACCCCGGCCGCGTGGCGGGGCACGTCGGCGGCCACGGCGTTGAGCCCGGCGGTGAGCAGGAGGGAGCCGCCCACGCCGACGACCGTCAGCCCGGCCACGATCGGCCAGGCGGAGCCGTGCCAGAGGCCGAGGACGGCGGTGCCCGCGCAGAAGAGCGCGGCGCCCGACACCAGGACGGCACGCCGCCCCAGCAGCCTGGTCAGCGGCCCGACCAGCGGGGCGGCCAGGGTGCCCGCGACGCCCATCGGGAACAGGTAGATCCCGATCCACAGCGTGTCGGCGCCCAGGCCGTAACCGGTCTCGACGGGGGCGGCCAGCATGGTCGGCAGCGCCACCACCAGGCCGAAGGAGGCGAAGCCGAACACGAAGGCCATCGCGGTCACGCCCGCCGGGGTGCGTCCGGACAGGAGCCTCAGGTCCACCAGCGGGTCGGGGGAGCGCAGCTCGACGCGGGCCCACAGGCCGAGCGTGAGCACGGCGGCGGCGAGCAGCGCGAGGGTGGCGGGAGACGTCCAGCCCCAGGCGGGAGCGGTGCTCAGGCCGAGCATGAGCATGGCGAGGCCGCCCCCGAGCAGCAGCCCGCCAGGCCAGTCGACCCGGCCGGAGGCCGTCCGAGGCGTGGGCGGGGTGGACGGCACGGCGCGCCAGGCCCAGATCGCGGCCGCCGCCGTGCCGGCCAGGCCCAGCAGGAACAGCCCCCGGTAGCCGAGCACGTCGCTGACGGGGCCCGCGAGGATGAGGCCGAGGGCCCCGGCCAGCGAGGCGACCCCGATGACCAGGCCGTTGCCGGTGGCGGCGCGGCCAGGTTCGAGGGTGTCGCGGAACAGGCCCACGGTCAGCGGCAGCACGCCGAGCCAGACGCCCTCGACCGCCATGCCGACGATCAGCAGGGTGATGGTGGGGGCCAGCGCGGACAGGAGGATCCCGGCGCCGCTGATCGCCATCAGGGCCAGCAGCAGCCGCCGCTTGTCGTACAGGTCGGCCAGGCGGCCGACGATCGGGGTGCTGATCGCCGAGGTGATCAGCGAGCCGGTGAAGATCCAGGCGAGCGCGCCGGGCGTGGCCGACAGGTCCTGCTGGATGAGCGGGAGGGCGGGGGAGATGGTCATCTCCATGGCCTGGAGGACGCCGATGAACAACACCGGCGCGCCGATGATGCCGTAGCCGGGTCTGGGCATGGTGGTGCCTTTCGGGGTGGGGGTGAGGTGCCGCGTGGTCCCCCCGAACCACTAGGCGGGGCCGAGCACTCTCGGCGAGATCAGGGAGAGCGCGGCCTCGACGAAGAAGGTCTCGGAGGCCTCGTGGGCGCCGAGGATGACGCCCTGGCCGAGCCCGGACAGCAGGGCCTTCAGCGCGCGGGCCAGGCGCAGCGCCTGCTCGTGCGTGATGGTGGCCCCGTCGTGCGGGCGGCCGGTGAACAGTCCGGCCAGCTCGTCCTCGACCGATCTGACCGAGGCGGTGAGCTTGCCGAGCAGTTCTGGCTCGTTGAGGACGAGGTCGAGGACGCGCGTCTCGAACAGGAGCTTCACGGCGGCCTGCGGCTCCGCCGAGATCTCCAGGTACATGCGGGCGACCTCGGCCACGACCTCCTCCAGCCCCACACCGGGGTCGGTCGTCTCCAGCGGTCGCAGGTCGAGGGGCCCCGCGTAGTCGTCGACCATGGCGACCATCAGGCCGTCCTTGCCGCCGAACAGGGAGTACACCGCGCCGGTGGTCAGCCCGGCGAGCTCGGTGATGTCCTCCAGCTTGGCCCTGGAGCCGTCACGGCCGACGATCTCGCGCGCCGCCTCGATCAGCGCGCGCCTGTTGGCCGCCTTGCTCTCCGCTCTCGTCAGACGCATGCCGTAACGATAATGTGCATTATTAGAATAATCCAGATTATCGGGAGGTTTTTCCGATGGACGTCACCCCCTACCTGAGCCGGCTGCCCGAATACACCGCCTTCCCCACGGTCGACGAGATGCATGCCGAGCTCGACGAGCTCGCCGCCGCCCACCCCGGGCTGGTACGGCTGCGCCGTATCGGGACCTCGCGCCTGGGGGAGCCGCTACGCGTGGCGACCATCGGCGCGGGACCGCTCGACGCCGTGATCATCGGCGGGCCGCACCCCAACGAGCCCATCGGCGCCCTCACCGTCAGCGCGCTGCTGCGCCTGCTGATCGAGGACGCCGGGCTGCGGGAGGAGTTCGGTTACCGCTGGCACCTGCTCCCGTGCGCGGATCCCGACGGCGCCCGGCTCAACGAGGGCTGGTACGGCCGGCCCAGCGACCGCCGCGCCTACGCCGAGCACTTCTACCGCCCCTGCGAGGCCGACCAGGTCGAGTGGACCTTCCCGCTCACCGGTGAGGACTACTTCTTCGACCGCACCCTGCCGGAGAGCCAGGCGCTCATGCGGCTGATGGACGACACCAGGCCCGCCTTCGTCTACTCCCTGCACAACGGCGAGCTCCAGGGCGCCTTCTCCTACCTGAACAGGCCCGACACCGAGCTCGCCGCCCGCCTGGCCGCGCTCGCCGAGGGCGAGGGGCTGCCGCTGCACATGGGGCCGCCCGAGGTGCCGAGCGCCGTCCGGATCGGCCCCGCCGCCTACGTGACCCCCCGCGGCGCGCAGCTCGGCCCGATGTACGGCATCGGCGGCGGTTCGGTGGACTATGCCGACCGTTTCGGAGCCCTGCACCTGGTCACCGAGCTGCCGTACTGGGCCGACCACCGCGTCTCCGACCAGACCCCGACCGGCGAGCCGTACGGGAAGGTGATCCAGGAGAGCGTCGACGGCCAGCGTGAGCTGACCGCCGAGCTGTCACGATCGCTCGCCGTCGTCAAAGCCGACCTGGCGGTGCCCTCGGCCTTCCGTCGCGCCCTGGAGGACTTCGTCGGCACCCACGACGAGTTCGTCGGCGCCTGGGACGGCATGCCCGGCACCGACCGGCCGGCCACCGTGGCCGAGGTGGTCGGCAGCCGGCAGACCGTGCACCTCATGCGGCTGCGCTACTGCGGTACCTACCTGCGCATGCTCGACGCCGAGCTCGGCGCGGGCAACCGCACCCCCGCCATCAGGGCCGAACGGGCCAGGTTCGCCGCACGCTTCGAGGAGTGGTTCGCCGAGGCCGAGGCGGAGGCGCGTTCCACGCCGATCCCGCTGCGCTCGCTGGTCGCCGTCCAGCTCGGCGCCGGGCTGATCGCGGCGCGGGCGGCCAGGGACAGCGTGGTCACAGGTACCTGAACCAAAGGTACGGCACGCACAGGGCGATCGTGATCGGGGTGACGATCAGGCCGTACTTGGTGAACTGCCAGAAGCTGATCGGCGTGCCGTTCCGCGCGGCGATGCCCAGGACCACGACGTTGGCGGCGGCGCCGACCGCGGTGGCGTTGCCGCCCAGGTCGGCGCCGAAGGCCAGCGCCCACCACAGCACCTGCGCGGGACCGGTGCCCCCGTTGGCCGCGACCAGCTCCGAGACGATCGGAGCCATCGCGGCCACGTACGGGATGTTGTCGACGATCGCCGACAACACGCCCGACACCCACAGCAGCCCCATCGTGGCCAGTTCCAGCCTGCCCTCGGTGGCGTCGGTGGCCGCCGTGGCGATCTGCCCCATCACGCCGGTGTTGACCAGCGCGCCGACCATGACGAACAGCCCGGCGAAGAACACCAGCGTCGGCCACTCCACGTCGGCGATGGCCTCCTCGGTGGTGACCGAGGTGACCGCCACCAGGATGCCCGCGCCCAGGATCGCCACCACCGACGGCTCGTAGTGCAGCACCGGGTGCAGGACGAACGCGGCCAGCACCACGGCCAGCACCGCCAGCGACTGCCACAGCAGCCGCCGGTCGACGATCGCCTCCCGCTCGTCGAGCGCCATGATCTCCGCGGCCCGGCCTGCGTCGTAGCGGAAGGCGCGGCGGAACAGTACCCGGCACAGGACGACGAAGACGGCCATCAGGACGACGACCATCGGCGCCATGTGGACGAGGAAGTCGTTGAAGGTCAGCCCGCTGCGGCTGGCGATGATGATGTTCGGCGGGTCGCCGATCAGCGTGGCGGCGCCGCCGATGTTGGAGGCCATCGCCTCGGCGATGAGGTAGGGCGCGACCGGCAGCTCCAGCCGCCGGCAGACGAGGAGGGTCATCGGCGCGACCAGCAGCACGGTCGTGACGTTGTCGAGCAGGGCGGAGGCGCCGGCGGTGATGACGACGAGCAGCACCATCAGGCGGTACGGGCGGCCCCTGGCGCGCTTGGCGGCCCAGATGGCCAGGTACTCGAAGACGCCGGTCCGCCTGAGCACGCCGACGATGACCATCATGCCGAGCAGGAGGAAGATGACGTTCCAGTCGATGCCGGACGACGCCGAGTAGAAGGCGGCGGAGGCGTCGGTGGCGTGGACCAGCAGCATGATCCCCGCACCGCCGAGCGCGGCGGCGACCCGGTGCACCTTCTCGGTGGCGATGAGCGTGTAGGCGCACAGGAAGACGGCGACGGACAGCCAGGCGACGGTGCTCAAGGGTCTCGTGTCCTCGGGGGTCGACGGCAGGACCGCCGACCAGACTTCCCGGCACACCCGTCGAAACCGTATCAAGACGCGTCAGAATTCGCACCGGCCGAGCGGCCGACTACAGGAAAGTCCCACCTGGTGGAAGGCGCCGGGGCCGGTGAGGATGGACGCATGCGCAGGACCCCTGCGGTGGTCGCCGCGGCGCTGGTGGTGCTGGGCGTGCTCGCGACGACCGTACGGCTGGACACCCCGTCCGACGGCTCCACCGTGCGGCTCGGCTGGCACGCGCAGGGCGTCACGGTGGAGGTCCCCGACCCCTCCGGCGGCCCGTGGCTGGCCACCGGGGACCTGGTGACCGGCGTCGCCGGGCGGCCGCTGTCCGAGGCGCCGGGCACGATCGAACCGCCGCGCGAGGGGCGGGTCGTGCCGTACGACGTGATCCGCGACGGCTCGCGCACCGTCGCCGTGCGCATCGGCCGCTCCGACCCCTCCCCCCTGCTGCTCCAGGGCTGGGGCAACCTCGTCTTCGTGCTGGCGCTGGCCGCGCTGGCCGTGGCGCTGCGCCTGCGGCGGCCGGAGGAACCCGCCACGGCGCCGCTGCTCGTGTTCGCCTCGGGCCTGCTCGGCAGCACGATCACGGTCGCGGCCGGGCTGCCCGCGCTCACCCTGGCAACGGGCGGGCCGTACCTGTGGCTGTTCCACCTCAACGCGATCGTCGCCTACTCGATCTCCTGGGGCGGCCTGCTGGCCTTCGTCATCGTCTTCACCGCCCGGCGTCCCCTGAGCCGACGCACCCGGCGGGCCGCCCGCCTGGCCTACGGCGGCCCGCCGGCGGCGATGGCGTTGTGGAGCGCCTTCGCCACGCTGCTCGCCCCCCACCCGGTGGCCTGGCTCGGGCTGGTGCACACCGGCCAGACGGCGGTCGTGGCGCTGAGCCTGGTCATCGGGATGACGTGGGGTTACCTCACCTTCCGCGGCAACCCCGACCCGGCGATGCGCGCCAGGATGCGGTGGATGCTCGGCGGAGGAGTGGTGTCGAGCCTGCTGGCCATCTCCGGCTGGCACCTGCCCGAGCTGGTCGCCGGGGCGCAGGCCCTGCCGTGGGGCGCGATGGGCCTGTCGGGCCTGCCGTTCGTGGCGGGCATCGGGATCGCGCTGCGCCGCCACCGCCTGTTCGACATCGAGAGGCTCGCCAACCGGTCGCTCGTCTACTCCGTCGTGGTGGCGTGCCTCGTCGCCGGATACGCCGCCATGGTGACGCTGCTGGTCAGCGGGCTGCGGTTGTCGCAGACCGCCGCGGCGGGCCTGGCCGCCGCAGGAGCCGCCCTCGCGCTGGCGCCCCTGCGCGGGCTGGCGCAGAGCACCGTCAACCGCATGATGTACGGCGACCGCCACGACCCGGCCGGGGCGCTGGCCAGGCTCGGGACCCGGCTGCAGGCCGTCCTCCTGCCGGGCGACGTGCTCCCCGCGATCGTCGAGACGGTCGCCCGCTCGTTGCGCGTGCCGTACGCCGCCATCGACCTGGCGGACGGCTCGGGAACCCTGCGGCAGGCCGCCCAGCACGGCGTCCCCGCCGGGCAGGTCCACGACGAGCCGCTGCGCCACCACGGCGAGCTCATCGGGCGGCTGCGGGTGTCGGCGCGCGGCCACGACGACCCCCTCGAACCCATCGACGTGCGGCTCATCGGCTCCCTGGCCCAGCAGGTGGGCACCGCGGTGCAGGCGGTACGCCTGCACGAGGACCTGGTCAGGTCACGCGCCGAGGTCGTCGCCTCCCGCGAGGCCGAGCGGCGCAGGCTGCGCCGCGACCTGCACGACGGGCTCGGCCCGACGCTGGCCGCGATCGGGCTCAAGAGCGGCCTGGCCAGACGGGCCGTCCCCGCGCAGTCGCCCGCGCGGCGCCTGCTGGACGAGGTCTGCGCCGAGGCCTCCGCGTCGATCGACGACGTCAGGCGCCTGGTCGAGGCGCTGCGGCCGCCCGCGCTCGACGAGCTCGGCGTGGTCGGCGCGGTCAGGGCCAGGGCGCAGGCCCTCGCGGTCGAGCTGGACGTCGAGGTCACCGGGCCGGAACCGATGCCCGCGCTGCCCGCCGCGGTCGAGGCGGCCGCCTACGGCATCGCCGTCGAGGCCGTCACCAACGCCGTGCGCCACAGCGGCGGCACGAGGTGCGAGGTGCGGATCACGCTGGTCGGCGGCGACCTGGAGGTGCTGGTGACCGACGACGGCCACGGGCTGCGGCCCCGCCGCACCCCCGGCGTGGGCCTGCACTCGATGAGGGAACGGGCGGCCGAGGTGGCGGGCACCTGGTCGATGGCCTCCGCGCCCGGCGGCGGCACCGCCGTACGGGCCCTGCTGCCCGCGAGACAGGAAGGCCACGATGATCAGCCTGATCCTCGCCGATGACCACCCCGTCTTCGCCTCCGGCCTGCGGGCGGTGATGGAGGCCGAGGACGACCTGGACGTGCGCGGCGTCGCGGCCACCGGCGAGGAGGCGCTGCGGCTGGCCCTGGAGCACCGCCCCGACGTCGCCGTGCTCGACGTCACCATGCCCGGCGGCGACGGGCTGACCGTCACCGCCCGCATGCGCGGCGCCGGGCTGGCCACCCGGGCGCTCATCCTGACGATGGACGGCGGCGACGAGAACGTGCTGGCGGCGCTGCGAGCCGGGGCGCACGGCTACGTGCTCAAGGGCGCCGACGGCGAGGCGATCGTGGCCGCTGTGCGCGCCGTCGCCCGCGGCGAGGCGGTGTTCGGGGCGGGCGTGGCCGGGCGCGTGCTCGCCCACTTCGCGCGCTCCGCCGCGGCGGCGCCCTTCCCGCAGCTCACCGAGCGGGAGCAGGAGGTGCTGGAGCTGGTCGCGCGCGGGCTCGACAACGGGGCGATCGCGCGGCGGCTGGGGGTCAGCGGGAAGACCGTGCGCAACTACGTGTCGAGCGTGCTGACGAAGCTGCAGGTGAGCGACCGCTCCGCGGCGATCGTGCGCGCCCGCGAGGCCGGCCTGGGCGGCGCGACGGAGTAACGGGGGTCACGTCCGTTGTCGTTAAGACAACAAATGTGACGAAATGGGCGCTATTAGTAGTAAATGCCGCCCGTATCATTGCCCATACCTCAACAGCGTTGTAGCTTCGCCGTCACGTCCACGACGTCGAAGGAGAACGGTGGAGGGGGAGACAAGCACGATGACTGCTGAACGTGTCGCGCGAGCGGCGGCGATAGCGCGGGCCGGTGGCTTCGAGCCGGCGCTGGACAGTGGCGAGCTGCCGCGCAGGGCCGACGTCTCGATGGCGGAGGCGGTCGTCCTCGGGCTGGTCAGGCAGGGGGTCACCCGGTTCGTGGCCGTGCACGGCCACGGCTCGACCGAGCTGGGCGAGGTGTTGCGCGTCTACGAGGACGCGGGTGTGCTCCGGACGTTCGCCGTCCGGCACGAAACCGAGGCGTCCCACGCGGCAACGGCGTTGCGGTGGGTCACGGGGGAGAAGGCGGCGGTCGTCACCTCGATCGGGCCCGGAGCGCTCCAGGCGATGGCCGGATCGCTCGTGGCGGCGAGCGACGGCGTCGGCGTGTGGCACCTCTACGGGGATGAGACCACCGAGGACGAAGGCCCCAACATGCAGCAGATCCCACGAGCCGAGCAGGGGCTGTTCCTCCGGCTGACGGCCACGATGGGCCCGGCCTACTCGCTGCACACCCCTCGTGCGCTGCCGACGGCGCTGCGCCGCGGGCTCAACCAGGTCGACCACCCGTACCGGCCCGGCCCCTTCTACCTGCTGCTGCCGCTGAACACCCAGCCGGAGCTGATCAAGGGCTTCAACCTCGACGAGCTTCCGGTCGGCGCACCGCCGCGGCTCGGAGGGGCCGACCCCACCACCTCCTACACCGAGATCGCCCGCAGGCTGCTGCAGGCCGAGCGGGTGGTGATCAAGGTGGGCGGCGGCGCCGGCGAGTGCCGGGCCGAGCTGGAGGAACTGGCCGAACTGGTGGACGGCGTGTTCGTGATGTCACCGGTCAGCCTCGGCATCATTCCCGCGGGCCACCCGCGGCAGATGATGGTCGGCGGGGCGAAGGGCTCGCTGAGCGGCAACCACGCGATGGAGCGGGCGGACCTGCTGGTCGCCGTCGGCACCCGATCGGTCTGCCAGGCGGACTCCTCGCGCACCGGATACCCGAACGTCCAGCACGTCGTCAACATCAACGCCGACCTCGACGCCGCCACGCACTACGCCCGCACCAGTGCCCTGGTCGGTGACGCGCGGCTGAGCCTGGCCGCCCTGATCGAGGCCGTACGGGCCGCCGGCCCCGGGGAGCGGCAGGACAGCGAGTGGCTCGCCGAGTGCCGTACGGCCAGGGCCGCCTGGGAGGAGGTCAAGGCCGCGCGCCTGGCCAGGCCCCGGCTGCCCGACCCGGTCTGGGACCGCGAGGTGCTCACCCAGCCCGCCGCCGTGCACACCATCGCGGAGTGGGCGGCCGAGACCCGCGCGGTGACCTTCTTCGACGCCGGCGACGTCCAGGCCTACGGCTTCCAGATGTCGGCCCAGGACGACTCGGCGGACTCCTTCACCGAGGCGGGCGCGAGCTACATGGGCTTCGCCACCAGCGCCGTGCTGGCCACCGCGCTGTCCGACCGCGAGTGGTACGGCGTGGCCGTGACCGGCGACGGTTCGTTCACGATGAACCCCCAGGTGCTCATCGACGGTGTGGCGCACGGCGCGACCGGGTGCGTGGTCGTCCTGGACAACCGGCGGATGGCCGCCATCTCCAGCCTGCAACAGGCCCAGTACGGCAAGGCCCACGCCACGTGGGACCACGTCGCCGTCGACTACGTCGCCTGGGGCGCGTCGGTGAGAGGGGTCAACGCCCTGTTCGGCGGCACTACCCCGGGCGAACTGCGCGCCGCGCTCGACCGGGCCCGCGCCCACCCCGGCCTGTCGATCGTCCACGTCCCCGTCTACTTCGGCGACGACCCGGACGGCGGCCTGCCCTCCTACGGCCGTTGGAACGTCGGCAACTGGGTGGCCGACACCCAGGACCTGCGCCACGAGATCGGACTGTGAACCCCATGAACCGGTTCCCGCCCGCCGCGATGCACATCGCCGGCGCCTGGCGTACGGCGGAGCGCACCTTCGCCGTGCACAATCCCGCGGACGGCACCCGCCTCGCGGACCTGCCCGTCGCCCGCCCTGAGGATCTCGACCTGGCCCTCGCTTCGGCGGGGGAAGGCTTCCAGGTGTGGCGGCGGACGCAGCCCTGGGAACGTTCCCGGATCCTGCGCGGCATCGCCGACCGCATCCGCGCGCAGGCGGAGCGCTTCGCGCTGGTCATGACGCTCGACCAGGGCAAGCCGCTGGCGCAGGCCGAGGGCGAGGTGCTGGCCACCGCTGACCAGTTCGACTGGTACGCCGACGAGGCCCGCCGCGTGTACGGCAGGACTGTCGAGGCTCGCGACCCCGGCACCCGCATCCTCGTGCGACGCGAGCCGGTGGGACCGGTCGCCGCCTTCGCCGCCTGGAACTTCCCCGCGCTGCTGCCGGCCAGGAAGATCGCGCCCGCGCTGGCCGCCGGGTGCTCGGTCGTCGTCATGGCCCCGGCGGAGGCCCCGCTGTCGGCGCTGCTCATCGCGGAGTTCGCCGAGCAGGCGGGACTGCCCGCCGGAGTGCTCAACGTGGTCACGGGGGACGGTCCTGAGATCTCCCGTCACCTGATCGGCTCGGACGTGATCCGCAAGGTCAGCCTCACCGGTTCTGTGCCGGTCGGGGCGGAGCTGCTGCGGCTGGCCGCGGACGGGATCAAGTCGGTCTCCATGGAGCTGGGCGGCCACGCCCCCGTGCTGGTCTTCGCCGACGCCGATCCGGTGCGCGCGGCGCGGTTGTGCGCGCGGGCCAAGTTCCGCAACGCCGGTCAGGTGTGCATCTCGCCCAGCCGGTTCCTGGTCCACGAGCAGATCGCCGCGGCCTTCACCGAGGCGTTCGCCGAGGAGACGCGCGGACTGCGGGTCGGCGACGGGCGCGACCCGGCGACCGACGTGGGCCCGCTGACCACGGCCAGACGGCTGGAGGCGGTGCACGCCCTGGTGGAGGACGCGGTGGCACGCGGGGCCGAGGTGCTGGCCGGGGGAGCTCCCTGCGACCTGCCCGGCGGGCACTACTACCGGCCCACCGTGCTGGGCGGGGTCTCGGACGACATGCGGGTGATGGCAGAGGAGCCGTTCGGGCCGATCGCGCCCATCGGGACGTTCTCCACCTTCGACGAGGCCATCGGCAGGGCCAACGCCACGCCGTACGGGCTGGCCGGGTTCGTCTTCACCGACGACCTGACCACGGCCTTCCGCGCCACCGAGGAGCTGGAGACCGGGATGGTCGGGGTGAACGAGCTCGCGATCGCCACGGCGGAGGCGCCGTTCGGCGGTGTCAAGCAGTCCGGGTTCGGCCGCGAGGGCGGGAGCGAGGGCCTCGACGACTACACCGTCGCCAAGTACGTGAACCTGCGGCTGAGGAGCGCCTGATGGAGAACGTCCAGGGCATGGACAGGGGGCTCACCTCCTACGGTGACGAGGGGTTCAGCCGCTTCCTGCGGCGCGCGTTCCTCGCCTCCTCCGGCTACGACGAGAAGGATCTCGATCGCCCGGTCGTCGGCATCGCCGACACCAGCGGCGGCTTCACCACCTGTCATCGCGAGATGCCGCAGCTCGTGCAGGCGGTCGCGCGCGGGGTGCTGGAGGCCGGCGGCCTGCCCGTGACCTTCCCGGCGATGTCGCTGCCCGAGATCCTCATGTCGCCCACGTCGATGCTCTTCAGGAACCTGGCGGCGCTGGAGACGGAAGAGCTGGTCAGGGCGCAGCCGATGGACGCCGTCGTGCTGGCGGGCGGGTGCGACAAGACCGTTCCCGCCCAGCTCATGGCGGCCGTCTCCGCCGATGTGCCCGCCGTCCAGCTGGTGGCGGGAGCGATGCTCACCGGCACCTGGCGCGGAACCAGGCTCGGCGCGTGCACCGACTGCCGCTCGATGTGGGCCAGGCACCGTGCCGGGGAACTCGACGCCGACGACGTCGCCGACGTGCGCGGCGCGCTGGCCACGACCGGCGGCACCTGCATGGTCATGGGGACCGCGTCCACGATGGCCTGCTTGGCGGAGGCGCTCGGCATGAGCCCGGCGGGCACGGCCACGGCGCCCGCGCCCACCGGCGACCGGCTCCGCGCAGGGGTGCGCTCGGGGCGGGTGGCGGTGGAGGCGGCCCGCGCGGGCCGCCGGCCGTCCGCCATCGTCACGGCTGGCGCCGTGGCCAACGCGGTCACCGTCCTGCTGGCCCTGGGCGGCTCCACCAACGCGGTGATCCACCTGCTCGCGGTGGCGCGGCGGGCGGGCCTGCGGTTCGGGCTAGACGACGTGGCCGCCATCGCCGCCCGGGTGCCGCTGCTGGTGGACTGCAAGCCGGCCGGCGTCGGCTACATGGAGGACCTGCACCGAGCCGGTGGCGTGCCGGTGCTGATGAAGGCGCTCGAACCGCTGCTCGACCTGGACGTGACGGTGATCGAGGGCGGCACGTTGCGCGAACGGCTGGCGGACGTCGCCCCGCCCGCCTCCTGGCAGAGCACGATCCGCTCCCTGGACGAACCGCTCGGCCCCACGGGCGCGCTGGCCGTCCTGCGGGGGAATCTCGCACCCGACGGCGCGGTGATCAAGGTGGCGGCGGCCTCGCCCGCGCTGACGCGGCACGAGGGCCCGGCCGTCGTCTTCGAGTCGCCCGAGGACGTGGCCCGCCGGATCGACGACCCCGGCCTGCCGGTCACCCCTGAGTCCGTGCTGGTACTGCGCAACGCCGGGCCGGTCGGCGGCGGCATGCCCGAGGCAGGGTCGCTGCCGATCCCGGCCAAGCTCGCCAGGTCCGGCGTGCGCGACATGGTGCGGGTCTCCGACGCCCGGATGAGCGGCACCGCCTACGGGACGGTCGTCCTGCACGTCTCGCCAGAGGCGGCGGTCGGCGGCACCCTGGCGCTGGTCCGCGACGGCGACCTGATCCGGCTCGACGTCGCCGCGGGGGAGTTGTCGCTGATGGTGGACCCGGCCGAGCTGGAGCGCCGTCGGGAGGCCTGGGCGCCGCCCGCGCCGCCGGCGCGCGGCTGGCGGCGCCTGCACCACGACCACGTCCTGCAGGCGCACGAAGGAGCCGACTTCGATGTCTGCTGACACAACGAAGTTGACGCACCTACAACCGGACGGCTTGACTACCGCCATGGCTGACCAGACCACCGACGCCTTGCCCGCCTCCCGGGCCGCAGGCGCCCTGCTGACCGGACTCGACGTGCTCGAAGCGCTCGCCCGCCGCCCGGAAGGACTCGGCGTCACCGCGCTCGCGCGCGAGGTGAACGCCGACAAGGGCAACGTCCACCGGCTCCTGCGCGTGCTCGAGGAGCGCGGCTACGTCGAGCAGGACCACGCCACCAAGATCTTCCAGGTGTCCACGCGGATGATCTCGCTGGCCGGCCAGGTGCTGCGCGGGGTCGACCTCGTCACCACCGCGGGCCCCGTCATGCGCGAGCTGGCCGTGTCCGCGGGCGAGGCGGTGCACCTGGCCCGACGGACCCGCGGCGGCGGAGTGTACGTCGCGCAGGAACGGCAGGCGGGCGGCCGCATCACGGTCGAGACGGAGATCGGCGCCCAGCCGGTCATCTACGCCTCCTCCACGGGCAAGGCGCTGTACTGCACGGCCACCGCGCAGGAACTGGCCGAGCTGCTCCCTGAGCCGTTCACCGCGTTCACGATGCGCACCCACCGGGGGCTCGACAGCCTCGCCGCCGACCTGGAGCAGGTCCGCCACCGCGGCTACGCCATCGACGACGAGGAGCTCAACCTCGATGTCAGGTGCGTCGCCGCCCCGATCTTCAACCTGCACGGCGTCCCGCTGGCCTCCATCGGGATATCCGGCCCCGCCTCGCGCATCACCCTGGCGAGGATCGGCGACCTCGGCCGCCTGGTCACGGTCGCAGCGTTCCGCATCACCCAGCAGATGGGTGGGCGCGTCCCCGCGAAGTTCGACGCCCACCCACCGACACCCACGGAGATCCACGGATGACGAACAACAGCGTTGCTCTTCCACGGCGCGCGGTCAAACTGGCCGCCGCCGCCTCGGCCGCGGCCCTCTTCGCCGCCGCCTGCGGCTCCGGAGACAGTACGGCGGGCCAGGGCTCCCCGGCCGCCGCCGAGGTCAGCATGGTCCACTACTTCAGCGACGAGGGCGGCAGCAAGGCGATGGCCCAGGTGCTGTCGCTGTGCCAGACGAAGTCCGGCGAGAAGATCAAGAACAGCCCCGCAGAGCAGGAGGCGTTCAAGGACGCCATCCTGGTCCAGCTCGCCGGCAGCAACCCGCCCGACCTGCTCTCGTACTGGGCCGGCGCGAAGACGCAGTACCTCGTGGACCAGCAGCGCCTCGCGCCGCTCGACGACGTGTGGGCCAAGTCGGGCCTCGACCAGGCCATCCCCGCGACCCTCACCGAGGCCGCGGCGACCTACAGCGGCAAGAAGTACCTGCTGCCGCTCGACTATCACTACGTCGGCATGTTCTACAACCCGAAGGCCATGGCCAAGGCCGGTGTCACGGAGATGCCCAAGACCTGGGACGAGCTGCTGGCCACCGCCGACAAGCTCAAGGCCGCCGGGATCACCCCGTTCGCGCTGGGGTCGAAGAACCGCTGGCCCGCCCAGTTCTGGTTCGACTACCTCCTGCTGCGCACGGCGGGCCCCGACTACCGCGCCCAGCTCATGGCGGGCAAGGCCAAATACACCGACCCGCAGGTCGCCGAGGCGTTCGACCGCTGGAAGCAGCTCTTCGAGAAGGGTTACTTCAACGACAACCCCAACGGCTACGACTGGCCGGACGCCAGCGACATGGTGTCCTCGGGCAAGGCCGCGATGACCCTCATGGGCACCTGGATCAGCGGCTACTGGGACGGCAACCAGGTCAAGGCCGGCGAGGGCTACGACTTCTTCCCCTTCCCCGAGGTCACCGCGGGCATCCCGCAGGCGTCGCTCGGCCCGGTGGACGGCTTCGCGATCTCGGCGGGCGCCGGGAACCAGGCCGGGGCGGAGAAGGTGCTCGCCTGTCTCGCCTCGCCCGAGGCGCAGCAGACCATCGCGCTGACCCAGGGCGCCCTCGCGCCCAACCCGAAGGCCGACCTGAGCGCCCAGAACGAGATCATGCACAAGGCCGCCGAGGTCGTCTCGAAGTCCCCGGTCTTCGCCTTCAACTACGACCTGGCCACGACGCCGGAGATGTCCGACGCCGGGCTCAACGCACTCGCCCAGTTCGTGAACAACCCCGCCGACGCCGCCACCGCGCTCCAGGAAGCGCAGGGCACGGCCGACGGCGTGTTCGCCGGATCCTGACCCCCTGAGATCGGCAGAAAGGAGGTAACCGGATGACGATCCGGCGGACCTGGTGGGCCTGGGGATTCCTCGCCGCACCGCTCCTCGCGTACGGCCTGGCCGTCGTGTGGCCGGCGCTGTACTCCTTCGCGCACGGCTTCACCGACTGGCGCGCGGTCGGCGGCGGCGAATTCGTCGGGCTGGACCAGTTCCGCCGGATGGCCGCCGACCCGAGCTTCGGCCGCGCGCTGAAGAACACGCTGCTCTGGACCGTGGTGGGCGTGGCAGTCCCGACCGTCGTCGGCCTGGCGCTCGCGCTCGCGCTCGGCCGCGTCACGCGCTTCGCCAAGCTGATCAAGTCGTTCTTCTTCCTCCCGCTCGCGCTCTCCCTCGTCGTCGTCGGCCAGGTCTGGTTCTGGATCTACCGGCCAGAGGACGGCCTGCTCAACCTCGTGCTCGAGGCAGCCGGGCTCGGATCATGGGGCCAGGCCTGGCTGTCCGACCCCGGCACGGCCCTTTGGGCGGTCATGGTCGCCTGGGGCTGGCAGCAGGTGAGCCTCGCCATGGTCATCTTCCTGGCCGGTCTCACCGCCGTGCCGCGCGAGCTGACCGAGGCGGCGCACATGGACGGCGCGGGCGCCTGGGACCGGTTGCGCGCGGTGGTGCTGCCCGCTCTGCGGCCGTCGTTCGTCGTCGTGATCTCGCTCAGCCTGATCAACGCGCTGAAGAGCTTCGACATCGTCTACGTGATGACCGGCGGTGGACCGTTCCGCCAGACCGAGACGCTCGCCGTCCTCGCCTACCGGGTGTCGTTCAAGACCTACGACTTCGGCTACGGCAGCGCGGTCTCGATCGTGCTGTTCGTCGTGTCGATCGTGATCATCGGCGCGTTCTTCGCCTGGAACGCCTGGAAGGACCGGCATGTCTGACACAGCTCTGGCCCCCGGAGGCGCGCGTGCGGGCAGCCGGGTACCCGGCCTCGCCCTGGCGGCCTTCGCGGTGGTGTTCCTCGTCCCGTGCCTGGGCGTGCTGTACACCTCGCTGAAGTCCGACGCCGACATCGCCGCCCACGGGCTGTGGGCGCCGAGCGGCAGCCTCGGCCTCGACAACTACCTCCAGGCGCTCTCCGCGGGCGGCACCGGACGCTACCTGCTCAACTCGGTCCTGGTGACGGTGCCCGCGACCCTGCTCTCGGTGGCGCTCGGCACGCTCGCCGGGTACACGATCGCGATACTGCGGCCGCGTTTCGGCGAGCTGATCGGCTTCTTCCTGCTGGCGGGGCTGTTCGTGCCACCGCAGATCCTGCTGATCCCCCTGTTCCAGGGGTTCAACGCGACCGGCCTGTACGACACGTTGTGGCCGATGATCGTCGTGCACTCGGGCTACGGCATCTCGCTGTGCACTCTGGTCATGCGCAATTTCTTCCGCAGCGTCCCGGTGGACCTGCGGGCGGCCGGGCTCGTGGACGGCGCGGGGGAGCCGAGGATCCTGCGCTCCATCGTGCTGCCGATGGCCAGACCCGCGCTGGCCGCGCTCGCCACGCTCCAGTTCACCTTCATCTGGAACGACTTCCTCTACCCGCTGGTCTTCACCCGCTCGGACACCATGCGGACCGTCATGGTCGGCATCCTGCAGCAGCAGGGCCAGTTCTCCGTCGCGTACGGCGTGCAGGCCGCCATGGCCGTGCTCGCCAGCCTCCCCACCGTCGCGATCTTCATCGCCTTCCAGAAGCACTTCATCGCCGGTCTCACGGCCGGTGCGGTCAAGGGCTAGAGACAGATTCAGGAGTCCCAATGATCCGCGTTGGCATCATCGGCTGCGGTCGTATCTCCGACCTGCACGCACAGGCCTACCTCGACCACCCCGAGGCGGTGATCACGGCCGTCTGCGATCCCGTCGCCGACAACCGCGACACGCGCGGCGCGGCCTGGGGCGTGGCCGGGCGGGACCGGCACGCCGACTACCGCGACCTGCTCGCCCGCGACGACGTCGACATGGTGGAGGTCCTCGTGCCGCACCACCTGCACGCCCCCGTGACGCTCGACGCCATGGACGCCGGCAAGCACGTCTCGCTCCAGAAGCCGATGGCGACGAACCTCGCCGACGCCGACGCGATGATCGCCAGGGCCGCCGAGCGCGACGTCGTGTTCAAGGTGTTCGAGAACTTCGTCTTCTACCCGCCCGTCCAGCGGGCCAAGGAGCTCGTCGAGGCCGGCGAGATCGGCGAGGTGCGCAGCATCCGGCTGAAGTCCAATCCGGGCTGGAGCCCCACCGCCTGGGAGGTGCCCGCCGCGGCGAGCGCCTGGCGGATCGACCCCGAGCAGTGCGGCGGCGGCCCGCTCGTCTTCGACGACGGGCACCACAAGTTCGCGATCGCCTGGCACTTCCTCGGCCTGGCCGACCAGGTGCACGCCTTCGTCGGCAGCGCCTACGACGGCCTGATCGACGCGCCGTCCCTGGTGAGCTGGACGCACCCGGGCGGGGCGGTCGGCTCGCTGGAGGTCGTCTACTCACCCGAGCTGAAGCTCGACACCGCGCACTACGCCCAGGACGACCGGGTGGAGATCACCGGCACCCGCGGCGTCATCTGGATCACCCGCGGCCACGGCCGGATGCTGGACGCCCCGGCGGTCGTCCTGCACCGCGACGGCGTCACCACGGGCTACGACGACATGCCGACCGGGTGGGAGTCGAGCTTCATCCGCTCCGGGCAGCACTTCGTGGACGCCCTGCTCAACGGCACCCCGCCGTCGCTCACCGGCGAGCAGGGCCGTGAGGTGCTGGCCTTCGCGCTCGCGGCGCAGGAGTCGGCGCGCAGCGGCCGGGCGGCCGCCCCCGCGGAGGCGCTGCGATGAGCTCCCTCGCAGAACTGGCCGACGCGCGGCTCGACCTGCTGGTGATCGGCGGTGGGGTGACGGGCTGCGGCGCCGCGCTCGACGCGGCCGCGCGCGGGCTGCGGGTCGGGCTCGTCGAGCAGGGAGACCTCGGCTCCGGCACCTCCAGCCGGTCCAGCCGCCTGGTCCACGGCGGGCTGCGCTACCTCGAGCAGTTCAAGTTCGGGCTGGTCAGGGAGGCCCTGGCGGAGCGCAAGCTGCTGCTGGAGCGGATCGCGCCCCATCTGGTCCGCCCGGTCCCGTTCCTCTACCCGCTGACCGGTCCCGCGTGGGAGCGAGCCTACGTGGGCGCGGGGCTGGCGCTCTACGACGTGCTGGCCGGCGCTTCCGGGGTCCCGCGTCACCGCCACCTGGGCCGAGCCTCCACGCTCGGCCACGCCCCGTCGCTGCACCCCGGCCGGGTGTCCGGCGCGATCCGCTACTTCGACGCGCAGGTGGACGACGCCCGCCTCACCGTGGCCCTGGCCAGGACGGCCGAACGGCACGGCGCCCTCATCGCGACCGGCGCCCGCGTGGACGCGGTCGGCGCCGACGGCGCCCGCCCGCAGGTCGAGGTGACCGACACGGAAACCGGCGAGCTGGTACGGCTGCGCCCCCGCAAGGTGCTCCTCGCCCTCGGCCCGTGGACCGGCCAGGCGGGCGAGCGCCTCGGCCTGCCGGGCGGGCTCGACGTCACCATGTCGAAGGGCGTCCACCTGGTCGTCGACCGCTCGCTCGTCGAGACCACCACCGGCGTGATCGCCCGCACCCCGAACAGCGTGCTGTTCCTGATCCCCTGGGCCGACCGGGTCATCGTCGGCACGACCGACACCCCGTGGCCCGCCGCGCCCGGCGAGGTCGCCGCCACCTCGGCCGACGTCGACTACCTGCTCGGGCAGGTCAACCGGCTGCTCGCCCGCCCGATCAGACGAGCCGACGTGCTCAGCACCTATGCGGGGGTGCGGCCCCTGGTCAGCGCCCGCTCCGCCGCCGGCTCCACGGCGGCGATCAGCCGGGAGCACGTGGTCACCGAGCAGGCGCCCGGCGTGTTCGCCGTGGCCGGAGGCAAGCTCACCACCTATCGGGTCATGGCGGCCGACGCCGTGAACGCCGCGTTCCGGGACGAGGAGGTGGCGCCGTCGCAGACCCACCGGCTGCCGCTGCTCGGCGCGGCCTGGTACGCCGCCACCCGCGCGGGGGCCGACCGGCTGGCCGAGCGGCACGGGCTCGGCTCGGCGGCCGTAGGGCACCTCCTGCGGCGCTACGGCGACGAGACCGAGGAACTGCTCGACCAGGCGCGAGCCGTACCCGGGCTGCTGGAGCCGCTCGCCGGCGCGCCCAGGCACCTGCGGGCCGAAGTGGTGTGGTCCGTACGTCACGAGAAGGCCCGCCGGCTCGCGGACGTGCTGGTCAGGAGGCTGCGCGTGGCGACCGAGACACCCGACCGGGGCGAGGCGGCCGCCGCGGCCGCCGCCGGGCTGATGGCCGCCGAGCTCGGCTGGGACGGCGAACGCGTCAGCGCGGAGATCGACGACTACCTGCGTCACGTCCATGCAGAGCAGAGGGCGCTCGCCCTCACCGACGACGCCGAGGCGGCCTCGTTGATGCACGGCCTGTCCGCGGACAGGCCCGCGCGTGCGTAGCGACGCCCTGGTCGGCGCGATTGACCAGGGCACGACCAGCACCCGATTCCTCGTCTACGACGAGCGTGGCAGGGTCGTGGCCCACGCCCAGGCCGAGCACGGCCAGCGCCATCCCCGGCCGGGCTGGACCGAGCAGGACCCCGAGGAGATCCTGGAACAGACACGTGCGGTGATCGCCGCGGCGCTCCGCAAAGCCCGGCTGACCCCGGCCGACCTGGCCGCCGTCGGGCTGACCAACCAGCGAGAGACCACGCTGGCCTGGGACCTCGCGTCCGGCCGGGCGCTCACCCCGGCCGTGGTCTGGCACGACACCCGCACGGCCGGCCTCGTCGAGAAGGTGCGCGCCACCGGCCGGGAGGCGGACGTCAAGCGGCGCACCGGCCTGCCGTTCGCCACCTACTTCTCCGCGGTGAAGATGCGCTGGCTGCTCGACGAGACCGAAGGGCTGCGGGCGTCGGCCGAACGGGGGAAGGCGGCGCTGGGCACCCTGGACTCCTGGCTGCTGCGCCATCTGCTCGACGCCCCCGTGCACCTCACCGACCCGACCAACGCCTGCCGTACCCAGCTCGCCGACCTGCGGACCTCGGCGTGGGACCCTGAGCTGCTGGAGCTGTTCGGCGTCCCGGCCGCCGCGCTGGCCGAGATCACGACCGACCCCGGCGGCGC
Organism: Nonomuraea sp. NPDC050663; assembly: GCF_044456985.1. Classification (NCBI taxonomy): domain Bacteria; kingdom Bacillati; phylum Actinomycetota; class Actinomycetes; order Streptosporangiales; family Streptosporangiaceae; genus Nonomuraea; species Nonomuraea sp. NPDC050663. The sequence continues at coordinate 94,527 of NZ_JBITGL010000009.1, forward strand.
GGCGGGTCCCCGCGCCCTGCCGGTCAGAGCCGTCCTCGGCGACCAGCACGCCGCCCTGCTCGGCCACGGCCGCGTACGGCAGGGCGAGGCCAAGAACACCTACGGCACGGGCAGCTTCCTGCTGATGAACACCGGGGCACGGCCGGTCGCCTCCACCGGCCTGCTCAGCACCCTCGGCTACGACCTGGGCCGGCACGGCCGCGCCTACGCCGTCGAGGGCGCGGTGCCGGTGGCCGGGTCGCTGCTGCGGTGGCTGCGTGACGGCCTGGGCGTCATCGCCGACCTGGAGGAGGCGAGCACTCTGGCCGCCACGGTCGACTCCACCCAGGGGACCTACCTGGTCCCCGCGTTCTCCGGACTGTTCAGCCCGCACTGGCGGGCCGACGCCAGGGGCGTGCTGGTCGGGCTGACCGCGGCCACCGGCCGAGCGCACGTCGCCCGCGCGGCTCTGGAGGCGATCGCCCACCAGACCGCCGACGTGCTGGACGCGATGGACGTCGAACCCGCTTCCCTCCGGGTGGACGGCGGCGTCACCCGCAGCGACGTCTGCATGCAGGCACAGGCCGACGTCCTCGGCCTGCCGGTCAGCCGGGCGGCGAGCCGGGAGAGCACCGCGCTCGGCGTCGCGTTCGCCGCCGGGCTGGCGGCGGGCGTGTGGAGCTCCGCCGAGGAGGTGCGCGGCCTGGCCGGCACGGACGGCGAGTGGGAGCCGCGCTGGTCGGCCGACCGGCGGGAGAGTGAGCGCACGGCCTGGAGAGACGCGCTGTCCCGGTCTCTCGGCCTGGCCTGAGCCGCCCCCCGTAGTCGGCGACGAGCACGTCCGCCCCCGACTTCCCTGGGTGCCTGGGACATCTGCCCCATGACGCCGGGACGCCCGTCCGCCGACCCTGGCGGTCATGGGGAAGTCGAGGGACGGCGCGCTGGGGCTGGTGGCCTCGGCCATCCTCTGCCTGGCCGCCCTCCTGACCGCCGCCCTGCCCGCCCTGCCCGCCCTGCCCGCCGCCCTGCCCGGCTCTCTGCCCGGCTCTCTGCCCGCTGCCCTGCCCGGCTCCGCGTCCATGCCGCCATCCGTGCCCGTGCCCGTGCCTGCGCCCGGTGAGACGGTCCTGCGGACGGTGGGGGCGTGGCCGGCGGCCGTGGCGGTCGCGCTGCTCCACCGCGAGCTGGCCGGGCGCGCCAGCCGCCGCCTGGCCGCCTGCGCGCTGGCCCTGCTGGCGGCGGCCGCCTCGGCCGGGACGGTCGCGGCCAGCCTGCCGGTCACCTCGGTGCCCGGCACCCGGCTCGCCGTGCTGTTCGCCGCCGCCGGGGGCGTCGCCGCGCTGGCCCAGGCCGCCCGCCGCGCCGGTCTCGTCCGGCCGGCCGCGGGCGCGGCCGTCGTGGTGCTGGCGGCGCTCAGCCTGTTCACCGCCCACCCGGGCGCCCCATACCTGCTGGGCGCCGGTCCGCTCGGCGTCGCACTGCTCGCACGGAACACCACAGGGACGGAGACCATGAAAACCACCTACAAGATCCTCGCCTACGTCATCGCCGCCGAGGTGGCCATCCAGTCGATGCTGATCGCCCTGGGCATCGCGGGACTCGGCAAGTGGGTCTCGGAGGGCAACATCTTCGAGAAGTCCGTGATGGAGGGCGAGGGCGACCTGCCCTTCCCCGAGGTCATCGGGCTCATGCTGCACGGCGTCAACGGCCACATCGTCATCCCGGCCCTGGCGCTGATCCTGCTGATCGTGTCGTTCTTCGCCAGGATCCCGGGCGGCGCGAAGTTCGCCGGGCTGGTGCTGGCGCTGGTCGCCGCCCAGGCCCTGCTCGGAGGGTTCAGCCGGGGCGGCGTCCCGTGGATGGGCGCCGTGCACGGCTTCAACGCGCTGCTGCTGTTCGCCGCGGCGCTGTACACCGGGCGCAGGGTGGCCAGGGCCGTGCCCGCGCAGGCGTCCGCCACGGCGGCGGCATGAAGATCGGCCCTCGCCTGCGCCTGATGACGGCCGGCGCTGCCACGCTGGCCGTCATCGGGCCGCTCGCGTGGTTCTGGCAGGCCAGCCTGCTGCCCCCGACCTACTCCGTGCACGACCACGGGCACGGCTACGGGCACGGGTCGCATCAGGGCGGCCGGGACCTCACCTCCCTGATCGCCGACCCTTCCCGCGAGGCCGACGTCGAGATGACGCTGACCGCCCGCCAGGAACGGTTCCGCCTGGCCTCGGGACGCCGGATCGACGGGTACACGCTCAACGGCCGCTCGCCGGGGCCGCAGATCACCGCCGTGGTGGGCCAGCTCGTCCAGGTGACGCTCGTCAACGCGTCGGTGCCCGACGGCATCACGCTGCACTGGCACGGCATCGACGTCCCGGCGGCGATGGACGGCGTCGCCGGCGTCACCCAGGACGCGGTCGCGCCGGGGCGCAGCTTCACCTACCGCTTCGTCGCCGACCGGGCGGGCACGTTCTGGTACCACTCCCACCAGATGTCGCACGAGCAGGTCATCGGAGGGCTGCTCGGCGCCGTGGTCGTGCGGCCGGAGCGCCAGTCCGAGGCGATCGACGTCACCGCCCTGACCCACCTCTACCAGGGCGTGCGCACGATCAACGGCTCCGACACCGATCTCGCCGTGCCCGCGCTGCCCGGCGCGGCCGTCAGGGTCCGCGTGGTCAACACCGACAACGGGCCCATCCCGATGTGGGTCACCGGCACGCTGGACACCGCCCCGCGCCTGGTCGCCGTCGACGGCACCGACCTGAACGCGCCGGGCCCCGTCGAGCGGGCGGCGATCCTCGTCACCTCCGGCGCGCGCGCCGACGTCGAGGTGCGCATGCCGGCCGACGGCAGCCCCGTGCGCGTGCAGATCGGCGGGCCGCTCTCGGTGGTCCTGGGCAGCGGCACGCTGCCGCCGTCCAGGCGCCCGGCCGCGACGCTCGACCTGCTGACGTACGGCACGCCCGCAGCCCGCCCCCTGGCCGACGCCCGGCCCGACCGCTCCTTCCGCTACGAGATCGGCCGCCGCCCCGGCTTCCTCGACGGCGTGCCGGGCCTGTTCTGGACCGTCAACGGCCGCCTCTACCCCGACGTCCCGGTGTTCACGGTCGCCGAGGGAGACGTGGTCCGCATGACGATCGCCAACACCAGCGGCGAGGTCCATCCCATGCACCTGCACGGCCACCGCGTCCTGGTGTTGTCGCGCGACGGCGTGCCCGCCACCGGCAGCCCCTGGTGGACCGACTCGCTCAACGTCGAGGACGGCGAGTCGTACGAGGTCGCCTTCCGGGCCGGCAACCCCGGAGTCTGGGTCGACCACTGCCACAACCTGCCGCACGCCCGCGAAGGGCTCATGGTGCACCTCATGTACGAGGGAGTCACCACGCCGTTCCTCGTCGGCGGCCCGGCGGGCAACTCCCGAGAATAGGAGCCCGACCGTGAACGCCGTCCCGCTGAGCCGTACCGCCGCCGCGCGCTGGGCCGCGCTGGCCAGCGGCCTGCTGGGCCTGGCCGCCGTCACCTTCCTGGTGCTGTTCTCCGCCGTCGCCAGGCCGTGGGTCTCCTCGTCGGACCCGACGGGGTACGGCCAGCTGAACGACATCCTCAGCCTGCTCCAGTACGTCGCGCTGGTTCCCGTGGTCGCGCGCCTGGAGACGCTGCTGGCCGGCGACGCCAGGGCCCGCCGCTGGAGCACCGCGGGCCTGGTCGGCTGCGGCGCCTACATCCTGCTCGACGCTCTGCTGCTGGCGGGCACGCTGCCGTTCGCCGTGCAGGTGGTCCCGGCCTCGGCCGCGGCGTTCGTCACCATGTGGTGGGCGGTCGAGATGAGCGCGGCCGGGGCGCGCGCGGGACTGCTGTCCCCGGCCGTGATCCGGACGGGCGCGGCGATCAGGATCCTGCTCCCGACGGGTCGTCACGATCCCGCGGGCTCCCACCACGACAGGTGCGCGTCGGCCTCGGACACCGGTTCGATGATCTCCCACGCCTCGGCGATCAGCCCGTCGTCGAGCCGCCACACGTCGACCACCACGATGTCCGCCCCGCCGGGCAGGCCGCGCCGCGAGTGCATCACGACGTGGTCCCCGTCGGCCAGCACGTGCTTGATCTCCACCCGCATGCCCTCCAGCGGGACGAGCGCGGCGCGCACGGCGTCGAGCCAGGCGGCCTTGTCACGGTCGTTGGCGTCGGGACGGTGATGGACGAAACCGTCGCTCAGCAGCGGGGCGAGCGCCCCGACGTCACCGGTCGCGACCAGGGCCGCGAGCGCCTGCTGGACGATGGCCTTGTTGTTCTCCGTAGTCATGCCCGGCAGTCTTCCCGCCCCGTGCGGCGCTTGTCGATGAAATCCCATGTCATGGCGTTCCGTCCGCCGAGGAGTAGCATCGGCGCCCATGAACACCGTCGGGGAGCTAGTGCGGCAGTGGCGGCATCGGCGCAGGCTCAGCCAGCTCGACCTGGCGATCGCCGCCGACGTGTCGGCCCGCCACGTCAGCCTGGTCGAGACCGGCAAGTCCCATCCGAGCGTCCGCATGATCCTGCGCCTGGCCGACCATCTCGACGTGCCGCTGCGCGAGCGCAACCACCTGCTGCTCGCCGCCGGCTTCGCGCCCCGCTACCAGGAGCGGCCCCTCGACGGGGAGGCGCTGGCGGCGGCGTGGGAGGCGGTCGCCAGGGTCCTGCGCGCGCACGAGCCGTACCCCGCGCTGGTCATCGACCGCTCGTGGAACATCGTGATGGCCAACCGCGCCCTCGACCCGTTCCTCGCCCTGGCCCATCCCGGCCTGCTGGAGCCGCCGGTCAACATGGTGCGCCTCGGCCTGGACCCGCGCGGGCTGGCCCCCCACATCGTCAACCTGGCCGAGGTGCGCTCGCTGCTGCGCGTGAGGATCGCCCGCCAGCTCGCGTCGGCTCCCGACGCCGGGCTCGCGGCCCTGTACGACGAGTTCCTGGCGGGCGAGCACGAGGAGCCGGTCCACCAGGAGGTCGCGACGCCGATGATCTTCCGCTTCGACGGCAGGGAGGTGCGGCTGTTCTCCACGACCACCAGGTTCGGCACGCCGACGGATGTCACCCTCGACGAGATCGCGATCGAGTCGTACTACCCGACCGACGCGGAGAGCGTGGCGTTCTTCAGCTCCACCAGTCCTTGACGACCTCGACCCGTTCGCGCTCCAGGGCCCGGTGCCAGACCGGGTCGCGCAGCAGCCGCGCCTCCCAGGCGCGCACGGTGCCGTCGGGGCCGGCGACCGCGTCCTCCCGCGACGGGTGCAGGAACAGCTCGGTCGTGCCCTCGGGCAGCTCGCCCAGCCGCCGCAGGTAGTCGTCGCGCAGCCGCTCGTAGGAGCCGAGCTCGGCGGCCGTGCTCCGGTTGGTGGCGATGGTCTGCGGGATGGCCACCCCGAGCGAGTCGGCCAGGGCGACCGCCTGCTCGTGCGCCGCCGCGAGGGGCGGGGGCAGGGGCCCGCCGACGTAGGGTCCCGCGTCGCGCGGCAGGCGGAAGGCCAGGCCGTGGCCGGCGCACCACCGCAGCGCCTCGGCCAGCCATGACCGCCCGTGCAGGCCGTACAGGGTGCCCGCGTGCGAGTCGGCGGCCTCGGGGGCCAGGCCGTGCTCGCGCATCCACCGCAGTTGCGCCTGCGACTCCTCGATGACGTCGTGCGCCTCGCCCCTGGCCCCGAGCGCGAACGGGTCGGAGCTGAGCGTGCCGTCGGGCTCGCAGACCGTGGCCGTGCCGTTGAGCGGGCGCCACGGCGGGACGCCGTGCTCGCTGGTCAACGTCACGTGCAGGCGCGGCAGGACCCCGAGTTCCCTGACCCGCTCGGCGGCCCGCGCGGCTTGCGGCGAGACGCAGATGAGGGTGGTCGCGCTGACGTGGCCCTCGGCGAGCAGGGCGAGGATGACCTCGGTGCTCCCCTCCTCGCGGCCGAGGTCGTCGGCGGTGATCACGACGCGACGGGTCACCGGGGCTGCTCCACGCCGGGTTCGTCGTCGGCGGCGGGCGCGGGCTCGACCGGGATCGAGATGTACCGGGCCGCCAGCGCGCCGATGGCGGTCAGGACGAAGGGGTAGACGCACAGGTACACGCGAAAGGCCGTGCCCGGATCGGGGCCGGGATCGTGGCCGGAGTTGTAGCCGAAGAACACCCCGAGCGAGGTGAGCGCGAGCCCGGTCACGCTGCCGTTCAACCTGCCGAAGAATCCGAACGCCGACAGGAACAGCCCCTCGCGGTGCGCGCCGTTGCGTGCGGCATCGGCGTCGAGCACGCGGGCCACGATGAGGTCGTTGGTGGCGAGCATGCCCGACCACCCGGCACCGAGCAGGGCGCCCGCGGCGATGGCGGAGATCAGGCCGGTGGCGAAGAACAGGGCCGCGAATCCCGCAGCCAGGACGACGAAGGCGATCCGCCACGTCCACAACGCCCCGCGCCGCGCGACGACGCGTGTCCAGACCGCCAGACCGACCGCCGACAGGAGGATGACGACGCCCTGGAGATAGGTCGCGTCGCCGACGGGGAGGCCGAGTGAGTACCGCACGTACAACTGGAGCCCGGCCAACACCAGCGCCATGGCCACGCCGTAGCAGGCGCCGGTGAAGCCGACCTTCCAGAACAGCGGGTTGCGCACGATCGACCAGACGCTCGGCAGCAGCCGCTCCCGCGTGGAGTAGCGGGGGTTCTCCCTGGCGCTGACCGCCATGAAGACGATCACGACGACCGCGATCACGGCGTAGATGATCGCGGTCGTCCGGAAGCCCTCAGTGGAGGTCTCGGTGCCGAACACCTGCGTGGTGAGCCGCGGCGTGATCGCCAGGGCGATCACCAGGGCCACGAGCTGGAAGCCCTGCCGCAGGCTGTTGGCGACGGCCCGGTCACGCTCGTGAGGGTAGAGCTCGGGCAGCAGCGCGCCGTAGTTGGCGTTGAGCAGCGAGTCGAACGCCTCGCACAGGATCGCGAACACCGCGAACCACAGGACGAGACCCATGCCGTCGAGGGACGTCGGCGCCGAGAAGAACGCGATCATGGAGGCCGCGAGCAGCGGGGCGCCCACGACGAGCCAGGGGCGCCGCCGCCCGAAGCGGGTCCTGGTGTGGTCGGACAGGTGGCCGAGCAGCGGGTTGTCGATCGCGTCGATGATCCCGTAGATCACCATGACGACACCGTACGCGCGGACGTCCAGTCCGAGGATGTCGACGTAGTAGAGCATCATCGATCCCTTGATCATGTTGATCGGGATCGATGTGCCGAACATGCCAATGGCGTAACGCCACGCGGGGGTCCGCTCCGGCTGGAACACGACCCTGATTGTGTCCCACTTCGGCTGGTCGGCGAAAGACCTTGACCAAGCGGGCATTATGGCTGAAACAGCCTTAATGAAGTCGTGATCGGCGCTCAATAAAGCCGAGTATTGACTGGTATGACCCCGCCGCTGATACTCGGGGCACCGAGAGAGCGGACCCACGCCATGTCCCAGAGAGCCGCCAACCGCGCCAGAGTGGTCGGCGTGCTGCGCGAGCGCGGGGCGCAGAGCCGGCGTGAGCTCGCGGTGACGGGGCTGTCGCGTTCGACCGTGCGCAGCGTGGTCGACGAGCTGATAGAGGCGGGGACGGTGCGCGAGCGCCCGGCCCCCAAGGACAACAGGAGCGCCGGCCGCCCGGCCACGCTCCTCACGCTCTGCGGAGACCTCGGCCTGGCGGCCGGGGTGGAGATCGCCAACGGGGTCATCCGGGCCGCGATCTGCGACACCTCCCAGGAACTGCTGCTGCACGACAGCGTGCCGATGGACGACCGCACCACGCCGGAGGCGGCGCTGGAGCGGGTCAACGCCCTGCTCGACGACATGCTGCACGGGCTCGGCGCCTCGCGCGGCGACGTGATCGGGGTCGGCGTGGCCGTACCCGGGCCGATCCAGCGCAACACCGGGCTCAACGGCCGCGCCACCACGCTCAAGCCGTGGGTGAACGTCAACGCCGCCACCCTCTCGGCCAAGCTGCTGCGCCTGCCGCTGACGGTCGGCAACGACGCCAACTTCGCCGCCCTGGCCGAGCTCACCTGGGGCGCGGCGCGCGGCCTGCGCGACGTGGCCTACGTCTACACCGCCTCCGGCATCGGGGTGGGATTCATCCTCAACGGGGCGCTGTACGCCGGCGCCAACGGCACGGCGGGGGAGCTGGGCCACACCACCATCGACGAGAACGGCGAGGTCTGCGCCTGCGGCGGCCGAGGCTGCCTCAACACGCTGGCCAACGCCGACTCCATCACCCAGAAGCTGCGCCGCAGCCACCGCGACCGGCTGACCATCGCGGAAGTGATCACGATGGCACAGGAGGGCGACGTGGGCTGCCGCAGGGTCATCGCCGACGCCGGCCGGCACATCGGCCTGGCGGCGGCCAACATGTACAACCTGCTCGACCCGGAACTCATCGTCCTGGGCGGGAACCTCGCGCCGGCGGGGGAGATCCTGCTCGGACCCCTGCGGGAGTCGATGGCCAGGCGTGCGATCCACGCCGGCGAGGTGCTGCCGCCCTTCATCGTCGGCGAGCTCGACGAGCACACGGTCGTGGTGCTCGGAGCCGCCGCGGCGGTGCTGAGGGACGCCGAGGCCTTCCCTCTGCCGCACGTCTGAGTGGTGCGGCCGCGGCGGCAACCGCGGCCGGACCGGTTGTGCGCCACGGGGTGGGCCCGTGGCGGTCTTGCACTGTGGAGCAACCATGAATCTACATCGGTTAGCGTCCGCCGCGGTGATCCTGCTGCTCGCGGCGGCCTGCGGCCAGGCGCCCCAGAGCACCGCGGGCGACACCCCGGCGCCCGACAAGAAGCTCAAGATCGCGCTGTCCAACTCCTTCATCGGCAACCAGTGGCGCGTGGAGATGGAGAACGTCTTCAAGGCCGCCTGCGCGATGCCGCCCTACCTCGCCCAGGTCGAGTGCAGCATCTACAACGCGGGCAACGACGTCTCCACGCAGTCGCGGCAGATCGCCAACCTCATCTCGCAGGGCGTCGACGGCATCGTCATCAACGCCGCCTCGACCAGCGGGCTCAACGGCGTCGTGCAGCAGGCGTGCGACCGCGGCATCGTCGTGGTCTCCTTCGACAACACCGTCGACGCCGCCTGCGGCCTGACCGTCAACACCGACCAGATCGCCTTCGGCAAGCAGCTGGCGCAGTTCATCGTCGACCAGCTCGGCGGCAAGGGCAACGTGGTCATGGTGACCGGTGTGGCGGGCACCGGCGCCGACAACGACCGCAACAAGGGCGCCAAGGAGGTCTTCGCCGCCAACCCCGGGATCAAGGTGGTGGCCACCTACAGCGGCATGTGGGACTCGGCGACCGCCCAGCGGGCCACCTCCGCCCAGCTGCCCGCCCTGCCCCAGGTCGACGGCGTGTGGGTCTCCGGCGGCACGGACGGCGTGATCAAGGCCTTCGGCGCCGCCAAGCGTCCCATGCCGGTCTTCGGCGGCGAGGCGGAGAACGGCTTCCGCAAGTACATGGCCGGAATCCTGACGCCCAAGGTCACCGGCATGTCCATCGGGCAGCCGCCTTACCTGTCGGTGATCTCGCTGGAGCTGGCCCGCGCGGTCATCAGGAAGGAGCACCCGCGCGAGAGCATCACCATCCCCTTCCCCGTGGTGACCTCCGAGTCGCTCAAGCCGGGCGAGACGGTCTTCCCCGACCTGCCCGACAGCTTCTTCGCCGACTTCACCGACTCGGGGCCCGATGCCGCCCTGATCCTGTGCCAGGAGGCCGCCACCGACGGCACCCCGTGCCCGGGCAAGACCCTCACCGTCAACCTCGGCACGTCATGACGTCGACGGCGCCGGTGCCGACCCTTCACGCCTTCGCCGTCCGCGCCACCGGGGTGGACCGGGCCTTCGGCGGGGTGCGTGCTCTCCGGGACGCGTCGTTCTCGGCGCGTCCCGGCGAGATCCACGCCCTGGCGGGCGAGAACGGCGCGGGCAAGAGCACCCTGATCAAGGTCCTGTGCGGGCTGGTCGCGCCCGACCGCGGCGTGGTCGAGGTCAACGGCCGCGTCGCGACCGCCTTCCAGGAGCTGTCGCTCCTGCCCGACCTGACGGTGGCCGAGAACCTGCTGCTGGCCGACCCGCCGCGCGGCAGGCTCGGCCTGGTACGGCGCGGCCGCCTGGCACCCGAGGCGAACCGGATCCTGGAGCGGTTCGGCGTCGGCCACATCGACGGCCGGGCGGTCTGCGCCGACCTGCCCGTCTCCCACCGCCAGGTGGTCGAGCTGGTCCGCGTCCTGGCCACGGAGCCGCGGGTGGTCTTCCTCGACGAGCCCACCGCGGCCCTCCCCGACCGTCAGGTGGAGTGGCTGGCCGGGCACATGCGGCGGCTGCGCGACGAGGGCTGCTGCGTCATCTTCACCTCGCACCGGTGGAGGGAGATCGAGCAGCTGGCCGACCGGGTGACGGTGCTGCGCAACGGCACCCACGTCGCCACCAGGGAGAAGCTGGCCGAGGCCGAGGCGGTGACGCTGATGAGCGGACGCACGCTGGGCGCGATGTATCCGGAGATCGCGCCGCCCGCGACGGCCGAGCCCGCGCTGTCCTTCCGCGATCCCGGCGGGATCTCCTTCGACCTGCGCCCGGGCGAGATCCTGGGCGTGGGCGGCCTGGCCGGACAGGGGCAGCGCGAGCTCTTCCTCACCCTGTTCGGCGCGGGCCGTCCCACCTCCGTCACCGTGGACGGGCGGCCGACCCGGATCAGGCGGCCCAGGGACGCCGTCCGCGCCGGGCTCGGCATCGCCTACGTGCCGGAGGACCGCAAGGCGGAAGGGCTGTTCCTGCCGCTGTCCGTCCGCGACAACATCGCCCTGGCCACGCTGGGGCGCCGGTCGGCGGCCGGATTCGTCCGGCGCGGCGCCGAGCGTGCCGAGGTGGCGGGCATCGTGAGCAGGCTCGGCATCGCCGGAGGAGGCGCTGCGGCGGGCACCCTGTCGGGCGGCAACCAGCAGAAGGTCGTCATGGCCAGGTGGCTGCTGGCCGACGCCCGAGTCTTGCTGCTGTTCGACGTGACCAGGGGCGTCGACGCGGCCACCAAGCACGACCTGTACCGGCTGGTCGCCGAGCTGGCGCGGGCGGGCAAGGCGATCCTGTACTACTCCAGCGAGACCGAGGAGATCGCCCACCTGTGCCACCGGGTGCTGGTGCTGCGCGAGGGCAGGGTGGCCGCCGAGCTGCCCGGCCCGGTGCGCGACGCCGAGCGCATCGTGGCGGCGGCCATCGCGGACGGTGAGGCCCATGCGTGACCTCGCCGGGCGGCTCGGCTACCTGGTGCTGGCCGCCACCGCCGTCGCCTACCTGGCCGTCTACGTGACGGGACTGGGCCGCCTGCCCACCGCCTTCGACTACCTGTCCATCCTCAACACCACGCTGCCGCTGGTCTTCGTCGCGATCGGCCAGAGCCTGGTGGTGCTCACCGGCGGCATCGACCTGTCCGTCGGCGGAACCGTCAGCCTGTGCGTGGCCGTCACCGCCGTGGCCGTCACCGGCTTCGGGCAGCTCCCGCTCGTGCTCGCGATCGGTACGGCCTGCGGCGTCGTCAACGGGCTCATCGTGTCGGCGGGCAGGATCGCGCCCATCCTCGCCACGCTCGCCACCCTGCCGATCTTCACCGGGCTGGCCCTGTGGGTGCTGCCCGTGCCGGGCGGCAGCATCCCTCCCCAGATCCGCGCCGTGCTCACCAACCCGGACCTGCCCACGGGGCTGATCTGGCTAGGCCTGGCCGTCGCGGGCTGGCTGGTGCTGCGCCGCACCCGGTTCGGCATGCGCGTCTACGCCATCGGCAGCGACGCGGGCGCCGCCCGCGCGGTCGGCGTGCCGGTCGGGCGCGTCACCTTCGGTGTCTACGCGCTGTCCGGGCTGTGCTGCTCGCTGGCGGCGGTCTTCTACGTCTCGACCACCACCGCGGGCGACGCCAACGCGGGCGCGCCGTTCATCCTGACCTCGATCGCCGCGGTCGTGGTCGGCGGCGTCGCCTTCACCGGCGGGCGGGGCAGCGCCCTGGGCGCCGTCGCCGGGGCCGCCGCCCTGGCGCTGGTCATCGACGTGCTGTTCTTCGCCGGCATCGACCCGCTCTACCAGGCGCTCTTCCAAGGATTGTTCCTGGTCGTGGCGGTCATGCTCGGCTCGCTGGCGATGCTGCTGAGGAGGGCGACGTGAGAAGGGTGCTGTACGCCTCCGGCGCGGCCGGGGGAGTGCTGCTGCTCGGCACGATCCTGCACCCGGGCTTCGCCTCCTGGCCGAGCCTGCAGGCGATGCTGGTGGTGGCGAGCTTCACCGGGTTCGTCGCCGCGGGCCAGATGCTGGTGGTCCTGGTCGGGGGCATCGACCTGTCGATCCCGTGGGTGCTCAACGGCGCCGCGATCATGCTGACCACCACGGCGCTCGGGCAACCTGGCCGCCTGCCGTACGCCCTGCTGGTGGCCCTGGCCGTCGGCGCGGCGGCGGGGCTGGCCAACGGGCTGGGCGTGGCCTGGCTCGGCGTTCCCGCCGTCGTCATGACACTCGGCATGAACGGCGTGCTGCAAGGACTGTCGCTGGGCCTGTCGAAGGGGCTGACCTGCGCGACGTGCGGCTCCTACGCGCCCGAGCCGCTGCGCGGGCTCTTCCCGCTCGGCGCGCTGCTGGTGTGGGCGGGGGTGGCGCTGCTGGTGACCGTCGTGCTGACGCTCACCACGTTCGGGCGCCGCGTCTACGCGGTCGGCGTCAACCCCCGCGCCGCCTACCTGGCCGGGGTGGGCGTGCGGGGCGTGACCGTCGCGCTCTACACGCTCAGCGGCGTCTTCGCCGCCCTGGCGGGCGTCATGCTCGTCGGGTACGGCGGGCAACCCTCGCTCGGCCTGGGTGATCCGTACCTGTTCGAGTCGATCGCCGCCGTGGTCGTCGGCGGGGTGTCGATCCTCGGCGGGCGCGGCCACTACGCGGGCGTCGTCGCGGGCGCGCTCACCCTGGTGGCCGTGACCACGTTCCTGCAGGCACAGCGGGTGCCTGAGTACGGCAGGCTGATGATCTACGGCCTGGTGATCCTGGTCATCCTCCTCGCCTACGGACGGACTCGAGCCCATGACTGACGTGTTCGGCGACGTGCGCTGCGAGCTGGGCGAGAGCGCCCTGTGGGACGGCGAGCGGCTGTACTGGGTGGACATCACCCGCGGCCAGGTCCACGCGCGGGACTGGAACGGCGGCCCCACCAGGAGCCTGGCCGTGCCCGGACCGGTCGGGAGCGTGGCGCTGCGCGCGGGCGGCGGGCTGGTCGCCGCGCTGCGCCACGCCATCGCCTTCTGCGACGTCGACCTCGGCACGGTCGAGGTGGTGCGCGAGGTCGACGAGCCGGAGGGCAACCGGCTCAACGACGGAGCGGTGGACCCGGCGGGCCGGTTCTGGGTCGGCTCGATGGACCTGGGCGAACGCTCGCCGTCCGGCTCGTTCTACCGGCTCGACCCCGACCTCGGCCTGACCCGCGTCTTCGGCGGCATCATCTGCTCCAACGGCCCCGCCTGGAGCCCGGAGGGTGACGTGCTCTACCACGTCGACTCCACCAGGCGGGTGATCCGCTGCTACGACACCGACCCCGCGACCGGCGAGCTGGGACCCGAGCGGATCTTCGCCACCGACCACGACTGCTACCCCGACGGGCTGGCGGTCGACGCGGAGGGCGGCGTGTGGAACTGCAAATGGGACGGCTCGCGCGTGGTCAGGTACGCGCCCGACGGCACAATCGACCGGGTGATCCGCCTGCCGGTCTCGCGCCCGACGCGGTGCGCCTTCGCCGGTCCCGGCCTCGACGTGCTGGCGGTCACCAGCGCGTCGCTGGGCTCGGCCGACGAGCTCGCGGGGCGGGTGCTCCTGGTCGACCCCGGCGTGCGCGGCCTGCCCGCGCCCGCCTTCGCCGGCTGAGCTATCGGGCCGCGGCGGAGCCGGACCTGCGGGTGGCCACCAGGTAGGCGAGGGCCGCCGCGAAACCGAGGACCGCCACCAGGTCGTTGAAACGCAGCCCGAGCACGTACGGCGAAGGGTCGATGCGCAGCCACTCGATCCACGCGCGGCCGGTGGTGTAGGCCATGGCGTACACCGCGAACACCCGGCCGCGGTCCAGGCGGAAGCGCCGCTCGGCCCACAGCACGAAGGCGGCCACGCCCAGGTTCCACACCGACTCGTACAGGAAGGCCGGATGGTAGGTGGGCGTGGACTCCAGGCCGGGCGGCCGGTGCGCGGCGTCGATCTCCAGCGCCCACGGCAGGGTGGTCGGCCGGCCGTACAACTCCTGGTTGAACCAGTTGCCCCAGCGGGCGATCGCCTGGCCGAGCGCGAGACCGGGCGCCAGGGCGTCGGCGAAGGCGCGCAGGTCGGCGCCGTGGCGGCGGCAGGCCAGCCACGCGCCGGCCGCGCCGCCCGCGACCGCGCCGAAGATGCTGATCCCGCCCTCCCAGATCGCCACGACCCGCCACGCCTCCTGGCCGGGGCCGAAGTACGACTCCCAGGAGGTGGCCACGTGGTAGATGCGGGCGCCGACCAGGCCCAGCGGCACCGCCCAGGTGGCGACCGCGTCCACGATCGCCGGGTCGCCGCCGCGTGCCGCCCACCGGCGGCGGGTCACCCAGATGCCGACCAGGACCGCCAGCAGCATCAGCAGGGCGTAGGCGCGGATGGGGATCGGGCCCAGGTGCCACACGGCCTGGGACGGGCTCGGGATGCTCACGGCGTCGAGTCTGGCCGCCAGGGAGGTGCGCGCACATCGAGCGGACCACCGATCGTGCGATCAGTCGACCGGTTGATGCCGGGCCTCCTGGTGGCTGACTATCGTCGGGGGTGTGGAGCCCTGGGAGCGGACACGACGCCGCTGGCAGCATGCCTTCTTCGTCTCGTGGCTGGTGCTGACCTCGGCGGGAGCGCTGGTCGAGGTCGGCCAGGTCCTGCCGGTGGCGCTGGTGGCCGGGCTGGCCGCCTGGTACGCCGTGTGGTTCGTGCTGCGCGTGCCCGCCTCAGGCAAGGCGGGGGCGGAGGTGCCGCTGCCGTACGTCCTCGGCGGCGGGCTGCTGTGGCTGGGCCTGTTCGCCATCGACTCCTCCTTCCTGGTCGTCGCGCTGGCTGTGCTGGTGCCGTACTGCATGGACGCCCTGCGCGTCGGGCTGGTCGCGGTCGTGTCGTTCGCCGGCGGCTGGTTGTGGCACCGCTACCACTCGACGGGAGCGGTCACCTGGAGCGAGATCGCCACCACCGCGCTGATCGCGCTCAGCGGCGCCATCGCCGTCGGCTACATCAGCTCCATGGCGCGCCAGAGCGACGAGCGCAAGCGCCTCATCGAGCAGCTGCAGGCCGCGCAGGAGGCACGCGCGGCGGCCGAACGGCAGGCGGGCGTCGCCGCCGAACGGCAGCGGCTGGCGCGCGACATCCACGACAGCCTCACCCAGGGATTCGCCAGCGTGGTGATGCTCCTGGAGGCGGCAGAGGCGACCCTGCCCGACAACAGGCACCTGACCCAGGCGCTGCGGGCGGCCAGGGAGAACCTGGTCGAGAGCCGCCGCGTGGTGGGAGCGCTGCGGCCCGGACAGCTCGACGAGTGCGGCCTGCCCGAGGCGCTGCAGCAGCTGTCGGGCCGCCTGTCCGACGAGACCGGCATCGACGCCCACACCGTGATCACCGGCACGCCCCGGCCGCTGGAGGAGCGGGCGCAGGCCGAACTCCTGCGCGTCGCCCAGGAGGCCGCCGCCAACGTGCGCCGCCACGCCGGCGCCGAGCGGGTCACGCTCACCCTGTCGTACATGGAGGACCTGATCGTGCTCGACGTCCACGACGACGGCGACGGCTTCGACCCGGGGCGCGCCGCCTCGGGACACGGCCTGTCGATCATGCTGGAGCGTATGGAACAGCTCGGCGGCACGCTGATCGTGGAGAGCGCGCCCGGCGCGGGCGCGACCGTCGTGGCCAGCCTCCCCGTGGGCGTCCCCGTGTCCGTGGGCGCATCATGACCGTCCGCGTCCTGATCGCCGACGACCACCCCGTGGTCCGCGACGGCATCCGCGCGATGCTGGAGACCCAGGACGACCTGGAGGTGGTGGGCGAGGCGGTCGACGGGGCCGAGGCCGTACGGCTCGCGGGCACGCTGCGGCCCGACGTCACCCTCATGGACCTGCAGCTGCCCGAACTCGACGGCGCCGGGGCGATCGGCCGCATCCGCGAGAACGACCCGGGCGCCCGGGTGATCGTCCTGACCACCTACGACACCGACAGCGACATCTCGCGCGCCATCGACGCCGGCGCCATCGGCTACCTGCTCAAGGACACCCGCCGCGAGCAGCTCTTCGACGCCATCAGGGCGGCGGCGCGCGGCGAGAGCGCGCTGTCGCCCTCGATCGCCTCGCGGGTGCTGTCGTGGGCGCGTTCCGACACGCCTGGCGCGCTCAGCGGCCGGGAGATCGAGGTGCTCGGCGCCGTCGCCCGGGGGCTGAGCAACAAGGCCATCGCCGCCCACCTGTGCATCAGCGAGGCCACCGTCAAGACCCACCTCCTGCACGTCTTCGCCAAGCTCGGCGTCGACGACCGCACCGCCGCCGTCACCGTCGCCGCCTCCCGGGGGATCATTCGCCTGGGCACGTAGCGGGACGCATCGCCGGCGCATAGCGGATGTATCAATCCGGGCGGCCACCCTGGTCTCACACCACCCGAGATGAGGAGGCCGACATGTCCGTCGTGCGCACGCACACCTACTCCGTGGCCGAGGCCGACCTCGAGGAGTTCCTCGCCCGGCGGGCCGGCCTGATCGGCACCGTCAGAGAGACCTGCCCCGGACTCACGCACGCCGTGCTCATCCAGCTCGACGACGGCACCTACCACGACACCTGGCACTGGGAGGACGCCGGCCTGCTGGAGTCCGCCTCCCGCGCCGTCGCCGCCTTACCCGAGGCGCCGCCGACCATGGCGCTGACCAAGGACGTGAGCACCCAGGACGGCCACGTCGTCGACGAGCGCTGAACCCCCGACGCACCTTCCAGACGGAGAGAGACGATGGCAACCACCCCCAGGCACGCCGCCGACAGCCACGACACGATCCGCGTGTACGGCGCGCGGGAGAACAACCTCAAGGACGTCAGCATCGAGATCCCCAAGCGCCGCCTGACCGCCTTCACCGGCGTCTCCGGCTCCGGCAAGAGCTCGCTGGTGTTCGCCACGATCGCGGCCGAGTCGCAGCGGCTGATCAACGAGACCTACAGCGCCTTCGTCCAGGGGTTCATGCCGTCGCTGGCGCGGCCCGACGTCGACGTGCTCGACGGGCTGACCACGGCGATCATCGTCGACCAGGAGCGCATGGGCGCCAACCCGCGCTCCACCGTCGGTACGGTGACCGACGCCAGCGCGATGCTGCGCATCCTGTTCAGCCGGCTCGCCCAGCCGTACATCGGCCCGCCCAACGCCTACTCCTTCAACGTCGCCTCGGTCAGGGTCGGCGGCGACGTCACGGTCGAGCGCGGCAACCAGACCTTCGTGCGCGAGAGCTTCTCCCGCGCAGGCGGCATGTGCCCGCGCTGCGAAGGCATGGGCCGCGTCACCGACATCGACCTGACCCAGCTCTACGACGACGCCAAGTCGTTGACCGAGGGCGCGCTGACCGTGCCCGGCTACAGCGCCGACGGCTGGTACGGCCGGATCTTCACCGGCTGCGGCTTCTTCGACCCCGACAAGCCCATCAGGACCTTCACCCAGCGGGAACTCGACGACCTGCTCCACAAGGAGCCCACCAAGATCAAGGTGGACGGCGTCAACCTCACCTACGAGGGCCTGATCCCCAAGCTGCGCAAGTCCATGCTCTCCAAGGACAAGGAGTCGCTGCAGCCGCACGTGCGGGCCTTCGTCGAACGGGCGGTCACCTTCGCCTCCTGCCCCGAATGCTCCGGCACCCGGCTCAACGAGGCCGCGCGCTCGGCCACGATCAAGGGCGTGAGCATCGCCGACGCCTGCTCCATGGAGATCCGCGACCTGGCCGAGTGGATCCGCGGCCTCGACGAGCCGACGGTCGCGCCGCTGGTGGCGTCGCTGCGTCACACCCTCGACTCCTTCGCCGAGATCGGCCTGGGCTACCTCACCCTCGACCGGTCGTCGGGCACGCTGTCGGGCGGCGAGGCGCAGCGGGTCAAGATGATCCGCCACCTCGGCTCCTCGCTCACCGACGTCACCTACGTCTTCGACGAGCCCACCGTCGGCCTGCACCCGCACGACATCCAGCGCATGAACCAGCTGCTGCTGCGCCTGCGCGACAAGGGCAACACGGTGCTGGTGGTCGAGCACAAGCCCGAGGCCATCGCGATCGCCGACCACGTCGTCGACCTCGGACCGCGCGCCGGCACCGCCGGCGGCCAGGTGGTGTTCGAGGGCACCGTCGAGGGGCTGCGCGCCAGCGACACGCTGACCGGCCGCCACCTCGACGACCGCGCCGCCGTCAAGGCCGAGGTCCGCGCGCGCACCGGCGTGCTGGAGGTACGGGGGGCCCGCTCGCACAACCTGCGCGACGTCTCCGTCGACATCCCGCTCGGCGTGCTCTGCGTCGTCACCGGCGTGGCCGGATCCGGCAAGAGCTCCCTCATCCACGGCTCGGTCGCGGGCAGGGACGGCGTCGTGGCGATCGACCAGACCGCCATCCGCGGCTCCCGCCGCAGCAACCCGGCGACCTACACCGGGCTGCTCGACCCGATCCGCAAGGCCTTCGCCAAGGCCAACGGGGTCAAGCCCGCGCTGTTCAGCGCCAACTCCGAGGGCGCCTGCCCGACCTGCAACGGCGCCGGAGTCGTCTACGTCGACCTCGGCATGATGGCCGGCGTCGAGAACCCCTGCGAGGAGTGCGAAGGCAGGCGCTTCCAGGCATCCGTGCTCGGATACCGCCTCGGCGGCAAGGACATCAGCGAGGTCCTGGCCATGCCGGTCGGCGAGGCGCTGGAGTTCTTCGCCTCCGGTCCGTCGCGCATCCCGGCGGCCCACGCGATCCTGGAGCGCCTGGCCGACGTCGGCCTCGGCTACATCAGCCTGGGCCAGCCGCTGACCACGCTGTCGGGCGGCGAGCGGCAGCGGCTGAAGCTGGCCACCCACATGGCCGACAAGGGCGGCGTCTACGTGCTCGACGAGCCGACCACCGGCCTGCACCTGGCCGACGTGGAGCAGTTGCTGGCACTGATGGATCGGCTTGTCGAGTCGGGCAAGTCGGTGATCGTGATCGAGCACCACCAGGCCGTCATGGCGCACGCCGACTGGATCATCGACCTGGGCCCCGGCGCCGGACACGACGGCGGCACGATCGTCTTCGAAGGGACCCCCGCCGACCTCGTCGCGGCCCGCTCCACGCTGACCGGCGAGCACCTGGCCGCCTACGTCGGCGCCTGACACCCCCCAGCGAACCCCCGGCAGGAGGCCAGTCCCATGTCCACCGAGACCAGCAGCCGCGAGACCAACCGGTCCTACCGCGAGGTTCTGCGCAACCGGCACCTGGCCGGGCTCCTCCTGGGCGACCTGCTCGCCAGCGCGGGCACCGGCATGATCATCGTGGCCATGCCGGTGCAGACGCTCGCCATCCACGGCGACGTGCCCAAGGCGATCGCCATCGGGCTCGTGGAGGCGGCGCCGTTCATCCTGTCGACCGTGCTGGCGCTGGCCATCGGGCTGGGGCGCGTCACGATCGCGCCCCGGGTCCTGCTGATCGCCGACTGCGTGTTCAGGTCGGTGACCTTCACCGCGCTCGGCGCCCTGGCCCTCACCGGGCGGCTCACGCTGCCGGTGCTCATCGGCGGGCTGCTGGCCGGGTCGGTGTTCCGCATGGCTGCGTCGAGCAGCAGGCGGCTGCTGGCGACGTCGCTGGCGGGGGAGAGCGGGCAGTTCGCCGTCAACGGGCTGCTGGGGCTGAACGCCACCTTCGCGCTGTACATCGTGGGGCCGGTGCTGGGAGGGCTGATCGTGGCCACCACGAGTGCGGGGGTGGCGCTGTTCTGCGATGCGGCGGGGGCGCTCATCCTCCTGGCCGCCGTCCTCCTCGCCGTCCCCCGCTCGGTGCCCTCCCACGCGGCCTTGTCCGAGGGGCCCTCGTCTCACGCGGCCACGGCTGCGGCCGTCGAGGAGGGCCCGGCCGAGGAGGGCGGGGTCGAGGAGGGCGGGGTCGAGGGGGGCGGGGTCGAGGAGGGTGGCGTCCGCGCGGTGCGGAGTGGCGGGCGGCGGGGGCGTGGGGCCGAGTCCGGGTGGCGGATCCTGCGGCGCCGCCCGGTGGCCGCTCGCCTGCTGGTCGTCGAGTTCTTCTTCAACTTCCTCTACATGCCCATCGAGGTCGCCCTCCCCCTCTACGTGCGCGACCGCCTCGACGCCGACGCCTCCGCCCTGGGTCTCATGTGGGGCGCCCTGGGCCTGGGGGCCTTCGCCGGCGCCGCCCTGGTCAACCAGCTGCGCAACCTGCCGCAACGCCACGTCCTCATCGCGATCATCGGCCTGTGGGCGATGTGCCCGATCGCCCTGGCCCTCGTCGACGACCTCACCCCGGCTCTGGTCGTCTTCGCCCTGGGCGGCCTGGTGTGGGCGCCGTTCACGCCGGTCGCCTACAGCTTCCTGCAGTCGGGCGTGCGCCCCGAGGAGCAGCAGCAGGTCGTCACCCTCTGGACCACCGGCTCCACGGTGGCCGCGCCCCTCGGCCTCATGGCGGGCGGCCCGCTCATCGAGCTGGCCGGCAGTGTCCAGGGCCTCGTGGTGTCGGGCGTGCTGACCCTGCTCCTGCTGCCGATCGCGGCAGTGGCGGTCCTCCGGCGCACCCCCATTATGGCGAAGCCCGCCATTAGTGAGCGGGGTTGAACAGCCGCGCGTTCAGGTGATCGACCGCGAAGCACACCGCGCCCACGGCCACGCACTCCTCCCCGAGCGTCGAGCCGCGCAGCTCGGGGGTGCGCAGGCACATGGTCTCCAGCTCCGCGCGCAGCGGTTCCATCAGCACGTCCGCCGACCGGGAGAAGCCGCCGCCCAGCACCACCAGCTCGGGGTCGACGGTGAGCGTCATGGCCGCCGTCGCCATCGCCACCACCTTCACGTAGCGGAGCACGGCGGTCGTCGAGCCCGGGTCGCCCTGCCGGGCCGCCTCGAAGATGGCGGCCGCGACCTCGCCGGGCGCGAGCCCCGAGGTGACCGGTGTCACCGCCGCCTGCAGCAGGTCGCTGGAGGCGGCCAGGTTGAACAGCGGATGCACGCCGATCTCGCCCGCCGCTCCGCTCGAACCGCGCAGCGGGGCGCCGTCGAGGATGACCGCGGCTCCTGGACGACGCCCGAGATGCAGGTAGACCAGGTTGTCGACCTGCTGCGCGGCGCCCCTGCGGTGTTCGGCGAGCGCGGCCAGGCGGCTGTCGTTCTCGACGACCACCGGGCACGGCAGCCGGGCGCTCAGGTGCTCGGCCAGCGGGGCGCCCGACCAGTCGCGGATGGCGCGTGACAACACGATGCGCCCTTCCAGGTCGATGTAGCCGGTGCTGCCGGCCACCGCCGCCCAGACTTCGTCCTCGGTGGCGCCCGCACCCGCCAGGCAGGCGTCGATCGCGCGGTCCACGGCCTCCAGCCGCTCGTCCCTGGTCAGCGCGGGCGTCACCGGGACACGGGACAGGTGCAGGACGTTGCCGTCGAGGTCGCCGAGCGCGGCCCTGACGTTGTGCGCCCCTATGTCGAGCCCCAGGACCCGCCCCGCCTCCGCGCGGAAGCGGTATCGGCGGGCGGGCCGGCCCTTGGCGCCCGCGCTGGGGTCCATCTCGGCGACCCAGCCCTGCTCGATCAGGTCGTGGACGGCCTGCTTGACGGTGGCCCTGGCCAGTTCGGTGCGTTCCGCCAGGTTGGTCAGCGGCATCGGGCCGTCGGCGCGCAGGGCCGCCACGACGGACAGCGAGTTGAGCTTGCGCAGCCGCTGAAGATCGCCGCCGCTCACGGCGAGAGTCACGGGGGCTCCCTCTTGACGGATATTAATGGCGGACTCCACTATAAAGGCGCCTCAAGGAGATGATCCAGTGTCCACCAAGGGGAACGTCCCGACGCCATGCCTCCAGCCGTAGCCCGGTGACCACGCCACGACCGATCCGCCCGGATCGACGCCCGGATCCACGCTCGGAACGCCCCTGAACCTCCACTCTCGTCGCGGAAAAGGTGAACATGCTCGCTCGTTTATGCGTGGCCCTGCTGTGCCTGGCCGGCCTCGCCGTACCCGCCCATGCCAAGAAGGCCGTCACGCCCTCCCTCGACGTGCTGTTCAGCCGGCCCTCCGTGAGCGGGGTGGCCGATCCGGCGCTGCAAATCGAGCTCATCGAGCTGATCGGCCGCGCCGTCCCCGGCTCCACGCTCGACATGGCGACCTACGTCCTGCACGACGTGGCCGTCAGGGACGCCGTCCTGGCCGCGCACGCGCGCGGCGTCGTGGTCCGGGTGGTGGCCGAGGGCAGCGAGCCGAACCAGGCCTACCTCGACGACCTGGCCGCCGTCCTGCCGCCGGGGAACGTCGTCAGGTGCGCCAACGGCTGCAACGGCCCGGTCACCGCCCAGGACGTCAGCCACCACAAGTTCTTCGTCTTCGGCGAGCTCGACGACGGCCGCCGCGACGTGGTCGTGCAGAGCTCCCAGAACCTCGACCGCTCCTTCGGGCTGAACCAGAACATGCTGATCAGCTCGGGCGACGCGGCCCTGGCCGACGGCTACCGTCAGGTGTTCGAGAGCCTGGCCGGGCAGGTCGTCACGGCCTACCAGGCGCCCTTCACCTCGGGGGACGGCCGGGTCACCGCCTGGATGCAGCCGCGTGACACCGCCTACGACGAGCAGGCCTACGGCAGCCCCGACCTGATCGCGGCGATGATCGAGGACGTGGCGTGCCCCGGCTCGATCAGGATCGTCCACTCCCAGTTCGCCACCGACCGCCCGCTGGTCATCGACGCGCTCGTCGCCAAGCGGCAGGCCGGTTGCACGGTCCAGGTGATGGTCCCCGAGGGCAACCAGACCGTCCCCGTCGCCCAGCGGCTGGCCGCGCACGGCATCGTCGTGCACACCTTCCGTCCGGGCGGCTGCCACGACCCCGCCGGCGGCAGTTGCGCGAACGGCGGAGTGCACTCGAAGATCCTGCTGGTCGACGGCCCGTCGAAGGCCGCGGGCGGTGCGGTCCGCCGATACGTCTACACCGGCTCGCACAACCTGAACAAGGGCTCGCTCATCGCCTCGGACGACTCCGTCGTGCGCGTCGACGACCCGGCGATCTACGCCGCCTACGACGCCGACTACCGGCGGATGATGGACGAGATGGTGAAGATCGTCCCGTCCGCCTATCCCGCCGCCGCGCTCCAGATGGCCGCCAACGGCCCGCAGGACCAGCGGGCGCCCAGGGCGGCGGTGACCCGCAACGGCTACACCGCCGTCACCTGGACCGAGGGCGGCAACGCCGTCTACGCCCGCATCTACCGCGACGGATCGCCCGTCACCGGGCCCGTCAAGGTCGACATGGGCGGCGTCGGCTGCGCCACCGGCTACCACCACGCCGACGGCGCGGTCGGCGTCGACGACGCCGGCAACGCCTACGTGGCCTGGGCCGAGGACGGCGACTGCCGCGGCGAGCACAACATCGCCGTGCGCCGCCTGTCGCCCGGCGGCACGCTGAGCGCCACCGTCTGGGCCAATGCCGGCCAGTGGACGGGCGACCAGGTACGGCCCCGCATCGCCGTACGGGGCACCGGTGCCTTCACCGTCGTCTGGGAGGACGGCGGAGCCGTGCGAGCGTCCGGCTACTCGTCTCTGACCACCCGCGTGTTCGGCCCGCTGCAGCTGGGCTCCGGCGTCAAGCCCGACGTGGCCGTCGACGGATCGGGCACGGCCACCGTCGTGTGGCAGGAGGGCACCCACTCGGTGTACGGCCTGCGCCTGGCGGCCGGCGGCACGGTGACCAAGGCGCGCACCCGCATCCACGAGAACGCCGCGACCCAGCACCTGGCGCCCGCGGTGGCCACCACCCCGGCGGGCGACAGCGTCGTGGTGTGGAGCGACAACGACGGCGGCGTGTGGCGTGTCCGGATGCGCGGGCTGACCGCGTCGTTCGGCGAGCGCTTCACGGAACAGCCCGTCTTCTACGGCCGCTTCGCGCTCGGCCAGCCTTCCGACCAGGCCCAGGAGTACCCGCCGCTGTGCCACAACGCGGGCTGCGCCGTCCAGGGGGTGCCGTCGGTGGCGGCCGACGCCACCGGCCGCTTCGTGGTCGGCTGGAACGAGACGGACCTGTGGAACTCCGCCCGCTCGCTGGAGGTCTACGCCAGGGGCTTCAACCCCGACGCCACCACGGCCGGGCGCCTGCCGGTCGTCCGGCTCAACCCGACCACCCTCGGCAGCCAGCGCGACACCGCGCTGACCGCGGGCCCGGCCGGGTTCACCCTGTTCTACAGCGACGACTTCGACGCGAACAACTACCTCGACATCGTCGCCCGCACGGGTTTCACCAACGACGGGTTCTGACGGCGGCGTTGTGACTCCTGCCCTCCCTGACGGATAGTCGGGGAGTGGAGGAGATCACCGTCGACCTGCTGCGGCAGCTCATCGTCCTGGACTCGGTCAATCCCGCTCTGGTCCCCGGCGGGGCGGGCGAGGCGGCCATCGCCGACCTGTGCGCGGGCTGGCTGGCCGCCCGCGGCTTCGACATCCACTGGCTGGAGCGGCGTCCCGGCCGTCCCTCCGTCGTCGCGATCGCGCGCGGCGCCGGGGGCGGCCGGTCGCTGATGCTCAACGGCCACCTCGACACCGTCACCCTGGCCGGCTACGACGGCGACCCGCTCTCGCCACGCATCGCCGACGGCTCCATCCACGGGCGCGGCGCCTTCGACATGAAGGGCGGCCTGGCCGCGATGATGGTCGCCGGAGCGCGCATGGCCGCCTCGGGGCAGTTGCGGGGCGACCTGATCCTGGCCTGCGTCGCCGACGAGGAGCACAACAGCCTGGGCACCGAGGAGGTGCTGGAGGGGTTCACCGCCGACGCCGCGATCGTCTGCGAACCGACCCACCTGGAGATCACCGTCGCGCACAAGGGCTTCGCCTGGTTCGACGTGGTCGTCGAGGGGCGCGCCGCCCACGGCTCGCGGCCCGACCTGGGCGTCGACGCGATCGCCAAGGCCGGTCACTTCCTCGTCGCGGTCGAGCGCTGGGCCGAGCGCCTGGCCGAGGGGCCCGCCCACGAGCGGCTCGGTCCCGGCAGCGTGCACGCCTCCCTCATCAGGGGCGGCGAGGAGGCCTCCAGCTATCCCGCCTCCTGCCGGATCACCGTGGAACGGCGGACCGTGCCGGGCGAGGACCCGCGTGCCGAGCTGGACGCCATCCTGTCCGACGTGGCCGAGACCGTGCCGGGCTTCGCCTGCCGCGTCGAGCCCGGGTTGCGGCGCGCGCCGTTCGAGGCCGACCCGGACTGGCCCATCGTCGGAGCCGTCCTCGGCCAGGCGTGGCGGGTGCTCGGGCGCGCTCCCGTGCTGCGCGCCGAGCCGTACTGGACGGACTGCGCCCTGCTCGACGCGGCGGGCATCCCGTGCCTGATGATCGGCGTGGACGGCGGGGGCGCGCACGCGGCGACCGAGTGGGCCACCCTGGAGTCGCTCGACCAGCTCACCGACATCCTCACGGCGACCATCGAAGAATGGTGTGTCGACGGCGATGCGGAAGCGTAGGGTGTGACTGTATGTGAATAGCGGCAAGCGGTGTGTTATGTGACGTGATTGGCTGATTGCCGCTTTTCGGGGACTTTGATGCGAGCTTGTAGTCGACGAGATCATGGTGAAGCCCGTGTCAGCACATTCGAGGCGTCCGGCCGAGCCGTACCTCTCCACGACGGCCACGCCGGGCTCCTCCGGGGCGGGAGGAGCATGGCTGCCGCCCGCCGCGCACCGGGTCGCGCACGCCCGGCGGCTGGCCCTGGCGGCGGCGCTCGGCGCGGCGGCGCTGGCCGTCCTGGCCCTGGCCGGGTGGGTGACCGGTGCTCTCGTGCTCACCAGCCTGGTCGCCGGGCAGGCCACGATGAAGCCCGACACCGCGGTGGGCCTCGGACTGCTCGCGGCCGGGCTGCTGGCCGCCGTCTCCCGCAGGGGCGGCCGGCGTACCAGGATCGCCGGCCTGGCCGGCGCGAGCGCCGCGACCGTGATCGGCGTGCTGGCCTTCCTGCGCTACCTGACCGGCGCCGAGCTCCTGGCCGACGATCTGTGGCGTGACCGCGCCGCCGCCCTGGGCGACTGGGCGCCCGCCGTGATGGCGCCCAACGTCGCGGTGGCGATGGCGCTGACGGGCGTCGCGCTGCTGTTGCTGCTGCGCAGGCGGCCCGGCTGGGCCCGCACCGCGCAGGCGTTCGGCCTGGTGGTGATGATGAGCGGGCTGGCCCGCCTGGTCGGCCTCGCCTACCGGGTGCCCGAACTCGAACGGTTCGGCCCCTACTCCGGCATGGCCTTACCCGCGGCGTTGTGCCTGCTCCTGCTCGGAGCTGGAACGTTCCTCGCCCGCCCCACCGAAGGCTGGACCGGGCTGCTGGCCGGCTCGGGCGGCACCGCCCTGATCGGACGCTGGCTCCTGGGCACCGCCGTGATCGTCCCCCCGATCCTCGGCTGGGTACGGCTCACCGGGCAGGACCTGGGCTGGTTCGACCCCCGCCTCGGCCTCGGACTGCTCGTCGCGGGCGACGTGTCGGCCTTCCTGATCGTGGGACTGGCGGTGCTGGGCATCGCCGCCAGGATCGAGGGGGAGCGGGCCAGGGCCCAGCACACCGTCCGCGAGCTGGTGTGGCTGCGCACCCTCATGGACCACACGCCCGCCGCGATCTACATGAAGGACCTGGCCGGGCGGTTCCTGGCGGTCAACGCCACCTTCGCCCGCATGATCGGCCGCGCTCCCGAGCAGATGATCGGGCTGACCGCCCACGACCTGCTGCCGCGTGCCACCGCCGACCGGCTGCGCGAGCACGACCTGCGCGCCCAGAGCGGGGGCCGGGCCATCCAGGCCGACACCGTCCTCCCGCTCGACGACGGCGTCCACGAGTTCCTCACCACGCTCGTGCCGCTCGCCGACTCCGCCGGCACGGCCTACGGCGTGTGCGGCATCGCCACCGACGTCACCGAGCGCGCCGCCGAGCAGCGCGAGCGCGACCGCCTCCAGCGCCGCTTCGCCGACCTGCTCGAAGCCGCCCCCGACGCCATGGTCATCGTCGACGGCCACGGGATGATCACCTTCGTCAACGCCCAGACGGAGACCTTGTTCGAGTACAGCCGCGACGAGCTGATCGGCGCCCCGGTCGAGATGCTCCTGCCGGCCGAGATCCGCGACACCCACCGGCGCCACCGGCGCTCCTACACCTCCCACCCGAGGATGCGGCCGATGGGCGCCGGCCGCCCGCTGCGCGGCAGGCGCAAGGACGGCAGCGCCTTCCCCGTCGAGATCAGCCTCTCGCCGCTGGAGACCGACAGCGGCGTGCTGATCTCCGCCGCCATCCGCGACATCACCACCCGCGAGCGCGCCGAGCAGCGCCTGGCGGAGCTGGCCGCCATGGTGGAGTCGAGCCAGGACGCCATCTTCGCCCAGACCCCCAACGGCATCGTCACCTTCTGGAACGCCGCCGCCACCCGCCTGTTCGGCTACACCTCCGACGAGATCATCGGCTGGCCCTGGACCCGGCTGGTGCCGTCCGACCGGCTGGAGGAGGCCAAGAGCCTGCTGACCCGGCTGCGCGCGGGCGAGCGCATCGACAACGTCGAGACCGTACGGCTGGCCAAGGGCGGCAGACCCGTCGAGGTCGAGCTGACGTTCTGGCCGCTGCTCGACGACGAGGGAGCGGTCACCGGCATCGTGGCCAGCTGCCGCGACATCAGCGCCCGCAAGCACCAGCAGGCCGCCCTGCACCAGCTCTACGAGCAGCAGCGGCACATCGCGCTCACGCTGCAGCGCAGCCTCATGACCCAGCCGCCCGACCTGCCCGGGCTGGCGACCGCCAGGCGCTACGTCCCGGCGACCGGCGGCGCGGGCGTCGGCGGCGACTGGTACGACCTCATCGCGCTGGAAGGCGGGCGCTACGGGGTGCTCATCGCCGACGTGATGGGCCGCGGGCTGGAGGCCGCCGCCGTGATGGGGCACCTGCGATCGGCGGCGCACGCCCTGGCCAAGACCGGGATGGAGCCGGAGCGGCTCATGGCGGCGCTCGACGACCTGACCTGCGACCTGCCCGAGCGGCTGGTGACGTGCTGCTACCTGGTGATCGACCCGGAGGCGGGCAAGCTGACGGCCTGCTCGGCCGGGCATCCGCCCGCGCTGCTGGCCGCGCCGGGCGAACCGGCCCGGCGGCTGGACCTGCCGGTCAACACGCCGCTCGGCCTGGGGCAGGGCGGCTACCGGCAGGCGGTGGTCGGCTATCCGCGCGACGCCCTGCTGGCGCTGTACACCGACGGGCTGATCGAGATCCCGCGCGTCGACCTGGACGCCAGGATCGACCTGCTGGCCGGGCACCTGCGGGCGGACGGGGGCGGGCTGGAGGAGGAGGCGGAGCGGCTGCTGTCCGCGCTGCTGCCCGACCCGGCGGCGCACGACGACGACGTCACGTTGCTCCTGCTCACCCTGCCCGCGGGCTCCTCGCCCCCCGAATGACCGCGCCGTACGGCAGGCGGGCGGAAGCAAGCGGTGGCTCGGCCGTACGCGTCGCGCCTGCCGTACGGCACGGCGGGCGGGAGCAGGCGCGCCGCATCGGGCGGGTCAGGAACGGGCGGCGGGCTGGAAGATCTCGACCAGGTTGCCCGCCGGGTCGGCGACGAGGACCTGGCTGCCTCCCGGCCCCGTGACCCGCTCGCTGCGGAAGGGCACCCCCGCCCCCTTCAACCGGTCGATCTCCGCGTCGAGATCCTCGACGAGCAGGTGGATGCGGTTGCGCCCGGCCACGGCGTGCTCGTCGGGCGTGGCGCGGGCGCCGGAGCTCGACGGCCCCGACAGCAGCAGCCGCAGCGGCCCCCGCACGACGTCGGCGAAGGCGGGCGCGGCGCTCATCCGCACCTCGAATCCCAGCCGCCCGGTGTAGAAGTCGACCGCAGCCTGGACGTCGTCGACGATGTAACGAACGCTCGCGAACTTCTCGTGCGCTGTCATGTCCGTACCTCCGATGGTGAGGCGAGCAGGACGGGCACGAGTTGCCCGACCCGGGCGTCGATCTCGGCGGCGACCTCGTCGAAGCCGCCCGTGCGCGCCGGATCCGGCACGCTCCAGTGCACCAGCCGCGGCCGGCCGTCGAACGCAGGGACGACCTCGCGCACCTTGTCGCACAGGCTGATCACGTAGTGGAAGCGGTGGCCGGCGACCTCGTCCAGGTGGCGCGGACGCCGTCCCCCGACGTCGATGCCGTACGTCCGGCGCAGCACGCCGGCGGCCCGCGGGTGCAGCTCGTCCTTGGGATGGCTGCCCGCGCTGGCCACCGGGGCGTGCCCGCCGGAGCGGTGGCGCAGCAGGGCCTCGGCGATGGGCGAGCGGGCGCTGTTGCCGGTGCACAGGAACAACACCGACGGCCATGCCCGCTCCTGCGGGGGAGCGGGCGGCGCGGCGAGCGCGGGATGGAGGGCGGGCCCGAGGGCTGCCAGCTCGCGCGCGCATCGCTCCAGTTCGAGGCGGTAGTAGCTGTCGCGCCCGTCGAAGCTGCTGCGGCGCGAGCCGACCAGCCCGCTGGAGCGCAGCAGCCGCAGATGGTAGGAGACCAGGTTCTGCGGCTCGCCCACCGCGGCGACCAGTTCGCGCACCCGGCGGTCGCCGCCGGCCAGTTCGGTCAGCAGCGCCCATCGCAGCGGGTGCGCCGCCATGCGCACCAGCAGCGGGACCTCGGGTCGGCCGCTCGACGCCATGCCATCCATATTACATCAAACAGGTTTGATGCAATCAGGCGGGCAGGGCGCTGCTGGGCGCGAGGGGCAGCCGCGCCCGCACCTCGAACCCGCCGCCCGGCAGCGGGCCCGCGTCGAGGTCGCCGCCCAGCAGCCGGCACCGCTCGCGCATCCCGACGATGCCGCGCCCGTCCGGCCCCGGCGCGACCCGGCCGGGAGCCGAGCGTCCCGCCACGGGCGCACGCACCGCAGGGCCCGCGTCGGTCACCCGCAGCTCCAGCACCTCCACGCCGGGGTTCAGCGCCACCGTCACGCGCGTCGGCCCCACGTGACGGATCACGTTGGTGATCGACTCCTGCACGATCCGGTAGGCGGCGCTGCCCACCGCGCTCGGCAGCGGCGCCACCGTCGGCGCCTCCTCGACCTCGATGTCGAGCCCCGCCTCGCGGGCCTCGGCGGCCAGCTCGTCGAGCTGCCCCAGACCCGGGTACGGCACGCGTCCCGCGCCGTCGTCGCGCAGCACCCCGAGGATGGCCCGCATCTCCCGCAGCGCCCGCGAGCTGGTCTGCTCGATGGTGCGCAGGGCCTCGCGCGCCACGTCGGGCCGTTTGTCGAGCACGTGCGCGGTGACCCCCGACTGCACGTTGATGATCGCGATCGCGTGGGCGACGGTGTCGTGGACCTCCCGCGCGATCCGCAGCCGTTCGGCGTCGACCCGCGCCCGCGCCTCCTCCTCGCGGGTGCGCTCGGCCAGCTCGGCGCGCAGCTGTGCCTCGGCTGCGATGACCCTCCTGGACCTGACCGACTCGCCGAGCGCCACGCTCATGACCGACGCGCCGATGCGGAAGAACACCCAGCCGACGGCGGCGCGCGGCTCGATGTCGGCCGCCGCGACCAGCCAGACGGCCGACAGCACGGTGACCGACGCCCCCGCCGTCACCAGCGACCTGTGCCCGTCGCCGTAGGCGGCCACGGTGTACAGGGCCACGAAGAGCGCCAGCCAGCCGGGACCGTCGGGGAAGTCGAGGCCGTAGTAGGCGACGCTGGCCAGCGCGGTGACGGCGAACACCGCCACCGGCAGGCGGCGCCGTACGGCCAGGGCCGCACCCGTCACGATCAGCAGGCCGTACCCTAGATTCCCGATGTCGCCCAGCGACCGCGACCCCACCTCGCCGGCGTTGCGCGTGATCGTGCCCTGGACCTGCATCGCGGTGACGAAGAGGGCGATCAGGGCGTCCTGCGCCGGCACCGGCAGGCGCAGCCAGGCGGTGCGGAGTCTCATGACGAGATCGTACGGTTTCGCGCGCGCGAAGGACTCCGCCCGGGCGCGTGCCCTCCTACGCCGAGGGGAGTAGCCGGGCCCGCGCCGGTTACGGAGAACTGCGTAGCGACCCGCGTCCGCTGCCGGAAGCCGTCAGGCGTACGGCGGAGCAGGATCGAACCGTGCATCCCCCGCAGACGATCGCCACCACCCGGCGCCCGGCGGACACCGGGCTCCTGTGGATCCTCACCGGCCTGGTCTTGGCCCTGCTGGTGGGCAGGACCTTCCTGCCCGCCGTCGGAGTGCCGCTGCTGCTGATCGCCCAGACGCTGTTCACCCTGCTGCACGGCGCGCGCAGGTACGGCTGGCCGGCCGTCACCGTGTTCGTCGTGGTCACGCTGGTGGTCAGCAACGCCCTGGAGAACCTCAGCATCCTGACCGGCTTCCCGTTCGGCGACTACCACTACACGCTCGGCCCCCAGGTGTTCCTGGTCCCGATCATGATCGGGCCCGCCTACGTGGCCACCGGCTACCTGGCGTGGAACGTCGCCACGCTGCTCGTCGGCGAGGTGCGCCGGGGCAGCGGCCTCCTGACCGTCGTGGGCACGCCCGTCGTGGCGTCGTTCGCCATGGTCGCCTGGGACCTGGCGATGGACCCCACCCTGTCCACCGTCCGCAAGCTGTGGATCTGGGAGGACGGCGGCGGGTTCTTCGGCGTGCCCCTCGTCAACTTCCTGGGCTGGTCGCTGACGACCTACCTGTTCCTGCAGCTGTTCGCCCTGTACCTGCGGCGGCGCGGCCCGGAGCCGGAACCGGCCGCCACCGCGCCCCACGTCCAGGCGCTCGTGCTGTACGCCGCGACCGCCGTGCCGTTCTTCCTGACCTACCTGATCGGCAAGCGCACCACCGTGACCGACGCCGCCGGCCACACCTGGCGCACCGCCGACATCTTCGAGACCTCGGCGCTGACCGCCCTCTACGGGATGGTCTTCATCGCGCTCCTGGGAGCCCTGGCCCTGGCCAGGCAGGTCACGAACGCCGCAGATAGTCGGCCAGTTCCGCGATCGTCGGATGGTCGAAGACCGCGCTGACCGGCATGCGCCTGCCCATGCTCCCGCGCAGGCGGGCGCTGAGCCGCCCGGCCAGCAGCGAGTGGCCGCCCAGCTC
This sequence comes from Nonomuraea sp. NPDC050663, assembly GCF_044456985.1. Taxonomy (NCBI): domain Bacteria; kingdom Bacillati; phylum Actinomycetota; class Actinomycetes; order Streptosporangiales; family Streptosporangiaceae; genus Nonomuraea; species Nonomuraea sp. NPDC050663. The sequence goes on from NZ_JBITGL010000009.1 coordinate 126,777, forward strand.
GAAGAAGTCGTCGTCGCGCCCGATCTCGTCCTTCTCGAACAGCTCGCGCCAGATCCTGGCCAGCTCCGTCTCCACCTCCCCTTCCGGGGCGGCGACCTCGACGGGGGCCTGGGCGGGCGCCGGGGCCGCCTCCGCCAGGGCGCGCAGGGCGGGGCGGTCGAGCTTGCCGTTGACGTTCAGCGGCAGGCTCTCGGCGCTCGCCCAGCGGTCGGGCATGAGGTAGGCGGGCAGCCGCTCGCGCAGCCCCTCGCGGACGCGGGCCGTCACGTCGTCGCCGGGAACGGCCGCCACCAGGTAGGCGACGAGCACCTTGCTCTCGGCGTCGGCGCCGACGGCCACCACGCCCGCGTCGCGCACCAGCGGATCCTGCCGCAGCGCCTCCTCGATCTCGACCGGCTCGACGCGGAATCCGCGCCGCTTGATCTGCTGGTCGGCCCGGCCGAGGAACTCCACGACCCCGTCCAGGCCCATCCTGGCCAGGTCGCCGGTGGCGTAGATGCGCTCGCCCGGCAGCCACGGGTCGGGCACGAAGCGCTGCGCGGTCAGCGCGGGGTCGTTCAGGTAGCCGCGGGCCAGGCCGCCGCCTCCCGCGTACAGGTGGCCGACCTCGGCGGGCAGGAAGTCGTCGTCGAGCACGCGCAGCCACGTGTCGTTGATCGCGGTGCCGATCGGCACCGGCGCGTCGGTCTCCACCATCGCGGGGGTGAGCACCTGGCAGGTGGTGAACGTCGTGACCTCCGTCGGGCCGTACGCGTTGACCAGCACGACGTCCGGCAGTTCGGCCAGCAGGCGCCTGGCGCGGCTCGGGGAGAGCACGTCGCCGCCGGTCAGCAGCTGCCGCAGCCCGGCCAGGTCGTCCAGGCACTCGTCGACCATCAGGTGGAACAGCCCGGTGGTGAGGAAGGCCGTGGTGACGCCCTGCTCGCGCATCAGCGCGCCGAGCTCGTGCGCGGACGGTCTGCCGGCCGGACCGATCACCAGCCGCGCGCCGTTGGCCAGCGCGCCCCAGATCTCGAACGTCGCCGCGTCGAAGCTCGTCGACGAGGCGTGCAGCACGCTCTCCCCGGCGTCGAGCGTGATGTAGCCGGGGTCGACGACGAGGCGGGTGATGCCCCGGTGCGTGATCGACGCGCCCTTGGGCACGCCGGTGGAGCCAGAGGTGAACATGATGTAGGCCAGGTTGTCCTGCCGTACGGCGGGCAGCGGGCCGTCCGCGGCGGGCCCGTCGGCCTCCACCAGCAGCGCGGGCGCCTCCAGCCGGGAGGCCAGCCCACCCGTCGTGACGACCACGGGGGCGCCGGTCGCCTCCAGCATCATCGCCAGCCGCGCCGCAGGATAGGCCGGGTCGAGCGGCACGTAGGCGCCGCCCGCCTTGAGCACGGCCAGGACGGCCAGCACGAACTCGGGCGAACGTTCCAGGAACACGCCGACGGGCGTGTCCGGTGTGACACCCGCCGCCATCAGGCGGCGCGCGAGCCGCTCGGCGCGGGCGTCGAGTTCGGCGTAGGACAGCACGGTGTCACCGTGCACGATCGCGTCGTCGTCGGGTGCTGCGGCCGCGTGCGCGGCCACCAGCTCATGCACTCGCATGGTCGATGAGGCCTTCCGTGAGAAGCGGGACGTCGATGGGGGAGCGGCCGGGCTCCGGGTGGTCCAGCTGCGACCAGAGCCCGGCCAGCCGGTGCCGGGATCCGGCGCACGAGATGTCGGCCAGCTCGGCCGTCTCGGGGTCGGCGGCGGCCAGTACCACCGCCATGGACAGCAGCTCGGCCGCGATCCGGCCGATGACCCGCAGGAGGCGCTGGCGGGCGAAGAGCTCCTCGCGCGAATGAGCCGCGGTCAGCCGCGCGCACACCTCGGCCAGCCGGCGCGCCTGCTCCTCGACGAACACCGCGCGCCCGCCGCCGGCCTGGGGAGCCGGTTCCATGTTCTCCCCGTAGAAGGCCGCCAGGGACGCCTCGGCCGACCACGCGTCGAGCATGAAGTCGACGCCGCCCGCCACCCGCAGCGCCCGCGCGTCGCGGAACAGCCGCTCCACCGGCAGTGGCGGCGCCCCGCGCCTGGCCTTGCTGGCCGCGCTCTCGTAGCCCTCCGCGCCCAGCAGCGACACCGTCCTGTCCACGGCCCTCCAGCACAGCCGGGAGGCCAGGTTCTTGACCACGGTCAGGTCGGGCCGGGTGTCGGCCCGGTCGCGCCCGAGCAGGGCCCAGCGCGACAGGCAGTCGATCGTGAACACGTCGGCCGCCGTGGCCGCCACGACCCGCCGGATCTCCTCGTACTCGCCCAGGCCCCGCCCGTCGATCACCCGGCGGGCGACGAAGTCGCGGGAGTACTGCAGGCAGCGCTGCGCGATCGCCAGCGCCGCAGGGACGATCACCAGGTGCCGCCCGAGCAGCGCCAGCCCCGCCAGGTCGGGGCCCGGTTCGGTCTGCTCGGACCCGTCACCGTCGGGGCGCATGCGCCAGCCGTCGCCGTCCTCCGGCATCAGCCACTCGGCCGGCACCCGGACCCGGTCCAGCCGCAGCGAGCCGATCGCCGCACCGCGCAGCCCCATGAACTCGTGCCGCCCCGTCACCTCGAAGCCGGGCGAGCGGGTGTCGACGAAGAACAGCCTCACCTCGCCGGTGCCCTCGACGGTCGCCGAGACGTCCACGAGGTCGGCCGTCGGGCCGTTGCCGATGAACACCTTCTCGCCGCTGATCAGGTAGGCCGCGCCGTCCTCGACCGGCACCGCGACGGTGGCGCGGGTGCGGTTGGCCGTGCCCGCGGGCTCGGCGTCGGCGCCGCCCGACACGATCCCGGCCGCCACCCGCTCGCAGATCATGTCCCGCAGCGGTCCCGGCGGCAGGACGCGCAGGTAGGAGCCCGAGCCGAAGCCGTTGCCCACCCCGAGCGTGAACGCGACCGCGCCCGACCACGACGCGCCCGCCCGCAGCACTTGGAAGGCCTCCGCGTCCGACAGGCCGAGGCCGCCCAGTTCGCGGTCGATCGTCAGCGCCAGGAAACCCTCCTCGCGCAGGGCCTTCAGCGCTGCCGGCGGCAGTTGCCCCGTGCGCTCGACCTCCTCGGGGTCGACCATCGCCCGCAGCAGGGCGGCCAGTTCCGCCACGGCGTCGGGCGCGGGCGGCAGGGCGGGGAAGGGGGTCAGCAGGTCCCAGCGGACGCGGCCCCGGTACAGCTCGTCAAGCACGCTCGGCGAGGAATCGCATGAGCTCATCGGATCGCTCCCTGAAGTAGAAGTGGCCGCCGGGAAACAGGCGCAGGTCGAAGGGGCCGGTGGTCAGGCTGTGCCAGGCGACCAGCCGGTCGGGCGACTCGGCGTCGTCCGCGCCGCCGACCACCGTGATCGGGCAGTCCAGCGGTAGGGCGGGCGCCGGGCGATAGCCGGCGACGATCGCCAGGTCGGCGCGGAGCCCGCCCAGCACCAGCGAACGCAGCTCGGCGTCCTCGCGCACCCCGTCGGGCAGCGGGCCGTACGCCCGTTCCACCGCCTCCACCAGGGCCGCGTCGTCGAGCTCGTGCACCGGCTCGCCCGGCCGGTGAAGGTACGGCGAGCCGTACGCGGACAGGATCAGCCGCTCGGGGCCCGGCAGGCCGCGTTCGCGCAGCAGCAACGCCGTCTCGTAGGCGACCAGCGCGCCGAGGCTGTGGCCGAACAGGGTGTAGGGCGGCTCGAACACGGCCTCGTCGACGACCGCCGCGACCAGCGCGGCCATCGAGCCGAACGCGGGCTCGGCCAGGCGCCCGCCCCTGCCGGGCGGTTGCACCCCCCACACCTCGGTGCCCGGTAACGCGTCCGACCAGCGCACGTACTCGCCCGCGGCCCCGCCGCTGTGCGGGAAGCAGTACAACCGGGAGGCGGCCCCTGGCCGCCTGCGTCTGCACAGCAGCCACCGGGATCGTGTCGTCGTCATGCCGCCTGTCCTTCCTCGATCAACCGGGCCAGCCGGTGCACGGTCGGCGCCAGGAACAGCGCCTTGGGGCTGAGCTCGATGCCGACCGAGCGGCGGATGAGCGAGACGACCTGCGTGGCGACGACGGAGTCGCCGCCCAGGTCGAAGAAGTCGTCGTGGGGGGTGAGCTCGCCGGGCTCCATGCCGAGGACCTCGCCGAAGGCCTCGGCCAGCGCCCGCTCCGTGCCCGCGCTATGGAAGGCGCCCGCAGAGGTGGGCTCGACGGCTTCGACGGGCACCTCCCGCGGCGTCGGCGCGGAGGCCGTCACCGGCGCGGGCGGCTCCAGGCGGAACCCGCGGCGCTCGAACGGGTAGCCGGGCAGCGGCACCCGCAGGCGGCGCTCGCCCTCGTGCAGCGCCGTCCAGTCCACCGCCACCCCGGCCTGCCACAACCGTCCGGTCGCCGCCAGCATCGTGGGGGCCGCGCCCGCCGGATCCCCCGGATGCGGCAGGCTCGGAACCGTGACGACGCCGGGCCCGGCGCCCGGGTGTTTGCGGGCCAGCGTCCCGAGCGTCCGCCCGGGCCCCAGCTCCAGCAGCACCCGCGACGAGCCGTCGAGCAGCGTGGTCAGCGCGTCGGCGAAACGCACCGTGTGGCGCAGGTGCCCGCTCCAGTACGCCGGGTCGCACGCCTGCTCGGCCGTGACCGGCAGTCCGGTCCGGTCGGAGATCCACGTGATCGACGGCGGCCGCAGTTCCGTGCGCGCCACCCGCTCCTCGAAGCGGGCCACGACCGGCTCGACCAGCCGCGAGTGGGCGGCGGCGCTGATGCGCAGCACCCGCGCGTCCACCCCGTCGGCGGCCAGCCGCTCGCGCAGCGAGGCGATGTCGGCGGCGGGCCCGGCCAGGACCGTCTGGTCGTGGCTGTTCACGGCGGCGACCGACAGCCGGTCACCGGCGAGGCGCACGACCTGCTCCTCGGGCAGCGGCACGGCGAGCATCGCGCCCTCGGCGAGCCGGCCGAGGAGCGTGCCCCGCTCCAGCACCAGGGCCAGGGCGTCGGCGGGGGAGAGCACCCCGGCGATCACGGCGGCCGCGTAGGCGCCGAGGCTGTGGCCCAGGACTACCTCGGGGACGACGCCCCTGGACTGCCACAGTCGCGCCGTGGCGTACTCCACCGCGAACAGGGCGGGCTGGCCGATGCGCATGGTCGCCATCTCGGCCGCCGCCTGCGGCGCCCCGCCGTACAGGATCTCGCGCAGGTCGAGGCCGAGCGACGGGCGGGCCAGGTCGGCGATCAGGTCCACCTCGGCGCGGAAGACGGGCTCCTGCTCGTAGAGGTCGCGGCCCATGCCGACGTGCTGGCCGCCCTGGCCGGGGAAGAGGAAGGCCACCCCGGGAGCGGCCGCGCCGTCGCCGAGCGCCAGGCCGGGGTCGCGCAGGGCCCGTACGGCCTGCGCCCGGTCGCCGGCCACGACGAAGGCCCGGTGGGCGAACGCCCGCCTGCCGGTCTGCAACGTCCAAGCCGCGTCCGCGAGGCCGACATCGGCGCCGTCCGCGTCCATGAGGCCCGCGGTCGCCCTCTCCGCGTCCGCCACGTCCCCCTCCGCGAGATGGGCGGCCAGGCGGGCGGCGGCGGTGCGGAGGGCGGCAGGGGCGCGGGCCGACAGCGGCAGGAGCTGCACGGGCCGGCCCGCCCCCGACTGCTCGGCGGCCGGCGCCTCCTCCAGGATCGCGTGCGCGTTGGTGCCGCCGATCCCCAGCGAGTTCACCCCCGCGCGGCGCGGCGCGGCGCCGCGCGGCCACGGCACCGGCTCGGCGCTGACCAGGAACGGACTGTCCTCGAGCCCCAGCTCCGGGTTGGGCGAGCGGAAGTGCAGAGTTCCCGGGATGAGCTCGTGCCGGAGCGCCAGTGCCGCCTTGATCAGCCCGACGACCCCTGCCGCCGCGTCGGTGTGGCCGATGTTGGTCTTCACCGAGCCGAGCACGCTGAAGCCCACCTGGCCGGTGCCCTCGGCGAACGCCTTGGCCAGCGCGCGCACCTCGATCGGGTCGCCCACCGGCGTGCCGGTGCCGTGCGCCTCGACGTACCCGATGGTGGCGGGGTCGACGTCGGCGACCACGTGGGCGGCACGCACGGCGGCGGCCTGCCCGGCGACGCTGGGCGCGGTGAAGCCCATCTTGCCCGAGCCGTCGTTGGTGACGGCGGTGCCGCGGATGACGGCGTAGATGTGGTCGCCGTCGTCGATCGCCTCGGGCAGGCGCTTGAGCACCACGATGCCCGCCCCGTCGCCGCCGACGGTGCCGGAGGCCCCGGCGTCGAAGGCGCGGCAGCGGCCGTCGGGTGACAGCACGCCCTCGTCGCCGAACTCGCCCGTGGGCGCGGGCACCCGTACGGTCACCCCGCCCGCGAGCGCCACGTCGCACTCGCCGGCCAGCAGCGCCTGGCCCGCGAGGTGGACGGCGACCAGCGAGGTGGAGCAGGCCGTCTGCACGGTCACGGCGGGGCCGGTCAGGCCCAGCTTGTAGGAGACGCGGCTGGTCAGGAAGTCGGCGCCGGCCGACAGCCGCAGCTGCCACTCCGAGACGCCGGGGAAGGAGGCGCGGTTGGCCATCAGGGTGCCGAAGTGGCCGGTGTCGCCGCCGCCCGCGTAGACGCCGATCGCGCCGGGACAGGTCGCCGGGTCGATCCCCGCGTCCTCCAGGGCGGCCCACGCGCACTCCAGGAAGACGCGGTGCTGCGGGTCGAGCATCAGGGCCTCGCGCGGCGAGTAGCCGAAGAAGGCGGCGTCGAAGCCGTCGGCCTCCTCGATGACGCCGTAGCCGGAGCCGCCCAGGGACTCCACGCCGTTCGACACGTTGTGCCAGAACCGCACCGTGTCGGGGGCGCCGGGGAAACGTCCCGCCATGCCGACGATGGCGAGGAACTCCTCCTGGTTCATACCGTCACCCCTTCCGGGTAGGCCCGGAGCGTGCGCACGGCCGACATCACGGGCGGGACGATGGACAGAGCGGTGATCGCGGCGGCCACCCACAACACCCCGCGCAGGCCGAGCGGCGCGACCAGCAGCCCGCCCAGGGCGGCGCCGAGCGGCACCATGCCCCACGTGACGAAGCGGAAGGTCGCGTTCATGCGCCCGAGCAGCCCGGGAGGCGTCGCCGTCTGGCAGAGCGTCACCTGGACCACGTTGAACAGCACGACGCCGAGGTAGACGACGAACAGCCCGCCGCCGAACAGGACGACCTCGCCCGACATGGGCAACATCGCGGCACCGGCCGCGAACAGCGCGATCGAACCGACGATCACCGGGCCGGGGCCGTACCGCTCGACCGCCTTGCCGGCCAGCAGCGCGCCGATCAGGCCGCCCGCGTTGCCGACGGCCAGCGCCAGGCCGATCACGCCCGCGCTCAGGTGCAGCACCTGGACCGCGTAGACCACCTGGAGCGCGAGCACCGCCGCGAAGGCCAGCTCGGCCGCGGCGGCCGACAGCATGAGCGGGCGCAGCAGCCGGTGACCGGCGACGAAGCGCAGGCCCTCGCCGATCTGCCGGCCCAGGCCGCCCTCGCCGGTGGGCTGCGGCGGCCTGCTCGGCTTGCCGATGCGCGTCAGGAACAGCGCCGAGGCGAGGTAGGTGAGCGAGTCGAGGGCGATGGCGACGGGCGCGGACAGGACCTGCACCAGCCCGCCGCCCAGGCCGGGACCGGCCAGCTGAGACAACGACCTGGAGGTCTCCAGCTTGGCGTTGCCGTCGGTGAGCTGCTCCTCGGTCACCAGGTCGGGCAGCCAGGACAGGTGGGCGACGTCGAAGAAGAGCGTGGCCAGGCCGATCAGGAACGCCACCCCGTACAGCAGGGGCATGGTCAGCATGTCCATGACGTACGCGAGCGGGACGACGGCCAGCGCGCCCGCCCTGATCAGGTCGGAGGCGATGAGCACGGGCCGGAGCGGCAGCCGCTCGACCCACGCGCCGACGGGCAGCCCCAGTAACAGGACGGGGACGAACTCGACGGCCGCCAGCAGGCTCACCTCCAGAGCGGAGCCGCCCAGCAGCAGCGCGGCCAGCGGGAAGGCGAGCAGGGTGACCTGGGTGCCGACCAGGCTCACCGACTGGGCCAGCCACAGGTTGCGGAAGTCTGCGTTGCGCCAGAGGCTCATGTCAGGCCTCCATCGCGGCGCGCAGGCTCGCGGGTCGCAGGTCGGTCCAGACCCGGGCGATGTGCGACAGGCAGTCGGCCTTGGGGCCGGTGAACCCGTCCGGGTTCCAGCCGGAGGGCACGGGCCGGTCGCCGGGCCACAGGGAGTACTGTCCCTCGTCGTTGAGGACGACCTGGTAGTCGCGGTCGTGGTCGAACATGGTGAAGCCTCTCTCGGTGGTCATCGGGTTTCCGTACGGCGGCGCCGGAGCCTGGCGCGGCCGGCGCGCAGCCCTTCGCCGGAAGCGGGGGCCGGGGCGGCGTCGTGGCGGGGTGCGTCGAGCGCCGCGGCGAGGGCGGAGATCGTGGGGTGCTCGTAGAGGGTGACCAGCGGGATCGTCCCGCCGAGCCGTTCCTTGAGCCCGGCGTGCACCGTGGCCAGGGAGAACGACGTGCCGCCCAGGTCGAAGAAGTTGTCGTGCACGCCGATCGGGTCCAGGTCGAGCGCCCGCGACCAGAGCCCGGCCAGCAGCCGCTCCAGCTCGGTGCGGGGCGGCGTGACCGGCCGGTCGTGGTCCAGCCTGGGCGCGGGCAGCGCGCGGCGGTCGAGCTTGCCGCCCGCCGTGGTGGGCAGCTCGGCCAGCGGGGTCAGGACGGTCGGCACCAGGTGCGCGGGGAGCCGCTGCGCCAGGTAGTCGCGCAGCCCGGCGGGGACGGCGGGCGCCACGTAGGCGACCAGCCTGCCCTCCCACGCGGCCACGGCCGCCCGCGCCACGGCCGGGTGACCGTGCAGCGCGGCCTCGACCTCGGCCGGTTCGATGCGGTGGCCGTGCACCTTGAGCTGCTCGTCGGCGCGGCCCAGGAGTTCGAGCGTGCCGTCGGCCAGCCATCGGGCGCGGTCGCCCGTGCGGTGCAGCCGCGCGCCTGGCTCGCCGTACGGGTCGGGGACGAACCGGTCGGCGGTGAGGTCGGGGCGGCCGAGGTAGCCGCGGGCCAGCCCGGCGCCGCCGATGTAGAGCTCGCCGGTGACGCCGGGCGCGACGGGCTCCAGCTCGCCGTCGAGCACCAGGGCGCGCAGACCGGGGAGCGGCTTCCCGACTGGAACGTTCCAGTCGCCGGGTCGGACCTGGTGGGCGAGGGCGGTGATGGTCGTCTCGGTCAGGCCGTAGGCGTTGACGAGCGGGATGGGCACCCGCCGGGCCCAGCGGGCCACCGCGGCGGCGTCGACGCTCTCGCTGCCGATGACGACCAGGCGAAGGCCGGGCACGTCGTGGCCGACGGTGGCGGCCCACTCCTGCCAGTAGCCGGAGGGCAGGTTCGCCACGGTCACCCGGTGGGCGGCGAGGAAGGAGGTCAGGGCCGCAGGCGCCGGCACCGGGTCCGGGCACAGGACCACGCAGGCCCCCGCCAGCCAGGTCGGGTAGAGCTCCTCGGCGGCGACGTCGAAGACCGGGTTGGTGAACTGCAGGACCCGGTCGTCCGCGGTGAGCCCGAAGCGGTCGCGGATGGCCTGTGCGTGGTTGGCCAGCGCGCCGTGGGTGACGCCGACGCCCTTGGGCTCGCCGGTCGAGCCGGAGGTGAAGATCGTGTACGCGAGGGCGGCGGGATGCACCGACTTTGGAACGCTCCAAATCACATCGTCATCCATCGCCCCCGGCACGTCGATCACCGTGCGGGCACGGGCGGCCTCCAGCAGTGCCTGCCGCCTGGCGGCCGGGTGCGACGGATCGAGCGGCAGGTAGGCGGCGCCCGACCTCAGCACCCCGAGCATCGCGCAGGCGTAGTCGAGCCCGCGCGGCAGGCAGATGCCGACCACGTCCTCGGGACCCACGCCCTGGGCCCGCAGCCCGGCGGCCACCCGGGCGGAGCGCCGGTTCAGCTCGGCGTAGGTGAGCACGACGCCCTCCGCCTCGACGGCGGGGGCGCCCGGCGTGCGCAGCGCCTGCTCGGCGAAGAGCTCGGCCACGCTCCTTGTGTCGGGATAGGGCCCGGAGGTCGTGCTCCAGCCGCCGGTGACCGCGGTCCGCTCGGCGTCGTCGAGCACCGGCAGCAGCCGGATCGGCGTCTCGGGGGCCTCGACGGCCGCCCGCGCGAGCCGGACGAACCGCTCGGCCAGCCGCTCGATCGTCTCGGGCTCGAACAGCTCGGCGCTGTAGTTGACCGCGACGTCGAAGTCCTCGCCCACCCCCTTGTTGATCATGAAGTCCAGGTCGAACTTCGCCGTCGGGGTAGGCAGCATCGACACCTCGGCGGCCAGCCCGGCGAACCGCGGCTCGGCCAGCCTCCTGCCGTCGAAGGTCAGCATCGCCTGGACCAGCGGCGTCCTGGACGGGTCGCGCGGCAGCCGCAGCCCGTCGACGAGCGCCTCGAACGGGGTGTCCTGGTGGCCGAGAACCTCCAGCAACGCCCCGCGCACCCTGCGCACGACCTCGACGAAGGCCGGGTCGCCCGACAGGTCGACCCGCAGCGGCAACGTCGTGACGAACAGGCCGATCACCGGCTCCAGGTCGGGGTCGAGCCGCCCGGAGAAGGGCGTGCCGACCAGCAGCTTCCGCTGCCCCGACAACCGGCCGAGCAGGACGGCGTAGACGGCCGTCAGCACGGCGAAGGAGGTGGTCCTGACGCTCCTGGCCAGCGTGCCCATCTCCGTGATCAGCTGCTCGGGCAGGGTGAAGGCGTGCGTGCCGCCCGCCGTCCCGCGCACGGCCGGCCGCCGGTGGTCCGTGGGCAGGTCGAGCGAGGTGGGGGCGCCGGCCAGGTGGTCGCGCCACCAGTCGATCTCCTCGGGGTCCACCGGCATCTCCCGCTCGCGGGCCGCGTGCTCGGTGTACGGCAGGGCGCGCACCGCCTGCGTGGCCCGGCCGGAATAGCGGTCGGCGAGCTCGTCGAACAGCAGGTGCATCGACTGGCCGTCGCACACGATGTGGTGCAGCACCACGACGAGCAGATGGTCGTCGTGGCCGAGCCGCAGCAGCCGGGCCCTGATCAGCGGCCCCCGCTCGAGGTCGAAGGGCTCGGCCGCCCACCCGTCGGCCAGTTCGGGCGCGCCCTCCACCAGGGCAAGGCCGACGGCGAGCTCCGGCAGCACCTCCTGGTACGGCTCGCCCTGATGGGTGGGGAAGACGGTGCGCAGCGTCTCGTGCGCGGCCACGACCCCGGCCAGCGCCTCGCGCATGGCCTCGACGTCGAGCGGGCCGCGCAGCCGTACGGCGAAGGGCACGTTGTATTGCGGGCTGCCTGGGTGCAGCCGGTCCAGCAGCCACAAGCCGCGCTGGGCATAGGTGAGCGGCGGCCGCTCCTGCGTGTGATGCGCCTGGCTCGTCGAGCCGGACACCCGGCGGACACATTCGTCGGGCATGGAAACGGAACTCCTCGATCTAGGGGATGTGCGCATCGTGGCGGCGACGCTGCGTCGTGCGACCCGCAAGAGGTATCCCGCGACGCTTGCAGGCCGGTTAAAGGCGACATGTGTCCCGCATGCAGGGGAGATGGCGACGCGTGTTATGACCTGGCTGACCGGCGGGCCGCGGCGACGATGAAGAGCACCCCGGCGCGTGGGCGGCTCAGCGGCCGGGCGCCGGGCCGGTGCTGTCGCGAGCCACCAGGGTGGAGCGCAGCAGTTGCAGCGAATTGACCGGTCGTCTGCCGTCACGGACGGCCCGCAGCAGCAGCTCGATCGCCTGCCTGGCCATCTCGCGTCCCGGCGCGGCGACCGTGGTGAGGGCGGGGTGCGTGTGCCGCACCTCCTCGATGTCGTCGTGGCCCACGATCGACAGCTCGCCCGGCACCGAGCGCCCGGAGAGCCGGGCGGCCTCCAAGGCGCCGAGGGCGATGGTGTCGTAGGTCGCGAAGATCGCGGTGAGCCCGGGGTCGGCGGCCAGCGCGGACCGGGCGGCGGTGAAGCCGCCGAAGACCGTGGGCTCGGGCGGGGTGAAGATCGCCGCGGGGGGCACGGTGAGCCCGTCGCGGGCGAAGGCGCGCACGAAGCCGTCGATGCGGCCGGCGTGCACCGGGCTCGACAGGATCGCCACCCGCTCGTGGCCCAGGTCGCGAAGGTGGCGCCCGGCCAGGTAGCCGGCCTGCTCGTAGTCGAGGGTGATCACCGGCAGCGTGTCGGGGACCTCGGTCTCCCACGCGCACAGCGCCACCGGGAAGCGGGCGTCGGCCAGCAGCGGCAGGTGGTCGTTGAGCCCGTTGTCGCCCGCGATCAGCAGCGCGTCGACCGACCGGCTCGACAGGCTCGCGAAGTGCCTGCGCGCGCGCTCGGAGTCCTGGCGGGTGGTGCACAGCAGCAGGTGGTAGCCGTGCTCCTCCAGGACGTTCTCCGCCTCCTCGACGACGGTCGCGTAGAAGGCGCTGGTCACCGTGGGCACGAGCAGGCCGACGGTCGTCGTGGTGCCGGTGGCCAGCGATCGGGCGACGATGTTGGGCGTGTAGCCGAGTTCGGCGATGGCGGCGCGCACCTTCGCGGCGGTGGCGGGGCTGACCCGCACGCGGCCCGTGACCACGTTGGACACCGTCTGCTTGGTGACGCCCGCGCGCTCGGCGACCTCCCGCATCGTGACCACGCTCGCCTCCTCGGTTGATCGGTCAAACGACAGGAGCGTGATCAGCCTAGGCCATGAGGGCTGGAATGCGCATTCCTGAGCTGTAATCGAGGCTGTTGGTCACAAAGCTGCATCATCATCTTGTTTGACCGGTAAAAGCTGGCCTACAGTCCGGGCAGCCGTGACACCCCCCACGAGAAGACAGGCGGTACCACTCCATGAGCCCCATCTCCTCTCGTCTCGCCGCCGGCGCCCTGGTCCTCGGACTGGTCACCGCCTGCGGCGGCGACCCTGCCCCGCAGGGAGCCACGAAGGAACTCGTCTACTGGTCCATGTGGAAGCAGGGCGAACCCCAGCAGGTCGCCCTCCAGGCGGCGATCGAGCGGTTCACCAAGGACACCGGCATCAAGGTCAGCGTCGAATGGGCCGGCCGCGACGTCGTCAAGCAGAAGCTGCCCGCCGCGCTGACCACCTCCAAGGTGCCCGACGTCGTCGACCAGTCCGACGACACCATCCGGCCGTTCATGGTCACGCCGGGCGTGGCGCGCGGCCTGGCCAAGGTCTACGAGGCCGACGTGCCGGGCGAGCCGGGCAAGAAGGTCAAGGACGTCATCCCCGCCAAGTACACCCAGAGCCCCGCGCTCAAGCTGGCCTCCGGCGAGCCGTACATGGTGCCCTACAGCGTCGCCGGCATCGGGCTCTTCTACGACGCCGCCGCGCTGCCCGAGGTGGCCGCCGCGCCGCCCAAGGACTGGGCCTCCTTCACGGCGCTGCTCGACAAGCTGAAGGCCGCGGGCACGATGGCGCCGATCACGGCGGACGGCGAGCAGTACTGGTCCGACTCCTACTGGATGAACTACTACCTCTACCGCACCATCGGCGCCGACGGCCTCAGGGCCGTGGCCGAGGACCGCACCGGCCAGGCCTGGAAGAAGCCCGAGGTGCTGGCGGCCGCCCAGCAGATCGAGAAGTTCGCCAGGCAGGGCTACCTGCTCAAGGGCTATGACGCCAGCAAGTACCCCGAGCAGCAGAAGAACTGGGCGCAGAACAAGGCCGCCTTCATGATCATGGGATCGTGGCTGCCCGGCGAGGTGGGCACCTACGCCAAGCCCGGCTTCAAGCCCGTCTCGATGCCCTTCCCCGAGGTCGGCGGACCTGCCCAGGGCGAGGAGGTCGTGCAGTTCGGCTTCGCGATGCCCACCAAGGCGAAGAACGTCGAGGCGGGCGAACGTTTCATCGCCTACCTCACGAACAAGACCTTCGCCGACGACCTCGCCAAGACCGCCTCGGTGCTCTCGCCGCGCGAGGACGCGGCCGTGCCCGAGGCGCTGGCCGGGCTGAAGAAGCAGCTCGACGGCGTCGCGGCGACCTACCCGTTCGCGGCGGGCCTGAGCGTGCCCGGCTGGGCCGACAAGGTCTACTACTCCACGCTGGGCGAGCTGTTCAACGGCAAGCTCACCGCCCAGGAGTTCGTCGACAAGATCGCCGGCGTGCAGGCCGAGTTCTGGAAGAACCAGGGCAACTGATGATCTCCAGGTCCCGGCAGCGCGCGTTCGTCCCCATGGTCGCCCCGGCCTTCGCCTTCCTGCTGACGTTCGTCCTCGGACCGGCCCTCTACGCGGTCTGGATCAGCCTGCAGGAGACCGCGGGGTACGGCGAGGCGAGGTTCGTCGGCCTGCGCAACTACGTGCGCCTGGTGGGGGACCCGATCTTCCACCAGGCCCTGCTGAACACCCTGAAGCTGCTCGTGATCGCGGGAGGGGCGACCTTCCTCATCGGCTTCGCGCTGACGATGGTGCTCAGGGAGATGCGCGGCAGGCTCGTCGCGCGCAACGTGCTGTTCTTCCCCAACATCGTCAGCGCGCTGGTCCCGGCGATCGTGGCGGGCTTCCTGTTCAACCCCGACGGCCTGGTCAACACGATCCTGCGCGGCGTGTTCGGCGTCGAGGACCCGCCCAAGTGGCTGTCGGTCGACAACACCTTCGCCCTCATCATGATCGTCGCGATCTGGGCGGCCGTCGGCTACTACACCACCATCATCATGGCTGCCGTCGACCGCATCCCCCGCTACTTCTACGAGGACTGCGCCCTCATGGGAGCCAACGCCTGGCAGCGCATGCGGCACGTCACGATCCCGCTCAGCTGGGACGTCTTCAGCGTCTGCGCCCTGCTGTGGACCATCAGCTCGATCAAGGTGTTCGAGCTGGTCCTGGTCTTCGGCGGCGGCACCGCGGGCATGCCGCCGAACAAGACCTGGACCGTCGCGCTGTACAGCTACGCCGCCACCTACGGCGGCAGCGGCTCGCCGCCCCAGCTCGGGATGACCGCCGCCAGCGCCCTGTTCAGCCTCCTCATCGCGGCCCTGATCGTGCTGCTGCTGCGGCGCGCCCTCGACCGTGAAGCCATCCAGTTCTAGAAGGGGAGCCGCAACCGTGAGGACGACACGCTCGCTCGCGCCCATGCGGGCGGCGGTCTGGACGATCGTCGCCGCCAACGTGGCCCTGCTGGCCTGGGTCGTGATCACGTCGCTGAAGACCACCAGGGACGTCTTCGACCACCCGTGGCGGCTGCCGATCCCGCCCACGCTCGACAACTACCTCACCGCGCTGGAGGTGGGCAACTTCGGCAGGGCGGCGGTCAACAGCGTGATCGTCGGCCTGGTGTCGTCGGTGCTGGCCGTCGTGATCGCCGCACCGGCCGCCTACGCGCTGAGCCGCACGATGAACCGGGCGGGACGGCCGCTGACGCTGCTGTTCGCGCTCGGCACCGGCGTGCCGACGCAGGTCATCCTGCTGCCGATCTTCCTGATGCTCAGCAGCCTCGAACTGACCTCGACGCTGACCGGGCTGACCCTCGCCTACATCGGCACCGCCATGCCGTTCACCGTCTTCCTGCTCACGGGTTTCTTCCGGTCGCTGCCGGGGGAACTGGAGGAGGCGGCCGCCCTCGACGGCGCAGGGGCGTGGACGACGTTCCTCCGGGTCGTGCTGCCGGTCGCCCGGCCCGGCCTGGTCACCGTCTTCGTCCTGCAGCTCATCGTCTCCTGGAACGAGACGATGCTGGCCCTGGTGCTGATGCAGGAGACGGAGATGGAGACGCTCCCCGTGGCGCTGATCGGGTTCGCGCAGCAACAGCAGTACACCGGCACCAACTGGGGCGGCATGTTCGCGGGCATCTGCGTCGTCGTGCTCCCGATGATCGCGCTGTTCGCCTGGGTGGGGCGCCGGGTCACCGACGGAATGACCTTGGGGATGGGTAAATGACCACGACGGTCCGCCAGATCACGCTCAGGATGCCGGTCGCGCAGGTGGGGCCCGACAACCCGCTGCCGCCGCTGGGCGGCCCCGGCGAGGTCCACGGCACGCCCGTCCCCGCGGACGTGCCCGGCGACATGGCCTTCCAGCTCGGGTACGGCAGGCTCGGATCCGTCCTGCCGTACCTCGTGCAGGACGGCTACGGCAGAGTACGGCAGGAGCGTGAGGTCGAGGCGCTGGAGCTCGCCAACGGCAGGCTGACCGCCACCATCCTGCCGGGACTGGGCGGGCGCCTGGCCTCCCTGGTCCACCGCGACCACGGCGAACTGCTCTACCGCAACCCCGTCCTGCAACCGGCCAACTTCGGCCTGACAGGCGCCTGGTTCTCCGGCGGGGTGGAGTGGAACAGCGGCTCCACCGGGCACACCGCCCAATCGTGCCGCCCGCTGTTCGCCGCCGCTCTCCCCGCGCCCGACGGCACCCCGATGGTGCGCCTGTGGGAGTGGGAGCGCACCAGGGACCTGCCCTACCAGGTCGACTTCTGGCTGCCCGACGACGGCGACTTCCTGTTCGTCGGCGTGCGCGTGCGCAACCCGCACGCGCACGAGGTCCCGGCCTACTGGTGGTCGAACATCGCGGTCCCCGAGAGCGACGACACCCGTGTCCTGGCCCCCGCCGGGCGCGCGTGGCACTTCGGCTACGCGGGACGCCTGCACGACGTGCCGATCCCCGTCTGGGAGGGGCTGGACCGCAGCTACCCGGCGCGGGCGGGGCAGGCCGCCGACTACTTCTTCGAGCTGGAGGAGCGCAGGCGCTGGATCGCCGCGCTCGACGGCTCGGGCCGCGGCCTGGTGCAGACCTCGACCGGGCTGCTGCGGGGCCGCAAGCTCTTCCTGTGGGGCAGGGGAGCGGGCGGGCGGCGCTGGCAGGAGTGGCTCACCGAGCCGGGCACGGGCGGCTACCTGGAGATCCAGGCCGGGCTGGCCCGCACCCAGCTGGAGCACGTGCCGCTGCCTGGCGGCGAGGCGTTCTCGTGGCTGGAGGCGTACGGGCCTCTCGAAGCCGACCCGCGGGCCGCGCACGGCGACGACTGGACGCGGGCGGTGCGCTGCGCCGAGGAGGCGCTCGAAGAGCGGCTGCCCGCCGAGGAGGTGGACGCCGCCTACAAGGCGTGGCTGGGCTGCGCCGACCGGGCCCCGGCCAGGATGCTGGCGACGGGATCCGGGTGGGGGGCGCTGGAGGTGGCGCGCACCGGGGCGGCGACGCCGGGGACGCCGTTCCCCGCCGCCACGCTCGGGCCGGAGCAGGAGCCGTGGCGGGCGCTGCTGGCCACCGGCTCCATGCCGGAGGGCGACGGCGGGCCCGGCCCCAGCCTCGTGTCGGCGGGGTGGCGGCGGCTGCTGGAGCGGGCGCCGCGGACCTGGACGACGGCCTACCACCTCGGGGTGGCACGATGGCACGCCGGTGATCGCGAGGCCGCCGAGCGGGCCTGGCGCCGGTCGATCGCCCTGCGCCCCACGCCGTGGGCGCTGCGGTGCCTGGCGATCGCGACCGGCGACGCGGACCTGTACCTGGAGGCCCTGGAGCCGGCGAGCAAGGCCGCTCTGGGGCCGGCGAGCGAGGCGCCGGAGCCGGCGGGCGAGCTGCTGAAGCCGGCGAGCGAAACCCCGGAGTCGGCGGGCGGGCCGCTGTACGGCGCGCTGGCGCTGGAGGGCGCCCAGGCGCTGCTCGCCACGGGGCGGCCCGGCCAGGCCCTCGACGTGCTGGACACCTTGCCGGGCACCGGCCGGGTGCACCTGCTCAGGGCACGGGCGCTGCTCGCCCAGGGCGACACGGCGGCGGCCAGGGCGATCTTCGACGCCGGATTCGAGGTGACCGACCTGCGCGAAGGGGAGAGCGCCCTGCACGAGACCTGGGCGGCGCTCACCGACGAGCCGCTGCCCGGCCGCTACGACTTCCGCATGCACCCCGAGGCCTAGCCGGGATGCTCGCCCGAGAAGACCCGGAGCTGCAGGGCGAGCATCGCGTAGTAGCCGACGAGGGTGGTGAGCTCGAACAGCGCCCGCTCCCCGAGCCCGCCCACCGCCGCGTCGTACTCCTCGTCGGTCAGCGTGGAGCGGGTGAGCAGGGCGCGCACGGTCTCCAGCACCAGGCGCTCGGCCGGGTCGCCGGGGGAGGCGCCCGAGCGGATCGCGGCGAGCTCGTCGTCGCCCAGGCCGGCGTGCCGTCCGACGGCCACGTGGGCGGCCCACTCGAAAGCGCTGTCCCAGTGCGCGGCGACGGCCAGGATGGCGATCTCGCGCGAGCGCGCCGGCAGGTGCGACTCGTAGCGGATCGCCGCGCCCAGCCCCTGCAACGCGGCGCCGAGCGGCGGGCTGAGCAGCATGGCGTTGAACGGGCCGAGCAGACGGCCCGCCTCGTCGGTCAGGTCGAACAGGCGCGGCCCCGCGGCCCGGGGCCCGCCCGTGATCGCCTCGTACACGGCGCGCTGGTCGGGGTCGAGCTCGCTCGGCGGCAGGCCGGGCAGGCGCATCGGTCTCTCCTTCGTCAGGGGTTCAGGTGGGCGCGCAGCCATCCGCCGGTCACGCTCGCGGGATCGGCGGCGATCTGCTCCGGCGTGCCGGTGGCCACGATGCGGCCGCCGTCGGGACCGCCGCCGGGGCCGAGGTCGATGACGTGGTCGGCGTTGGCGACGACGTCCAGGTCGTGGTCGACGACGACGACCGTGGCCCCGGCCTCCAGCAGCCGGTCGAGCACCCTGAGCAGGGTGGCGACGTCGGCGGGGTGCAGCCCGATCGAGGGCTCGTCGAAGACGTACAGCACGCCGTTCTGGTCGGTGTGCAGGGCGGTGGCCAGGCGCAGCCGCTGCGCCTCGCCGCCGGACAGGCTCGGCGTGGGCTCGCCCAGGCACAAGTAGCCGAGCCCGACCTCCTCCATCGCCCGCAGCGGTGCGCTGATCTTCGGGTGGGCGGCGAAGTGGGCGGCCGCGTCCGTCACGCTCAGCCGCATCACCTCGGCGATGGTCAGTCCGTCGACCGTGACCTCCAGAGCCGCCGGGTTGTAGCGCGCTCCCTGGCAGTCGGGGCAGGTCACGGTCAGGTCGGGAAGATACTGGATGTCGAGGGCGAGCTCGCCCAGCCCCTCGCAGGTGGGGCACTGCCCGGCGGCGGTGTTGTAGGAGAAGTGGCCGGGGCTGCGGCCCGACGCCTTGCCGTACAGCCGGCGGATCGGGTCGAAGGCGCCGCTGTAGGTGGCCGGCGTGGAGCGGGCGTTGCGGCCGATCGGCGTCGCGTCGACCTCGACGCAGCGGCGGATCGGCCCGGCGCCGTCCAGGCGAACGTGGGCCGGAGGGCGCGGCCTGGTCAGCGCCGGCACCAGGCTGTCGAGGATCAGCGCGGTCTTGCCCGACCCCGACACGCCGGTGACGAGCGTGAGGCAGCCCAGCGGGATGCGCGCCTCGACGTCGCGCAGCGTGTACAGCTCGTCGACGGTGACCGCGAGCCAGCCGGTGGGACGGCGGGCGTCACGCACCCGGACGGCGGCACGGCCCGACAGGTAGGGCCCGGTCACCGAGCGCGGGTCGGCGGCCAGCTCCGCGGGGGAGCCCTGCGCGACGACCGTGCCGCCCAGCCGCCCGGCTCCCGGCCCCATCTCGATGAGATGGTCGGCCCCGCGCAGCAGCAGCACGTCGTGGTCGACCACCACGACCGAGTTGCCCGCCGCCACCAGCGCCTCGAACGCCGAGCGCAGGCCCGCCACGTTCGACGGGTGCAGGCCGACCGACGGCTCGTCCAGCACGTACAGCATGCCCGTGGACCTGGCCTGCAGGGTGCCGGTCAGCTCGATGCGCTGCCGCTCCCCGGTCGACAACGTCGCCCCCGCCCGGTCCAGCGCCAGGTAGCCGAGCCCGAGCCCCACCAGCGGCGCCACCGCCTCGTCCAGCTCCTGCGCCAGCCGTACGGCGAGCGGCCGCATCTCCTCCGGAAGCGCGCGCACCACGGCCGCGCCGAACCCGGCCAGCTCGTCGAGCGTGAAGGTGCTGACCTGAGCGATCGTCAGCCCGGCGAGGGTGCTGTCCAGGGCCTGCGGGCGCAGGCGCGTGCCGTGGCAGTCGGGGCAGGTGCGCGAGGTGAAGAACGGGCTCAGCCGCTGCCGCGTGACCTCGCTGGTGGAGGAGGCCATGGCGTTCTCGACGGCCGCGCGGGCGCTCTCGTAGGTCATGTTGAGGGTGACCGCGCGCCCCGCCTTGCTGGTGAGCGTCACGGTCCTGGCGACGGGCGGGCCGTCGATGAGGATGCGCCGCTCCTCGTCGCTCAGCTCGGCGTACGGCACGTCGAGCCGTACGCCCAGGTCGGCGGCGACGTTCGGCATGTAGCTGCGCCCGGCCAGGTTCCACGGGGCGATCGCGCCTCCGGCGACGGTCTTGCCGGGGTCGGGCACCAGCGCCTCGGGGTCGACGTCGTCGCGCACGCCCAGCCCGTCGCATCCGGGGCAGCGGCCCAGCGTGTTGAACGAGAACGACTCGGCGCTTGGATGCTCGAAGCGCACCCCGCAGACCGGGCAGTCGATCCACTCGACCGCGCTGCGTGCCAGGTTCGGCGTGACGCGGTGGCCGTTGGGGCACAGGTGGTGGCCCAGCCGGGAGAACATCAGCCTGACCACGTTGGACGTCTCGGTCAGGGTGCCGACCGTGCTGCGCCTGCCCGGCACCGGCGGGCGCTGCCGCAGCGCCAGCGCCGACGGCAGGAACTCCACCCGGTCCACGTCGGGCCTGGCCACCTGGCCGATGCGCCGCCGGGTGTAGGCCGACAGGCCCTCCAGGTAGCGCCGCGAGCCCTCGCCGTACAGCACGCCCATGGCCAGCGACGACTTGCCCGATCCCGACAGGCCCGTCAGCATCACCAGCGACCACAGCGGCACCTCGAGGTCGAGGTCGCGCAGGTTGTGGGTCCGGGCACCGAAGATCTTGACCGCTTTCGGCAGCTCCATGGGATCAGCCGAACTGGACCGACCGCTTGGCCAGCCCCATCCAGAACCCGTCGATCACGCTGCTGTCGCCGTCGAGGCCTCCGGCCGCGTCGGCCGCGCCCATCGCCACGAACAGCGGCGCGAAGTGCTCGGTGCGCGGGTGGGCCATGCGCCCCGCCGGCGAGCTGTGCTCGAAGTCCAGCAGCGCGTCGACGTCGCGGGCCTCCAGCGCCCGCCTGCCCCAGTCGTCGAACTCCGCCGACCAGCCGGGCACGCCCGAATAACGCAGCGCGGACAGGTTGTGGGTGAAGAATCCCGAGCCCACGATCAGCACGCCCTCGTCGCGCAGCGGCGCCAGCCTGCGCCCGACCTCCATCAGCCGCGCGGGGTCGAGCGTCGGCATGGAGATCTGCAGGACCGGGACGTCGGCATCGGGATACATCTCCACCAGCGGCACGTAGGCGCCGTGGTCGAGGCCGCGCTCCGGGACGTCCTGCACGGGCGTGCCCGGCGCGCGCAGCAGCTTGCGCACCGAGTCGGCCAGCTCCGGCGCGCCCGGTGCCGGATAGGTGACACGGTAGTAGTGCTCGGGGAAGCCGTAGAAGTCGTAGACCAGCGGGACGGTGGTGGTGGCGCCCAGGGCCAGCGGCGCCTCCTCCCAGTGGGCCGAGACCATGAGGATCGCCGCGGGCCTGGGCAGAGCCGCCGACCACGCGGCCAGCTCGCCGGGCCAGACCGGGTCGTCGGCCAGCGGCGGAGCGCCGTGGCTCAGGTAGATGGCGGGCATGCGCCCCGTGGTCTCCATGAGGTCCCCCCGTGTTCGTCCGTCAGCCGGTCAGATGCCTGACGAAGAAGTCCAGGCTGGCCCGGATCGGCTCGCCCAGGTCGGCGCCGACGAAGCAGTGATCGGCCCCCCGCACGATCAGCAGCTCGGCCTGCGCCCCGGTCTCCGTCAGCGCCTCGGCCAGCTCCTGGCTCTGCCGCCAGGGCACCAGCCGGTCGGCGTCGCCGTGCACGAGCAGCGTCGGGGCCGCTCCCGCGTGCGCGTACGACACGGGGCTGGCGGCCCTGGCCAGGTCGGGCGCCTCCTGCACGGGAGCGCCGATGAGCAGCGACTCGGGCGAGTCTGCCGCGTCGTGGTCCAGCGTCGAGCCGGGCCCCGTCTGCGCCTGAACGCTGAGCAGGTTCGTCACCGGGTACCAGCCCACGGCCGCCCCGATGCCCGGATCGGTCAGCGCGACCAGCGCGGCCAGCTGGCCGCCCGCCGACTCGCCCCACGTGCCGATCCGGCCCGACAGGTCGTAGGCGGCGCCGTGCTCGCGCACCCACGCCAGCGCGGCCCGCACGTCATCGAGCTGCGCGGGGAAGACGGCCTCCGCGCTCATGCGATACTCCACCAGCGCCACCGCGAACCCCGCCGCCACGGCCTGCGCGATGGGATCGTGCTCGCCCCACCATCCCGGCCGGATGCGCGGCGAACCGCCCAGCCAGCCACCTCCGTGCATGTAGAGCAGCACGGGATGGGGTCCGGGCTTGTCGGGCACGACCAGGTCCAGCATCAGCGGGCGGAAGCCGCGGTGCTCGGCGACGATAAGGCTGCGGTGGATCACAGGTCAACGGTAGCTGCTGGCGGCCCGTCACCGGATGGCGGGCAGGCCGATGACGATTCGGTACGTTGGGGCCATCCAGCCGACGAAAGGACGAAACGTGGGTAACGCGGCGGAACGAGAGTGCGAACGGCTCGTACGACGGCTGCAGGCCGACGAACGGGTGCCCGCCATCGCCGCGGCCGTGGCCAGGGCCGACCGCCCCGACTGGGAGTTCAGGCTCAACGCCGGGCCGCACGAGCAGTTCCGCATCGGCTCCGTCACCAAGACCTTCACCGCCGTGCTCGTGATGCAGCTCAGGGACGAAGGGCTGCTCGGGCTCGACGACCCCCTCGGCACGCACCTCGACGTGCCCTCCCACGGCGACCTGACCGTCCGCGACCTGCTGTCGCACACGGCCGGGCTGCAGCGCGAGCCGTACGGCCAGGTGTGGGACACCATCGACGTGCCCGCCGACGAACGGCTGATCGCCGAGGTCGGCAAGGCCGAGGCCGTGCTGGCGCCCGGCGACCGCTGGCACTACTCCAACCTGGCCTACGCCCTGCTCGGCCACCTCGTCGCCGCCAAACGCGGCACCACCTGGGAACGCGCGCTGGCCGAGCGCCTCCTAGAGCCGCTCGGGCTCGCCGACACCACCGTGCGGCCCCGCCCGCCGGTCACCCAGGGCTACCTGGTCGACGCCTACACCGACGCCGTGCGCCCCGAACCGCACTTCGACACCGGCGGCCTGGCCCCGGCCGCCCAGATGTGGAGTACGGCCGGCGACATGGCCAGATGGGCGCTGTTCCTGGCCGACCCCGACCCCGCGGTGCTGGCACCCGAGACGGCACGGGAGATGGCCAGGCCGCAGGCGTTCGTCGACTGGAACCGCGCCTGGGGGCTGGGCATCAGCGTGCAGCGCCAGGACGACGGCCGCACCCACGCCGGGCACGGGGGCGCGATGCCCGGATTCCTGGCGGGGGTGATCTACGACGCCGCCAACCGGATCGGCGCGGCGGTCCTGGGCTCGTCGTCGAACGCCGACGGTGTGCCCGCGCTGCCGCACCGGCTGATCGCCGTCTCGCTGGAGCACGACCCGGTCGACGTCGCCCCGTGGACGCCCGGCGAGGCCGCGCCCGCAGAGTACGCCTCGGCGCTGGGGCCGTGGTGGTCGGAGGGGCACCGGTTCGTCTTCCACTGGAGCGGCGGGCGCCTGGAGATGCGGGTGCCGGGAATGAAGCCGACCGTGTTCGCGCCGGAGGGCGCCGACCTGCTGCGCGCCACCGAGGGCCGCGAGGTGGGCGAGCGGCTGGAGCTCGTCCGCGACGGCGACGGGCACGTGGTGGGGATGCGATGGGCGACCTACCGCTTCACCCGCGACCTGCTGACCTCGGACGAGAACCTCTGACACGACGCCGGGTACGGCGAGGGCCCGCATGAGGCCCTCGCCGGCCGCGGATCAGCGGGACAGGCCCTGCTCGATGGCCTCGATGATGCGCGGCCGCAGCTCCGCCGCGCTGATGATGGCGTCGACCGACCCCACCTCGACGGCCCGCTGGATGCTGTGCACCCGGTCGAACTCCGCCGCCACCTCGCCCAGCTTCTCCGCCCGCACGGCGGCCTGGACCTCCGGCAGCTGCGCGGTGAGCGACGCCCGCTCGGCCCCCTCGGCGCGCGAGATCCGCGCCTGCAGGTCGGTCACCCGCGCGTCGTTGGCGGTGCGGTTGTTCACCTCGCCGGAGAAGACCACCGCCGCCGCCGGAGCGCCGCCCAGCACGGAGGCGAACGACCCCTCCAGCGCCAGCACGGTCATGTTCGGGTTGAGGGCCTTGGAGAACACCACGAACGCGCCCCCGTGGTAGCGGGAGATCACGCAGAACACGATCGGCCCCTCGAAGTTGACGATCGCCCGCCCGATCTCGGCGCCGTACTCCAGCTGCAGCTTGCGCATCGACTCCGGCGACCCGTCGAAGCCCGACAGGTTCGCCAGCACCACCAGCGGCCGGTTGCCGGAGGCGGCGTTGATCGCCCGCGCGGTCTTCTTCGACGACAGCGGGAAGAGCGTGCCTGCCGTGTAGGTGTCGGGCCCGTCGGTGGGAGGGAAGCCGCGGCGCGGCACCGGCCTCGACTCGATGCCGATGAGGCAGACCGGCCGCCCGCCGATGTGCACGTCCTGCACGGCGGAGGTCTCGGCGTCGGCCATCCGCGCCCAGCGCTCCAGCACCGGTTGGTCCTGGTCGGACAGGGCGCGCATCACCGTGCGGATGTCGAAGGCCTTCTTGCGGTCGGGGTTGTGCTCGGCCGAGAAGATCTCGCCGACGGTGGTGAAGTCGCTGCCGGGCGCCGAGTGCGGGAAGTCGCGCACGTCGCGGTCGATCGGGTCGGCCGTGTGGGTGCGGCGCGGGCCCTGCTCGCCCGGCACCACGTAGGTGTGGTCGTAGTGGGACATCAGCACGTCGCGGGCGGCGGCCAGGTTGGGCGCCCAGTACTGCGCCTGCCCGTTGGGGCCCATGACGCGGTCGTAGCCGCCGATGCCGACGTTGTCCTCGGCGGAGACGCCGCCGGAGAAGTCGAGCGACTGCTTGCCGGTGAGGACCATCGCCGAGTCGGGCGTCATCACCAGGATGCCCTTGGTGTGCATGAGCATCGTCGCCTCGGCGTTCCAGTACGGCTGGGCGCCCACGGTGATGCCCGCGACCACGATGTTGATCTCGCCGCCGGCCTGGGTGAAGGTGACGATGCGCTTGAGCGCGGCGGCGACCCAGTCCATGTTCTCGGTGCCGGAGCTCATCGAGACCCGCGCGCCCGCCGAGAGCGCGAACCACTCCAGCGGCACGCCCATGCGGTCGGCGAGGTCGAGGGCGGCGATCACGCGTCGGCACTCGGGCTCCGACAGGGCGCCGAGCGCCTTGGTCGGGTCGCCGAGCAGCACCACGCGGGTGACGCCTTCCGGGTTGCGCGAGGTCGGTGTCGAGATGACTCCGGCCACGATCGCCGCGGTGTTCTCGCCGCGCGGCCGGACGACCGGCACCAGGACGCCGTGCTCGTCGAGGTCGTGCTCGATGAAGGTGCCCTCGGGCCCGGCGAGCATGCCGGTCAGCTCGTAGGGGTAGACGTTGCCGCGCCGGGCGGCGCGCAGCACCTTCTGGCGGTAGGCGTCGAGTGGCTGCACCGGCTCGGTGGTCGGCTTCCCGACGTGCAGGCTCGCCCCGCGGCCCGGGTCGAGGGTGATCTGCACGGCGACCTCGCTGAGCTCGCCGGCGGCGGTGCGCTGGCGGGCCACGAACAGGACCTCTTCCAGCCCCGCGCCGGCCGTGGTCGGCAGGATGCGCTCGACCAGGGCGTTCAGCTCGTCGGCTGTCAGCTCAGCCGACGGCCAGACATACATCATGATCCGGTTGGTGTCGAACCGCTTGTTCTGCGGACGCTGCATCTGGATGGTGCGGATCGCCTCCAGCCCGGCGGCCAGGGCGTCCTCGACCGAGGGCAGCGCGACCAGGCGGCCGTCGGACTCGCGCAGCGCCGTCAGGTCGCGGACCTGGCCCAGGGCGATGAGCCGCTCGTCGGCCGGGTTGCTGCGGGCGACGGCCTTGAAGAGGTAGATCTCCTCGTCGGTCGACGGCAGGCGGGTGAGGTCGAACTCGCGCCACCGCTCCAGCTGCAGGCGCTGGGCGATCTGCGGGTGCAGGCCGCGGATCAGGCGGTCTTCCGCGAAGCCCGCGCCGTCGGGGCGGTAGGTGAAGTGGTGGTGCATGACGGCGCCGCTGCGTCCGGCGACCGTGGTGGTGATGCGGCGGATGCCGGCCGAGGTGGCGTGCTCGGCCAGCAGCTCGCCGAGCCGTACGGCCATGGCGTCGGCGTCGGGCTGGCCCTCCCACGTGATGTAGAGGTCGGCGACCAGCCCGCGCGCGGCCACGCCCTCGGCCTCGGCGGCGAACTCGCGCAGGGCGGCGATCGCGGCGGGCAGCGAGCTGATGTCGACGGCGGTGGTGACCACGCGGGTGACGCCGCGCACGCCGGTGTGGTCGACGCTGACGAACCGGCAGCCCTCGCTCTCGCGGACGGTCACCTCCGACAGCGAGCGGTTGCCGTAGTAGCGGCGGGTCAGCACCTCGAGCAGCGGCGCGTGGTCGCTGCCCGCGCGGCCGATGCGCTGGCCGATCAGCCGCACGAGCGGCTCGGAGCTGGCGACCATGGCCTGGATGCGCTCGGCGCGGTCGGGCGCGCCGGGGTTGCGGTCGAGGTAGCCGAGGTCGGCGCGGACGGAGGCGTAGACGGTGGCGCGGGTGCGGCGCAGCAGCGGCTGGGCGAACCAGCGGAACACGACGCTGCGGGACAGGTCGGAGACGGTCGGGAAGCGCACCTGGGTGGCCTCGACCAGGTGCTCGAGGGTCAGCCCTGCGCGCTCGCTGAGCGACTCCAGCGGCGGCGAGTCGGACAGCCACTGGCGCAGCAGCTCGGAGACGATCCCGACGTCGCTGCTCATGCGCTGTTGCGCCAGGAAGACGCGGAAGACCGCCGCCTCGAGCTCGGGGGTGCGGTCGAGGCCGTCGACGCCGTAGTGGGCCAGCACCTTGGCGAGCTTGGCCTGGAAGTCGTCGGTGAGGCCGGCGCGCTCGACGTCGAGGCTGCGCAGGTAGCCGTGGAAGAACTCGCGCGGGCTGTGCACCGGGCTGTCGGGCTCCAGGTCGAGCCCGCCGACCGGCTTGTTGAGGCTGAGCTCCGACAGGTCGGCGAAGACGGTGAGCAGCTCCAGCTCGCCTTCGAGCAGGCGTCCGCCCAGCTCGGCGCGGGCACTCAGGTAGTCGGACAGCACGCGCCTGCCGTCGAGCGGGTCGACGTCGAAGCCGAGCAGGAGGCTGCACAGGTCCTGCAGGCCGCGCTCGACGCGCTCGGCCGCGGATCCGGCCTGCGGCTCGGCGGGCAGCTCGATCTCGACGCTCTCGGCGGCCGCCTCGGCCTGGCCGGCGCCCTCGTCGGCCAGCGGCTCCAGCCGCATGAGGGGCGCGCCGGTCTCGACCTGGGTGCCGGCGGAGACCGGGCACTCGCGCACGCGGGCACGGAACGGAGCGCGGATGACCGTCTCCATCTTCATGCTCTCCAGCACCAGGATCGCGGCGCCGGCCTCGACCTCGTCACCGGCCGCGACGGGCGTCGCCACGACCAGGGCGGGGGCGGGGGAACGCACGACGCCGCCCTCGTCGCGGCTGATGCGGTGGGTGACGCCGTCGACCTCGACCAGGTGGATGGGGCCGTGGGTGTCGGACACCAGGCGGAAGCGGCGGCCGTTGACGGTGATCTGGCCGCTGTGCTCGTCGAACCGCTCGATCTCGACGTCGGCGGGGTGCACCTGGCCGCCGCCGGAGACGCCGACGCGGAAGCGGTTGTGGCCGACGCGGGCGACGCTCACCCGGTAGCCGACGCCGCGCAGCTTGAGGTCGAGCGGGCGGCCCGTGTCGTGCTGCACCTGCGGGCGTCCGCCGTGGGCGGTGGACAGCAGCCGCTGGATGCTGACCTCCTCCTCGTCGAGGTAGGCCTCGATCGCGGCGGCGGCCAGGGCGACGGCGGAGTGGCGGTGGCTGATCAGGCGGCCCTCGGCGCGCACGCGGTCGATCCAGCCGGTGTCGGCGGAGGCGTCGATGACCTCGGGCTGGTCGAGCAGGTCGAGCACGAAGCTCTTGTTGGTGGCGCCGCCCTCGATGATCACAGTGGTCTCGGACATGGCGCGACGCAGCCTGCCGAGGGCCTGGTCGCGGTCGCGGCCGTAGGCGATGATCTTGGCGATCATGGAATCGAAGTCGGCCGGGATGGTGTCGCCCTCGCCGACGCCGGTGTCGACGCGGATGCCCGGTCCGGCGGGCAGCACCAGGCGGGCGATGCGGCCGGGCGCGGGCGCGAAGTCGCGGTCGGGGTCCTCGGCGTTGAGCCGCGCCTCGACGGCATGGCCGAGCTCGGCCGGCTGCGGGCCCTCCAGCTTGCCCCCGGAGGCCACGTGCAGCTGCAGCCTGACCAGGTCGGTGCCGGTGGTGATCTCGGTGATCGGGTGCTCGACCTGGAGGCGCGTGTTGACCTCGAGGAAGGCGAAGAGCCTCTCGCCCGGGTGGTAGAGGAACTCCACAGTGCAGGCGCCGCGGTATCCCACGGCCAGGGCCAGCCGCTCGGCCGCGGCCTTCAGCTCGCCCGTCTGCTCGGGACCCAGGACGGGGGAGGACGACTCCTCGATGATCTTCTGGTTGCGCCGCTGCACCGAGCAGTCGCGCACGCCCAGCGCCCAGGCCGTGCCCTGGCCGTCGGCGATGACCTGCACCTCGACGTGGCGGGCGCCGGTGACCAGGCGCTCCAGGAAGACCACGCCGGAGCCGAACGCCCGCAGCGCCTCCTGGCTGGTGCGCTCGTAGGCGTCGGTCAGCTCCTCGCGGGAGGCGACCATGCGGATGCCGCGGCCGCCGCCGCCCGCGGTCGCCTTGAGCATCAGCGGGTAGCCGATCTCGTCGCCGGCGCGCAGGGCGTCGTCGAGCGTGGCCACCTCGCCGCGGCTCCACGGCGCGACGGGGACGCCCACCTCCTCGGCGATGAGCTTGGCGCCGATCTTGTCGCCGAGCAGGCGCATCGCCTCGGCGCTCGGACCGACGAACGTCACGCCGATCTTGTCGCACAACTCGGCGAAGGCGGGGTCCTCGGCGACGAAGCCCCACCCGACCCAGGCCGCGTCGGCGCCGGACTCCACCAGTGCCCGCTCCAGGACGGCCAGGTCGAGGTACGGCCTGGCGGAGGCGGGCCCGAGGGGGTAGGCGATGTCGGCCTCGCGCACGAACGTCGTGTTACGGTCGGCGTCGGTGTAGAGGGCGACCGTCTCGATCCGGGTCCCCGTCTCGGCGGAAAGATCGCGAACGGCGTGGATGAGCCGCATCGCGGCCTCTCCGCGGTTGACGATGGCCACTCGACTGAACACCGGTTGAGCCTCCCAAGCTAACTCACGCATAAGGCGACGTCCGGGTCCCGGAGCGTCGCCTGCCTACTCGATAGCTTGCTCGATTTGTTACCTGTTCACCAATGTCCGCATCGCGCAGGACAGAGCCGCCGCATTGTAGGAAACCCACAAACGAGCTAACCACATCGGGCGGGAGAAAACGCACCCGAGGCACTCGATCTGGGGTCTGATAGGGGGGTGCCTCGGGTGGCTACGCGGCATCAGCCGTTCCAGTTCTCGGGCTTCTTCTCCTCCAGCAGTGCCTGCCGGAGATTCGCGTTCGACGCCATGGCGGTGGTGCGGGTGGAGCGGCGGGTGGGCACCACCGTGGGTGTCGGCTTCTGCGACTGCTTGGTGATCGCTGTCTGGATCGGTTTGGTGGCCGGTACCGCCGCCGCGGGCTTGTTGTTGAACTTGATCGTGAAGAGGAGCTTGGGCGTCACCGGCGGAGGGGATGGCGGAGGGGTCGCGGGCTGGACGGGCGGCGGGTCGTCGGCCTCGTCGTCAGTCGTGGTGGGTGCCATCGGCGTGTCCTCGTCGTCGCCCTCGTCCTCGCCACTGGAGTAGTAGTCGGAGATCGCGTCCGCCTTGGCCGGCAGCTTCATGTTCTGGATCGCCGAGGCGATCTTCCGGGCTCCGTCCGTGGACATCAGGGTGGCGTTGAGTGCCTGCTCCGTTGGGGTCCCGCCGGAGGCGGGGATGCCGAGGAAGGCCCGGAGGATCTCCGCGGAGGTGAGCTCGGCGGGCAGGGGCCACTTGTAGGTGTCGAAGTGGGTGGAGGAGACGGTGACGTCGAGCCCTTCGGTCTCGGCCACGGCACTGAGCATCAGCCAGCAGTAGAAGCAGCACAGCTTGGAGATGCCGATGGCGAACTCGGCCTCCTGCACGTCCCTGGTGACCTGTGCGGCCGCGACCATCTGCTGGGTCTGGGCCGCCGCGCCGTTGAGCTGGGCGAGGTCGGCGTCGAGCTGCTGCGGCTGCTGAACGACGGGCTTGGTCGCGGTGTTCTGCTTCAGATTCATCCTGCGCTTCACCACGAGCGCGCCCGCCTGGGTCTCGGCATGGACGTGGTCGGACTTGTGGCCGTGCTGGTTCTGCGCGGTGTGCGCCATGACGCGCAGGTCCGCCCAGTCCTGGCTGAGCTGGGTGAGGTACTTGAGCGTCTTGGTGAGCCGCCGAAGGCTCGTCTGGTCGGTCTTCTCCTGCGTCATGCCCCGCAGCGGCTTCTTGGTCATGTCGTCGAGCAGGGACTGCGTCATTTCCTGCACGCCGGTCAGCTGCTCGTCGGCCGCCTGGAGCAGACGCCTGAAGTCGGCCTCCATCCGGTCGTCGGGCTTGTTGGCGAACAGTCGCAGCTCGTGCGTCTTGAGTTTGGCGACGGCGACGCACTGACGCTGGGAGCGGAGGGTGGCCAGCACCCAGGCCAGCCGGTCGAGGCTGTGCTGCTCAGGACTACCCGAGGTGGTCAGCGACGTCGGCGGCGGCTGGTTCTGGTTGATCGCGGCGCGCATCGACTTGTGCCGCGCCCCCAGCTGCGTCTTGACCAGCCCGGCGACCTTCGGGTCCATGTCCCGCCAGCCGGCCTCGAAGAGGTTGCGCGGCGCCTTGTTCGGCTTGCCGAACAGCGGGTGGCCCTCGTCCTTCAGCGCGGCCACGAACTCGGCGTAATCGAGGCCGTTCTGGTCGCAGAACGTCTTGACCCTGTCGTGCAGGTCGATGTCCGCCGCCCGGGCGCAGTTCAGCGTCGCCGCGGCCAGCGTGCCCGCCCATCCACCGGCGGTGACTTTGAGCACGTCGCTCACGGCCTGCCAGACGAGGGGATGGCCGGGATTGTCGAATTTGGAGATGGCGTCCATGATTTCGAACGGGTCGGCCGCCGAGGTGAACTTCATGTCGTTGACGAGGAAGTTACGCACGTCGGCCCGGGTGTAGGGAAGCTCCTGCCGCGTGTCGGCGGCGATCATCTGCTCGGCCGTGTCCGACGCGACCGAGTCGTCGTCCCCGTCATCCTCCTCGTCGTCGTTCTCGTCGTTCTCGTCGTTCTCCTCGTTGTCGTCGTTGTCTTCGTCCAGGTTGTCCTCGGCCTGCGAGTCGTGAGGGGAGTCGTCTCTCTTGGTGATCACCTGCTGGTCCTGATCGTCGGTCTGGATCGGGTCCACGTCATCGTTGTAGAGGCCCTCGATGTCGCGCCCAGGGGTGGGCGGCGGGCTGGGCGAGGTGCCACGACTCTGCGAGGGCGAGCGGGAGGTGCTGCGCGAGCGTGACGGGCTGCGCGACCCGGTCGGGGTGTTGGACACGGTTCTCCTCCTGAGGAAAGGTCAGCGCAACCCGGCGCGGTAGGTGAGCACGAGCCGCAGCCCGCGCAGGGACTCACGCTCGCCCGACCACCCCAGCCGCAGCCCGGCGGCACCCAGCGACAGGCCCGGGGTGGGGACCAGCCGGCCGTCGGGCAGTGCGGTGCCGTCCAGCGTCAGCCGCGCCTCACCGTCGTAGACGGCGTACAGGCCCGTGATCTGCCGCCCGTGCAGATCCGGCAGGTGCGCCGGGGTGAGGGGCAGCATGAGCGTGGACCCGGCCGAGGCCCACGCGTCGGGGAAGGCGGCGGGCACGTCGAGGCAGACGGCCGCGCCGTACGGCTTGAGCATGCCCTTGACGGCGGCGGCGAAGGTGTCGCCGCCGTGCTCGGCGGTGTAGCGCACGGTGAGCACCACGTCGTGCAGGCCGGCGGGCCGGTCGGCCGAGCGCAGGCCCGGCAGCTCCAGCCGCCACGTGGAGATCGCGCCGGTGCCCTCGAACGGCAGGTAGCGCTCGTCGTCGTAGCGCAGTTCGAACAGGCCGTTGTTCTCCCAGCCCTGCGCCACGTGCGACAGCGCGATGCGCTGGCCGGCGCGCCAGTCGGAGCGCACCTGGGCCGGGGCCGGGCCCTGCGGGCTGAGCAGCCACTGCGCGGCCCGCGGGTCGGGCGCGAGCAGGGTGCGGTGCGACAGCTGGGTGAGCAGGGCGTTCGGCGTGAGCGTCTGGCCGTCGGCGGTCTCGAACGAGATCGCCATCGCCCGCAGCTGCCGCCGGTACAGGCCTGGGAAGTCGTGGTCGAAGAACTCCTCCGACAGGGTGAACTCGCACGAGCCGGTCCTGACCAGGGTGAGCAGCGCGACCGGGTCGACCTCCAGCAGCGAGGCGCGGCGGGTGATCTCCAGGCGGCGGCCGTCGGAGTCGGCGTAGGCGCGGGCCAGCCGGTCCAGGTCGGCGCCGAGCGTCTGCCCGGCCAGCAGGCCTGCGCGACGGCTGTCCCAGGCGGCGGGCCTGATCGCCGGGGCGGGTGTGCCGCGCTCGAACTCGAAGGCACGCTCGGCCGCCTTGGCCAGGTCGTGGGCGGTGCCGTAGGCCTGGAAGCTCAGCTCGGCCATGCGCGAGGCCATCCACTGGTACAGCTCGCCGCCGGTGAACTTGCCGCGCAGGAACGCCGAGACGGCCTGCTGCTGGCCGATCTGCCGCTCCAGGATCTCCAGCTCGCGGCGGGCCGAGATCACGCCCGCCTCGCCGCCGACGACCTGGGCGGCGATCTGGGCCACCTCGCCGCGCGCGGTGTCGGCCTGGAGCCGCCAGTCCTGCTCCGAGCGTTCGTGCTCGGCCCGCACGCCCAGCACCTCGCCGAGCACCTGCAAGCCCTCGCCGAGGGACTCCGCGACTTCCGCCCCCTCGGCCAGGGCGTCGCCGACCTGGTCGCCGCCGTACATCGTGCCCAGGATGAACGGGCCGAGCAGAACCTGGGGGACGCCGTGCGCGATCGCCGCGCCGATCTTGAGGCCGCTTGCGGTGAAGTGCGCCGCCGCCGCGCTGGCCATGAGGCCGATCTGCGCCTGCTGCAGTGCGGAGGGACCGGCCGCGATCATCGCCTCGTAGGCGGCCACCCGGTTCTCGGCCGCCGTCAGCCCTGCGCGCAGCGCCGTCACGTTCTCCTCGGCCATGACGACCTGCGCCTGCCGTACGGCACGCGTCATCTGCAGCAGGACCGCCTCGTGCTCGTCGGCCAGCAGCCCGAGCGCCTCCGCGTCGCGCCGCTCCAGCGTGTCGAGCAGCAGCCCGGAGAAGTCGCGCACCCGGTCGGCCAGCTCCTGGGCCCGCCGCAGCACCGTGGTGAACCGGTAGTGCGGCACCTCGGCCGCGACCGTCTCTCCATACGGCGCCGCGGCCCCGTCGGCGGCGGCCCGCGCGACGAGCGCGGCCGGGTCGATGGGCGGCTCGAACAGCGGCAGCGGCCGGGCCACGCCCAGGATGTCGAGCGAGGCCCTGATCTTGGTGAGCCGGTCGGCGACCAGGTCCCAGTAGCCGCCCAGCGACGGGTTGACCGGGATGTGGAAGTAGGGGTCGACCGCTCCGGCGTGTGCCCGTACCAGCCCGCCGAGCGCGTCGCCCTCGGTGAGCTCGGGGTCGAGCCCGGTGAACGGCAGCGCGGCGACCGCGGGCAGCGCCCCGAGGTCGCCGGGCCGGCGGCCCAGCAGGTCGTGGGCCAGCAGGTAGAGCATCCTGGCCTCGTCGACGCTCTCCATCGTGTACTGGCGGAACAGCAGGTCGCCCCAGTCGAGCAGGTTGTCGACGTACCCGGCCACCACGGCCCGCCGGTAGGCGACCGGCCGCAGGGCGGCGATGGTGTGCGGGTCGAACGGATCCTCCAGGTAGGCGTGCAGCAGCGCCTGGCGGTCGCCGGCCAGGTCGTAGGCGCGGGCCAGTCCTGCGGCCACCGCCAGGTCCTCGCCCACCGACGGGTCGCGTCCGGCGGCCAGGTCGGGCAGCTCGGCCAGGGCCTGGCGGTCGGCCCAGCTCAGCTCGCCCTCGCCGCGGAAGACCGGCACCAGCGACTCCAGCAGCGCGATCGCGCCGTCGAGGCCGCTGTCCTCGCGCAGCCGCAGCGCCTCGGCCAGGGCGCCGGGGTCGGCGCCGAGGAAGGGCAGGAACCGCCAGTACTGGTCGGACCTGGTCGGGTCGAAGACGTGCTCGAACCAGGTCCGCGCCTCCTCGAAGCGCTGGGCGGCGTTGAGAGCCTGGGCGATGAGCAGCGGCGCGTGGAAGAAGATCTCCCAGTAGTAGGTGCCGTTGGCGCTGGAGAAGTCCAGGTGGGAGCGGCCGGGCAGCCACTCCTTGACGACCCGGGTCTGCTTGACCTGGATCGTGGTCGCGTCGGAGGTGTCGGTGTCGAGCGCGGGCAGTTCGTCGGTCTCCTGCGTCGTGGTGTCGAGCAGCGCCGCGACGCCGCCGGTGAGTAGGCGTCGGTTGAGTTGGGCGGCGGTGCTGCTGGTCAGGCGCACGATGTCGTGCGGCAGGCCGGTCAGGGGGTACGGGATGCCCGCGTCGCCCCGGTAGAACAGGTAGGTCGGGCTGCGGAAGATGTACAGGCCGTCGCGCGACTCCATGATCCCCCTGATGGTGGCGGGCAGGTTGGCCCACTCGCCGCGCAGCGGCCGGAAGATCCACTCGCCGACCCTGGCGTAGCTGCCGCTGCGCAGGGCGTAGCCGCCGATGACGCCGGTGATGGGCCGCGGGATGGTCATCGGGTAGCCGTCGGCCTCGTCCATGACGCTGTTGGGGACGCCCTGGGCGTCGAGGCTGTAGCGGGCCAGCCTGGTGCCGCTGGCGACGAACAGGTGCTCGCCCTCCATCCAGGCGGCGTCCACCGTGCGCCAGCCGGTCCCGGCGGGCTGCGCGGGCAGGACGGGCGGAGGCGCCCAGATCCCGCCCGAGTCGTCCCCCTGGTTCAGGGGGTTGCCCGACCAGGTGGGAGGCGGCTCCGTGGGGACGGGGAAGGGCAGAGCGGGAGTCGGGACGACGACCACCGTCTGGCCACCGATGACGACCGTGGTCGGTCCGACGGCCTGGGGCGGCGGGGCGGCCTCGGTGAAGCCCCACACGTGGTCGATCTGCTGGATGCGCTCGACCCTGTCGCGCCCGCGCACCAGCATGGCGTACTGGTTGCCGACGTTGTCCCAGATCAGGCGGTTGCCGTTGGGCAGTTCCACGGCCGCGTCGATCCGGTCCCAGGACGGCAGGCCGTCCTGGTTGCCCCTGATCTGCTGGTCGGCGGGGATCTCGCCGGGCGGCGGCAACATCGGGCGGCACAGGAAGCTGCCGCCCTTGAGGTCGACGCTGAACCACGAGCCCCGGTCGAAGCCGGCGGGCCTGTCGAACCAGATCACCGACGCCGGGTGCACCTCCTCGTCCTCGTGGAAGATCGTGGTGACGTCGCCGGCGGGCGGCGGGATCACCACGCCGTCAATCGGCACGGCGTACAGCTCGGGGGTGAGCCCGAACTGCGCGCCGACCGGCCCGGTGACGGTCATGGAGGAGTAGGCGACGATGATCGCGTCGTGCTCGGTATCGGGCAGCGGCCCGGTCCGCACGGTCAGCGTGACGGTCGTGATCGGGTCGATCCTGGGCGCGCCGGTGGCCAGTACCTGGGCGGGCACCCACTCGCCGTTGAGGTTGAGGAAGGAGTAGTAGATCTTCACCTGCCGCCACACCGGCGGCGAGGAGACCTCCTGGGTGCTGTCGCCGGTGGAGCGCACCGCCACCACGGCGGAGCCCTCGCTGGGCTGGAGCGCCTCCACGCCGGCCCAGAAGACGAACGTCCTGCCGAAGGCGCGCACCGGGTGCACCCGCTCGGCGTCGATGCGGACGTCCACCTCCTGCCACGGGCTCCACGACGCCGACAGCCGGTCGCCGTCTCGGAAGAGCGCGTCGCGGTGGTAGAAGCGGCGCGGCTCGGTCCTGGTCCGGCCGAACAGCACCAGGCTGCGGGCGCCGTCGCCGGTCGCCTCCACGTAGCCGCCCGCGATCGCCAGGCGCGAGACCTCGGTGTACTCGTCGAGATACCGCTTGTAGGCGCGCTGCGCGGTGGCCGCGGTGACGCCCGACTGCATCAGCTCGTTCTCCAGCGCCACGAATCCGGGCGTCTTGGTGCCGCGCAGCTCGGGCCGCAGGTAGTTCTCCGGATAGAGGAAGACCCGCCGGTTGGCCTCCCACACGCGGTAGTTGCGCATCCAGCCCCACCAGCGGCGCAGCCTTTCCCTGTCGGCCTCCCCGACCAGCTCCAGGTCCAGCAGGCAGCGGTGCAGGTAGAGCTGGACGGCGGCGATGGCCTCGCGCACCCGCGTGGTGAGGCCGAGCCCGCCCATCTCCACGTCGATGAGCAGCCGCTCGAACAGGTCGGTCGAGTCGCCCTCGCCGCGGGACAGGACGGCCGACAGCAGCGCGTCGCGCTTGAGCGTGTTGACGGGCTCGCCGGTGAGGTGCCCCAGCCGCGACGGCGGCGCCCCGAGCCGTTCGGCCAGGCGGAACAGCTCGACCGCCTTGAGCGCGAACTCCACGTCGCCGTCGGCGGGCAGGGTGCGCTGCACCCACATGAGCTCGGCGGTGTCCCAGCCGAACAGGCCCGCCATGGTGGCGTAGGGATCCTCGTCGGGGGTGGTCAGGGCGGTCGCCACGGCGGGGTTGAGCGAGGCGAAGCGGGTGACCGTGACCAGGTCGGCCAGCCGGAAGTCGGGGCCGTCCGACCAGCCCTCGTCCAGTCTCCTGGCCGGCCCGCCGGCCCGTTCGCCGTCGAGCGCCACGTAGTCGTCCGACATGGTCAGGTATGTCCTGCCGCCCAAGGTGAAGGCGGCGTCGATCCCGTCCTCGAACAGCCTGGGCAGATCGCCCCAGTCGTCCCTGATCGTGCGGGGGAAGCCGGGGTCGGCCAGGGCCAGCGTGCCGGAGCCGTACCGCACGTACTGGTCGCCGCGGAAGGCGTAGATCGCGCCGTCAGGGGAGGCGAAGGCGGCGTCGAGCCCGCCGTCGAAGGCGTTCCTGGCCCTGCCCCACGCCGGCGAGGGCCGGGTGCGGTCGTCGGCGCGCACGTGCGCGCCGCCCTTGAACAGGTGGATGCCGCCTGCGCTCGCGAAGGCCGCGTCCACGCCGCCCAGGAACGCGTCGGGCAGCCGGTCGACCCCCAGGTCGTCGTGGAGCAGTGCCAGCGAGCGCGGGTAGCCCTCGTCGGCGGCGGTGTAGTCCTGGCCGCTGTAGCGGGCGTAGCGGTCACCGGCCAGCACGTACGTGCGCTCGCCGACGATCAGGGCCGCGTCGAGCGGCCTCTGGAGCGGGCTCGTACGGCCCAGCGGCGTGTCGTAGGAGGCGCTCAGCGCCCGGGAGGCGACGTGGCAGCGCCCGCCCATGAACAGGTAGAGGGTGCGCCGGTCGGCCACGATCGCGTCCACGGTGGTGATCGCGTCCTCGAAGCTCTCCGGCAGGCCCGGCCACTCCGCGCGGAAGTTGCCCGCGACGGGACGCGGGTATCCGGGGTCGGCCTGCCCGTACTCCCCGGTGGAGTAGCGCGCGTAGCGGTCGCCGCTGAAGACGAAGGTCGTGCCCTCCCAGGCGAAGGCGGCGTCGACCCGCGTGAAGGAGTCCGAGGCGGGCGCGGTGAGCGGTCCCAGCTGCCCGTCGGCGTGGCGGCGGAAACGGTCGCCGAAGAAGAAGCACGTCGAGCCGTCGGCCATGGTGTAGGCGGAGGTGAGCGTGCCCTCGAATCCGCGCCACACCTGGCTGATCGGGCGCACGGGGCCGCCGCCGGGCAGCGTGAACGTCTCGCCGTTCATGAGCACCAGCGTGTCGCCCTGGGCGATCACCGCCCGCGGGATCGACGAGGTCTCCCAGAAGCCCGCGTCGGCGGTGCGCGGGTAGCCCGGGTCGGGCGCGGAGTAGTCCTCGCCCGAGTAGACGAGGTAGCGCATGACGCCCGCCGCGTCCGGCTTCTCGAACAGATACGTGGCGTCCTTCCAGACGTAGGCGACGCCGACGCTGTTCAGGCCGCCCCACACCTCGTCGATGCGGCGCGGCTCGCGGCCGTCGGTGAAGTACTCGCCGCCGAACAGGTACGTCCTGCCGTCGCGGCCCGCGAACGCGGCGTCGACCGTGCCGAGACCGCGCGGACGCCCCCACATCTGCGCCACCGGGTACTCGCGGTCGAGCAGCGTGTCGTAGCAGGACTCGCCCTTGAACAGGTAGTTCGCGCCGTCGGTGCCGATCAGCACGGCGTCGAGCCCGGTACGGAAGCGCTCGGGCACGTCGCGCAGCACCCGCGGCTGGACGGGCTCGGAGACCTCGCCCAGCCCTTCGACCGCGCCGCGCCGGGCCCAGCCCGCGGGCGACTCGGCGAGCAGCCTGCCGTCCTCGACGAACGCGCAGCCCACGCCGGGCGCGTCGTAGACGCGGTAGCGCTGCTCGGAGACGACGTGCCAGGTCGAGCCGCTGACCAGGTAGACGTTGCCGCGGTCGGCGAAGGCCGCGTCGACCCGGCCGAGCGCCGCCCTCAGGTGGGCCAGCCTCGGCTCCTGGCGCAGCGCGTCGAGGCCGCGCGGATAGCCCAGGTCCGCCTGCTCGCCGGTGAAGCGCGTGTACTGGTCGCCGGAGAACAGGTAGACGCGCCCGCCGAGCGCGAGCGCGGCGTCGACCTGGCCGGTGCGGGCCAGGTTGTCGCGCACCTGTCCCCAGAAGGAGGCCACCGGCGCCGGGTAGCGGTCGTCGACCTGGGTGCGGTCGGCGGTGCTGTAGCGCACGTACTCCCGATCGCGGAAGACGTAGGTGCGCCCGTCGCGGCCCACGAACGCCGAGTCCACGCCGCGGAAGGGCAGGCTGGCCCAGCCGTCCTCCAGCTGCCTGGGCGCCGACCACCAGCGTCGGCGCAGGTCGAACTGGGCCATCAGGGTGTCGGAGAAGGCGTAGGTGCGGCCGTCGGGCGCGGTGAACACCGCGTCGATCCGGCCGCCGAACGCGTCGGGCAGGTTCCACCAGTCGCCCGGCAGCGGTTTGGGGAAGCCCTCGTCGGGAGTGGTGTAGTCGGTGGAGGAGTAGCGCACGAAACGGCCGCCGCCGAACAGGTACGTCTCGCCGTCGAGCACCAGAGCGGCGTCGACCTGCGTGAGCCCGCCCCAGTCCGGGGCGATCGCGCGAGGGAAGCCCAGGTCCACGCGCGAGTAGTCGGTGCCCGAGTAACGCAGGTAGGTGTCGCCGCTGAACAGGTAGGTGCGGCCGTCGCGGCCGACGAAGGCGGCGTCCACCCGGTTGGAGGGGAACGCGGGCCGGCCGCGCCCCCAGCGGGAGGCCGTCCGCACGATCTGCGAGGTGCCGGTCAGGGCGACCGTGTCGCCCTCCTTGAACAGGTGCAGCACGCCCCGCTCGTCGACGAAGGCCGCCTCGACGCCCGACTCGAACTCGGCG
The DNA here is from genome assembly GCF_044456985.1 of Nonomuraea sp. NPDC050663. Lineage (NCBI taxonomy): Bacteria > Bacillati > Actinomycetota > Actinomycetes > Streptosporangiales > Streptosporangiaceae > Nonomuraea > Nonomuraea sp. NPDC050663. The sequence goes on from NZ_JBITGL010000009.1 coordinate 166,377, forward strand.
GGCACCGCGGTGAAGGCCGTCTCGATGCGCAGCGGGTAACCGTCGTCGGCGCGCGGCTCGTCGAACTCCAGGCCGTCGCTGTGCCGTACGACATGGCCGTCCCTGATCACGTGCACGCCCGAGGCGTCGGAGAAGACCGCGCCCGGCGCGCCGGCGGCGGCAGGGGCGCCCCACACGTGCTCGCCGTCGAACGGGTGGAACTCGCCGTCGCGGCCGTGGAAGCCCAGCTCGCCGAAGTCCTCGGCCGGACGGGGGAAGCCCTCGTCGACGGCCGAGAAGCCGCTGCCGGAGTAGCGCACGTGCTGGTCGCCTGCGAACAGGTGGACGTGGCCCTCGCGGTCGACCATCGCCGCGCGCACCGGGTGGCGGGAGAACTCATCGCGGATGCGGCCCCACACCTGCTCGCGCGGCGCCCACCGCTCGCCGCCGGGCGCGCGCACGTAGGAGCGAGTGCCGCTGACCAGCCAGTCGGAGCCGTCGGGGTGGCGGAAGGCCGCGTCCACCCGGTTCAGGCCGGGGACCAGGGTGGCGATCGTGCCGTCGCCGTCGAGCCTGCGGTCGCGGTAGCGCCAGAAGCGGTCGGCGCTGAAGACGTAGACGTGACCGTCGGAGCCGTCGAGGAGGGCGTCGACGCGCCGCACCTCCGGGGGCAGGGCGAGCGGCTCGGGGAAGCGGTCGGCCAGGCGCAGGTCCTCGAAGAGCAGCGCCGTCTCGGCGGCGCTCAGGCCGAGCTTGGCGGCCAGCAGCGTGAACGCCCGCACCCGGCGGAAGGCGAGCCCAGGCCCCGTCCTGGCCGGGTCGGCGGGCGCGCCAGGCCCACCGGGCACGGCGGGCCCACCGGGTACGGCTAGCGGCACGGGGACGGCGGGCGTGGGCCTGGGCGGCGTGGCCAGGTCGGCGAGCCTCACCCCGGCGCCCGCGCACACGGCCGCCACGACGGCGGCGGGCACGCCGAGCACCTCCTGCGCGATGGCCAGCAGCGTGCCCTCCCGGCGGGCGGCCCGCGCGGCCACCTTCGCCTCGATCTCCGCCACCCCCGCCCGCAGCTCGGCGGCGACCGAGTGCAGCAGGCCGAACACGTCGGCGATGTAGTCCTCCATGCCCGGCAGATAGAAGTCCAGGACGCTCGTGGGCCGCGTGAAGAAGCCGAGCCGGTCCTCGGGCACGGCCAGCGACTCGTCCAGGTCGCCCGCGTCGGTCAGCACCGCGATCAGGTGACGGCGTTCCTCCTCGCCGAGCCCGAGCCCGGCCAGGGCGTCCGGGTCCAGGCTGTAGGGCCGCTGCTGCTCGGCGATCTCCTGGACCAGGGTGACCACGATCGGGTCGTCGCTCTCACCGGCGGCGACGACCCGCCGCGCCACCGCCCGATCGGCCAGGGCGGCGAACGCCTCGGCGGGGAAGGTCAGCAGCGCGGCGCGGTGCGCGGCCACCTGTCCCTGCAGGTCGGCGAGGAGGTCGGCCTTGTCCGCCTCGAACTGCGGGTCGAGGGCGAAAGTGGCGGCCGTGAGCGCCAGCAGCCCCTCCTTGTCACGCACGTCCAGGCCGGGCGTGAGATGGCGGTTGTGGACCAGGGAGTCGGCCGTCTCCGCGGGCACCCGAGCCCGCAGCGGTTCGGTGGCGTAGCGGGTGAGGTTGCCGCGGATCAGGTCGATCACGTCGGCCTCGACGAGCGACAGGTCGGCGTTGGGGCGGAGCGCACGCGCGTTGAGGATCTCGCCGTCGGGGGCGACGTGGCCGTTGAACACCAGGTTGTCGTAGAGCTCGGCCCGCTGTTCCGGGCTGAGGCCGGGCAGGGTGGCCAGGTCGGAGGGGAAGCAGCGGCCGTCCAGTCTGGACACCAGCTCGGCGAGCTTGTCCCGGTAGGGGGAGAAGTCGGTGGCCAGGGCGGCGGGCACGTCCAGGAGGGTGCCGTCGGAGGACAGGTGGCCGCGCAGGACCAGGTTGGTGAAGACCTTGGCCGCCAGCCGGTCGCCCAGGCCGGCGCCCAGCAGGTCGGAGGCGTCGACCGACGACAGGCCGGTCAGGGCCGTGTAGGGGGTGGAGCCCGGTAACGACTCGAACAGGGCGCGTGAGGCACGGCGGCCGAAGCGCGGCGACAGGAACATGTCGGGGCCGTCGGACACCTGGGCCAGCCGTTCGGCCAGGCGTTCGGCCAGGTCGCGCTCCAGCGCCGCCTCCTGCGCGGCGAGCGCCTCGCGGGCCGCGGCCTCGCGTTCGTCCTCTTCCTCCTGCTTCGCGGCGGGCGGTCCGCCCGCGAAGGCGGCCACGTCCTCGGGCGACAGGCCGTTGGCGCGGGCCCATGACACGAGCGCGGGCAGCGCCTGGGCCAGCCACAACCCGGCGACCGGATCGGGTTCCGCCACGATGCGCCGCCCGTCGGCGCTCGACGGCGGCGGGCCGAACGGGACGGGCAAGGTGCCGTCGAGCACGTCCAGGAAGCCGAACAGCTCGTCGGCGGTCAGGCCGAGCGAGGTCAGGTAGCGGGCGGCCCGGTGCAGCGCGTCACGGGAGGCGTCTCCTGGCAGGCCCGTCAGCAGGCGCTCCAGCGTGGCCTGCCCGATCCCGAGCGCCTTGGCGACCTCGGGATCGGTCACCTCCAGCAGGTCGCCGGGCGCCCCCTGCGCGGCGAAGACCTGGGCGGCCAGGGCGGGCGTCATCGGGGCGGCCAGGCTGACCACGACGTCGAGCGGCAGCCCCAGGGCCTTCTCCGCGTGCCGTACCGCCGCCAGCCGTTCCAGCGCGACACCGTCCAGCCGCGACCAGCACAGGGCGGTCAGCACCAGGTCCAGGTGCGCGATCGGCAGCCCGGTGCGCCGCGCCAGCCGCACGAGCCTGGCCGCCCGGTCGAGCCACGCGGCCTGGGTGAGGTCGCCGGACTGGACCAGCCGCCCGCCGTCGGCGGTCGCGGGCGCGTACCCGCCGCCGGTCAGCTCGGCCAGCTCCGGCACCGACAATCCGGTCGCCCGGCGCAGGCGAGCCGCTTCCTGAAGGTCGTCGAGCTTCTCCAGCTCGCCCAGGTGGTAGGCCTCGCGCAGGTCGGCCTCGCTCGTCCTGGCCTGGGTGATCTCGCCGGCCAGTTCGGGCGACAGCCCCAGGAACTCGCGGGCCAGCTGCGCGCGCGCCGCCCCGAACAGGCGCGGCAGCTCCTCCCGCCCGGCCCCGCGCGCCTTGAGGAAGTGCCCGAGCTGTTCGTAGGCCAGGTTGAACGGCTTGTCGAACGGGAAGCGCATGCTCCGCAACCGCTCGTACGGCTGCTCGCCGACGAGCCGTTCGAGGATCTCGACCACCACGTCGAGGTAGGCGGTCTCCGTCCCCTCCTCCAGCGGGACCTCCCACAGGTCGGGTCGTCGCTGACGCAGCTCCCGGCCGTCGATCTCCTCCACGAGCCTGAGCAGATCGGTCAGGTAGGCGGCCGGCGAGAGCGCCGAACGCGCCTCGTCCCCGCGGCGGAAGTCCAGGCTTCCGAAGAGGAGCTCGTAATTCGGCAGCGCGTTAATACGTCGCACGACGGTTCTCTTTCTGCCACCCCGACTCACCGCTGACATGCGGACGATCCACCGGGGGCGACGCTGCGTCAAGGAGAGGTAACTGTGGCGATTTGGAGCTAGCCAGCCCGGCCGGCCGTTGACCGGTGAAACGTCAGACGATTACGGTGGCGGGGTGATCCGCCTCATGGGCCTCCCCGCCGACCGGTCCTTCCTCATCCCCGGCTCCACCACCCCGGTCGGCCTGGCCGAGCTCGGCGGCGGCGCGATGCTCGTGCGCTTCCCGCCCGGCTGGAGCCGCCCTGAGCGGGGGCACTACCTGGCGGGGGAGGAGTTCGTGCTCCTCGACGGCGAACTGCGCGTGTCGGGGCGACGCTACCGGCCGGGCGACTACGCCTGGCTGCCCGCGCGCACGCCCCGCTTCTCCAGCGCGACCCCGGACGGCGCCCTCGCCGTCGCCTGGTTCGACGCGCCCGCCCGGTGGGCGGCGGGCGAGGGGGAGCCGCCCGCCGAGGGATCGTTGCACGTGACACTGGCCGAGGCCGCCATCCCCGACGGCGGCCTCGTGCTGGGCCGGGCGACCCGGCTCCTCGACCAGCCTCCGGAGGAACCGGGCGAGCTTCTCACCGTCGGCGACTGGCGCTGGGCGCAGCACGATTCCGGCCCGCCGGACGGGGGCCGGATCCTGGTGCGACCCCTCAGTGCTCCCGCAGCAGGCGGCCCGCGCCGTACACCGGGTCGGTGACCCCGCTGTCGCGCAGCGCCATCCACCAGGTGGCCGCGTTGATGGCGATCACCGGCTTGCCCAGCCACCGCTCGGCCTCGTCGGCCAGCCGCACCATCGACAGGTTCGTGCCGCACTGCACCAGCGCGTCGACCTCGGCCGAGTCCACCTCGAGCAGGGCGGCGCGCAACTCGTCCTCGCCCACGTGGGCGATCGACACCGCGGTGGGGCACTTCAGCCCCTTGATCGCGACCACGTCGAAGCCGATCTCGGAGAAGAACCTGACCACGTTCTCGTCGCCGACCGGCTGGTAGGGGGTGACCACGCCGATCCTGCGCGCGCCGTACAGCTTCAGTGCCCGCTCGCAGGCCTCGGCGCCGGTGGCGACCCGCAGGCCGGTGATGGCGTTGATCTGGCTGACGAACTGCCGGTTGCCCTCGACGCCGCCCCAGAACGTCTCGGCGGACATGCCCATCACCATGGAGTCGGGCTCGCAGGTCAGCACCCGCTCGCAGGCCGCACCGATCTCGGCGCGGATCTGCTCCAGCAGGCGCTCCATGCCCTCGTCGCCGTCCATGTTCTGGTCGCGGATGTGGATGCGGCCGAAATGCGCGGTCACCCCCGGGACGGTCATCCGGTAGAAGTCGGGTTCGACGATCGTGTTGGTGGAGGGCGCGATGACGCCCAGCTTGGCCCGCCAGCCGAGCGCGTCGGTCACGGGAGCACCTTCCTCTTGGTGAAGGGGGCGGAGGCGAAGCGGGCCATGACCTTGCGGCGGGTCAGCCACCGAACGTGCGCGCCGTTGGTCCTGCGCTCCACGGCCTGGCGGGCCAGCCACGGGGTGACGGTCTCGACGCGGTCGGCCAGGATGTCGAAGATCTTGCGCGACTGCGGCGTCAGATCCCGCACCAGCAGGTCGGTGACGACCATGCCGGGGCTGAGCAGCCCCACGGAGACGCCCGCGGGCACCTCCTTGGCCAGCGCCCTCGTCAGCGTGGTGAGCGCGCTCTTGGTCGCGCCGTAGACGGAGATGCCCGCGACGGCCCGGCCGTCGCTGCCCAGGCCCTCCATGTTCCACACGTGCCCGCGCCCCTGGGCGGCCATCCCGGCGAGCGCGACCGCGCACCCGTTGATCACGCCCAGCAGGTTGACCGCGACCACCCGCTCGGCCTGCAGCCGGTCGAGCTCCCACAGCGGGAGGCGGTCGTGGGTGATGCCCGCGTTGTTGATCCAGACGTCGACCTGGCCGTGCTCCTTGACGGCCGCGTCCCACGCCGCCTGGACCTGGTCGCGGTCGCTGACGTCGCAGGCGGCGCTGCCGAAGGCGACGACCGTGTGCCCCATCGCGGTGAACTGCTCGGCCAGGCCGCGGCCGATGCCGCGGGTGCCGCCCGTTATGACGATGACCATGTGAGCACCCCGTGAATCACCTCGTCGAGGCGGTTGCCGGCGAAGACCTCGTAGACGACGGCGAGCGAGGATCCGGCGCCCATGCCGGGCGCGGCGTCCATCATGAACTCGCGGCCGTGCACCCTGCGCGCGCCGCCCAGGTGCAGCAGCGGGTAGCTGGCCCTGCCGTACGCCTGCGCGTTGCCCCACACCTGCGGGCCCTCGTAGAACGAGCGGAAGCCGTCGCGCCGCACCTCGGTCGTGTACGGCTCGCCGAGCGTCATCCGGTGCCTGGCGCGCAGCAGGTCGATCGGCTCGACCTCGATGGAGACGTCGAGCGTGCCGCGCGGCTTCTGGTCGGCGCCGTACACCTCGCACACGCCGGTGTACGCGCCCGCCGTCTTGGTCGGCAGGATATACGGCACGGGCCCGTTGGTGGTCTCGGCGGCCAGCCACTCCTCGACCAGGGCGGCGTCGCGGGTGTAGAGGCCGTTGAAGCAGCCCACGATCGCGGGCCCCTGCGACAGCAGCGAGGAGTAGACCTGGGTGTCGCCGATCGTCTGGTTCCAGGTGTTGAGCCCGACCTGCCAGCCGGGCCCGTAGTAGTGGGCGTCCACGAAGCCGCCGTAGGGCTGCCCGCTGCCGTGGAAGTCGGGCCCGGTGTAGAGCCGGTCGGCGTCGGAGTCGACCACGCCGAAGGCGAACGGCGCGCCCAGGCGGAAACGTCCGGCCAGCGGGCCGCCCCCGGTCAGGCCGCCGTCCATGACGTAGGTGGTGGTGCCGTTCTCGAAGATCGACGAGCGGCGGATGTCCTCGTATCCCTGCCAGGTGCCGGTGGCGTCGAACAGGGACGGCCTGCCGACCCATTCGCCCTGGATGCGCTGCTGCCACTGGCTGGGCTTCACCGCAGCAGCTCCCCGCGCACCCGCTCCGCCTGCTCCTCGCCGAGCAGGCGGGTGACCTGCATCCAGACCGGGTCGACGTCGGGCGAGAACAGGTTGGCGCGGTTGGCCAGGTCGCGTTCCGCCAGGTCGCCTCCGACCGCGGGCACGCCGCGGTCGAGCAGGTCGAGCCAGTGGTCGAGGTAGGCGTCGACGGTGGGCCCGAGCTTGGCGAAGGCCTCCTCGCCGGCGCGGCACACCAGCATCCAGGGCGACATCATGGCCCGCTGGCGTGGTCCCACCGCGGCGGGGGACAGGCCGTCGAGCTGCCAGGCCTGCTCCAGGTGCGTGGTCAGCGGCACGAAGCAGGCGTCGAGGTAGGCCAGGTTGACGGCCAGTTCCGCCCGGGGGATCAGGTCGAGGTGCATGGCGTGGTAGTCGGCCGAGGCCACCGCGTCGAGCGTGAAGTGCGGCACGGCGGAGCCGGGGGGCGTGAACACGAAGATCATGTGGCTGTCGAGGCCGATCGGCGCGACCACCAGGCTCACCGTGACGACCTTGACGTCGTCGTTCCGCAGGACGCGCAGGCGTCCCACCGGGTGAGGTGACATCGGTGAGTTCAGCGGCACGTCCTCGGCCACGGCCAGGCCCAGGGCGGCGCTCAGCCGCTCCAGGGTGCGCTCACTCAGCGCTTCCGGCAGGCTCATCTCGTTCTCCTCGGGCCTTGTGCACCCAGGCACGGGCCAGGTCGGGGTTGTCGCGGCGGGCGGGTGAGGCGATCACGGTGGCCTGGCGGCGCGGCACGTCGCCGGTGACGATGTCGTCGCCGTCGACCCACCAGCCCTGGTCGATCAGCTGCTGGCGCCGCCTGCGGTAGGCCACCTGCAGCGCGTCGCTGCGGATGTGGAGCTCGGCGGCCAGGTCGAAGGGGAGCAGTTCCGGCCGCTGCGACTCCACCACGGGCCGGTCCTGCTCGAAGATCTTCTGGATGCGTTTGACGGCGTTGCCGTCGGCCCACTTGCCGGTGAAGAAGTTGCGGTAGCCGACGATCTTCACCAGCGTGCGGTCCTGGGTGAGCGGGATGTTGTAGTCGTAGAGGATCAGGTCGCCGAACGGCAGGCGCACGTGCAGCTTGACGATGTTGGGCAGGTACCAGCCGTTGGTGACGACGACGTGCTCGGGGCGCGGCCGGCGTTTGGCCAGCGCGCCCCACAGGCCCTTGGGCAGCGGCGGGCTGAGCAGGATGTCGGCCTCGGCCTGCCACTCCTTCTGCGCCACCTCGAAGTCGGGGATCTCCGGCTTGTCGGGGTTGCCGAAGGCGGTGCCGTGCACGAACGGGGTGTGCGCGGCGTCGACGACGTTCTCCATCGTGCGCTCGTAGTTGGCCTCGACCGTGGTCTCCCAGTAGACGGCGCGGAAGGCCGGGTCGTCGTGCTCGGGGATGTGCGGGATCGGCGGGCGCTCCTGCTCCGGCAGGTCGCCGAGGAAGGCCCAGACCATGCCGTAGCGCTCCACCACCGGGTAGGCGTCGACCCTGGCCTTCTTCGGGATGCCGCGGCCGGGCGGGTTGGCCGGGATCTTCACGCAGGCGCCGTCGCCTTCGTACTCCCAGCCGTGGTACGGGCAGGTGATGCGGTCGTCGGTGAGCGTGCCCATCGACAGCGCTCCGCCACGGTGCACGCACAGGTCCGACAGGCACGCCACCTGGCCGTCGCGCTTGCGCCAGATCACGAAGTCCTGCCCGAGGCAGGTCACCTTGCGCGGCTGCCGCTGCACGGCGTGGCTGAACTCGACGGCGTACCAGAAGTTCTTCAGCATGGGCTCTCCTACCGGCGTCGCGAGGCACCCGGGAGGGCGTGGGCCTCGCCGTACAGGTGTGTTCGCAGGAACGCCGTGATGAGTTGCGCGATCTCCGAACGTGGTTCGGTCTCTGGCTCCAGGTCCAGGAAGGCCCTGGCCGCCGTCGGGTCGACAGGATCGGCGACGGCGAAGTGGTTGGCGCCCTCGAACAGCGCCAGCACGTGCTGGCCGTCGCGGTCGGTGAGGGCCTCCTCGAACGTGCGGGTCACCGGGTCGGAGGCGTGCTGCCGCTCGCCGTAGCGGTCGGCGCTGCCCATGATCACCCCGTCGCGGGTGCCGCCCGCCAGCAGGACCGGGCAGTCGACCTGCGCGGGCAGGACCGTGCCGGCCGGCCAGCCGAGCATGGTGGCCACCATGGTGTGCGCGCCGTAGGCGAAGACCGCCTTGACCTGCGGGAAGTGCCTGGCCGACTGCAGGACCACCGAGCCGCCCGCCGAATGGCCGCCGAGCGCCACCCTGTCGAGGTCGAGCGCGCCCTTGAGCAGGGGGACGCGCTCCAGCTCCGACAGGATCGAGCCGATCGCCGGGCAGGTCGGGCGCGTGCCGTACCACTCGGGGGTCGCCGCCTCCAGGTCCACGCCGGGCGTCAGCCCGTATTCGCCGCCGAACAGCTCGGCCACCCGGTCGAAGGTCACGCAGACGAACCCCGCCCGCGCGACCTCGGTGGCCAGCCAGCGGTAGGAGTCCTGGCCGACGTTGATGCCCGAGACGAACAGCACGACCGGGTACGGCCCGCCCTCCGGCGCGGCCGTGCCGGTGAGCCTGCCCGGCTCCTGCGCCGGGTAGTAGACCTTCAGGTGAGCGGTGCCGAACGGCGGCTCGCCCCCGGTCTCGGCCGCCCACCACAGCGATCTGATCACGAGGGCCTCGGCAGCGTGCGGTCGCCGCCCCACAGGGCGCGCACCAGCTGGTCGGTGAGCTCCTGGCCGAAGAAGCGCACGCCCATGACGTTGGCCGGGTCGCGCTCGGCGATGTTGCGCCTGATGGCAAGGTCGGTCGCGGCCAGCGCCGGGCGCTCCGCCTCCGGCACCGGCTCGGCCTCCTCCACCCAGCGCAGCCACTGTTCCACCTTCGCACGCGTCACCTGGCGCACCACCTCCAGGTTGGCCTGGGTGCGCGGGAAGGAGTAGCAGTGGGCGGTGGGCGACAGGCTGGCGCGGATGAAACCCGAGCGGCTGGTGAACCAGGTGAAGTCGGGATTCTCCTCGCGGAAGCCGACCCAGGAGGCGTCCTGCCCGGCGTAGTGGCGGTCGTAGTAGTCGCCGTCCTCGACCAGGTTCACCCGCGGCAGGTGGTCGACGTAGAACCAGCCCTCCGGCCACACCAGCAGCGCGATGCCCAGGTGCGGCACCCTGACCTGCGGCCCGAGCCACACCGTCAGGTGCAGGTTGGCGAAGCTGGCCTTCGGGTTGCCCAGCCAGGAGTGGACCATCCAGTCGACCTCGGGCCCGCTGTAGGCCTCCAGGCTGCCGCCGGGACCGTCGGGGCTCCCGTAGCTGTCGAGGCTGCATGGGTCGCGCTCCACCCGGAACCTCGCGTCGATCATGGCCTTGAGTTCGGCCAGGATGCCGCGTAGCTGCTCGAAGGTCTGCGTGACGTCGATGACCGGAGAGTCGTCGAGCATCTGCTCGACGTGCTGAAGCGTCTCCTTCACCCGCGCACCTCTGTTTCATTCATTGAAACGCTGTTTCCTTTCTGCAGCATGTCGCGAAACGGTGGCCGCTGTCCAGAGCCCGGCCAGCATGACGGCCTCGCCCAGGTTGCCCAGGATCGGCACGACCACGCCCGCTCCCGAGGCCACGAGCAGGAACAGCGCCGAGAAGAACAGCCAAGGCGAGCCGTGCCTGCGCCAGGTCGCGACCCCCGCGGCCAGCAGCGCCGCCGTGGTGATCAGGGCCGCCACCGGGGGCGACGACTCGGCGGAGACGTAGCGCAGGGTGCCCGCCCAGGCGCGCGGCTCCAGGCGCAGGTCCGCCAGGGCCACCGTGTCGACGACGATCAGCGCCGCCGCCGCGATCCAGGCGGTACGCACCAGGACGCGGTGGAGCATGGCGACATAGCCGATGAGGAGCGGCGTCAGCACGGCGTGCACGGCGAACCTGACGAAGTTGAGCGATTCGCCCGCGCCCAGGGCGATGATCGCGGAGTCGGCGGCGATCCCCAGCCCGACGACCCCCGGGATCCACGCCTTGCGGGATAACAGCAGCAGGGCGAGCCCGGCCTGGACGCAGGCCAGCGCGCCGTACACCAGCGGCATCACGGCTCGTAGTCCACGACGGCGCGGGCGGCCAGGCGCGGGCGCAGCCAGCCGGCCAGCTCCAGGTGGGCGGGATGCTCCTGGTAGCCGCGCAGCGCCTCGAGCGAGTCGTGGGTGGTCGTCATGCACAGGTCGTAGGAGACGGGGGAGCCGACCACGTCCAGCCCGACGTGGATCGCGGCGATCTGCGGCACCGCGCCTTCCAGCGATTCCAGCAGGTCCTTGGCCGTTGTGGCGTCGGCGGGGTCGGTGAACTTCATCAGGACGACGTGGGTGAGCACCGGGGCCTCCTCTGGACGTTTGTGCCGGAATCCTAAAGAATGGAAACAGGGTTTCACTAGACGTAACATGGAGGCCGCGTGGTCCGGGTCGCAGCAGCCCAGTTCGAGGTCGGCACCGATGGGGCGGCCAACCTCGCGTCCTGCCTCCGCGCGATCGACTCCGCCGCCGCGCGGGGCGCCGCGCTGGTCGTGCTGCCGGAGTTCTGCAATCACCTGTCCTGGTACGAAAGCCGCGAACAGGCCAGGGAGCGGGCGTGCAGGCACGGCGACGCCTTCCTGACGGCGATCGCCCGGCGGGCCGCCGACCACGGGATCCACGTCAAGATCGGCGTGACGCTCGCCCGCGACGACGGCCGCACCACCGGCGCCTCCCTCCTGTACGGCCCCGACGGCACGCTGCTGGCGGAGGCCGACAAGCAGATCCTCATGGGCGCCGAGAACGACCACCTCGACCGGGGCGTGAGCGCCGGGCCGGTCGTGGAGACGGCGGCCGGGCGCCTCGGCCTGTACGCCTGCATGGAGGGCGTCATCAACGAGGTCACCAGGGGGCTCGCGCTGCGGGGGGCCCAGGTGCTGCTCAACAGCCTCAACTCCTTCGCCACCGACGAGGCGTCTCTGCACATCCCGGTGCGCGCCGCCGAGAACAAGGTGTGGGTGGTGGCGGCCAACAAGGTCGGGCCGCTGATCCCCGCCGAACGGCTCGACGCGGTCAGCGCGGGGCTCAAGGTGCCTCCGCAGTGGCTGCACGGGGCGGGCGAGAGCCAGATCGTCGCGCCCGACGGCACCGTGGTCGCCAAGGCGCCCCGCGAGGGCGAGGCGGTCGTGGTGGCCGACATCGACCCCGGCTCGGCCGACGCCGAGCGGGCGCGCCTGTTCGCCACGCGCCGCCCGGAACGATACGGCCCCATCGCCGAGCGCCCCCACGGGCGCCGTGCTCCCGCGGGGGCGGCGTCGGTGCGGGTGGCGGTGGTGCGAGGGGACGCGGCCTCGGTACGGCAGGCGGCACACGAGGGCGCGCGGCTCATCGTGCTGCCCGAGGAGTCACCCGTGTCCGAGGCGGACGCCCGCCACGCCCTGCGCGGCACCGGCGCCCACGTGGTCACCGGCGGCGGGACCCTGGTGGGCGAGGACGGCGTGACGCCGCCCCGTGACCGGCCCTGCCCCGTGTACGAGCTCCCCTGGGGCCGCCTGGCGATCGTCGCGGGCCAGGCCGCCAGGCATCCCGAGGAGTTCCGCCTGGCCGCCCTGGCCGACGCCGACGTGGTCGCCGTGCCCTTCACCCCGCGCGAACCCTGGGAACTGCGCCTCGGCCTGCTGGAACGCTCGGCCGAGAACCGGCTGAACATCGTCGCGGCGGGCGGCGAGGGCCCTGACGGCCAGGCGGGCGCCGTCCTCGGCCTGCCTTCCGACTTCACCCTCTGGACCGCGTGGGAAGGGCCCTTCACCGGCCGCATCAGCCACCCGATCGTGACCGAGGTGAAGAACGGCGACACGATCGTGCACGCCGAGATCTGGCCCGCCCGCGCGGTCAACCGGCACGTGTCACGCGGAACCGACCTGGTCGACGGCCGCCCCTGGTCCCTGTGCGCGGCGCTCGTGGCTCACAGCGGGTAGGCGCCGGGCGCCGATCCGGCACCGCCCGCGCGGAAGGCGGCGGGCGCGTGCACGACGCCGCTCTGCACGTACTCCAGCATGCCCTCCTCGCCGTACTCCCGCCCGTAGCCGCTGCGCTTGACCCCTCCGAAGGGGGCGCGCAGCGACATCCCGGTCCTGTTGTGCGTGTTGACGAACACGAAGCCCGCCTCGACGCGCCCGGCCATCGCGAACGCGCGCTCCTCGTCGGCCGACCAGACCGAGGCGGCCAGGCCGAGCTCGCCCGCGTTCGCCCTGGCCAGGAGCTCCTCCTCGGTGTCGTACACCAGCAGCGGCACCGCGGGGCCGAACTGCTCCTCACGCACCAGCGGCGCGTCCTCCGGCACTCCGGTCACCAGGACGGGGGTCACGAAATATCCGGCGTCGAGGTCGCCGACGGCCCGCCCGAGCCGCAACGCCGTCCCTCCCCGGCTCTCCGCGTCGGCCACCAGCGCCACGATCCGCTCCCGCGCCCCGGCCGAGACGACGGGCCCCATCGTGACGCCCTCCGCCAGCGGATCGCCCACCGCCAGCACCCGCGAGGCCGCCGCCAGGTAGGCCCCGGCGAACTCCTCCGCCCGCGAGCGCGGCACGTAGAGCCGCTTGGCCGCCATGCACACCTGACCGCTCGTGGCGAACGAGGCCATGACCAGGCGCTCGTAGCCCGGCTCCGACAGCTCGAAGTCCGGCAGGAACAACGCCGGGTCGTTGCCGCCCAGCTCCATCACCGACGGGGTCAGCATGCCGCCCGCCGCCGCCGCGATCTGCCGCCCGGCCGCCTCGCCGCCGGTGAAGGCGACCTTGCGGACCAGCGTGTGGCCGACCAGCGCCCGCCCGGCCTCCGCCCCGCCGTGCACCACCTCCACCGCGGGCAGCGCCGCCGCCACCTCGCTCACCGCCATCGGCGCGAGCGGCGAGGGCTTCAGCACCACCGCGTTGCCCGCCACCAGCGCCGGGACGAGCTTGAGCAGCGCCAGGATGACGGGGGCGTTCCAGGGGGTCAGGCACGCCACCACGCCGTACGGCAGGCGTCGCACGAGCAGGCGCCCGGCCGCGTCGTCCACCTCGGCGGGCGCCAGGACGCGGGGCGCCTGATCGCACACCCACCGGGCGTAGGTCAGGGCGAAGCCGATCTCGCCCCGGCAGTCGGGCAACGGCTTGCCGGACTCGCGCGCCAGCAGGACGGCCAGCTCGCCGTGCCGCGCCTCGACGGCGTCGACGGCCGCGCGCAGGGCCCCGATCCGGTCGTCGAGGGGGAGCGCCGCCCACGCGCGCCGGGCGTCCACCGCACGCCGCACGGCGGCGTCGACCGCCTCGGGGGAGGAGACGGGCTTGCGTCCGACGACCTCGGTGAAGCGGGCGGGGTTCTCCCTGACGATCACGGAGTCCCCGCTTCCGTTTCCCTGAGAGAGTCGATCAAGCACGCCCGCAGCAGGTAGGCCCGTGCCTTGCCCGGATCCGCGGCCAGGGCGCGGAGCTCGGCGTGATGAGCCGCGGGGTCGGCCGACCGCATCCGCTCCCAGTTCCCGTGACTGATCGCCCGGACGTGCCCGAGCGCCACCTCCCGCCGCCGCGCCGCCACCCCGCCGACCCCCGCCGGATCGCCGAGCAACGCCCGGGCCATCAGCACGGCGTCGTGGATGCCGCTGTTCATCCCCAGCCCGCCCAAGGGATTGTTGACGTGCGCCGCGTCCCCCGCCAGCAGCACCTGCCCGTGACGGAAACGCGCCGCCACCCGCTGGTGCACCCGATACAGCGAGGCGTGCGCCAGCGCCCAGTCCCGCCCGGGATCGGCCACCGCCCGCAACCGCCCGGGCAGCCGGCCCAGCTCCTCGGCGTCGGCGCTCCCCTCGGGCGTGGGCAGCAGCACCCGCCAGTGGTCGGGTGTGCGCAGCACCACCAGCCACTCCCCGGGATCGAACACGTAGTTGATCGGCTCCAGCCCCGGCAGCAGCGCCGCCACGTCCTCCTCGACCGAGGCGACCAGGAAACGTTCCGGATACGTCAGGCCCTCGAACGCGACGCCCAGGCTCCGCCGGACCGCCGAGTGCGCGCCGTCCGCGCCGATCAGCCACCGCCCCGTGTGGCGCTCGCCCCCGGCCGTCACCACCACGCCGCCCGCGTGCGCCAGCACGTCGGTGACGCGCCGGCCGAACAGCACCCGCCCGCCGTGCCGTACGAGCTCCTCCATCAGGATCGGCGTGAGCTTGCTCTGCTCGCACTGCACACGGAACGGGTACGGCGTGTCGTCGGCGAGCACGCCCAGGTCGAGCACGGCGATCGGCCCCGTCGCCCGGTCGCGATACTGGAAGGTGCGCGCGACCAGCCCCCTGGCCATGAGCGCGTCGAGGACGCCCAGCCCGGCCAGCATCTCCAGCGTCGGCGGGTGGAAGGTCGAGGCGCGCGACTCGGCGGCCAGCCCCGGCCCCGCCTCCAGCACCGTGACCGACGCCCCGCCCCTGGCCAGGGTCAGCGCCGCGGCGAGCCCGACCGGCCCGGCCCCGGCCACGAGCACGTCGCTCATGCCCGGCCCTCGACGCCGACGACACGCGCGCCGGTGAAGAACAGGATGGTCTCGGTGGTCCCCTCCTCGCCCAGCCCGGAAAGCCCCCACGCCGGGCGCGGGGTGAACAGGTGCAGGCTCATCACGCTCGATCCGTTGACCTTGACCTCGCCGGCCCGCACCCGCCGCGCGACCGCCAGGGCCCGCTCCTCGTCGGCGCCGACGACGTAACCCTCCAGCCCGTACGGCGTGGCGTTGGCCAGGCCGACGGCCTCCTCGACGGTGTCGTACGGCACGACCGAGGCGACCGGGCCGAAGATCTCGTCGGCCAGGTCGACGCCGGTGACGAGCGTGGGCGCCAGGAAGTTGCCCTTGTCGGGCATGACGCCGTACGGCACGGCATGGCCGCCCGCGCGGGCGGTCTCGTCGCGCACCCGCTCCCGGTGCCGCGAGTGCACCAGCGGCCCGTATTCGGTGTCCTGCGCGAGCGGATCCCCGGCGCGCAGCGCCCGCAGCCGGTCGCCGGTCGCCTCCACCACCTGCTCCATCAGGGGGCGGGGCACGATGAGCCGTCCGAGCGCGCGGCACCACTGGCCGTTGAGCGTCGTCAGCAGCTCGGTGGCGGCGCGGGCGATCTCCGCCACGTCCGCGTCGGGCAGGGCGACCAGCGGGTTGTTGCCGCCCAGCTCCAGCTGGGCGGGACGCAGGTGGGCGGCGCAGGCCGCGGCCACCGCCCGGCC
Source organism: Nonomuraea sp. NPDC050663 (assembly GCF_044456985.1). Taxonomy (NCBI): domain Bacteria; kingdom Bacillati; phylum Actinomycetota; class Actinomycetes; order Streptosporangiales; family Streptosporangiaceae; genus Nonomuraea; species Nonomuraea sp. NPDC050663. Next base: position 182,129 of record NZ_JBITGL010000009.1, read on the forward strand.
CCCGGCCAGGCCGCCGGTGAAAGACACGGCGCGGACACGGGGATCGCCGGTCAGCAGCGCCCCGGTGCGGGCGTCGCCGTGCACCAGCTGGAAGACGCCCGGCGGCAGCACCTCGTTCAGCACCTCGGCCAGGAGCTGCGTGCCGTACGGGGCGAACTCGCTGACCTTGAGGACCACCGGGCAGCCGGCGGCCAGGGCGCTGGCCGCCTTGTGCGCCGCCATGGGCGCGGGCGCGTTCCACGGCACCAGGCACAACGCCGGGCCGAGCGGCAGCCGGTGCACCTCGACGCCGTCACGCTCCGACGACAGCAGCCCGGCCCGCAGCTGCGCGGCCGCCAGCGGGAAGGCGCCGTGCACGATGAAGCCGAGCGGGGTCGTCTGGCGGATCGGCACGCCCGTCGCGAACGCCTCCAGCGCCACGATCTCGGCCACCCGCCCGGCCAGCGCGGCGCCCGCGGCGTCGAGCAGCGCGGCACGTTCCTCGACGGAGGTGGCCGCCCAGCCAGGCGCGGCCCGCTCGGCGGCGGCCAGCGCCGCCTCCACGCGGGCGCCGGACGAGCCGAGAGCACGGATGACGGGCTCGCCGGTGGCGGGATTCTCCAGGTCGAAGCCGAGGTCCTCGGTCGCCGCCGCCCACGCGCCGTCGACCAGGTCGGCGGTCGGCCCCAGCACCAGCGGGGTGCGGGCGCTCACGGCCGTTCCGCCGTCGTGAACAACTCGTTCTCCTTGGCCTGCGTCACCATCTGGGCCACCTCCAGCCTCCCGCGCTCGGCGGGGAAGGTCATCACCAGCCCCATGGCCAGGTCACGCAGCGCCCGGCCCACGACGCCGCCCATCATGGCACCGCTCGTCCCCGACGCCTTGAACGCCCCCAGCGCCACCTGGAAGCACGCCTCCGTCACCGACCCCTTGCCCATGCGCCACTGGCGGAAGACCTCCGGCTTGGGCCGCAAGGGAGGCTGCGACGTCTCCAGATCCAGCTGCCGCCGCAACCACAGGTAGGCGGTCTCCAGGTTCACCGACATCTCGCCGATGAGCTGCTGGTGCATGGGGGAGGAGGCGATCGGCCGGCCGGTGTCGGCGAACGTCTTGCGCGTCAGCTGCCCCACGACCTCGTCGAAGACGTTCTGCGCGCAGCCCGTGTACACCGCGGCGATGGCCAGCTGGTTGCCGACGAAACTGCCCCGGCTCATCCGCAGCATCCGCGTGAACGCTCCCGGAATCGTCAGCGCCTCGTCCTGCGGGATGAAGACGCCGTCGAGCCGGATGCCGTTGTTGGCGGTGGCACGCATGCCGAGCCCGTCCCACGCCGCCCTGGTGGAGACCCCGGCAGCGTCACGCGGCACGAAGAAGGTGGCCAGCCCCTCCGCCGTCTCGTGGCCCTCCAGCTTGGCCGTGGTCAGGTAGTAGTCGGCCACCCCCGTCGCGCAGCCGAACGACTTCTCGCCGTCCAGCACCCAGCCGCCGTCCGTACGGCGGGCGGTGGTGGCGATCGTGATGTTGGCTCCCGAGCTCTTGACCGACTCGGAGGCGAAGTTGGCCAGCCACACCCCCGACCCCATCCGGTCCAGCACCTTCGTGGCGAAGGCCCGCACCGGCGGGATCTCCTCCTCGTCGAAGAGCCCGGCCTCGATCGCCTCCAGCGGAAGCAGGCCGCGGGAGGCGCTGGTGTTGTGGAAGAAGTACGCCAGCGCCGTCGACGGGCAGGCGGTGCCCATGGCGAACGTGGCCGCCGCCAGGTCGCGCAACGTCCCGCCCAGGCCGCCGTGCTCCCGCGGCACCACCAGGCCGAGCAGCCCCGCCTCGCGCAGCAGCGCCACGTGCTCGACGGGGAAGTCGCCCTCCGCGTCGGCGCGCTGCGCGGCGGCGCGCAGCGCGGGCAGCACGGATTCGACCCGTTCCGCTCGGGCGCGCTCGTCCTCGCTCATGTCGTCGAGGAGGCGCTCGCCTGTCAACTGGTCAGCCACGGTGGTCCCTTCTTGGTGCAGTGCATCGGCGGTTCAGTGCTTCGGCGCTTCAGCGGTCCAGCGCTTCAGCAGCTCAGTGCTTCAGTGCGAGGAGCGCCTCGCGGTCGGCCGAGCAGGCCACGTCGAGCTGGCCGGCCAGCAGGAGCAGGTCTTCCGCGGGCAGCGCCCCGTCCAGACCGCCCAGAGTGGTGTCGAAGCGGCTCACGCCGCTCTTCATCGCGATGAGAGCGTTGACCAGCCCCATGCCGTCGCCGCCGCGCAGCCCCACCCGGAGCGCGGCGCCCGCGTCGGCGTCACCCAGGAGGGCGCGCACGTGCATGGGCGTCGCCGCGCTGCCGCCCTCGGCGAGCGCGATCTCGTCGCACCCTGCCTCGGCGAGCCGGGTGACGGAGGCGAGCACGTGCTCGGCGCGGTGCGGCGCGAAGGCGTCACCGAGGTGGGCGACGGCCGTGAGCCCGGCCCGCCGCGCCGCCTCGGGCACGGCATCCCCGCCCGGCTCACCGGCGTCGAACTCCACCACCCCCACCCCCATCGCAGCCGCCCGCCGTACGTCACCGGGATCGCGCACGACCACCGAGGCGGTCGCCGGATCAAGATCGTCGCTTGCCTTTTCGCGCGGGTCGTCGCCCGGCAGGCGCACCCGCGTTCCCGCCAGCCGGATCCCGCGCGCCAGCGCCGCGAGCCGTGCCCCGTCCACGCCCTGGGCCCGGAGCGCGCCCAGCACGCCCGTGTCGGCGACCGCCACCCGCTCGGGCAGCGGATCGGCCAGGCGGCTCCACGCCCGCGAGTGGAACAGCACCGGCGCCACGCGCCGCGGCGAGGCGGCGGCCAGCACGTCGCCCACGAAGATCGTGTGGTCACCGCCAGGGTGCGCCTGGTGCACCCGGCAGTCGAGCCATCCGGCGGCGTCGGCCAGCAGCGGCGCCCCGGTCACCCCCGTCGTCCACCGCCCGTGCGTGAAGCGGTCGGCCACCTCGCCCTGCCCGGCGAACACCCGCCCGAGCCGCGCCTGGTCCTGCCCGAGGATGTTCACCGCGAAGCACCCGCTGGAGCTCACCAGCTCGTGCGTGCGCGTGCCCCGCGCCAGGCACACCAGGACCATGGGCGGCGAAAGGCTCACGCTGGCGAAGGCGCTCGCGGTCATGCCGTGCCACTGCTGCGCGGATCCGGTCGTCACCAGCACCACGCCGCTCGGCCACTGGGCCATGACCGTGCGGAAGATGTCACCGTCCACGGTCTCACCGTTTCGATAATGGAAACGCTGTCACGCTGAAGGTAACGAGCAGGCCGTCGCGGTGTCAACGTGACGATGTTTCCCTCAGCGAAATACACTGTCCCGGTGACCGCGCAGGTGGACTCCGAGAACCAGAGCCGCTCGATCGCCGCCGTGGAACGGGCGATGGACGTCTTGCTGCTCTTCGGCCGCAGCACCCGTCCCGATCTCGGGGTGACCGAGATCGCCACCGAGCTCGACCTGACCAAGGCCGCAGTGCATCGCATCCTCACCGCGCTGCGCAGCCGCGAGCTCATCAACCTCGACCCGGTGACCAGGCGCTACTCCCTGGGCCACGCCGCCATCGCGCTCGGCCGCGCCTACCTGGCGCGCACCGACCTGCGCGCCATGGCCGGCCCCGAGCTGCGCCGCCTGGCCGCCCAGGTGCACGAGACGGCGACGCTGTCGGTGCGCCGCGGCGACACGCGCATGTACGTCGAGCAGGTCGTCCCCGACCAGGAGCTGCGCATGGAGGTGTCGCTGGGCATCCCCTACCCGCTCCACGCGGGCAGCTCCTCCAAGGTCATCCTGGCCTTCCTGCGGGAGGAGGAGGTCGAGGGCTACCTGACCAGGCACCGGCTCGACGCGCTCACGCCGCGCACCATCACCGACGCCGCCAAGCTCCGCACGGAACTGGCCGCGATCCGCCGCAGGGGCTACGCGACCTCGCTCGGCGAACGCCAGGAGGGCTCCGCCTCCGTCGCCGCGCCCGTCTTCGACCACGACGGCGTCGTGATCGCCGCCGTCAGCCTGTCGGGGCCGGGCGCCCGCTTCAAACCGCGCATGCAGGCGGAGGCCCCCGTCGTCGTCGAGGCCGCCTCCCGCCTGTCGGCCCAACTCGGCTACCACGGCGTCACAGCCGACCCCGAGCCATAAGCCCCGAGCGGTGAGCCCCGGCCGGGGCTCACATGCTCACCGGCGCGCGCCCGGCGTGAGCATCCGGGCGCCGGTCACAGGTTCGCGCCCGGCTTGATCACCCCGAGCACCGCCGCCACCACCACGCTGCCCCAGATGAGCCACACGTACGGCACGCAGCCGTCGACCGACCGCTTCAGCGCCTTCTCGACCTCGGGCGTGGACCCCGTGGTCACCAGGGTCCCGAAGGCCGGCCCGAACGGCCGCAACGCCAGCCGGATCCCCAGCCCCGCCCCGATGGTCAGCGCGTAGAGCGCCAGCTTGGCCCCCAGCCAGCGGGGATTGGTCTCCACCCCGAACGGCGTCGCGGCGATCAGCGTGTACGCGGCCGCCCCGGCGATCACCGCGATGAGCACGATCCTCACTGTCCAGTCGGCCCGCCGTACCCACCGCCGCTGGCCCGGCGCGTGATGGTCGCTCACCGTCATCCAGAGCCAGACCAGCGCGAAGACCCAGACCAGCACCACCAGCCACGGCTGGAACAGCGGAACCCCGAACAGGGTGGCCCCGTGCGGCTCCAGGGCCATCAGGGTCACCCCGCTCGGGAGGAACAACACCAGGCAGATCTTCGGGCACAGATCCAGCCCGCTCATGATCTTCAGCGCGGTGGTCCTGGCCTGGGGGGTGAGGGAGGTGCGCAGGACGAACCTGCTGGAGTAGTAGACGCCGAGGTCGCCGCCGAGCCAGAAGACGAACAGGAGGAGGTGGAGGACGATCCACCATCCGTGCGGATGAGGTCCCATGGGAAACAACGTTACACAGTAGGAAACGCCCTACGACAGATCCTTCTCTTCCTCCTCTGCTTCCTCGCTCTCACCACCGCCGACCTCGACGAGGTCCGCGGGGATCGGGCGGCGGGGGCGGTGCAGCTTCATGCCCGACCGTTCGGCCACGACGTCGCTCTCGCCCTCCACTCCGGCCTCGGCGGGCGGCAGGTCCTCTGGGGTGCGTTCCTTCGATTCCACGCCTCGCCCACTGCCCGATCAGCGGAGCGTTAGGCCCGCGTGCTCCCTATACTCAAGCGGTCTGACACGCGGCGGGGGAGGATCGGCGTGCCTGGTGAGGACCTTCTGGGTGAGTACGGTCAGCGGGTGGCGGAGCTGTCGGCGGTCGTCCATGAGGCGCGACCGGCCGTCGAGCTCGCCACGCGAGGGTTGCGCGATGTGCTGAAGCTGGAGGCCTGGCGGGAGTTCACCGGGCCGAGCGGTGAGCTGGTCGAGCACGACGATTTCGCGGAGTTCGTGACGGCCGATCCGCCGCGCGGGCTCGGGGTGACGCTGGGGCTGGTCAAGGGGCTGGTGGCCACCGACCAGGCGGTGGCGGCGCGGCTGGAGCAGACGTTGCGCGCGCTGCCTCCGGGGGCGCTGCCGGGTGTCGAGGAAGTGGTGTGGGAGCCCGCCGGCGAGGAGCCGCTGGGCGAGGAGCCTCTCGACGAGGAGCGGGTCGCGAAACCGGCCCGCGACTCGGGCGGTGACGCGGCGGACGGCGAGGCGGCGCAGGAGCCTGCTGCCATCGAAGCGGAGCAGCCCGAGGAGCCCGAGCCGCCCAAAGCACCCGAGCCCGCAACCCCCAAGGAGACGCCCGCGCTCAAGCGGCTGCGCGAGGAGGCGCCCGCCCTGCACCACCAGGTGCTCGCGGGCGAGCTGAGCACCCATGCCGCCATGGTCGCCGCCGGGTTCCGCGCCCGCACGATCAGCGTCCCCGTCTCCCGCCCCGAGAGCGCCGCCAAGGCGCTGCGCAAGAACCTCAGCAGGGAGCAGCTCGTCGAGCTCGTCACCCTCCTGTCCGAGGACCTCTAGCCGCGCTTCATCCCGCGTTCACCGTCCCCTCCTACCGTGCGGGAGATGAGGACGATCCTGGCCGTGGCGCTGCTCCTGACGGCGGGCTGCGGCGCGGGCGGGGCCGGAGGAGGCGCGTCCATCCTTGACGGCGACGAGCTCGTCGTCGCCGTCAAGGGTGACCAGCCGGGCCTGGCCGTCAAGACCCGCCAGGGGGCGTTCGAGGGCTTCGACGTGGACGTGGCCACCTACGTCGCCCGCCACCTGGGCAAGAAGGTGCGCTTCGTCGAGACGACGTCCGAGGGGCGCGAGGACAAGCTGCGCACCGGCGAGGCGGACATGGTGGTGGCCACCTACTCCATCAGCCCGCCGCGCAAGCGGCAGGTGATGTTCGCCGGGCCGTACTACGTCTCCCGCCAGGACATCCTGGTCCGCAAGGGCACCAGGGGCATCCGCGACGTGCGCGACCTGGCCGGGCGCAGGCTGTGCGAGGCGTCGGGCTCGATCTCGACCTCGCGGGTCGTCGACGCGCGCGGCATCGCCGCCGTGCTGGTCCCGGCGGGCACGTACGGCGAGTGCGTCGAGCTGCTCAAGAAGGGGGCGGTCGACGCCGTCTCCACCGGAGACCTGATCCTGGCCGGGTACGCCGCCCGCGAGAAGGGCGCCTTCACCATCGTCAACGCGCCGTTCACCGAGGAGAGGTACGGCATCGCCGTACGGCCGGGCGACGTGGCGGGCTGCGAGGAGATCAACCGGGCGCTCACCGTGATGTACCAGACCGGCGCCGCGGCCAAGCTCCTGCGTGACCGGTTCGGTGAGACGGGCCTGGAGCTGACCACGTTCATGCCGCAGTTCGAGGGGTGCGACTGACGCGAGGGTTGTGGCAGGGTTTGGGGTCGCGATCCATCCGTGGGGAGACGAACGTGGCACCAGACGGTCATGACGGCCTGAACGACCCGTACCAGGAGGCCGAGGGCGAGTTGTCCATGGCCCGCCTGGCGCTGGACGACGGCGAGCTGGGGCATGCCGCCCAGCACGTGGCCACCGCGCTGCTGCACGCACCGAACCTGTTCGCGGTGCACGAGCTGCTGCTGGCCCGGCTGAGCCTGGACGACTTCCCCCTGGCCGAGCCGCTCTTCCTCGGCACCGCGCTGGCCAGGGCGCACCTGCTGGCGGCACGCGGCGGCTTCGATGAGGCGCTCGCCCTGATCGGCTCGGTGCAGCAGCACGAGCCGCGCGGTCATTGGGCCGACGTGCCCTGGATGGTGGGGCCCGACCTGCCGGGCAAGGTGTCGCCGGCCACGTTGTGCACGGTGATCGTGGGCCTGGCGCAGGCGTTGCACGACCCGGTCGACGAGGAGGAACGGCCGGCGCTGGAGCCGTTCGTCCAGCTCGTGCGCAACGCCGCGCAGACCTATCCGGGCGAGGCGATGTTGTGGTGGGCGGGCTCGATGCTGATGCGACGGGCGGGGCGCGCGGAGGAGGCGGTCAAGCTGGCCGAGCACTCCTCGGCGCTGGAGCCGTCGCTGCAGGCGGCGGTGGCGGCGGCCTGCGCCTACCGCAACCTGGAGCGCTGGACGGAGGCGGAGGCGGCGATGCACGAGGCGCTGCGCATCGAGCCGGGCAACCTCTACGTGCGCACCGATCTGGCCGAGCTGGTGCACCGGGCGGGCCGTCCCGGGGAGGCGCTGCGCTGGGCCGAGGAGGTGCTCGACGCCGATCCGCGTCACGAGTCTGCCTACCCGACCGCCTGCGGCATGCGCTTCGAGGCCGACGGCGAGCTGCGACACCTGCTCGACCTGGCCGCCTACCTGGCCGAGCATCCCGGCAACACGCACGCCTCCTCGGTGCTGGCCAACCAGTCGGGCACCCGGCCGTGGCTGCGCCGTCCCGCCGACGCCTCCGAGGCGGTCATCAACGTGCTCTTCCAGGTGCTGGAGCAGGAGGAGGGGGTCGAGGGCGGCTCGCTGCGGGTCTCGGCGCCCGAGCCGCCCAGCGCCATGCTCGCCTTCGGCCGGGCGCTGCCGGGTTTCACGCTGGTGGTCGAGGCGGTGCCGGAGCCCGATCCGCGCCTGCCGGTCCCGGAGACGGGCTTCGACGGGCCGGTCCGCTCGGTCTCGCAGCGGGTGTGGCGTTACGAGGGCACCGGCGGCGTCCCCGCCGTCGCGCCGCCCGGCCAGGAGGCCGCGCAGGCGGTGGCGGTGCTGGCCGAGCAGCCGTGGCCGCACCTTCCCGGCGCGTTCGACCAGGCCGTACGGCTGGCGGCGACCTCGCTCGACGAGCTGCTCGGTGTCATGGTGCACCCGCCCGCCCTGCCGTTCGACGATCTGCGTGCCTGGCCGCTGTGGTTGCGGCAGGTGCAGGCCTGGGCCTGCCTGGGCATCGCCCACCACCGCGGCGACCAGCCGTGGGCTTCGTCGGAGCGCCGCCAGATCCTCGTCGACCTGGCCTACGGCCCGGAGGACTGGGTGAGCGAGGCGGCGCTGCTGGCGATGATCGCGACCGCCTGGGTCGACCAGGCCGCGCGGCAGGACGTGGCCGCCCTGGTCGGCTGGCGTTTCCTGGCGGCGGTGCAGGCGAGCAGGACCCGGCCGGTCACCATCTTGGAGTCGCTGAGCCATCTGGCGCTGGCCACGCCCGATCTGGAGCCGGGCGTGCGGTCGCTGGCCCTGGCGATGCTCGACGACGACGATGAGCCGCCGCGCTAGGAGTGCGGGCCGCCGCTCAGAGTGCGGCCCAGCCGCTGCATGGGCTGCTCGATCGCCCGGTGGCTCAGCCAGGTCGCCGGGATGAGCACCAGCAGGAACGCCGCCCCGATCGCCAGCTGCAGGTGTGTGGGCGCCCACCGCATGTCGCCGACGGCCGCGATCATCATTGTGAGGATCGGCAGGTGCAGCAGGTAGAGGGAGTAGCTGACCAGCCCCAGCCAGGTCAGCGCGCGCGGCATCGTGCGCCCGCGCAGCGCCATGACGGCGGCGAAGGTGACTCCGGCCAGCACGATCGTGGAGATCCACACGTCGGGCCGCACCCACCACCAGCCCGCGTTGAGCGCCCACACCGGGGTCGCGGCGACCAGCGCGCCCGTGAGCAGCACCGGCCAGAGCGAGCCGTCGCCGCGCTCCCACCGCTGGATGCCGGTGCCGGCGAACATCACGGCGACGACGGCGACGCCGAACCACGGCACGCGGCTCGACAGCAGGAGCAGGAGCAGCGCCATGACGCCGAGCACGATCGCCGCGGGCCCGCGCATCCGGCCGGAGATCATGGCCGCCAGGCCGAGGACGACCAGCACCATCGAGGTCCAGGCCAGCCATCCGCCGCTCAGCGGGGGCCCGGCCACGAACAGGCCGCTGACCAGGGCGGTCACGCCCAGCGTCACGGCGATCCAGGAGCGCCCGCGGTGCAGGCCGGCGGCGAACAGGGCCGACACGAGCAGGTAGAAGATCATCTCGTACGAGAGGGTCCACATGGTGTTCACCACGCCCCCGGCGCCGACCACGTCGAGCAGCATGGTCGCGTGCGAGGCGATCGCCGACGGGTCGCGCGGCACCTCGGCGCGGATCGGGACCCACCACGACACCGCCAGGGCCAGGGCGATGACCGCCAGGTAGAGGGGGTAGAGCCGGAACAGCCGGCCGATCCAGAAGCCGCGCACGTCGCCGCGCCGCTCCAGGGAGTGGGGGATGATGTAGCCGCTGACCAGGAAGAACACCAGCACGCCGTACATCCCGATGTTGAACCAGACCGGCCGCAGCCAGGGCATGGCCCAGGTGAACAGGTGCTCTGCCACGACCGCCGCCGCGCCCAGGCCGCGCAGGGCGTCGAGCCAGGCGAGCCTCGACTGGACGGCTGGCCGGATGTCAGTCGCGGTCGTCAGCATAGGGACAAACGTATCGGAGTCAGAACACGGAAGAGGGGCACCATCCGGGATGGTGCCCCTCTGTACAGAGTTCGCGATGCGGCGTCCTCATGGCGTCACGAGTCGTCGCGGCGCTTGCCGAAGAAGGAGCGGCGGCCGGAGGCCCGCTCGGCCTCTCGCACCCGGCGGTGCTGGGCGGCCGCGCGACGCAGCTCGCCGGCCTGGCTCTTCATCAGCTGGTACTCAAGCTCGGGGTTCATGTCGTCCTCCGTGTCGGTGTCCTTGGTGACACCTCTAGAGTGCTGCTAAGGCGCATGACGACACATCGGACAGAGTCCCTATCTCCCCGTCCTAGGAAGCACCCTTGATCCCTAGGGACAGGCCCATCTGGGCGGGTAGGTCACCTACGCGGAACACCGCGCCGTCGGTGATCCGCCACGCGAGCAGGCGCGAGTGCTCCCCGCCGCTGGTCACGAGCACGGTGTCGCGGTCGTACCAGCCCATGACCGCGCAGCATCCCTTCCAGCGTCCGAAGCCCTCGAAGACCAGCGAGCGCAGCGTGGCGCCGGTGGCGGCGTCGAGCACCACGACCGCCTCGGCCTCCACGACGTCCCCGTAGGGACGCGGGCCGCCGGCGCCGAACACGTCGCGGGCGATGCGGCCCTCGCGAAGCCAGCCGGTGCCCCACCACTCGCCGGTGCCGACCGGGGGGCGCACCGGCGTGCTCGCCTGCCGTACGCCCGAGGAGTCCCATCGGGACAGCATGGCCGGCTTCTCGCCGTCGTCGGCGTCGAGCCGGTGCACGTCCGCGCCGATCTCGCCGCCCGCGACCAGGCCCCAGGCCGGGTACGGCATGCGCGTGGCGACGCCGGTGCGCGTGTCCATCAGGTAGACGCGCGGATCCTGCTCGACGAGCAGGCCGATGCCGTTGGGGCGCCAGGAGACGCGCTCGTTGAAGCCGGGCAGCGGCAGCCGGCTCATCGCGCCCGTGGCCAGCTCGACCAGCACGACCTCGTCCTTCTGGGCGAAGGCGGCGCGGGTGCCGTCGGGGCTGAGGGAGGTGTCGTCCAGGGCGGCCTGCCGGTTGCCGTCGCGGTCGGTGACGGGGGCCAGGTCGAGGCCGTCGAGCTCGCGCAGCCCGCCGTCCTCGCCGAGCGCGAGCAGGCGGCCGTCGCCCTGCTCGCCGTACTGCTGGAACAGGGCGATGGCGCGCGTGAGCGGCCACGACGACAGCGGGCGGGCCGCGGCGGGGTCGAGGGTGGCGGGAAAGGCGGTGGGCAGCAGGGGAAGCTCGCCCTCGCGCTCGGGGGCAGGGGCGACGTCGATGGGCGCACCCGTCGCGGTCACCGGCGCGGGGACCGGGGCGGTCTGCGTCGGGACGGCGCTCGCCCCCGTCGCGGGCGGCGGGGCGGCCTCGCGCGGCCACAGCAGCACGGCGGCCGCAGCGACGGCGACGACCGTGACGGCGGCGAGCACGATCCGCCCGCGGCCGGGCGCGTCCTCGGTGGTGCTGTCCAGCACCTCGTACGTTTCCACGCCTGGTGTACACCGCCACCCCCGCGAGGGTTCCGGTTCAGTCGCGTTCCGCCAGCAGCAGCGCCGTCTCCTGGGACACCTCGGCGGCCAGGACCGCGGCGACCACGTCGACGAGGTGGCTGGTGAACAGCCGCTCGTCGCCGCCCGAGGGCAGCAGGGCGCGGCGGGCGAGCTCGGCGTAGGTGACGCGCACGGCCATGAAACGCTGGTGCAGCCGGGCTGCTCCGTCGGGCAGCCACGGCTCGACGAGCTCGCGCCAGCGCTGCATGCTGTCGCGCGGCACCGCGGGCTCGGGGCGTGCCACCAGCTGGCCGAGGATGCGCAGGTAGTCGCGCCCTCCCTCGGGGTCACCGAGCTTGGCCGCCGCCGGCCGTACCAGGGCCCCGGCCAGCTCCCGCCGCGCATCGCACGGACGCCTGCCGCCCGGATCCCCGGCACCCGCCTCGTAGGCGTCGAGCAGCCGGTGCCGGGCGGCCTCGACGCCCGGCTGGTGGCGTCCCAGCACGGCCCGCACCAGCGCCGCGCGGTCGCCGAAGTGGTACTGCAGCGCGGTGTTGTTGCGCTGGCCCGCCGCCGCGTTGATCTCCCGCAGCGACACCGTGTCGACGCCGCGCTCGGCGAAGAGCCGCTCGGCGGCGGATATGAGGCGATTTCGGGTTTCTTCTGGATTCGGCGGCACAAGGGAGAGTTTAATAAGGCAACCGCCTTAAAACACAGGAGGACCCGCCCATGGCCATCGATTTCACCCTCGCGCCCGAACACGAGGACCTGCGGCGGAAGGTCCGCACCTTCATCCAGGAGACGGTCATCCCGGCGGTCGACGAGAACGCCTCGCGTGACGACTACCTGCGCACCATCTTCGGCCTGCGGGAGAAGGCCAAGGCCGAGGGCCTGTGGCTGCCGCACATGCCCAAGGAGTGGGGCGGCATGGGCCTGGGGCACGTCGAGCTCGCCATGGTCCAGGCGGAGGCGGCCAAGACCAGGCTGGGCCCGTGGGTGCTCAACTGCATGGCCCCCGACGAGGGCAACATGCACACGCTGCTCCACTGGGCCAGCGACGACCAGAAGGAGCGCTACCTCAAGCCGCTCCTCGAAGGCGTCCAGATGTCGTGCTTCGCCATGACCGAGCCCGAGGTGGCCGGATCCGACCCCACCCTCATCCAGACCAAGGCCGTCAAGGACGGCGACGAGTGGGTCATCAACGGGCACAAGTGGTTCATCTCCAACGCCCGCCGCGCCAACTTCGCCATCCTCATCGCCCGCACCGAGGACGTGCCGCCGGGGGAGCGGGGCGGCAACACCGCCTTCCTCGTCGACCTGCCCAGCGACGGATGGAACGACGTGCGCGAGGTGGAGACCATGCACGGCTCCACCGGCCACAGCGAGATCGTCATCACCGACCTGCGCGTCACCGACGAGCAGATCCTCGGCGGGCGCGGCAACGGCCACCGGCTGGGGCAGTACCGCCTCGGACCGGCCAGGCTCGCCCACTGCATGCGGTGGATCTCCCAGGCCGAGACCGCGCTCGACATGATGGTCGACCGGGCGCTCAACCGCTACAGCCACGGCTCGGTGCTGGCCGACAAGCAGGGCGTGCAGTGGCTGATCGCCGACTCGGCGATGGAGCTCTACCAGTGCAAGCTCATGGTGCTGCACGCCGCCTCGAAGATCGACAAGGGCGAGGACTTCCGCACCGAGGTGTCCATGGCCAAACACTTCGTCGCGCAGAGCCTCAACCGCATCGTCGACCGGGCCGTGCAGGTGCACGGGGCGCTCGGCTACTCCACCGACACGCCCCTCGCGCACATGTTCCAGCACGCCCGCTGGGCCCGCCTGGCCGACGGGGCCGACGAGATCCACCAGATGCGCATCGCCGAGCGCACCATCGACGCCTACCGCTCCACCGGCTCCACCTGGGCGGCCACCGGTGGGCTGCCGCTATAGCAGCGGGTAGTGGCAGGCGGCGAAGTGTCCCTCGCCGACCTGCCGCATCACCGGCTCCTCCGCCGCGCACCGCTCGGTCGCCAGCGGGCAGCGGGTGCGGAACCTGCACCCGCTCGGCGGCGAGACGGGCGAGGGCGGCTCGCCGCTGATCAGCGTCTCCGACGTGCGGCCCCCGCCCGGCACCGCGGCCAGCAGCGCCCGCGTGTACGGATGCGCCGGCCGGTCGATCAGCTCCGTGCCGGGCGCCAGCTCGCACGTCTTGCCCAGGTACATCACCAGGATGCGGTCGCTGACGTTCTTGACCACCGCCAGGTCGTGGGCGATGAAGACGAGGGTGAGCCGGTAGCGCTCCTTCAGCTCCTCCAGCAGGGCCAGGATCTGCGCCTGCACCGAGACGTCCAGCGCGGAGACCGGCTCGTCGCAGATCACCACCTCCGGCCGCAGCACCAGCGCCCTGGCGATCGAGATGCGCTGGCACTGGCCACCGGAGAACTCGTGCGCGCGGCGGGTGGCCGCCGTCGCCGGATCGAGGCCGACCGCCTCCAGGATCTCGTCGACCTCCGAGTCGTCCGCCCCCCACAGGCGGGGGCCCTCCGCCACGATGTCGCGCACCCGCCGCCGCGGGTTCAGCGACGAGATCGGATCCTGGAAGATCATCTGTAGGCGTCTGCGGGTACGGCGCAGCGCCTCGCCCTTCAGGCCGGTCAGCTCCACCCCGTCCAGCCGCACCGAGCCGGAACGGGGCGGAGGCAGCTGCACCAGCGCGCGTGCCGTGCTGGACTTGCCGCAGCCCGACTCGCCCACGATGCCGAGCGTCTCGCCGCGCGCCACGTCGAAACTGACCCCCGAGACGGCCTGCACGCCGCCGCGGAACTCCACCACCAGGTCCTGCACCCGCAGCGCGACCTGATCGGGTTCGCGAAGGTGGGCGCTGCCGCTACCGGCCATGACTCTCCCTGACGTTGAGCGGATACCAGCACGCGCAGTCCTCGTCCAGCGGCGGCGCCTCCAGCGCGCACCGCTCCTGGGCATAGGGGCAGCGCGGCTGGAAGGCGCACCCCGGGGGCAGGGCCGCCAGGTCGGGCGGGCGGCCAGTGATCACCCTGAGCCGGTGGTGCGGCGGATCGCCGAGCTTGGGCACCGCCTGCAACAGGGCCTCGGTGTACGGCATGCGGGTACGGGAGAAGATCTCGGCCGTCGCCCCGCGCTCCACCACCTTGCCCGCGTACATGACGATGACCTCGTCCGCCCACTGCCGCACCACCGCCAGGTCGTGGCTGACCAGCACCACGGCCAGATGACGCTCCTGGCGCAGCCGGTGGATGAGCCGCAGCACCTGATCCTGGATGGTGACGTCGAGCGCGGTCGTCGGCTCGTCGGCGAACAGCACGTCCGGGTCGCACGACAACGCCATCGCGATCGTCACGCGCTGGCGCATGCCGCCCGACAGTTCGTGCGGGTAGCGTTTCAGCGCCCTGACCGGGTCGGCCAGGCCGACCTGCGCCAGGAGCCTGATCGCCTCGGCGCGCGCCTGCTTGCGGTCCAGGCCCAGGTGCACCCTGAGCGGCTCGGTCACCTGGGCGCCGATGGTGCGCACCGGGTTGAGCGCCGTCATCGGGTCCTGGAAGACCGTGCCCATGCGAGGGCCGAGCACCTGACGCATCTCCTGCGGGGTGTAGCTCGTCAGGTTCTCGCCGTCGAGGTAGACGCTGCCCGAGCGGATCACCCCGGAGCCCGGCAGCAGGCCCAGGATGGAGCGGATCAGCATCGACTTGCCCGACCCCGACTCGCCCACGATGGCCAGCGTCTTGCCGCGCTCCAGGGTGAAGGAGACGCCGTCGACCGCGCGCACCAGGCCCCGCTCGGTCTGGAAGTGCGTGCGCATCTCCTCGACCTGCAGGAGGGTGTCCTGCCTGACGACGTGCACGGTGGGCGAGGCGGCCGGGGGCGCCTGCCGTACCGGTTCCAGGCCGCTCTGCCGTACGTCGGTCCTGGCCCGCAGCCGGTCGCCCACCAGGTTGAACGACAGGACGGTCAGGAACATGACCACCGACGGAGCGAGCGTGATGTGCGGCGCGGTGTCGAGCAGCGCGCGGCCCTCGTTGATCAGGCCGCCCCACGTCGGCGTCGGCGCCTGCACCGACAGGCCCAGGAAGGCCAGGCTGCCCTCGGCGACGATGACCACCGCCATGCCGATGAAGGCGTAGGAGGCGGCGGGCACGGCCACGTTCGGCAGGATCTCCCTGACCAGGATGCGCCGGTCGCGGGCGCCGAGCAGGCGGGCGGCCAGCACGAACTCGCGCCGCGAGAAGGCCATCGTGGTGCCGCGGATCAGCCGCGTCCACGCCGGGACTCCCAGCACGCCCAGCACGATCAGCACGTTGCGCAGGCTCGCCCCGGCGAAGGCGACCACGGCCAGCGCGAACACCAGCGCGGGGAAGGCCAGCGCGATGTCGTTGACCGCCATGATCACCGCGTCGGTCAGCTTCCTGCGGTATCCGGCCAGGATGCCCAGCGGCGCGCCGATCGCCAGCCCGAGCAGGACCGCGCCGATGCCCACCAGGAGCGACACGCGCGCCCCGTAGGCCACCCGGCTGGCCACGTCGCGGCCGAGCGCGTCGGTGCCCAGCGGGTGGGCGAGGGTCGGGCCCTCGCTCGCCGGGCCGGTCAGGGTCTCGTCGTAGGCGGGCAGCGGCAGCAGGTCGGCGGTGATCGCGGCCAGGACCACCAGGACGATCCAGGCGACGGCCAGCACCGTGGTGAATTGTCTACGCACGCCGGATCCTCGGGTCCACCGCGGCGTAGACCAGGTCCACCGCGAAGTTGATCAGAACGTATCCCGCCGAGATGAGCACGACGCCCCCCTGCACCGTCAGGTAGTCGCGGGAGAAGATGGAGTCGACGATGAGCCGCCCGATGCCGGGCAGGCCGAAGAGCGTCTCGACGATCACCGCGCCGCCGATGAGCGCGCCCAGGTTGAGGCCGATCGCGGTGATGAGCGTGATCGCCGACGGGCGCAGCGCGTGCCGCCACAGGATGCGCCGCGGCGACAGCCCGCGCGCCCGCGCCAGCGTGATGTAGTCCTCCTGCAGCGTGGCGATCAGGTCGGTGCGCAGCAGCCGCGCGTAGACCGCCACCTGCGCGAAGGCCAGCGTGAGGGCGGGCAGGATCACCGAGGTGAGGTTCCAGCCCAGATCGAGCGAGATCGGCGTCCATCCGGTCGCGGGAAGCAGTTGCCACTTCACCGCGAACACCAGGATCAGCAGCACGCCGGAGACGAACACCGGCGTCGACAGCAGCGCGAAGCTGAGCGTGGTCAGCGTCTGGTCGATCCAGCGGCCCGCGTTGCGGGCCGCCGTGATGCCCATGGGCACGGCCAGGCCCAGCGCGAGCAGCTGCGCGGCGACGAGCAGCTCGATCGTCACCGGCAGCCGGGCGGCCAGCTCCTCGGCCACCGGCAGCCTCGACACGAAGCTCGTGCCGAAGTCGCCGGTGACCAGATCGCTCAGCCACACGCCGTACCTGACCAGCAGCGGGTCGTCGAGCCCGAGCTCGCTTCGCAGCTGAGCCCTGGCCTCCTCGCTCGCGCCGGGACCCAGGATCTGTGTCACGGTGTCGCCCGGCAGCAGGCTGAGCAGCGCGTAGGACAGGAACGTCACCACGAGCAGCACGACCACCAGGCGAAGCAGGCGGCCGGCGATCACTGGCCGTTGACCCAGAGCTGGGAGAAGGGGTGGTAGGGGATGGGGGAGCCGGTCAGCGCCAGGCCCTTGTCGCCGTCGGGCAGCAGCTGCTCGCCGATGCCGCGCAGCTTGGACTTGGTGATGATCGAGCCGGTGTCGAGGTGGTCGATGAAGATGTAGGGCACCAGGTCGCGCAGGCGCTTCTGCACGGTCGCGTAGGCCTGCTTGCGGGCGCTCTCGTCCGGGTTCATCCGGCCCACGTCGAGCGCCTTGCTGAGCTCGTCGTCCTTGACGCGCGAGAAGTTCAGCGAGATCGCCCCGATCGGCTTGGCGTAGGCCTGGTGCAGCCAGATGTACTCACCGTCGGGGTCGGGGGAGCTGAAGGCGGTCCAGATCGTCGCGGTGAAGTTGCCGGTCAGCGCCCGGTTGATCAGGTCGGCCTGGTCGGCCTGCTTGATCGTCACGTCGATCCCGGCCTTGCGCCACATGTCCTGCGCCAGCTCGACGGTCTGCATCGTGTTCGGGTCGGGCGTCGACAGCACCTCGACCTTGAGCTCGCCCTTCTCCGCCTCGTACTCCTTGACCAGGCTGGTGGCCCTGGCCAGGTCGTAGGTGTGCGCGGCGCCGCCCGGCGCGTACCACTTGGAGTCCTTCGTCCACGGGCTGTCGGCCTCCTTCGTCAGCCCGCCGCGCAGCGTCGTGATGATCGCCTTGCGGTCCATCGCCGCCGCCATCGCCTGGCGCACCCGCACGTCGTTCATCGGCGCGACCTCGGTGTTCAGCATGAACATCGACTCGGACACCGCCATGCCCTGGGCCCGGTGGATGGTGTAGGCGTCCTTCATCGCGCCGAACTTGGCCAGGTCCTCGTCACGCGTCGTGCCGATCGCGTCCAGGCTGCCCGCCTCCAGCGACTGGGCGCGGGTCTGGGTGTCGGGCAGGATGCGGAACTCGATCTCGTCCAGGTACGGCAGGCCGTCGCGCCAGTAGTGCGGGTTGCGCGTCACCACGAAACGGCTGTCGGGGACGTACTCCTTGAAGATGTACGGCCCGGTGCCGACCGGCGTACGGCTGCCGCCGAGCGGGTTGTTCAGCGTCGAGGGCGGCACGATCATGCCGATCTGCGCGGCCAGGTAGTACGGGAAGACCACCCACGGCTGCTTGAGCTTGACCTTGACCGTCATGGGGTCGACCAGCTCGATGCTGTCGAGAGGCTGCAGGGAGGCGCTGGTCAGCGGCGACTTCTGCTGGGCCTCCAGGTTGGACTTGACGATCTCGCCGGTCAGCGTGAGGCCGTCGGTGAAGTTGATGCCCTGCCGGACCTTGATGGTCCACTCGTCGTAGGCGGCGTTGGGGGTCAGGGACTCGGCGAGGTTCGGTTTCCAGTCGCCGTTGGCGTCGACGCTCACCAGCGGCTCGATGATCGTGGTGACCATGCTGTAGCTCTGGGCGGCGAACTGGTCGGTCACGGGGTTGAATCCGTTGGCGTCGGCGCTCAGGCCGTACACGATTTTCCCGCCCTTGGCGGGGCCACCCGTGGAGGTGGCGGCTGCTCCAGGGGTGGTGGCCACCGGTCTGGGCCCACTGCAGGCGACCAGGGTCAGGGCGGCCGTCAATAAGATCGTCAAGCGCTTGATCATGGGTGTCTCCCTTGCGGCAGGGCCCCCGAGTTTCACCGATAGTACTATCGGTGAAATAAGCTGGAAATCCCCGAGTTACCTGGAAATATCGGCATTCTTGACGTTTGAGGAAGGGGTCGGCGTGCGCCTGTCCAGGAGCGAGGCCAAGGAAGCGACCCGGCGCAAGCTCATGCGCGCCGCCCTGTCGATCCTCGACGCCGAGGGGGAGGCCGGGGTCACCACGGTCGCGGTCGCCAAGGCGGCGGGGATCGCCCAATCCAGCTTCTACGTGCACTTCAGGGACACCGAGGAGCTGCTGCGCGCCATCGGCTCCGAAGGCGGCGACAGCCTGCGCGCCACCATCCGCGACGCCCGCCGCCAGGCCCGCGAGAACCCCGACTCCGAGGGATACCGCGACGCGTTCCGCATCCCCCTGGAGGCCATCTGCCGCCACCCCGAGATCCTGCGCATGCTCCTGCGCGCCCGACACGACCCGTCCTCGCCCCTGCGTGACCTGGCCATCCAGACGGCCGACGTCTACCGCACCCACCACGCCGCCGACCTGGCGGCACTCGGCTACGTACCCGACTCACCCGAGGGTCGCAGACGCCTGGAGATCATCGCGGACGCCGTCAACGCCGCCACCAACGCCCTGGCCATCGGCCACCTGGAGGGGCGCTACCCCGACCTGGAGGAGGTCGTCGACGTCCTCGTCTCCCTCTCCAAGGGCGCCCTCCACCCCCTGCGGGCCTCCTCCACCCCTTGACCCACCCCCGCCCCTGGTCCTGCTGGGGCCGAGGACCTCCGGCGGCCACGTCATGAACGGGTCGGCGGGGCGACGACCAGTTCTGTGTCCGCATCGTGGTCCATGTGGGGAGGGCCGGCGACGATCATGGTGGCTCGGGCCCAGGGCCGCTCGCGCACCAAGAAAGGATGCTCCTCCCGCAGCCAGTTCGCCACGTGCTCCAGCTGCTCGGGCGAGTCGCCGTCACGGATGACCAGCAGGCGCTCCTGCGCGTCGAGGTCACCCTGCATCCACACCGACGCGTCCAGCCACGGGGCGAGCTCGTCGCGGATGACGCCGGTGCCCTCGACCAAGACGATGTCGACGTCGCCCGGGACGGTGATCGATCCGGGACGGCCGTGGGTGATCCAGGCGTCCGGCCGGAAGTCGACCGCCTCGCCCCGGTGCAGCGGCTTGAGGATGTTCTCGGCGAGGAGGGCGCCCCAGCCGAAGGAGGCGTGATTCCAGGCGATGTCGTCGGTGTGCACCACGGCGGAGTCGCCCGCCGCCGCGCGCAGCCGTTCGGCCAGGGTGGTCTTCCCGGCGCCGCCCCGGCCGTCGATCGCGATCACCCGTGGACGTCCGACGACGGAGGGTGATGCTTCGCGCAGCCGCAGGATGGCGTCGAGCACGGTCACCACCCGCCAGCCGACGGCCTCGGTCTCGCCTGGATGGAGACGCATCGGCAACCTCCTGAGGTGAGGGGCACGGCCCGGCGTCCTGGTCGTGTGGATGCCCCCGCCAGGGCGCTTTCCACAGAACGGACCGGACTCGAGCAGGAATCAAGAAGCACGCTCCCCCAGCCCCGCCTACCGTTGGCACCATGGCTCACCTGGAATTCGTCACCCTAGAGGTGCCCGACCGCGCGGACGCCGAGCGTTTCTACGCCACTGCCTTCGGCCTCGACGACCGGTTGCGCGTACGTTCCTCCGACGTGCCCACGTCGGGCTTCCGCGGCTTCGCCATGTCGCTCGTCGTCTCGCAGCCGTCCACCGTCGACAGCCTCTTCGGCACCGCCGTGGAGGCGGGTGCGAAGCCGTTGAAGCCGGTCGCGAAGTCGCTGTGGGGCTACGGCGGCGTGGTGCGGGCCCCGGACGGGACGATCTGGACGATCGCGAGCTCGTCGAAGAAGGAGACCGGCCCGCCGACCCGGAAGATCGACGAGGTGGTGCTGCAGCTCGGCGCCCAGGACGTGGCGGCGAGCAAGCGGTTCTACGTCGAGCACGGTTTCGAGGTGACGAAGAGCTACGGCCGCAAGTACGTCGAGTTCGCGCAGCCGTCCGGCAGGTTGTCACTGTCGTTGTACACGCGCAAGGCTCTGGCCAAGGTCGCCGGGGTCTCGCCCGAGGGGAGCGGGTCGCACCGCCTGTTCATCGGCAGCGACGCCGAGCCGTTCACCGATCCCGACGGGTTCGTGTGGGTCGCGGCGAAGGAGATCTGACCGCGCCTCGCGGGGGTCAGCCCGCGGTGTTCGCCGGCTCGGTCGCGGCGGCCAGGCGCTGACGCAGCACGCCCAGGGTCCGCTCCGCCCAGGCGATGTTCTCCCGCTCGAAGCTCAGCCCCCGCATCAGCGTCAGGTAGGGCCCCACGCGCGCCCCGGAAGCCAGGTGCTCCTCTTCCCCCCGCCCGCCGAGCAGCCGCTCGCGCAGCCGCTCGTAGCGCGCCAGTTTCCCCCGCGAGAACGCCAGCTGGGCCGTCACGGCCTCGACGACCGCCCCCACGTCCCCCGAGTCCACCGCCTGGACTTTCACCATGAGCTCGTCGCGGATCGCCGTCGGCCTGGCGGGTGCGGCGGTGAAGTCGTGCAGCGCGGCCGATCCCGCGTCCGTCAGGGAGAACACGCGCTTGTTGGGCCGCCGCTCCTGCTCCACCACCCGGGCCTGGACGAGCCCTTCGCCCTCCATACGCTCCAGTTCCCGGTACAGCTGCTGCGGTGTCGCCATCCAGAAGTTCGCGACCGACGCGTCGAAGCCTTTGGCCAGGTCGTAGCCCGACGCCTCTCCTTCCAGAAGCGCGGCCAGCACCGCGTGACGCAAGCTCATACCCGTCAGTGTACAGAAAAGCGATTATTCAATAAGTTGACTACATGGATGTCTTCCGAGCAGCAGTCGAGTCCGGTGACCATGACGCGATCGAGCGGTTGCTCGCCGACGACGTGGTCTTCGTGAGCCCCGTGGTCTACAAGCCCTACCACGGCAAGGAGATCACGACCGCGATCCTCCGGGCCGTCACGCAGGTCTTCGAGGACTTCACCTACGTCAGGGAGCTCGGTGACGAGACCGGCCACGCGCTGGTCTTCACCGCCAAGGTCGGCGGGAGGGAGCTGACCGGCTGCGACTTCCTGCGCTACAACGCGGAGGGGAAGATCGAGGAGCTGATGGTCATGGTGCGCCCGCTGTCGGGGGCGACCGCGTTGCAGCAGGCCATGGCGGTGCAGTTGGGCATGGATTCCGCTCCGG
The DNA here is from genome assembly GCF_044456985.1 of Nonomuraea sp. NPDC050663. Lineage (NCBI taxonomy): Bacteria > Bacillati > Actinomycetota > Actinomycetes > Streptosporangiales > Streptosporangiaceae > Nonomuraea > Nonomuraea sp. NPDC050663. The sequence continues at coordinate 203,946 of NZ_JBITGL010000009.1, forward strand.
GGGTAGCTGCCCAGGGGTGACGACGTATGTGGGGACCAGCGGCTGGCAGTACAAGGACTGGCGGGGCGTGCTGTATCCGGACCGCTGCCCGCAGGGGGAGTGGCTGGAGGTCTACGCCGCCACCTTCCCGACCGTCGAGAGCAACAACGCCTTCTACCGGCTGCCGAAACCGGAGACCTTCGCCGCGTGGCGCGACAGGACCCCCGACGGCTTCGTGATGGCCGTCAAGGCCAGCCGCTACCTCACCCACATCAAGCGTCTGCGCGACCCCAAGGAGCCCGTCGAACGCCTCCTGGACGCCGCCTCGGAGCTCAAGGGCAAGCTCGGCCCCGTCCTGATCCAGCTCCCGCCGACCCTCCGGGCCGACCCCGGCCTCCTCGACGCCTGTCTCGGCGCCTTCCCGCGCGGCATCCGGCTGGCCGTGGAGCCCAGGCATCCCACCTGGTGGACCGACGACGTGCGCCGCGTGCTGACCGACCACGGGGCCGCGATGTGCTGGGCCGACCGCCTGGGCAGGCCGGTCACCCCGCTGTGGCGCACCGCCGGCTGGGGGTACGTGCGCCTGCACGAGGGCAGGGCCGCCCCCAGGCCCATGTACGGCGGGGCGGCGCTGAAAACGTGGGCCGCTCGCATCGCCGACCAGCACTGGGACGACTGCTACGTCTACTTCAACAACGACCCGGGAGGCGCGGCCGTCCGCAACGCGACCGCCTTCGAGAGCCTGGTCTAGGGTAGGCCGACATGGGTCACACACGGCTGTATCGCAACGGGGTCCTGGCCGAGGAGGGCTTCCCCATCGCGGACGTCTCCGAATACGTCTGCCAGCCCGACTGCGCCGTCTGGTTCGACCTGTGCGCCCCCACCCCCGAGGAGCTCGCCGCGGTCAGCGAGGAGCTGAGCCTGCACGAGCTGGCCGTGGAGGACGTGACCAACGCCCACCAGCGCCCCAAGCTCGACGTCTACGACACGCACCTGTTCCTCACCGTCTACGCCATCCGCATCGACGAGCGGGGCCAGCTCGACCCGGTCGAGCTGAACGTGTTCGTGACGAAGAACGCCCTGGTGACGGTCCGCGAGAACGACCACTTCGACATCTCCAAGGTCACCAAGCACTGGGACCACAACCGCGACCTGGCCAAGCACGGCGTCTCGTTCCTGCTGCACGGCCTGCTCGACGTGGTGGTCGACGGCCACTTCGAGCTGGTGCAGAGCTTCGACGACCGGGTCGAGGAGCTGGAGGGCCGGCTGTTCGGCGAGCAGATGGCCACCAAGGAGATGCAGCGCCTGACCTTCGACCTGCGCAAGAACATGGTGGGCTTCCGCCGCCTGACGTTGCCGATGCGCGAGGTCGTCAACACGCTCATCCGGCGTGACCTGCACGTCGTCGAGCAGGGCATGAGCCCCTACTACCAGGACGTCTACGACCACGTGCTGCGGGTGTCGGAGTGGACGGACTCCTTAAGAGACCTGCTGGTCAACGTCCGCGAGACGCACCTGACCCAGCAGGGCTTCCGGCTCAACGAGATCATGAAGCGCGTCACCGGCTGGGCGGCGATCATCGCCGTGCCGACGGCCATCACCGGCTTCTACGGGCAGAACGTGCCCTATCCGGGCTCGGGGCAGCCCTGGGGTTTCTGGATGTCGACGTTCGTGGTGGCGATGGCCTCGGTCGGGCTCTACTGGGCCTTCAAGAAGAGGGACTGGCTGTAGGCGGGGCAGGGCCCGCTCGTGCCCGACTGGGTCCAGTCCAGCTCCAGCCGTACGGAAGCCGCCCCGGTCGGCGGGTACAGCGGCAGGCAGCGGTCACCGGCGACGAGCGTGCGCTGCCCCAGTGAGGTGGCCAGCAGGTCGATCGAGGAGTAGGTCACCGGCTCGTCCAGGTCGAGCCGGAACCGGCCGCCCGTCAGGCGGGTGCGCCGGCCTTCGAGCGCGTAGTAGTCGAGCACGCCGCCGCTGAGCGACACCACCGCGTACATCGTGAAGCGCCGCCCCTCGGCGACGAACAGCTCGGCGGAGGGCGCGTGGTAGATCGAGTGCACGTACGCCAGGGCGAAGTGCCTGTTGGCGGGCAGTGGCAGCCCGTGGATCGCCAGGCGCCCGCCGCCACTGCCCGTGAGCGTGGCGGCGAGCGCGAGGACGGTCAGAACGGAGCGGATCAGCCGTTCTTCTCCTTGAAGAACCGCTCGGCGCCGGGGTGCAGCGGGATGGGCTGCACCTGAGCGCCCAGCTTGGTGTCGAGCTTCTCGGCCTCCTTGTGCACCTTGACCATCTCGGCCTTCTTGTCGAAGAGGGTCTTGGTGATGTTGTAGGCCAGGTCGTCGCTCATGCCCTCGTGCACGAGGAGCACGTTGGCGACGCCGACCGTCTTGATGGCGCCGGTGAGCTTGTAGGCGGCGGCCAGGTCGACGTCGAGGCTGACGTAGGTGTCGCCGAACTTGCTCGACAGCCCGCCCATGACGTCGCTGGTGTCGAGCAGCTTGGTCTCCTTCTTGCTGGTGGCCAGGTCGACGATGCCCGCGGTGGGCACGCCGCCGACCCAGAAGAAGGCGTCGATGGTGCCGTCCTTGACGGCCTGCACAGACTCGTTGATCGACAGCTGCTGCTTCTGCACGTCGGTGTCGGGGTTGAGGCCGACGGCCTCCAGCATGCGGCGGGCCACGACCTGGGTGCCGGAGTTGGCCGGGCCGAGGGAGACCTTCATGCCCTTGAGGTCGGCCAGCTTGGTGGCGGTCACGCCGGGCGCGATGACCACGTGGGTGTAGTTGTCGTAGATGCGGGCGATCGCCTTGACCGGCTGCTTGGCGTTGAAGCTGCCGGTGCCGTTGATGGCGTCGGCGGCCGCGTCGGTCTGCGAGAAGCCGATGTCGGCCTTCTTCTCGGCCAGCAGCTTGATGTTCTCCAGCGAGGCCGAGGTCACCGACGCCGTGGCGGTGGTGTTCTCGATGTTGGCCTTCAGCTGGTTGGCCAGGCCTCCGCCGTAGACGTAGTAGACGCCCGTGGTGCCCCCGGTCGCGATGGTCAGGCGGTTGCCCTGACCGCCGCAACCAGCGGCCCCGGTCAGCGCCATGACCGCTACCGCGGCACCCGCGATTAAGCGCTTCACGCTGGTGTTCTCCTTCTTCTGATGAGATGTACGGCTGCCGCGGCGGCCAGGACGGCCAGGCCCGCGACGATGAACGGGGTCTGCAGGAACAGCAGCAGGACCGCGGCGAGCGCGGCCAGGATGCGTTCCGTCCAGCCCGTGGCGCCTCCGGTGGCCATCGCCAGTGCGGCGACGGCCAGGCAGGAGACCAGGAACATGATCAGGATCGTGGTGATCGGCCCCTGGAACAGCAGGGCCGAGCCGTTGGGCGTGAGCACGAAGGCGAAGGGCACCAGGAAGGCCGGGAGCGTGTAGCGCCAGGTCATCATCATGGTCTTGTGCGTGTTGCCGCCGGTGATGGCGGCCGCCGCGACGGCCGACAGGGCCGTCGGCGGGCTGACCTCGCTCAGGACCGCGTAGTAGAAGATGAACATGTAGGTCTCGGCCGGGGCCACGCCGAGCGTGACCAGCGCGGGCCCGATGATCACGGCGGCGATGATGAAGCTCGCCGTCACCGGCACCGCCAGGCCCAGCAGGAGCACGGCGATGGCCGACATCAGCGTGGTGAGCACCAGGCTGCCCGCGGCCACGTCGACGATGATCGCGCTGAGGTTGAGCCCCAGCCCGCTCTGGGTGATGACGCCCACGATGATGCCCGCCGCCGCGCAGACGGCGGTCACCGGCAGCACCTCCAGGGTGCCCTTGGCCAGGGCCTGCCCGGTGCGCTTGGGCGTCATGCGGTGCTCGGGGTCCAGGAAGCTCAGCGCGAAGGCGATGAAGGTGGCGATGACCACCGACTGGAAGGCCGAGCGGTCCAGCGCCATCAGCACGATGATGAGGATGAGCGAGCTGAAGTGGTAGCCGAAGCGCAGCAGCAGCTTGCTCGCCTTCGGCGCGTCGACCTGCACCGCCTGGGTGCCGAAGCGCCGCGAGTCGATCTCGATGGCCAGGAAGATGCCCAGGTAGTACAGCAGCGTCGGGATCGTCGCGTAGAGCAGCACTTCCAGGTAGCTGACCCGGAGGTACTCCGCGATGATGAAGGCCGCCGCGCCGAGCGTCGGCGGCGACAGGATCGCGCCGATGCCGCTGGCGGCCAGGATGCCGCCGGCGGGCTCCTTCGGGTATCCGGCCCTGCGCAGGACCGGCCAGGCGACGCTGCCCAGGCTGACCGTGGTGGCCACGCCCGAGCCCGAGACGGTGCCGAGCAGGAAGCCCGCGGTGGTGACCGTACGGCCGGGAGCCGCCCGCGACTTGCGGAAGGCGGCGAAGCTGAGGTCGATGAAGAACTTCGAGGCGCCGGAGTAGTCGAGCACCGCCCCGTAGATCGTGAACAGGATGATGTAGCTCGCCGCGACCTGCATCGGGACGCCGAAGAAGCCCTCGGTGCCGGTGTAGAGCTGGGAGACGATCTGCTCGAGGTCGAAGCCGCGGTGGCCGATGGGCCAGGAGATCGGCAGGTAGCCGCCGAAGTACGCGTAGACGAGGAAGAGCCCGCAGATGATCACCAGCGACCATCCGACCGTGCGCCGCACCGCCTCCAGCAGCAGCAACGTCAGGCCGATGCCCATGATGATGTCGAGGTCGGTCAGCGCGGACCCGGAGCCCCGGTCGCGGAAGCCGTCCATGTCGAGCAGGGGATAGACGGTCACCGCCAGCGACAGGGCCACGAGCACCCAGTCCGTCACGGTCGGCCATTCGCCGCGCCCGTCCGGCGGCGCCTCCGCGTCGGCCGGCCTGCGCCTGCCGTACCCGGAGCGGTAACACACGAAGACCAGCGGCAACGTCACCGCCAGGAAGAACATGCGGTGTTGTAAGGCCTCGACCGGCCAGAAGACCACGGCGAGCGAGTAGACCGACAACAGCCCGCCGATGATCCACACACCCAGGCGTAACCGGCCGCCCAGCTCCCGTGCCGGACGTTCCTGTTCGTGCGCGGCGAGAAGCTCCTTCTCGCTGCTGCTCAGCTGGGTCACGCCTGTTACCTCCCCGAAGTCCCCCAAGACTTTGCTGGGGGGACTTTACGAGTAGTTGATGTTCTGTAGGAAGACTTCCTCATCTCGATTCGGTCTCCTCACGCAAGCACAGGCGAGCACCATCCGGCCAGCTGATTGACCAGATGCTCGATCGGGACGGCGCCGACCTGCCCTCCGTCGCGCAGCCGTACGGCCGCCTCGTGGCTCGCCGCCTCACGTGGGCCGATGACCAACTGGTACGGCACCAGGCGGTGCTGGCGCACGCGCGCCCCGAGCGAGCCGCGGTCGGGGTGGGCCAGTTCGGCGCGCAGCCCGGCCTCGACGCACCGCCGCACGAGGGCCTGGCCCGCCTCCGCCTCGGTGTCGGAGACCGGCAGCACCACGGCCTGCACCGGCGCGAGCCAGGCCGGGAAGGCGCCGGCGTGCACCTCGATGAGGTGTGACAGCAGCCGCTCCATGCCGCCGACGACGCTTCTGTGCACCATGACGGGCCGGCGCGGCTGCTGGTCGGGCCCGATGTAGGACAGCTCGAAGCGGCCCGGCATGTACAGGTCGACCTGGACGGTCGAGATGGAGGTCTCGCGTTCCGCGGCGTCGGCGATCTGGATGTCGATCTTCGGGCCGTAGAAGGCGCTCTCGCCCTTCTCCTCGTCGTACTCCTGTCCGCGTGCCTCGAGCACCTCGCGCAGGATCTGCTCCGACCGCGCCCACATCTGCGGGTCGTCGACGTACTTGCCGCCGTCGCCGCGCAGCGACAGCCGGTAGCGGCGGGCCCGGATGCCGAGCTGGGCGTGGGCCGCCTCGATCAGGTCGAGCGACCGGGAGACCTCCTCGGCGGCCTGCTCGGGCGCGCAGAAGACGTGGCCGTCGTTGAGGTGGATGGCCCGCACCCTGGTCAGCCCGCCCAGCACGCCCGACAGCTCGCACCGGTACATGCCGCCGAGCTCGGCCACGCGCAGCGGCAGCTCGCGATGGCTGCGCTGGCGCGAGCGGTAGATCAGGACGTGGTGCGGGCACAGGCTCGGCCGCAGCACGAACTGCTCGCCGCCCACCTCCATGGGCGGGAACATGTCGTCGCTGTAGTGGGCCCAGTGCCCCGATCTCTCGTACAACTCGCGCTTGCCCAGCACGGGGGAGTTGACGTGCTGGTAGCCGTGGCGGCGTTCGAGCTCGTGCACGTAGTCCTCGATCGCCTTGCGCACGGCGGCGCCGGCGGGCAGGAGGTAGGGCAGTCCCGAGCCGATGAGCGGGTCGGTGTCGAACAGCTGGAGTTCGCGGCCGAGCTTGCGGTGGTCGTTCATGGTCGCCTCTTTCAGGGAGAGGGCGAACGGACCGCGGATACGAGGAAACCCCGGGCGTTCGCCCGGGGTCTGCAGGAGTCAGCGCGCCGGGACGGTGTCCGGCGTCGTCGTGGAGTAGACGTGTGCGCGCTGCATGGGGGTCATCCTAGCCCAGCGTTGACGATCCGAGTAGTAGATCGTCCCGGGATCATCTCCAGCTCCCAGCATTCGGCTCCCAGCAGCGCCGACGCCGCGCAGCGGCCCCCGGCGTGCGGGTCTCCCGCGGTGTGCGCCAGCGCGCCCGGCCGCATCGGGGCGAACAGGTCGATGTAATCCTCCGGGCCGTGCGCCTCGGGCGGACCGGTCACGATGAAGACGCCCGACACGCACCGCAGCGCCGCCATCAGCTCGGCCCGCTCCGCGGCTGAGTTCAGCGGGCGCGTCGGACCCTTCCAGGCGCGCACCCGCTCGTCGTCCTCGATGCCCACCACCAGCGGCAGGCCACGCGCAGCCACCGCCTCCAGGAAGCGCACGTGGCCCACGTGAAGGATGTCGAAGACCCCCGTGACCAGAGCCGCGCCCGGCCCGTCGACGGGCCGCACCCAGACTGCCTCCAGATTGCCCACGGAAAAGGCCCCTTCCCTCGTCGATCAGAGGGTACTTGGTGCGCCCGACCGGTTTATCAACGGCATGCCAAGGCAGAGACAGTCCAGGTTCTTAACAGAAAGGACTGATCCCTCATGCAAACGGCGAACGAAGCCGGACGCAAGGCGACAGGCGCGGCCCGACGGGCCACGGACAACCCCTGGATCGACCGGCTCGCCAGGGTGGGATTCGCCGCCCGTGGCGTCCTCTACGCCCTGATCGGGCTCCTTGCGTTGCAGATCGGCCCCTTCTCCGGATCCGGTGAGAAGGCCGACAAGAGTGGCGCCATCCACCTGGTGGAGCAGCAGCCCTTCGGCAACTTCCTGTTGTGGGTCATGACGATCGGCCTGGCGGCGCTGGCCATCTGGCAGGTCGGCGAGGCCGTCTTCAGCAACCATCGCACCCGTGACCGGGTGGAGTCCGCGGCGCGTGCCGCGGTGTACGTCCTGCTGGTGATCTCCATCCTCGGCCTGCTGCTCAAGGGCAAGGAGGCCTCCTCCACCGACAAGCAGTCGCGCGACGCCACCAGCGCCATCCTGGAACTGGCCCCGCCGCTGGGGCAGATCCTGGTCGCGCTCCTCGGCCTGGGCGTCATCGCGCTCGGGATCTACTGGATCCACGAGGGCTGGACCGCCAAGTTCATGCGCGACATGACCGGCGGCGGACGCTGGGTCCGCAGGGTCGGGCAGGCAGGGTACATCGCCCGGGGCGTCGTCGCCATCTCCGCGGGCGTCCTGATCGGCAAGGCGGCCATCACCTACGACGCCAAGGACGCGGTCGGCATCGACGGCGCGCTCAAGGGTCTGGCCGACGCTCCCGCCGGACCGTACCTGCTGGTCGCGGTAGCGGTGGGGCTGATGTTGTTCGCGGTGTACTGCTTCGCGGAGGCGCGATGGCACAGGACCTGATCCGGTTCCATCGGTAAGGACATTTCTACCTTTTCGCCATCCTCTCCGGCCCCGGAGCGCCGCGTCTCACAACGCTGACGTTTTCGGGGAGGTCGCGGTGACAACATCCGATCTGGAGAGTCAAGATCTCGTGGTCCGGCTCCCGGGAGTGCCTTCACAGGTCTCCCGGGCGCGCCACCTGGTCGCCGGGGCGCTCGGACGCGGCCACCCCCTCTACGACGACTGCCTCCTGCTGACGAGCGAGCTGGCGACCAACGCGGTGCTGCACTCCCGGTCGGGGGACGGGGGCGGCTTCACCCTCGCCGTCCACGCCGCGAGGGGCCGCGTGCGCGTCAGCATCGAGGACGACGGCTCGGCCGAACCTCCGTGCGCCTGCCGTACCTCACTGAACGGCACCAGCGGGCGCGGCCTGCCGCTCATCGAGTCGCTCAGCCACCGCTGGGGCTTCTCCCGGGCCAACGGGTGCAACAGCGTCTGGTTCGAGCTGGTGCACGTGACCGTCCCCGCCCAGTGGACCTGCTAGAGCCTGCACAGCCCTTCGTTGAGCACCTTGGTGGTCAGCCGCGTACGGCTGTCGCAGCCGAGCTTGGCGAAGATGTGCTCCAGGTGGGTCGTGACGGTGCGCACGCTCAGCACCAGCGCGGCGGCGATCTGCGGGTTGGAGTCGCCCGCCGCCACCCTGGTCAGCACGTCCACCTCCCGGCCGGTCAGCTCGTACGGCAACGCGCACGCGCGCTGGGCGACCACCGCCCCCTGGATCGCGCCGTGCAGCCCCACCGCCGCCCGCATCATCCGCACCTCGTGCCAGCCTCCCGCCGGGTCGAGCCACAACCCTGACCTGCTCAGCTCGCGCGAGTCGATGAACTCCCTGGCCAGCCCCGCCATCGTGGCGGGATCGGCGACCGGCGCCGAGCCTGGCACCTCGCGCCTGACCCCAGCCCGGTCGAACGCCGTCGCCCGGAAGCCGGGCGGCAGGCCCACCGGGCCCAGCAGGCATCTCGACAGATCCGTCACGTGCGCCAGCGTCGGCCCCAGCGCCCCGACGAGCTCGCACGCCTCGCCGCCGAACGCCTCGCGCTCGCTCGACACCAGGTGCAGCAGGCCCGTATAGCGGCCTTCGTCGAGGAAGAGCGGCGTGGTGAGCGCCGACTGCCATCCGTAGGGCTCCAGGTGGCGGCGGAAGTAGCGCTCGGTGCCGGGTCCGGGCAGCGCCACGGTGCGCCGCGCCGCCATCGCCTCGCGGTAGGGCGCCAGCCGCACATACTCCTCGGCCGCGTCGTCGTGCACCTGCCGATGCCCTCCGGACAGCAGGCTGCGGTGCTTGTCGGTGCCGGGGTCGAAGGCCACGAACTCGTAGGCCTCGAGCGGGACCACCTTGCGCAGCGCCCGCATCGCACCATGAGCTCCGTCGCGCCCGGCCACCTGGAAGCCGACCTCGGCGAACGCCTGCAGGAGGGGGATGGGTGGCACGGTTTTCTTTATAGCACGGGGTCAGGTGAAGAAAAGTTTCATCCATGTCACGGCTGCGCACGATCGCGGGAGCCGTACCTGGCCACCAGCTCCGACCCCAGGCGGGCGAGTTCCGCCTCGACCTCCGGGGAGTCGACGACCTCCAGGAGCGCACCCCAGCCCGCCAGGTGCTGGGCGATCATGATGGGGCGCGGCGCCGTCAGGCGGACGCGGGTGCGGCCGTCGTGCTCCTCCAGCACGTGGCAGTGGCGCCCGAACTGGTCGCGCAGGACCCGGACGTGGCGGGGCGCGACGAGCACGGTCGCCGACGTCTCCGTCTGCTTCCGCTCGACCACCTCGACGACCTCCTGCCAGGCGGCGTTGAGGTCGAAGTCCTCGGGCGGCGTGAACGTCTCCGCCGTGGGCCGGGCTTCGGCGATGCGGTCGACGCGGAAGGTGCGGCGGCCGCGCTCGGTGCCGGCGATGAGGTACCAGAGCTCGCCCTTGCCGACCAGCCCCCACGGTTCGACCACGCGGGGGTCCTGGCCGCTCCCATACATCAGGCTGACCCGGGTGCGGCGCACGACCGTCGACTGCAGCAGATCGACGAGGGGAGGGCGGGGGCGCTCCGGCTCGCCCCAGCCGGCCGGGTCGACGACGACCGCCGCGGCGGCGGCGCTGGCCTCGGCGCGGAAGGTGGCGGGCAGGGCGCGCAGCAGCTTGCGCAGCGCCGACCTGACCTCCGGCGTCGCGGCAGCGGGGCCGAGCAGCAGGAAGAGGCTGCGCGCCTCGTCGGCGGTGAGCCCTGACAGGTCCGTGCGCGCCCCGCCGACCAACTGCCAGCCCCCGCCGCGCCCCGGCTGCGGGTAGACGGGCACGCCCGCCGCAGACAGGGCCTCCAGGTCGCGGCGGGCGGTGGCGACGGAGATCTCCAGCTCCTCGGCGAGTTCGGCGGCGGTCACCCGGCCGCGCGTCTGCATCAGCATCAGGGTGGCCACGAGGCGGTCGGCGCGCATGTCGTCATTCTCCGCGGAAAAGTGCTCATTTGGTGAGCACTTTAGGAGGGAGGATGGAGACATGTTCAGAGGAATGACGACCATCACGTACTGGACCGCCGACCTGAAGGCGGCCATCGACTGGTACACCGAGGTTCTCGGCGTGCCGCCGTACTTCGAGCGCGACGGCGCCTACGCCGAGTTCAGGATCGGCGACTACCAGCACGAGCTCGGCCTGCTCGACAGCCGCTACGCCCCGGCGGGCACGGTGATCGAGCCGGGCGGGCAGATCTGCTACTGGGCGGTCGACGACGTCGAGGCGGCCTACCAGCGGCTGCTGGACCTGGGCGGCAAGCCGCACGACCCGCCGACCGTGCGCGGCGACGGCTACGTGACGGCCTCGGTGATCGACCCCTTCGGCAACATCCTGGGCGTCATGTACAACGTCCACTACCTCGACGTACTGGCCACGCGCGGCTAGGTCGTTAGGCTGGCGAGCCATGAGCGTGCAAGCCGAGGACGGCCGCGACCTGACGGCGCCGGCGCGGCCCGGTCCCGCCGACCGGGTCGCGCGGTGGACGACCGAGCTGTTCGCGCCGCAGGTCCTGGTGATCGCGATGCCGCCGGTCGTCGGGCTGATCGCCGAGGGCTGGGCGGGCGCCTCGTGGGGCCTGCTCGCCTCGGCGTTGTGCGGCGGCATCCCCGCCGCCGTCATCGCGATCGGCGTACGGCTGGGCAGGCTCGACTCGCGTCACCTCGTCGACCGCGCCAAGCGCACCAAGCCGCTGCTGGCCGCGGTCGCCTCGGTGGTGCTCGCGCTGGTCCTGCTCGTCGTGCTCGGCGCACCCGACCTGCTGGTCGCCACGGTCACGGGCATGCTGGCCGCCCTCGCGGTGGCGGTGCCCGTCACCCTGTGGTGGAAGATCTCCTTCCACGCGGCCGTCGCGGCGGGCACGGCCGTGGTCTTCGCGCACGTGCTGCCGCCCGCCCCGACGGGGGCGGTGGCCGCGGCGCTGCTGGTCCTGATCTGCTGGGCGAGGGTACGGCTGACGCATCACACTCCCGCGCAGGTGCTCGCCGGACTGGCGGTGGGAATGGCGGCGACCTGGGGCTCCCTGGCCGCTTTCGGCGTCTGAGTTCTGGCGTTCGCGCACGCGGCGGGGAATGCGCGTGAAACGATTCCTTTCACGGGTGGGCCGACCCGAGCGAGGATTTCGACGTGAATATACGCATCATGCTCAGCGACAACACGGAATTGGCGACGTTGGCGGCCTGGCTGCGCGACGACGCCGAGGTGCGGTCGCGTGCCCGCGTCCGGCTGGAGGGGCCGCGGCCCGGGCCCGGCGAGATGGGATCGGGGTTCGAGGCGGTGTCCTTGATCCTCGATCATGGCTTCGACCTGGCTAATCTCGCGATAGCGCTGGCCGCTTGGCGTCGGGCGTGCCGGTCGAGCTCCGACGTGACGGTGGAGCGTGACGGCGTCACGATCACGGTCAAGAACGTCGAACTCGACGAGCTGGACGAGATCGTCGCGAAACTCGGGGACGGCGCGTGACGCGCCTTCCCGACCCGGGGAAATCGTATGCGGTTCTCATCGGCGTCGATGCCTATACGAAAATGGAACCGCTCCCGGCAGTCGCCAGAAATCTCGAAAAACTCAAAAGCGTCCTGACAAATCGGGATATTCTCGGGATTCCCGAGAAACAATGTCACGTGGTCGGCAACCCCGCCTCCATGAAGGACCTGCTCGACCCGGTCGTGCGCGCCAGCGAGCTGGCCACCGACACCCTGATCGTCTACTACAGCGGCCACGGCATGCTCGCCAACACGAGCCTGGCCTTCTGCCTGACGCTGCCCGACTCCGAGACCGGCCGCAAGCACACCGCCGTGCCGTACGACTTCCTGCGCGAGGTCATCGCCGACAACCATCGGGCCAGGCGCCGCATCATCGTGCTCGACTGCTGCTACAGCGGCAGGGCCGTGCAGAACATGTGCCCGGGGCCGACCCTGCTCGACCTGGCCAGCGTCGAGGGCGCCTACGTGATGACGGCCGCGGGCAAGAACGCCGTGGCCATCTCGCCCGAGGGCGAGGAGTGCACCGCCTTCACCGGCGCGCTGGTCCAGGTCATGGAGCAGGGCGTGCCGGGCGCGGGCGAGCTGCTGTCACTCGACGAGGTGCTGGGCTCCGCCTACGCCCGGCTCGACGCCCAGCGCAGGCCCCTGCCGCGATGGCAGGACCAGGGCATCGGCGCGTTGCCGTTCATCCGCAACCGGGCGCTGGAGGGAGCCCAGGCGCCCCCGCCGCGCCCGCGCGGTCGCGACCGCCGGTGGATCGCGGCGGCGGTGACGGCGGTGGCCACCGCCGCCGCCACCACCTTCTTCCTGTGGCCGCAGACCTCGGCCGAGGCCACCGGGCCGTGCTCGGAGCGGGTGACCCTGCTGGGCTACAGCGACGCGCTCGACAAGGCGCGCTACCAGGCGGGCAAGACCGTCAGCCACCTGTCGGCGCTCGCCCTGACCGGCAAGGACCGGGCGCTGGCCCTGGCCGACAACGCGCCGCCGAGGCTGCTGGACCTCTCGCTCGGGGCCGACGGGCTCAGCCCGAGGGTCGTCGGCTCCTGGGAGCTCACCCGCCGCGGCGGCGCGCGCTACCCGGGCGAGCCCGCGGGCTTCGACGGCGAGGGGCTGGTCGTGGCGGCCGGCTCGGTCCTGGTCGCCTCCGAGACCCTCCCGTCGATCCAGCGCTTCGCCCGCGACGACCACCAGGCGCTGGAGGCGCTGCCGGTGCCCGAGCGGTTCCTGCTGGGGCCCGAGGGCTCCGCCGTGCCCGACAAGACCTTCGAGTCGCTGGCCGCCACGACCGACGGGCTGTCGCTGTTCACCGGGCTGGAGGAGCCGCTCGGCGTCGACGGCAGTGACCGGGGCAGGGGCAGGGTGCGCATCCTGCGATACCGGCTCCAGGAGGGTCGCTACGTCCCGGCCGAGCAGTACCCCTACCTGACCGACGGCGGGCACCAGCTGGTCGAGCTGGTCGCCCTGGAGCCCGACCGGCTGCTGGCCCTGGAACGTTCCTGGACCGACGGCGCGGGCAACAGCGTCAAGCTCTACCTGGTCGACCTGCGCGGCAAGCTCGACGTGCGCCACCAGCCGTCGATCAAGGACCTGTCGCCCGCGGCCTACGCCGGCAAGCGGCTGCTGGCCGACCTGGCCGAGTGCCCGGGCGCCTCGGCCCCGTCGCGGCAGCCCCAGCGCAACGCGCTGCTCGACAACATCGAGGGCATGGCGCTCGACCACGCCGAGGGGGTGCTCTACCTGATCTCCGACGACAACGGCAGCGACCGGCAGACCACCCGCCTCTACAAGCTCAAGCTGGACCTCACGTGAGCAGCCGGGTCAGCACCCGCGTGCCGAACTCCAGGCCCGCCACCGGCACCCGCTCGTCCTTGCCGTGGAACATGCCGAAGTAGTCGAGATCGGGGCGCAGCATGAGCGGCGCGAAGCCGTACCCCTGGATGCCGATCCTGGCGAACGACTTGGCGTCGGTGCCGCCGCTCATGACGTACGGCACCGGCCTCGCCATGGAGTCCTCGGCCACCAGCGACGCCGCCAGCTCGTCGAAGAACGACGACGGGTAGGGCGCCGAGGGCGCCTCCTCCAGGTTGACGAACTCCCGGGTGATCTTCGGGCCGAGCAGCTCGTCGATCGTGGACAGGAACTCCTCCTGCAGCCCCGGCAGGTAGCGCCCGTCGACGTGCGCCTCGGCGCTCGAGGGCACCACGTTGACCTTGTAGCCGGCGTTCAGCATGGTCGGGTTGGCGGAATTGCGCATCTGCGCCTTGAACAGCGAGCCCAGCTTGCCCAGGCGCTCGGCCTCGTCGTCGAGCCGCTCCAGGTCGATCGGCTGGCCGGTGATGCGCGACAGCTCCTCGATGAGCGCCGCCACCGACGGCGTCAGCCGTACCGGCCAGGTGTGGTCGGCGATGCGCGACATGGCGTGCACCAGCGTGGCGACCGGGTTGTCGACCGGCGGGCGGGAGCCGTGCCCTGCCACGCCGTGCGCGGTCAGCTTCATCCAGGCGGTGCCGCGCTCGCCCACCGCGATCGGGTAGACCCGTTCCTGGCCGGACGGCACGCTGTAGCCGCCCGACTCGCTGATCGCCTCGGTGACGCCGTCGAACAGCTCGCGCCGCTCGGTGACCGCGTAGGCCGCGCCGTACTCTCCCGTGGCCTCCTCGTCGGCCAGGAAGGCCAGCACCAGGTCGCGCCTGGGCTTCTCGCCGCGGGCCTTCATGCCGAGCACGGTGGCGATGGTCATCGCGCACGAGCCCTTCATGTCGACCGCGCCCCGGCCGTAGACGTCGCCGTCGACGATCTCGCCCGAGAACGGGTGCAGCCGCCACTCGGCGGGGTCGGCGGGCACGACGTCGAGGTGGCCGTGGATCAGCAGGGCCTCGGGCGAGTCTCCTTCGATCCTGGCGACGACGGTGGTGCGCTTGGGCGCCGATTCGAACACCACAGGCTGGATGCCCGCGTCGGCCAGCAGCGTGGCGACGTACTCCGCCGCCGGGCGCTCACCCGAGCCGGGGTTGGTGGTGTCGAATCTGATCAGATCGGAGCAGATCTCCCCGACGGACTTCACAGGTTCTCCTCATAGAAATCGAGCTCGGCTTCGAGCACCGCGACGATAGTCTCCTCCCGGCGCCAGCCGTGCTGCTCGCCGGGGAAGGTGAGCAAGGCCCACTCTTTGCCATGTCTGTCCAGTTCGGCGACAAAACGTTCGGCCTGTCCGACATCGACGATCGCGTCCTCCAGGCCGTGCATCATCAGGCACGGGGCGTTCACCCGCGAGGCGTTGAGCAGCGGCGAACGCTGCGTGTAACGCTCGCGCGTCTCGGGCAGCGGACCGACCAGGCCGTCGAGGTAGCGCGACTCGAAGTCGTGCGTCTCGGCCGCCCAGCTCTCCGGGTCGGTGATCGCGTAGTGGGCCACGCCCCCGGCGAACACGTCCGTGTGCGCCAGCGCCGCCACCGTGGTCCAGCCGCCCGCGCTGCCGCCCCTGACCGCGATGCGCGAGGCGTCGGCCAGGCCCATCTCGACCAGGCCCCGCGCCACCTTCGCGCAGTCCTGCACGTCGACCACGCCCCACTGGTGGCGCAGCCGCTCGCGGTAGGCCCTGCCGTACCCGGTAGAGCCGCCGTAGTTGACCTGGGCCACGCCGTACCCGCGGGTGGTGAAGTAGGCGATCTCCAGGTCGAGCACCGGCGGGCGGCTGCTGGTCGGCCCGCCATGCACGAACACCAGCCACGGCCCGGGGGCGTCCCCCGCCCGGTAGAGGTGGGTGTGCACGCCCTCGATCACCGTCGGCTCCGGCACGGGGACCAGCTCGCGCGCCGGGACCGGTTTGGCCGCCGACAGCGCGGTGTGCGCGCCGCCGGCCAGGTCCACCGCCGTGACCCTGGAGGGCTCGTACGGCGAGGCGGCCACGCCCACGGCCGTCGCCCCCGCCACGGCGACGCTCGACGACCACCACGACGCCCGGCCGCCCAGGTCGCTCAGCTCCCCGGTCTCCGGGTCGAGCACCCCCAGCCGCCTGCCGTCGGCGGTGCCGTACAGGGTGACGAGCTTGTCGCCCCACACCGCGAACCAGGTGTTGCCGAGCTTCCACACCGCGTCGCCGAACTCCACCGGCAGCGGGGCGAGGTTGCGTGTGTCGCCGTCGAGACCGACCACGTGCAGGTTCCACCAGCCGGTGGGGTCGGTGACCGCGTAGAGGCTGCCGGAGTCGCGCCACTCCGCCTGGACGACCGCCTCGCCGGGGCCTCCGGCGATCACCGTGCGGGACGACGGGTCGTCGAGGAAGGCCACGCACAGCTCGGTGCCGTCCCAGGGCATGTTCGGGTGGTCCCAGCCGATCCAGGCGACCATGGTGCCGTCGGGGGACAGGCGGGGGTTCATCACGAAGTGCTGCGCCTTGACGATCGTGGTGACGTCCGTCCCGTCGAGGGCGACGATGTCGCGCTCGTCGTGGTCTTCGCGCACGGCCCAGATCTCGTCGCGGCCCGGCGGGAGGTAGAGGTCGGCGTAGCGCGCCGTGCCCTCCGGCGTGATGGGCGTGATCTCACCGCCCGTCATCCTGTACACGCGCTGGTCGGCCCAGTTCGTGAACACCAGGCCGCCGCCCGGCAGCGGCAGCCACGAGCGCCCGCCGTACTCGATGACCCGGTTGCGGGCGTTCCACCCAAGCGGCAGCACGTCCTCGACGCGGCCGTCCGGGGTGCGCCGCACGACGCAGCGCCGCCCGCCCTCGTGCGGCCGGGGCTCGTCCCACCAGGCCTCCAGGCCCTCGGGGGTGGAGACGGCCGACACCCACAGGGGGCCGCCGTCGGTGCGTGCCACGTCAATGGCCTCAATGCTCATGAACTCACCAGTTGCCGTCGGTAGGTGGAAGATCGACTCCGGGGGGATGGATCACGTAGGCGATCCCGCCCGAGCCGCTGCTTCTTCGCCACACGTGATCGAACGCTGCCCTCGGGTAGACACGAATCACCCCGGAGTCGTCGGGAGCGGCCGGATCGTTGACGATCACGTCGCCCGCCTCGGTGAAGCCGGTGACCACCAGGATGTGGCCGGTCGTGGAGTATCCGGCGCCCGGCAGCTCGCAAGACTTGAAGGACTGCGAGGTGATCACCGGGATGCCCGCGTCGATGAAACGCTCCAGCTCGGCCAGGGACCGCAGCCGGGTGACGCAGCCGGTCAGGCCGTACCTCCCGGCGTAGGCCAGGCTGAAGGGCCAGTTGCCGGTGCCCTGGTAGCTGTGGTCGTACATGCCCCTGGCGGCATGGTCGACCTGCGGGCGCGGGTCGTCGCCGCCCACCCAGCCGAGCTCGTCGGCCGCCGGGCCCACGCCCCAGTACGCCAGCACCATCGCGACCGAGGTGGGGCTGCACCAGTTCTGGCCGCCGCCGTCCCACTGGGGGTGGTGGCCGGTGTGCGCCTTCTGCGAGAAGGGCGGCACGTCGAGCCTGGCCGCCGTCGTGGGGGGCGACGGCTCGATCGTCCGGGGAAGCGTCGCGGAGGCCATCACGCTGACCAGATCCACCCGGGCCGCCTCGCCGTACATCGTCAGCCGGATCCGGTAGGCGGTCAGCGGCTGCCTGGCCACCAGCGTGTCGACCGCCACGTCGGCGTGGCCGTCGCCCTGGCCGGGCAGCGACGTGCGGTGGATGTCGCCGTCGTGCTCGGCCCAGCGGCCCATGCAGTACCACCGGGTCAGCTCGCCGCCCTCGGTGCGGGCCCGCAGCTCCACCTCCAGCCAGCTGCCCGGCGGGGTGCGCGCGATCCACGAGGCGACCAGCTCCCTGGCGGGGAAGCCGATCTCCTGCTCGGGGCCGGTCCAGCGGCGGCGCGGCCAGGTGACGCGTCCGGCGCCGAAAGGATCCTCCCGGCTGCCGAAACCATCCTCGAAAGGGCCCTCCGGAATGAAGCGGTGCAGGGCGACGCTGGTGACCACCGGCCCGATTCTGGTCGGTCCGCCCGGCCGGGACATCGGAAGGTTTACGTACTCCAGGAGAAGTACGGCAAGCGCCACCCTGCGTGGGATGCCCTCCGGCGGGCTGCGGAGCACCGTGTGGGCCATGGAAATCGTGCGGCTCGTATTGCTTTTCGGTCACCTGGCGGGATTCGCGGCCATGGTGGGCGGGTTCTTCTACCAGATGCGCATCAAGCAGCCGGAGATCGGCAGCTACATGATCGGCGGGGCGATCGGCCAGGCCGTCACCGGGGCGGCGCTCATCGGCTCCCGCTATGCGCTCGACCTGCCGGTGAACAACCCCAAGATGGGCGTCAAGCTGGTGCTCGACCTCATCGTGCTGGCGGTGGCCATCGCCGGGACCCGGCAGCGGGTCAAGTCGCCCGGGATGTTCTACGCCGCCGGAGTGCTCGCCGCCGTGACAGCGGCCGTGGCGGTCTTCTGGACCTGACCCCTTCCGGACCTGACCCCGAACTGTCGGGGGTGATCTCTACTGTCCGTGGCATGACTTCAGCCGTGCAGGCGTACTCCTACGCCGGACCCTCCACGCTCGACGGCTCCCGGTTGGACCTGTCCACCTCCGGGGGCCGGGCGCTGTCCGGCGCCCCGGCCCACCCCCGCTTCTTCAGCGGCCTGATCACCGAGGCCGCCCCTGCCGCCGCCGGGCTGCTGGCCCTGGCCGACGTCGCCATGGCCCGCTACCACCAGCCCCGTCCCGGCTTCACCCGCGACCCCGTGGTCACCTGCGACGGCCACCGGCTGCGGCTGGAGTCGTTCTCCGCCTGCGGCGGCGTCTACGCCCGGCTCGACCTGTCCGCCCTCGACGGCGACGTGATCGACCGCGGCACCACCAACGTCGACGTCAACGGCCCCCTGCGCGAGGCCCTGGCCCGCGTCGGCGGACGCGACCCGCTCCACCTCGGCGTCGGGCCCGACGAGATGGCGGTCACCACCCTCGACGGCGCCGTGGTGGAGAAGAAGGTGCCGCTGCCCTCGCGCTGGCTGCGCGGCTTCGCCGAGGCGCAGGTCATCTCCGCCGGATTCGACCTGCGCGCCGAGCTGCGCGGCCCGATGGCCGTCCGGTTCCTGCGCGGCCTGCCCAGACGCGCCTCCGCCACGGTCTGGGTGGCGCCCGCCGGCCGCGACCTGCGCGTCACGCACCAGGCCGCGCCCGGCTCCGTCTGCCTGGCGGGCGCCGGACGGCTGGCCACGCTGATGCCGCTGCTGCGCTTCGCCAAGGCGCTGCGCGTGTACGGCCCGGCCGCCTTCGACGGCCCCGCAGCCAGTGCCTGGGAGCTGGAACTGCCGGGCATGCGCTACACCCTGGCCCTGTCGCCCCAGCCGTGGCGCGGCTTCTCCGGCGAGGGCGCGGTCCTCGACGACCTGGCCACCGACCAGGCGGCCGACGACGCCGAGGTGGTCGGCATGCTGCTCAACTTCGAGCCCTCCGTCGAGCTCGGCCTGCTCGCCGAACGCTCCGGCCTGCCGATCGCGCGGGTGCGTTCCGCCCTCACCCAGCTCGGCACCTCCGGGCGGGTGGGCTACGACCTGCACGAGGCCTCCCACTTCCACCGCGAGCTGCCCTACGACCGCGAGCAGGTGGCCGAGCTCAACCCGCGCCTGACGGCCGCCAGGTCGCTGGCGGAGTCGGGCGCGGTACGGCTCGACGGCGCCGCCGCCACGGTGACCACCGGCGGCGGGGAGCGGAGGGTCGACCTGGCGGTGGGGTCGTGCACGTGCCCGTGGTGGTTCGACCACCGGGGATCGCGCGGGCCGTGCAAACACGTCCTCGCCGCCCGCATCGCCTCGCGCACCGCGCTCGAACCGCTCCCCGTAGCGCAGGGATAGCGGCCTCGGCGCCGCCGTGCAGGGGCCCCTTCCCGGCGTCACCGTCGCTCAGAGGCAGCGTCTTCGGCCTCGCCGCCGGTCGGTGGCAGCGTCTTCGGCCTCGCCGCCGTCGCTCAGAGGTAGAGCCCGGTCGAGCCGTCCTGCGTCGCGACGCGGGCGATCGGGCGGTCGTCGCGGGCCGCGAACAACTCGGCCAGCGTCGCCTGCTCGTGCGGACGGCCCAGCCAGGCCGTCGCCTCCCCGCCGCTCAGCGCCCCCACCTCGATCTGGGCCAGACAGCGCCCCGGCCGGATGACCGCGGGGTGCAGCCGCGCAAGATCCTCGTTGGTGGTGATGGCCACGAGCACGTCGCGCCCCTGGCCGAGCAGGCCGTCGGTGAGGTTGAGCAGGCGCGACAGCCCCTGCCCCGAGGCGTACTTCGCGCCCTCGCCGATCAGCTCGTCGCAGTCTTCGAGCACCAGCAGCCGCCACCGCTTCTCGTCGTGGCCGACGGCCACCTCCATGAGATAGCCGGGGCTGTTGAACAGCAGCTCGGGGTCGAGCACGCAGTCGACCTTGCACCAGTCGCGCCACTCGTGGGCGAGGGTGCGCAGCAGGGTGGTCTTGCCGGTGCCGGGCGGACCGTGCAGCAGCACGAGGCGGCCGTGCACGTCGTCGGGACGGGTGGCCATCAGGCGGGCCAGGGCGTCGTGGGCGCGGGCGGAGTAGTTGCGGCGGATCTCCGGCCACGGCTGGGCGGTGATGGGCTTGGAGCGGCGCTGGCCGCAGTGGCCGTTGTTCCACCAGAAGCCCATCTTGACGTGTTCGGCCTCGGGGGCGGGCTCCTCCACGTCCGTGGTGACCTCGCGCAGCAGCGTCGCGGCCAGGTCCTCGGTGACGGCGGTGACGCCCACGCGCACGGTGCGGTTGGCGTAGCGGACCACGCGCATGGTCCAGCCGTCGCCGCGGAACAGGCGCGACTCCTCGTCGTCGATGCGGGCCACCCTGACGACCTCGCCGTGTGCGGGGCGCAGGGCGGCGTCGGGGCGCACCCGCTCCAGGTCGGCCTGGACGTACCAGGGCTGGGTGCCGTTCGCGAAGGGAGACAGGGCCAGGGCGTCGATGACGTCGATCGCGGAGTCGGAGTCGTCGATCGTCAGCGCGACCGGCAGCTCGCCGTACGTCTGGTCGGGGGTCGGGGCCGGTGCGCGGAAGGGGACCTCCCTCATCACGGACATGCCCGCCATGATCCCCGCGCGAGACATGACATGTCCACGGATTTTGCGACGTAACGGTATACCATTAAGCTCGATCGTATGGCTGAACTGCTGCTTCGCGACGCCCGCCCGTGGGGCTCATCCGAATCGACCGACCTGTACATCCGCGACGGCCTCGTGGCACCCCTCGCGGACGCCGGACCCGACGTGCCGGTCGAGCGGCTCGGCGGCAAGCTCCTGCTGCCCGGCTTCGTCGACGCGCACGCCCACGTCGACAAGACCATGTGGGGCGGCCCCTGGCTGCCGCACACCTCCGGCCCCGGCCTCATGGGCAAGATCCGCGGCGGCGTGGAGCGGCGCGCCGAGGCGGGCATCCCCAGCGCCGACTACATCCAGTCGCTGCTCACGAACATGATCGTCAGCGGCACCACGCACGTGCGCAGCCACGTCGACATCGACCCCTACCAGGGCCTGGCCGCCGTCGAGGCCGTCCGCGAGGCCGTCGCCCGCCTCGACGGCCGCATCACGCTGGACATGGTCGCCTTCCCGCAGACCGGCCTGCTCATCAGCCCCGGCACCGAGGAGCTCATGGACCGGGCCCTGGCCGAAGGCGTGGAACTCGTCGGCGGCATCGACCCCGCCGGGCTCGAGAACGACCCGGTGCGCCACCTCGACATCGTCTTCGGACTCGCCGAGAAGCACGGCTCCGGCGTCGACATCCACCTGCACGACCGCGGCGACATGGGCATCTGGCAGTACGACCTGATCATCGAGCAGACCCGGGCGCGCGGCCTCGGCGGCAAGGTGACCATCTCCCACGGCTACTGCCTGGGCGAGGCGGCCCCCGCCGTCCAGGACCGCGTCATCGCCGCCCTCGCCGAGACCGGCATCGGCCTGGCCACGGTCGCCCCGTCGATCTCACTGCCGCTGAAGAAGCTGCGCGAGGCCGGCGTCCCGGTCGGCGCCGGCAACGACGGCGTGCGCGACCTGTGGAGCCCGTACGGCACCGGCGACATGCTGGAGCGCACCCTCTTCCTGGCCCAGCGGGCCGGGTTCGTCCAGGACGACGACATCGAGATCGCCCTGGAGGCGGCCACGTACGGCGGAGCCAGGCTGACCGGCCGCCGCGCGGGATTCGCCGTGGGCGACGCGGGCGACTTCGTCGCGGTCGACACGCGCAACCCGGCCGAGGCCGTGTGCGTGCGGCCGGTGCGGTCGCTGGTCGTCAAGGCCGGCCGCGTCGTGGCCCGCGAGGGCGCCCTGGTGTAAGCACCGGGAGGCGGTCACTGCTTGCGCAGCTTGCCGGTCTCCGTGACGAGGTCCATGCCCGGGGTGTCGCGCCAGGTGTAGGTGAGGTCGTCGCCCTCCAGGGCGAGCCAGATCGTTCCCGGGACGCAGCCGCCCTCCATGGCGGCGGCCTCCAGGGCGAAGGTCAGCGTGTCCCCCTCCACGCCGATCAGCTCGATGGTGGCCGTGCAGTCGACCGTGGCGTCCTTCTCGCTCCACCGCGCCGACGACTCGCCGGGCGTGAGCACGACGGTGTTGACGGCGCCGTCGGCGTTCATCGGGTTCGTCGAGGTGGTCTGGCCCGACCAGGTGCCGGCGAACCTCTCGGGGATCTTCGCGTCCTTCTGGGCGGGCGGCCTGGTCTGCTGCGTGTTGTCCTGGGCGGGCGTCGTGTCGTCCTGGCTGGGGACAGGCGGGTCGGATTTCGCGGCGCTGGTGGGGGTGGAGGTCACCACGGTGGTCAGGTTGGCGGCCGGTCCGCGGTTCAGCCAGAGGACCACGCCCGCCACCACGGCCAGGGCCGCGACGACCGCCACCGAGCTCACCACCAGCGCGCGCCGCGAGCGCCGCGCCCCCGGCGCCGTCGTCGCGGAAGGACCGACCGGGCCGGTGGCGCCGGTGGGTCGTGAGGCCATGGCCGCCGGGGCGTAGGGGCCGCCCTGACCCGGCGCGGTGTGCACGCCCGAGTGCGGCGGCGGGAACCCCGGCTGCGGTCCTGAGACGCCCGGGTGAGGCCCAGGGGCGCCCGGCCACGGTGCCGAGACGCCGGGGTGCGGCCCAGAGGCAACCGGCTGGGGGCCCGAGGCGCCCGGCTGCGGTCCTGAGACGCCCGGGTTGACCAGGGCGACCATGAGGTCGCGGGCGGCAGGCCGGTGCGTGGGGTCCTTGGACAGCGCCGCGCCCAGCAGCCCCCGCAGCCGCGGCGGGAACACCGACATGTCCGGCTCGGCGAACAGCACCCGCTGCATCACCGCCGGCACCGTGTCCGCCCCGAACGGGCTGCTGCCCGTCGCCGCGTACAGCATCGTCGCCGCCCACGCGAACACGTCGGACGCGGGCGACGCCGGGGAGCCGTTGATCTGCTCGGGCGCCATGTACGCGGGCGTCCCGATCAGCCCCGACGTCATCGTCGAGGCGCCCTCGGCGCGGGCGATGCCGAAGTCCACCACGCGCGGCCCGTCGGGGCCGAGCAGCACGTTGCCCGGCTTGAAGTCGCGGTGCACGACGCCCGCCGCGTGGATGGCCGCCAGCGCGGTCGCGGTGCCGATCACCAGGCGTTCGAGCTCGCCGCCGCGCATCGGCCCCTTGTCGTAGACGCGCTGGGCGAGCGAAGGGCCGTCGACGAACTCGCTGACCACCCAGGGCCGCTGGCCTTCCACGGAGGCGTCGAGCACGCGTGCCGTACAGAACGACGCCACGCTCTCCAGGGCCTGCAGCTCCCTGGACAGGCGGGTGCGGGTCTCGCGGTCGCCGTGGCTGAGCAGCTTGACCGCCACCCGCTCGCCCGCGCCGTCGAAGCCGAGGTAGACCACGCCCTGGCCGCCCTCGCCCAGACGCCCCGCCAGCCGGTAAGGCCCCAGCTGCGGGGGATCGTCCGGTTCCAGGGGGAAGACCATGGCGCTACGGTACACCCGCCGAAAATGTCGTGATCGTCATCTATGGTCCTGGCTCATGAGCGTGTGGCCGCGGGTGCGCGAGGCGATCGGCAAGGGCGACGTGGACGTGCTCCAGGAGGTCCTCGACGCCCTGGACGACGCCGGGCGCAAGGAGGTCGCCGTCGAGTTGCCGCGGCACCTGCGCACCTTGAGCGCCTGGCAGCCGTGGCGGGACTGGGTGACGCCGCTCTGGGTCGCCGGGGTGATGACGATCAACGGGGCCGCCGCGACCGCCTCCTGGTTGTGCAGGAGGGAGTTCGCCGGCGCGATGAACGACGTGGAGCCGGTGCTGCGCGCGTTCGCCCGCGGCGACGCCGGGCGGCGGGCAGCCGTGGCCGTACGGGTGGCGAACAGGCTGCGGCGGCCGACCGACCACTTCGCCAAGCTCGCGCTGGAGCTGCTCAGGAGCTCGGGTGCGGAGCCGCCCGCCGACCACGATCCGCTCGTGGTCGCCTGGGTCTCGCGCGGCGCCGACCGGCTGCGTGACGATCCGCTGCGCGAGGCCTTGTTGCCGCGCTTCTTCGAGGCCGAGGGGGTGGGCCGTGAGCTGACGCACGACCACCGCTGGCCCGTCGCCCTGGCGGCCCTCCCCGGTGGCGACCGGGCCGCCCTTCTCGACGGGTGCGTGCGACGGCTGTTACGCGGCGGCACCGCCAACGACCTGCGCGTCTTCGCCCGCCTGCACGCCGCCCTGGCCCCGGCCCCGCACGAGGCCGCGCCGTACGCCCGCGACTATCTGGCCCTCCTGCCGTCGGCCCCGGGGCCGGTCGCCGAGCTCGCGGTCAGGCAGCTGAAGGCGTTGCCGCCGCTCGACCCGGCCGACCTGGCCGAGGCGGTCCAGGCGCTGCTGTTCCGCCCCGAGGGCAAGCTGGTGAAGTCGGGCCTCACCTGGCTGGAGCAAGCCGTACGGCACGGCGGCGGGAGCCTCGACGCCCTGGCCCCGGCGCTGACGATGGCCATGGCGTGCGAGTCGGCCGAGCCGAGCGAGCGGGCCGTCGCCCTGGTGCTGAAGCACGTCCACCGCTTCACCGGGGACGGCCTCGAACGGCTGCGCGAGGCCCTGCCCCTCCTGCCCCCGGGCCTGGGTGCGGACCTGGCCGAGGCGATCGGCGGCGAGGCCGTTCCGGGCGAGCTCGACGAGCTGGAGCCGGTCCCGCTGCCCGCCGTGGAGCCCGCGCGGCCGTTCGTGTTCGATCCCCTCGAACCCGGTCAGCTGGTTACCTGGCGGCGCTACCTGCCTCGATGGGAGCAGGTGGAGCGCTGGCTCGCCGAGCTGGTCCGCCACGCCTCCTGCGGCGACCTCCCGACCCAGGCGATCCACCCTCCCGCCATCGAGGGCGGCTGGACCGGCCTGGACCACTGGACCGACGCCATCCTGGCCGGCCTGTGTCACGGCGACTGGCGGCCCGCCCGGCTGCCCACCGCCGTGGAGGTGGCGCCGATCGACCTGTTGCTGCTGCGCCGCTTCCACGACGTGCACGAGGCCGCCCGAGCCGGGACGCTGGTGCCGTACCTGCTGGCCACCCCCACCCACGACGACGGCCGGCTGGATCCCGGGGTCCTCTCCGACCGCCTGGAGGGCTACGACCGCCTCGGAGTGCGCCCGATGCCCGCCGACCTGGAGCAGGCCCTGCTGCGCGCGGGACCGTCGGCGATCCCGCCGCAAGGACCGGTGCACGGCGACGGTCCCAGGCGCGAGTGGTGGCCCGCCTACCTGCCCTGGCACCGCGAGACCGTGGCCGAGCACGCCCTGGCCACGGTCCGGCTCTCCCACTGGCAGGACAGCGACCTGGACGTCGCCTTCGGCGCGGCCCTGGCCCGCGCGGGCGGCCCCGGCGGCCCCGCCACCGCGCGGGTGATGGCCGGGTTCGTCGCGCGTGCCACGTTCCGGCCCGTCCTGGACCTGGCCGCCCGCGGCGAGCTCCACGGCCGCGAGCTCGGACGGGGGCTGGCCGGCGTCTGCCTGGGCCTCGGCCTGACGGAGGCGTCCGCCGCCCTGCGCCTGGAGGACCTGGCACGCAGGGGAGCGCCGCACGAGGCGTGGCAGGCCGCCGTCGGCCTGCTGGAGGCGCTCACTGAGGCGGGCAGATCGCCCACGAAGGTCGTGGAACTGGCCCTGAGGGCGGCCCGGTGGACGGGCGCGCGGGGCGAGGTGCCGCTCGTGGCGGCCATCGCGGCACGGAAGGGTAACAACACCTTCCTTCGCACCACGCGTCACCTGCACCAATTCCTCACTTGGTGCACAGACGGCTCTTGAGTGATTTACCGTGTCTTGTCGGCAAATTTCCGCCCAACTGGAGGTTTCGGGGTGTCCAGGGCGACGTTCCGCCAGCGCGCTCGATACTGGTTCGACAACACCATGGCCAAGGGGACAGCCGCGCTGGTCGGCTGGCTGGCCCTGGTCTCGGTCGGCCTGGTCGTGCTGATGGGTCTGCTGGTGTTGTGGCTGACTCCGCACGAGCCCACGCCCGACACCGGCGTGGGGGAGGTGTTCTGGCTCGCCTTCATCCACGCGCTGAACCCCAGCAAGCTGGCCAGCGACAAGGGCACCGTGCCGTTCATGGCGATCATGCTCGCCGGATCGCTCGGCGGGCTGTTCATCGTCAGCATCCTCATCGGCCTGCTGTCCAACGGCATGAAGACCAAGGTCGACCGCCTGCGCCGCGGACGCTCCCAGGTCGTCGAGCGCGGCCACACCGTGGTGCTCGGCTGGTCGGACCAGGTCGCCACCATCGTCGGCGAGCTGGTCAAGGCGCACGCCAGCCAGAAGAGCTCCGCCATCACCATCCTGGCCGACCGCGACAAGCCCACCATGGAGGAGGAACTGCGCGAGCGGCTCGGCGACACCGGAAGGACCCGCATCGTCTGCCGCACCGGCCGCCCCACCGAGCCCCGCGACCTGGAGCTCATGAACCTGGGCGCCGCCCGCTCGATCGTGGTCATATCGCCTGAGGGCGACGACCCCGACGCGCACGTCATGAAGATCCTCCTGGCCCTGGCCAAGCGCAGCGGCAACCACCCGCCGGTGGTGGCCGCGCTGACCTCGGGCCGCAACCTGGCCGCCGCCCGGCTGGCCGGCGGCGCCGCCGTCCACCTGGTCGACTCCGACGACACCGCCTCGCGCCTGATCGTGCAGTCCTCGCGCCAGTCCGGCATGTCGGTCGTCTGCATGGACCTGCTCAACTTCGACGGCGGCGAGATCTACCTGCGCGCCGAGAAGTCGCTGACCGGCAAGACGTACGGCGAGGCGCTGCAGGCCTACCACACCGCCACCCTCATGGGCCTGAGCCGCCCCAACGGCGTCGTGCTCAACCCGCCCATGGGCACCGTGATCGAGGAGGCCGACAAGCTCGTCCTCATCAGCCACGACGACTCGGTGATCCACCTGGCGACCGAGGCGGCCAAGCCCATCGAGACCGCCATCGTGGCGGGCGAGCACCCGCCGGTCGAGCCGGAGCGCACGCTGATCCTCAATTGGAACGGCCGCGCCGAGCAGATCATCGGCTACCTCGACGGCTACGTGGCCCCCGGCTCCACGCTCGACATCGCCACCGACCACCCCAGCGCCGGGGCGGTCCTGGCCGCGCCGCAGAACCTCAAGATCAACGTCAAGGAGTGCGACACCACCGACCGCTACGCGCTGGAGTCGCTCGGCCTCGACCTGTTCGACCACGTCATCGTGCTCTCCGACGACCGCTACAAGCCGCAGCACGCCGACACCCGCACGCTCATGACGCTGCTGCAGCTGCGCGACATGCAGAGCAGGTACGGCCAGCGGTACTCGATCGTCAGCGAGATGCACGACGAGAGCAACCGCGCCCTGGCCGAGGTCACCGAGGCCGACGACATCGTGATCAGCGACACCGTCATCGGCCTGCTGCTGGCCCAGCTGGCCGAGAACCGGCACCTGGCCGACGTGTTCGCCTTCCTCTTCGACTCGCGCGGCTCGGAGATCTACCCGCGCCCCGCCGCCGACTACGTGCAGCCGGGCGTCGAGGTGGACTTCGCGACCATCGTCGAGTCGGCCCGCCGCCGGGGGGAGACCGCCATCGGCTACCGCCTGGTGGCCTACACCAACGTG
The DNA here is from genome assembly GCF_044456985.1 of Nonomuraea sp. NPDC050663. Taxonomy (NCBI): domain Bacteria; kingdom Bacillati; phylum Actinomycetota; class Actinomycetes; order Streptosporangiales; family Streptosporangiaceae; genus Nonomuraea; species Nonomuraea sp. NPDC050663. The sequence goes on from NZ_JBITGL010000009.1 coordinate 231,873, forward strand.
CCGCCGCACTACGGCATCGTGCTCAATCCCGACAAGCGCAAGCGCATGACCCTCGGCCGCCGTGACTCGGTGATAGTGCTGGCGGAGCGCTGATATACGGAGAATGATGACCTGGACACCGATCGTGATTATCATGAGCCGGTGTCCTGGTTACGGATTGTCCTCGCGCTGGCGCTGAGCGCAGCCCCGCAGACCGTCGTCGCCGTCCAGCGCCAGCTGGTGGCCATCCCGGCCTACTGGGGGCCGGACACCTCCGACGGCCGCGAGCGGTTCGCCCGCCTCGCGCAGAACGTGCCCACGCTGGAGCTGGTCGTGGTCAACGGCTCCCAGCGCAAGGCCCAGGCGCCGGCCCATCCGGCCTGGACCGAGGCGATCGGCAGGATCCGGGCGACCGGGGCCCTGCCGCTCGGCTACGTCGACACCGGCTACCTCGGCGCCACCGGCCACACCACGCGCCAGGGAGCCACGACCATGGCGGCCTGGAGCGCGCAGATCAAGGCCGACCTCGACGAGTGGTTCGACCTCTACGACGGGGTCGCCGGGGTCTTCCTCGACCAGACCCCGGCCACCTGCGGCGCCGACGACCTGTACGTCGACGCCTACGCCGAGATCAGCGACTACATCAGCGACAACCACCCCAACGCCTACATCGTGATCAACCCGGGCGTGAGCGTGCCGCAGTGCTACGAGCGCATCGCCACCACGATCCTGACCTTCGAGCACACCTACGCCTCCTACCTGAGCTTCACCCCGCCCGCCTGGGAGCTGAACCACCCCAACCCGCGCAAGTTCTGGCACCTGGTCTACGACGCCCCCGACGAGGCCGCCATGAACGACGCCGTGGCCAGGTCCAAGGCGAACAACGCCGGCTTCGTCTACGTCACCGACGACAAGCTGATCTTCGACCCCACCAGGCCGGGCGACCCTAACGCCGCGCTCGGCTTCCCCTGGGACACGCTGCCCGGCTACTGGCATGCCGAGCTGGTCCGCGTCGCCGGGATCACCGACACCCGCCGCCCGGACCCGCCCGACGGCCTGCGCGGCGCCACCCGGTCGGGCACCACCGCCTCCCGCGTCGACCTGGCCTGGAACAACCCCTACGACAACGTCGCCACCGTGAGCTACGAGGTCTTCCGCGACGGAGTCTCCCTCGGCCACACCTACGACAACCGCCTGCGCGTGAACGGACTCGACCCGGCCACCGCCTACCGCTTCCGCGTGCGGGCGACGGACGCGGCGGGCAACGTCGGCGACCTGAGCACCTCCCTGAAGATCACCACCCCGGCCGCCGCCGCGAGCGCGATCGCCGACGCCTCCGCCTGCGTGACCGCCGCCGACGCCCGCTACGAGGCGACCTACCTCGACGAGGTCGACCACTACCGGGTCTTCATCGACGCCGACCTCGACGCGACGACCGGGCTCGACGGGGCCGACTACATGATCGAGAACAACCGGCTGATGAAGCACGCCGGACCCGGCTGGACCTGGCAGCAGCAGCCGGGCACCCCGCTGGCCTCCTCCGACGACGGGCGCCGCCTCTGGCGGGTGCCGCTCGCCGACCTGGGCGGCTCGGCCACCCAGAAGGTCACCTTCAACGGCGGGCCGCCCGAGACCTACACCCAGGCCATCACCACGACCACCTGCTGACCGTGGCGATCCCCCACGCGGGGGGAGAACGGCCAACCGTGGCGATCCTCCCCGCGTAAGGGAGAATGCGGCCATGCGCACGATCGACTGGGTCGACGGAGCCATCGAGCTCGTCGACCAGACCCTGCTGCCCGACCGGCTGGTCATGCTGCGCATCACCACGGTCGACGACCTGATCGACGCCATCCGGCGGCTGGCGGTCCGCGGCGCGCCCGCCCTCGGTGTGGCGGGCGCCTTCGGCGTCGTCCTGGCCGAGGGCGACCGGGAACAGATCGCCCGCCTGCGCGCCGCCCGGCCCACCGCCGTCAACCTCGCCTGGGGCGTCGACCAGGTCACCGGCAGCGCCGACGACCCGCTCAAGACCGCCCTGCGGCTGCGCGACGACGACATCGCCGCCTGCCGCGCCATGGGCGAGCGCGGCGCCGACCTCGTGCAGTCACTCACCTCCGGCGACGCCCGGATCATGACGATCTGCAACACCGGCGGCCTGGCCTGCGTCGAGCGCGGCACCGCCCTCGGCGTCGTCCAGACCCTGCACGAACGCGGACGCCTGGCCGAGGTGCTCGCCCTGGAGACCCGGCCGCTGCTGCAGGGAGCCCGCCTGACCGCCTGGGAACTCCAGCGCATGGCCGCGCCGTACCGGCTCGTCGTCGACTCCGCGGGGCCCTACCTCCTGACCGCCGGCGTCGACGCGGTCCTCATCGGCGCCGACCGCGTCGCCGCCAACGGCGACACCGCCAACAAGATCGGCTCCTACGCCCTGGCCCTCGGCGCCAAGCGGGCGGGCGTGCCGTTCATCGTCGTCGCGCCGGAGAGCACGATCGACGCCGCCACCCCCACCGGCGAGCACATCGAGATCGAGGACCGCGGCGACGACGAGGTGGTCACCGTCCGTGGGGTACGGCTGGCGCCCGAGGGCAGCCGAGCGCTCAACCCGGCCTTCGACGTCACCCCGAACGACCTCATCACCGCCATCGTCACCGAGGCGCGGGTGATCACCCCCTAGACCGATTCCGCGAAATGCCCCGCTCCCCACGGTCACGGCGCGTTACAGTCAGCAAACGCGTGACCGACAGGAGACCGCCGTGGCCATTGACCTGGTCTTAAGGGGCGAATGGGACGCTCGTCCACCCCAAGGGAGCTACACGCAACTCGACTCCACCCGCGGCGTCAAGGTGCACTACACCGGCGGCCACGTCGACCCCGGCCTGGCCACCGACCACGCCAGATGCATGGCACTCGTCCAGGCGATCCAGAACCACCACATGGACGGCAACGGGTGGCTGGACATCGGCTATTCGTATGTCGCTTGTCCGCATCGGGAGGTCTTCGAGGGCCGTGGCCTCTACCACCTGCCCGCGGCCAACGGCGCCGGGCTCAACGCGGGCCACTACGCGGTCCTGGGGCTCGTCGGCTCCACCGGTCTGGTCACCCCGCCCGACGGCCTCCTGCACGGCGTGCGCGACGCGATCGAGTTCCTGCGCGAGAAGGGCAACGCGGGCAACGAGATCAAGGGGCACCGCGACGGCTACGCCACCGACTGCCCCGGCGACAAGCTGTACGCCTGGGTGCGGCGCGGGGCGCCGCGGCCGGGCGGCGAGGCGGGGCCGCCCGAGTTCCCCGGGCGCCTGCTGCGGTATCCGCCGGTCATGCGCGGCAACGACGTGCGCACCTGGCAGCGCCAGATGGTGCGGCGGGGCTGGGAGCTGACGGCCGACGGCGCCTACGGCCCGGAGTCGCGCGAGGTGTGCCGCCGCTTCCAGCGCAGCGTGAACATCGAGGACGACGGCATCGTGGGCCCCCTGACGTGGACCCTGACCTGGGGTACCCCTCAATCCTGACCCCGGAGCCCAGTTCTGGTGGCGATCGCTTACGATCCGAACATGGAACTGGCGGCGGACTTCACCCCCACGACCCGCGAGGACTGGCGCGCCCTGGCCCTCGCGGTGTTGCGCAAGTCCGGGGCGGCGGACATCGCCGATCCCGAGGACTTCCTGGCCACCCTGACCTACGACGGCGTCCGGATCGCCCCGCTCTATGACCGTTCCGATCTGCCCGAGGGCTCGCAGCTGCGGCCGGCGGGGCGCGGGTGGGACATCCGGCAGCGCCACGCGGTGCCCGATCCGGAAGCGGTCATGGCCGACCTGGAGAACGGCGTCACCTCGCTCTGGCTGGCCCTGCCGCCGGACGCGCTTCCCGGCGTGCTGAAGGATGTGCTGCTCGACCTGGCGCCCGTCGCGCTGCAGGCGGGCCCTGACACGGCGCGCGCCGCCGGGGTGCTGTTCGCGCTGGCCGCCGAGCGCGGCACGCCGCTGTCGGGCACGCTGGGCGCGACGCTGGAGACGCCCGAGCTGGTGGAGCTGGCGCGTCGCTGCGCCGACGAGCACCCGGGCCTGCGCGCCGCGGTCGTCGACGCCACGCCGTACCACGACGCGGGCGCGGGCGACGTGCAGGAGCTCGGCTGCTCGCTGGCGCTGGGTGTGGCGCACCTGCGCGCGCTCACCGCGGGCGGGCTGAGCGTGCAGGAGGCGCTCGGGCAGCTGGAGTTCCGCTACTCCGCCACCGCCGACCAGTTCGCCACCATCGCCAAACTGCGCGCCGCGCGCCGCCTGTGGGCCCGCGTCGCCGAGGCGTGCGGCGCCCCCGGCGAGGGCGTCCAGGTGCAGCACGCGGTCACCTCCTCGGCGATGATGACCGCGCGCGACCCGTGGGTGAACATGCTCCGCACGACGCTCGCCTGCTTCGGCGCCGGGGTGGGCGGCGCCGACGCCGTCACCGTGCAGCCGTTCGACGCCGCGCTCGGCCTGCCCGACGCCTTCTCCCGCCGCATCGCCCGCAACACCCAGTCGCTGCTGCTGGAGGAGTCGTCGCTGGGCCGCGTGGCCGACGCGGCGGGCGGCTCCTGGTTCGTGGAGCGGCTCACGCACGACCTGGCCGTCGCCGCCTGGGCGTGGTTCCAGGAGATCGAGGCCGCGGGCGACGGCGCCGCCGCGCTGATCGAGGAGCGGATCGCCGCCACCCGGGCCAGGCGCGACGACGACATCGCCCACCGGCGCCTGCCCCTCACCGGGGTGAGCGAGTTCCCCGACGTCGACGAGCGGCCGGTGATCCGCTCCGGCGAGGGCGTGCGCGCCGCCCGCTACGCCGAGCCGTACGAACGGCTGCGTGACGTCGCCGACGCGCAGGACGAGCGGCCGAAGGTGTTCCTGGCCACCATCGGGCCCGTGGCGGTGCACACCGCGCGCGCCTCGTTCGCCTCCAACCTGTTCCGGGCGGGCGGCCTGGCCGTCGAGAGCGCCGGGCCCGGCGCCGACCCCGAGCGGATCGCCGCCGCCTTCGCCGCCGCGGGCACGCCGGTGGCGTGCCTGTGCTCCAGCGACAAGCTGTACGGCGAGCAGGCGGAAGCCGTGGCGGCGGCGCTCAGAAAGGCCGGGGCAAGGAAGATCTGGCTGGCGGGCAAGGGCTCCTACGCTGGGGTCGACGCCAACCTCTTCGCCGGATGCGACGCGCTGGGCGTGCTGCGCGAGACCTTCGATGACCTGGGAGTGCAGCTGTGACGATCCCCGACTTCACCCGCATCGACTACGCCCCAGCCGCGCCCGGCGCCCCGGTGGAGGGTCAGGCGTGGGAGACGCCGGAGGGCATCGAGGTCAAGCCCGTCTACGACGCCGCCGACCTCGACGGTCTCGACTTCCTGCGGACCTATCCCGGCGCGGCGCCCTACCTTCGCGGGCCGTACCCCACGATGTACGTCAACCAGCCGTGGACGGTGCGGCAGTACGCCGGCTTCTCCACCGCCGAGGAGTCGAACGCCTTCTACCGCCGCAACCTGGCCGCCGGGCAGAAGGGCCTGAGCGTCGCCTTCGACCTGGCCACCCACCGCGGCTACGACTCCGACCACCCGCGCGTGGCCGGCGACGTGGGCATGGCGGGCGTGGCGATCGACTCCATCTACGACATGCGCCAGCTGTTCGACGGCATCCCGCTCGACCGCATGAGCGTGTCGATGACCATGAACGGGGCGGTGCTGCCGATCCTGGCGCTCTACATCGTCGCCGCCGAGGAGCAGGGGGTGTCGCCGGCGCAGCTGGCCGGGACCATCCAGAACGACATCCTCAAGGAGTTCATGGTCCGCAACACCTACATCTATCCGCCGTCGCCGTCGATGCGGATCATCTCGGACATCTTCGCCTACGCCAGCCGCGAGATGCCGCGCTTCAACCCGATCAGCATCTCCGGCTACCACATCCAGGAGGCCGGGGCCACCTGCGACCTGGAGCTCGCCTACACCCTCGCCGACGGCGTGGAGTATCTGCGGGCGGGCATCGGGGCGGGCCTCGACGTCGACTCCTTCGCGCCCAGGCTGAGCTTCTTCTGGTGCGTCGGGATGAACTTCTTCATGGAGGTGGCCAAGCTGCGCGCGGCCCGCCTGCTGTGGGCCAAGCTCGTCTCCGGATTCCACCCGAAGAACCCCAAGTCGCTGTCGCTGCGCACCCACTGCCAGACCTCCGGCTGGTCGCTGACCGCCCAGGACGTCTACAACAACGTCGCCCGCACCTGCATCGAGGCGATGGCCGCCACCCAGGGCCACACCCAGTCGCTGCACACCAACGCCCTCGACGAGGCGCTCGCGCTGCCGGGCGACTTCTCCGCCCGCATCGCCCGCAACACGCAGCTGCTGCTGCAGCAGGAGTCGGGCACCACCCGCCCGATCGACCCGTGGGGCGGCAGCTTCTACGTCGAGCGCCTCACCCACGACCTGGCCGCCAAGGCCTGGGAGCACATCCAGGAGGTCGAGCGCGCCGGCGGCATGGCCAGGGCGATCGACCAGGGCCTGCCCAAGCTCCGCATCGAGGAGGCGGCGGCCCGCACCCAGGCGCGCATCGACTCCGGGCGCCAGCCGGTCATCGGCGTCAACAAGTACCGCCCGGAGGCCGACGAGCCGATCGAGGTGCTCAAGGTCGACAACAGCGCCGTGCGCGCCCAGCAGCTCGACAAGCTGCGGCGGCTGCGCGAGGAGCGCGACCAGGGCGCGGTCGACGAGGCGCTGGAGGCGCTGACCAAGGGCGCCGCGAGCGACGACAACCTGCTGGAGCTGGCCATCCGCGCCGCCCGCGCCAAGGCCACCGTCGGGGAGATCTCCGACGCGCTGGAGAAGGTGTTCGGCCGCCACGCCGGTCAGATCCGTACCATCTCCGGTGTGTATCGAGACGAGGCCGGGCCCGTGCGGAACATCGAGCTCGTACGGCAGGCGGCGGCCGAATTCGAGGACGCCGAGGGACGCCGCCCCCGCATCCTGGTCGCCAAGATGGGGCAGGACGGCCACGACCGCGGCCAGAAGGTGATCGCCACCGCCTTCGCCGACCTCGGCTTCGACGTCGACGTCGGCCCGCTGTTCCAGACGCCGGAGGAGGTCGCGCGCCAGGCGGTCGAGGCCGACGTGCACATCGTCGGCGTCTCCACGCTGGCCGCCGGGCACCTGACCCTGGTGCCCGCGCTCAAGCGGGCGCTCGACGAGCTCGACGCGGGCGACATCATGATCGTCGTGGGCGGGGTGATCCCGCCCGGCGACTTCGACGAGCTGCGCGCGGCGGGCGCCGCCGCGATCTTCCCGCCGGGCACGGTCATCGCCGACGCAGCGCTCGGACTCCTCAAGGACCTGCGCGAGCGGCTCTAGCCCTCGGCCGGATGCGTGGCCACGACCTTGCCGGTCAGGGTGGTGGCCAGGTAACCGCCGCCGTATTCGTCGCTCAGGTAGAAGCCGAGTGCCGGTTCGCCGCGGTTGTTGAAGACCCATTCGGCCCACATCACCATGTAGCGATACTTGGGCTTGGGCACCTTGAGGACCTTGTCGGCCCGCTTGAAGCCGTCGATCATCACCTTCCAGTCGACCTTGGCCAGGTCGACCGGCTCGCCGCCGCGGGTCCACGTGCCGCCGGAGCCCGGCTCCAGGAGGTTGCCGCGGAAGGTGAGGCTGTCGTAGGCCTTCTTGCGCCCCTTGACCGGCACGCTGACGCTGATGTGCTCCGGGTAGACCGTCAGGTCGTAGGCCCTGGTGTCGCCGCGTTCCTCCTTCAGCGCCGCGATGACGGCCGCCATGCCCTCGGGCGACAGGAGGTTGCCGGGCGCCTCGGTGGTCTCCTCCTCGGCCGGCTCCGTCGTGGTCTGGTCGTCGGCGACGGGGGTGCGCGAGGGCAGGGTGAGGGTGGTCGGGTCGTCGGTGGTCGTCGACGGGTTCTCGCCCAGGTTGGGCAGCACGTAGAGCCCGGCGGCGGCCAGGGCCGCGACCAGGACCGTTCCCACGATCACCGCGGGCGCCTTGGAGCGGCGGCCGCTGATCTGGGTGGGCGCCAGGTGGTCGCCGTAGTACGGCTTGGGCCCCGGATACTGCGGCGCGCCGTAGCCCGGCATGGGCGAGCCCGCGGTGGGCGCCCCATGCACGGGAGAACCGTGCACGGGAGAACGGTGCATGGGCGGCTGGTAGGCGGGCGGCGGGCCTCCGTAGGCGGGGGCGGCCGGTTGCGGCGGGGCGTACGGCAGGACGGGAGGGGCGGCCGGCCCCTGTCCCGACACGATCGCGGTCAGCTGCTGCTCGATCCACTCGGCCGGAGGACGCGTGGAAGGCTCGGGCTGCAGCACCGCCTGGAAGACGGGAACGAGCGGCCCGGCGTTGGCGGCGGGCGGGATGCGCCCGTTGAGCACGGCGGCGAGCGTGGCCATCGTCGTCTCGCGGCGGAAGGGGTTGCGCCCCTCCACGGCGACGTACAGCAGCAGCACCAGCGACCAGTAGTCGGATGACGCCTCGCCCTCGACGCCGCGCAGCCGCTCCGGCGCCATGTACTCGGGCGAGCCGATGATCTCCCCGGTGCCGGTGAGGCCGGGGGAGTCGCCCAGCGCCGCGATGCCGAAGTCGGTCAGCACCGGGCTGCCGTCGGGGCGCAGCAGCACGTTGGCGGGCTTGACGTCGCGGTGCAGGATGCCGGCCTCGTGGGCGGTGCGCAGCGCGGCGACGATGCCGCGGCCGACGCGGGCCGCCTCCACCGGGTCGAGCGGGCCGTGCGCGAGCCGGTCGGCCAGCGAGCCGCCCTGCACCAGCTCCATCACCAGCCAGGGGTGCTCGGGCGTCTCCACGATGTGGTGGATCGTCACGACGTTGGGGTGATGGATGCGCGCCAGCGCCCTGGCCTCGCGCAGCACCCGCTCGCGCACCATGCCCGAGTCGACCGAGTCGGGGGTGCGGACCTCCTTCAGCGCCACCTCGCGGTGGAGTGCGAGGTCGCGCGCTCGCCAGACGGTGCCCATCCCGCCGCTGCCGAGCCGCTCGACCAGCTCGAAGCGACCGTCGATGACCATGCGGGACAGCGTACTGATTCCGGGCACATCGCAGTAGGGGAGTCTCGGTTCCCCCCTACCCGGGCTCACCGGGGATCCGGCCGGCGGGAGGCGGGCCGTACGATCGGAGACATGCGATCGCTGCAGGACTACGTCGAGGGAGTGAAGGCGGGGTCGCGCACGTGGATCGCGCGGGCCATCACGCTGGTCGAGTCCGGCCGTGACGACCACCAGGAGCTGGCCCAGCGCATGCTGGCCGAGCTGACCCCGATGGCGGGCAACGCGCGCCGGGTCGGCATCAGCGGCGTGCCGGGCGTGGGCAAGTCGACCTTCATCGACGCCCTGGGCAGCATGCTCACCGCCGACGGTCACCGTGTCGCGGTGCTGGCGGTCGATCCGAGCTCCACCAGGACCGGCGGCAGCATCCTGGGCGACAAGACCCGCATGGCCAGGCTCTCGGCCGACGACAACGCCTTCATCAGGCCCTCGCCGACCAGGGGCACGCTGGGCGGCGTCACCAAGGCGACGCGCGAGGCGATGGTCGTGGTGGAGGCGGCCGGGTTCGACGTGGTGCTGGTCGAGACCGTGGGCGTGGGCCAGTCGGAGACGGCGGTGGCCGACATGGTCGACACCTTCCTGGTGCTCAGCCTGGCCCGCACCGGCGACCAGCTGCAGGGCATCAAGAAGGGCGTGCTGGAGTTGGCCGACCTGATCGCGATCAACAAGGCCGACGGCGAGTACGAGCTGGCGGCCAGGAAGGCGGCGCGTGAGCTGTCCGGCGCGCTGCGGCTGCTGAGGAGCCAGACGCAGGTGCTGACCTGCAGCGGGTTGTCCGGCGCGGGCCTCGAGGAGTTGTGGCGGCACGTGATCGCCCACCAGGAGGGGCTCGACCTGACGGCCAAGCGGCGCACGCAGCAGATGCAGTGGGTCTGGACCCTGGTGGAGAACCGGCTGCTGGCCAGGGCGCGGCGGGCGCCCGGCGTCGACGGGATCGAGCGCGAGGTGCTCGAAGGGCGGCTGACCCCGGCGGTGGCGGCCGACCGGCTCCTCGCGGGACTCGACGCCGAAGACCAAAGCGACCGGCGGGGGTGACGGAGGGCGTCGCCGGCGTCACGATGGCGGCATGAACCCAGACTTACCCGACCACCATCCACCCGCCACCGTGGCGGCCGCGCTGGCCGACTACCGGGCGCTGTACGAACGGCACGGCGTCTGCTGGGGCGAGCCCTGGCAGACGTACATGGGCGAGGTCGCCACCAGCGCCTACCTGATGCACCCCTTCGGCTACTGGGCCCACGCCCGTGAGGATCGCGACCTGGCCAGGACGGTCCGCGACGCGCTCGGCGGCGCGGTGGTCGACAACCTCCCGGTGCTGCGCGTGACCCCCGAGGGCTCCCGGCTGGAGGCCGTGACCCTCATCGTGCTCGGCGACGAGCCGGTCGCGACCACGCTGCTGATCGATTCCAGCCTCGCCGAGCCGGTGACGGTCGAGGTCGACGGCGTGCCGTACCGGGTGGAACCGGGCGGAGCGCGGCTCGTCGCGACCACCACCGGCATGGCGCTGCCCGGCATCGACACCACGGGCCTGACCCGCCGGGCGGGGCGCGCCACGCTCACGCTGCGCGCGGGCCTGCCGTGCCGCTGGGGCGTCACCTCGGAAGACGGGCAGGGCTGGTGGCCCGCCGGGGCGCCGCCCAAGCTCGACGCGCACCGCCGGCCGTACTTCCACGGCGACGACATCACGCTCGACGTCCCCGCCGAGCCGCTGACGGTCAGCGTCGGCAGGGGCATGGAGTACGCCGTCGACGAGGTGACGGTCACGCCGGGGCCGGGGGAGCACCGCGTGGTCGAGCTGACCCCGGAGCGGCTCTACGACGCCGCCGCGCACGGCTGGTACGGCGGCGACCTGCACGTGCACCTCAACTGGATGGGCGACGCCCCCGCCTCGCCCGGCCTGGCCGCCGCCGCGCAGCACGGCGAGGACCTGCACGTGCTGAACCTCGTCGCGGGCAACGTGACCAGCGCCCGCGTCTACGACCTGGAGGCCTTCGAGCACTGGGCGGGCCGCGACCTGCCCTGGTCGGACGGCAGGCACCTGGCCCGTATGGGAGTGGAGTACCGCAACGACCTCCTGGGCCACTGTCTCGGCTTCGCCCCGGGCGGGCCGCCGGGGCGCTGGCACAGCGGGTTCGTCGACGCCGACCATCCGCCGAACGCCGTCGCGCTCGGGGAGTTGCGCGAGGCGGGCGCGGTGACAGGTTACGGCCATCCCTTCCACACGACGGGTGACGAGTTCGGCGACGGGCGCAACTGCGCATCACGGGAGATCGTCGCGGACGCGGCGCTGGGGCTGGTCGACTGCCTCGACGTGCTCAACCATTCCTCGTACGAGGCGACGGCGGCGGTCTACCGCCACCTGATCGGCGCGGGCAACCGGCTGGCGGTCAGCGCGGGCACCGACGTGGTGTTGTCGCAGTCGCGGCGCGGCACCTCCTCCAGCCCGCCCGGCTGGGCGCGCGTCTACGCCCGCGTCGACGGCCCGCTCACGGCGGGTTCGTACGGCGAGGCGATCGCCCTGGGGCGCACCTTCGCGACCACCGGGCCCTGGCTGGAGCTGAGCGTCAACGGCTGCGGCCCCGGCGAGACCCTCAGGCTCGGTCCGGGGGAGCGGGTGAGGGTCGAGGTCAGGTCGATCGGTCCCGAGGTCGACCAGCTGGAGATCCGTACGGCGAGCGAGGTCGTGACCGGTCCGCCGGGGCTCCTGCGGGCCACCCTGACGATCACGGAGCCGACGTACGTGGTGGCCGTGGCCTCGGGCGGCCGTCATCCGCGCTCGCTGCACTGGGCGGGGGTCTACGCCCACACCAGCCCTGTCTACCTGGACGTGGCGGGTGAACACGTGGCCAGGCCCGAGGACCTGGACTGGTGCCTGGCCTGGCTGGACCGGCTGGAAGGGCTGGTGCGCGCCGAGGGCAGGTTCGAGCACAAGGAGCAGCTGGACACGCATCTGGCGTTGTACGAGCGGGCGAGGGAGGTCTACCGGGCCCGAAGTATCTAAACGACCGGTCGGTCGTATATATTGGCTCCATGACGACGGACGGGCGGCGGCTGCGCGGTCAGCGCAGCCGCGAGCAGATCCTGGAGCGAGCGGTGGAGCTGTCCTCGGTCGACGGCCTCGTGGGGTTGTCGCTGGGGAAGCTCGCCGCGGCCGCCGGAGTCAGCAAGTCCGGATTTTTCGCCCACTGGCGTGACAAGTCCGAACTTCAGCTCGACGCCGTGGCCTGGGCCAAACGCCAGTGGGTGGAGCTCATCGTGCGCCCCGCCCTGACGCGGCCGCGCGGCGTGCCCCGCCTGCTGGCGCTGCACGAGGCGCGGCTGCGCTTCTACGCCGACGGGGTGCTGCCGGGCGGCTGCTTCTTCATGGTCGCCGAGGCCGAGTTCGACGACCTGTCGGGCCCGGTGCGCGACGCCGTCGCCGTGGCCAAGCGGGAATGGCACGACCTGCTGCGCGACGTCGCCCAGCAGGCGGTCGAGCTGGGCCAGCTCCCCGCCGGCACCGACTGCGACCGGCTCGCCTTCGAGATCAACGCGATCGGCGGGGCCGTCATCACCTATTCACGATTGCTGGACGCCGAGACCACCTATGAGCACGCTCGCCGTGCCGTACAGGAGAGACTGTCATGACCGAGTTCCGACCCGTCCAGGTGCATTTCGACGACCTGGACGCCATGGGTGTGCTGCACAACTCGCGTTACGCGTTGCTGGTGGAGCGGGCGGTGGCGGCGTTCTGGGCCGAGCAGGGCTGGGCCTTCGACCCGGCGGTGTCGAAGTTCAAGGACGTGTTCATGGCGGTGCGGGAATTCAAGATCATTTATCATGCGCCGATCATCGGAGCGGGCGAGGTGGTCGTGGAGTTCTGGATGGACCGCATGGGCAACACCAGCGGCGTGTACGGCTTCCGCGTGTTGTCGGCCGACCGCGGCGTGGTGCACGCCGAAGGGCACCGGGTGAACGTCAACCTCGACCCCGCCACCTTCCGCCCGACGGCGTTCAGCCCCGAGATCAGGCAGGCCGCCAGCGTGCTGCTGGCAAGCTGAACCCATGGACCCCGAGATTCTGCTGCGCCTGACCGTTCCCCACGACGACATCAACGGGGTGCTGGCCTCCGTTCCCCGCGGCGACGCCCGGCGCGAGCTGGAGCGCCACGTGGCCGCCTTCACCGGCGCCATGGGCCGCCCGGGGCAGGGGTTCGACATCCCGGAGGAGGCGGTGCAGGAGTACGGCCCGTACTTCTACGTCCACGTCTACCTGGAGACGCTGCCGCACGCGCGCGCCTACCACCGCGAGCGCGGCGTGCCGGACGAGATCTCCTGGGCGACGTTGCGGGATCTCGGGCGTCACATGGCGATCTACCGCAGGCGCCACGACGCGCCGGGGCTGAACGCGCCGTGGTGGCCGCAGCTGCACTTCCGCGGCATGCTCTACCAGCTCGGGCGGCTGCAGTTCGAGCGGGCCGAGCTGGGGGAGACCATCGCGGCGGGCATCAAGGACCTGCCGCACCGGGCGGGCGACCCGGTGCTGAGCGTGCACATCCCCGACTTCCTGGGCCCGATGTCGCCGCGGGCGTGCGACGACAGCTTCGCCCGCGCCAAGGCCTTCTTCGCCGCGCACTTCCCGGAGGAGGAGCACAGCCTGGCCGTGTGCTTCTCGTGGCTGCTCGACCGGCAGCTCGGCGCCTACCTGCCCGGCTCCAACATCGCCGCCTTCCAGGACCGGTTCCGCGAGGCCTACAGCGTGCCGGGCAACGGGCTGATCCCCTTCATCTACGGCCGTGACCTGCCGCCCGACGAGCTGCCCAGGCGCACCGCGCTGGAGAAGGCGGTCGCCGACCACCTCGCGGCCGGCGGCTCCTGGCACCTGACGGCGGGATACGCGCCGCTGTGATCGGGCAGGATCGGGAGCATGCGGCTGCGATCCCACCTGCACAGACTCGACAAGAAACTCTTCGCCACGGTGGCTGAGGCGCACCTGCCAGGACTGGAACGGGTGCTGCCGAGGGTGTCACGGGCGGCCGACAACGCGCTGCTCTGGGCGGGCATCTCCGGCGCGCTCGCGCTGAGCGGCCGCCGCCGGCTGCGCCGCGCGGCCACGCGCGGCCTGCTCGCCGTCAGCCTGGCCAGCCCGCTGGTCAACCTCGTCGGCAAACAGGCCTTCAACCGGCGAAGGCCCGCCTCGGCCGGGCTGCCGATCGGGCGGGCGCTGACCATGCCGCGCTCGGCCTCCTTCCCCTCGGGGCACTCGGCGTCGGCCGCGGCGTTCGCCACCGCCGTCGCCATGGAGGCGCCGGCCAGGATCGCCGTGCCCGTCGGGCTGCTGGCCGCCACCGTCGCCTTCTCGCGGGTCTACACCGGGGTGCACTACCCCGGTGACGTGCTGGCGGGCGTCGGCGTGGGGATGGCCGCCGGGCTGCTGACCCGCCGCATCTGGCCGGAGGCGGGCGAGGCGGGCCGCGCCCGCGCCGCCGCCACCGCACCCGCCGACACCTGCTCGCCGGACGGCGAGGGGCTCGTCGTGCTCGCAGAGGCGGGCGCCGAACGGCAGGTCGACGCGCTGCTGCACGACCTGCCTGGCGCGCGGTCCGCCGCCCTCGACGAGACCGGGCCCGTACGGCAGGCGGCAGCCTCGACGGCCGCGCCCGCGACCCTGCCGGGGGAGGTACGGCAGGCGAAGGTGCTCGGAGTCGCCGGAGGCGACCGGGCGATGGCGGCCGGGACGTCCCTCGCCCTGGAGGCGGGGGTGCCGCTGCTGCCGATCCCGGCGGGAGCCCCCGGAGAGTTCTCCCAGGCGCTCGGCCTGGAGGAGGGCGACGACGCGGTGGCCGCCTACCGCAGCGGCACCGTGGTCGCCGTCGACGTCGGCCGGGCGAGCATCGGGACGACGGGCGAGGAGCGGGTGTTCCTCAACCACGTCGGCGCCGGCCTGCACCCCGAACTGGCCCGCAGGACCCAGGCCAGACGGCACGCCATCGGGAAGTGGCCGGCCATGGTCGTGTCGCTGGCCGGGCTGCTCAGCTCCGGCGCCGAACCCGCCGACCTCGTCGTCGACGGCGTGCCGTACCGGACCTGGATGGTGTTCGCCGGCAACTGCCGCCACGACGGGCGCGGGCCGGTGCCCGTCCGGCGCCAGCGGCTGGAGGACGGACTGCTCGACATCCGGCTGCTGACCGCGGCCGCCCGCCTGCCGCGCCTGCGCGCGATCACGAGCCTGATCGGCGGGCGCCTGGGCCTGTCGCGGCACTACCGCCAGTGGCACGCCGACACGCTGACGATCGAGGGCGCCAGGAGCGCGGCGTTCGACGGCCATCAGGTCAGGACGCGTGGCCCGCTGGTGCTCAGCAAGCGGCCACGCGCCCTGCACGTGCTCAGGTGATCAGCTGGACTCGGCGTAGAAGGCGTCGAGCGTCTGGCCGTGGTGGTCCTCGACGACCTTGCGCTTCATCTTCAGCGACGCGGTCAGCTCGCCGGTCTCCACGGTGAAGTCGGCGGGCAGGATCGCGAACTTCTTGATCGTGGAGAAGCTCGGCAGCTCGGCGTTGACCTCGTCGATCGCCTTCTGCACCTCGGCGCGCATCCGCTCGTGCTCGCGCAGCTGCTCGGGGTCCTCCGGCAGGCCTTCGGCCTGCGCCCACGGCTTGACCACGTCGACGTCGAGGGTGACCAGCGCGGTGCAGTAGTTGCGCTTGTCGCCGTGGACGAACACGTGCGACAGGTACGGGCAGGCCGCCTTGATCTTGCCCTCGATGTGGGTGGGCGCGACGTACTTGCCGCCGGAGGTCTTGATGAGCTCCTTCTTGCGGTCGGTGATCTTGAGGCGGCCCTGCTCGTCGAGCTCGCCGATGTCGCCGGTGCGCAGCCAGCCGTCGTCGGTCAGCGCCTCGGCCGTCTCGTCCGGCAGGTTGTGGTAGCCGCGCATGATGCCGCGCCCGCCGATGAGCACCTCGCCGTCCTCGGCGATGCGCACCTCCACGCCGGGCAGGGGCGGGCCGACGGTGCCGAAGGCGTTGATCGCCGGGCGGTTGAGGAAGCTGCCCGCCGACGACTCGGTCAGGCCGTACCCCTCGAGGATGGGCAGGCCCGCGCCGTCGAAGAACTCCGCCATCTCGATCGACAGCGGCGCCGCCCCCGAGATGAAGAACCGGATGCGGCCGCCGAAGCGCGCCTGGAGCTTGCTGAAGACGAGCCTGTTCGCCACGCCGTACTCGATCTTCGTGGTGAACGGGATCGACTGGCCGCGCTGGCGGGCGCGGGCGACGCGGATGCCGGTCTGCTTGGCCCAGTTGAAGATCTTGGCCTTCGCGCCGCCCTCGCGCGCGGTGTTGGCGGCGACGGTGTTGTGCACCTTCTCGAAGATGCGCGGCGCGGCGGCCATGAAGGTCGGCTTGAGCTCGCCCAGGTTCTCGACGATCTTGTCGAGGCGGCCGTCGACGGCGGTCGGGACACCGCAGTCGATCATCACGACCTGCAGCAGCTTGCCGAACGAGTGCGACAGCGGCAACCACAGGAAGTGCAGGTCGCTCGGGCCCAGAATGTCGAGCTCGCGCACGCTGGCGCCGGTGAACAGCCAGTTGTCGTGCGTCAGCTCCACGCCCTTGGGACGGCCGGTGGTGCCCGAGGTGTAGATCAGCGTCGCCAGGTCTTCAGGGGTGATGGCGTCGACCATCGCGTCGAAGTCGCCCTCGCCCGAGACGTCGGAGAGCTTGAGCACCCAGCCGTCGTCGCTGGCGGCGCCGTCGATGACCAGGACGTGCTTGACGTCGGCCAGCTCCTTCTGGACGCTGCGCAGCTTGGCGACCTGGTCGTCGTTCTCGGCGATCACCAGCACGCTGCCGGAGTCGTTGATGACGTAGGCGCACTCGTCGGCCGTGTTCGACGGGTAGATCGTGGTGGTCGCCGCGCCCGTGGACAGCACCGCCAGGTCCGCCAGGATCCAGTCGACGCGGGTCGAGCACAGGATCGCGACCCTGTTGTCCTTGCCCGCGCCCAGCTCTCTGAGGCCCAGCGCCAGCGGGCGCACCCGTTCGCCCACCTCGCTCCAGGACAGCGACGTCCAGCCTGACCCGGCTGGGTATCGATACGCCTCGGCGTCAGGGGTCGACGTGACCCGGTCACGCAACAGGGCGGGGATGCTGGACATGCGCTGACCTCCCTATGAGTTGTGCTGACAATAGGCCGCGCCGAGGGGGCACGTCGATGGCCGTAACCGGGCTGTTGTAGGCTGGGGGTGTCTTATCGCCTAGCCCTGGAGGGCTACATTGAGGATCTGAGGTCGCGGGCACCGCGCCGTAACGGGCGCGTCCTTGTCGTACCTCGAATGTCCTCAGGCGCGCCTGCGGTGTTCCCGCCAAGTCACACGATCGTTTTCTCACGTGATTTGGGAGCGCCCTCTTGTCTTATTCCATCGTCGTGGACGACGTCACGTTCTCCTGGGCCGACGGCACCCCCGTCCTCCAGGGCCTGAACGCTGCCTTCCCCGCCGGACGCACCGGCCTCATCGGCCTCAACGGCGCGGGCAAGTCCACCCTTCTGAAAATCATCGCCGGGCAGCTGCGCCCGGTCTCCGGATCGGTCTCGGTCGCCGGTGAGGTCGGATACCTGCCGCAGCACGTCCCCGTCGCCGGCTCCGTCGCCGACCTGCTCGGGATCACCCCGATCAGGCGCGCGCTGCACGCCATCGAGCAGGGGTCGGTCGACGAGGCCGACTACGCGGCCGTCGGCGACGACTGGGACGTCGAGGAACGCGCGCAGGCCGAGCTCGCCATGCTCGGCCTCGGCCATCTCGGCCTGGACCGTCCCGCCACCACCCTGTCGGGCGGCGAGGCCGTCCTGGTCGCGCTGGGCGCGCAGATCCTGCGCCGTCCCGACGTGCTGCTGCTCGACGAGCCGACCAACAACCTCGACCTCGACGCCAGGCGGCGCCTTTACGCCGTCGTGGAGGCGTGGCGCGGGGTGATGGTCGTCGTCAGCCACGACCGGGTGCTGCTCGACCTGGTCGACCAGATCGCCGACCTGCGCGGCGGGTCGATCCGCCTGTTCGGCGGGCCGCTGAGCGCCTACACCGAGGCGCTGGAGTCCGAGCAGGAGAGCGCCGAACGGCTCGTGCGCACCGCCGGGGCCGACGTACGGCGCCAGCAGCGCGAGCTGATCGAGGCCCGCACCAAGCTCGCGCGGCGCAGCCGTACGGGGGAGAAGCAGGCCACGGGCATGCCGAAGATCGTCGCGGGGGCGCGCAAGCGGGCCGCCCAGGTGACGGCGGGC
Source organism: Nonomuraea sp. NPDC050663 (assembly GCF_044456985.1). NCBI lineage: Bacteria > Bacillati > Actinomycetota > Actinomycetes > Streptosporangiales > Streptosporangiaceae > Nonomuraea > Nonomuraea sp. NPDC050663. The sequence continues at coordinate 250,166 of NZ_JBITGL010000009.1, forward strand.
AAGACGCTCGGCCTGCACCAGGACAAGCTGGAGGAGGCCAGGGATCGGCTGGAGGAGGCCGAGCAGGCGGTGCGGGACGACGCGGAGATCCGGGTCGACCTGCCGGAGACGGCCGTCCCCGCCGGCCGCACGGTCCTCACCCTCCGGGTGGCGTCCGAGCCGGACGGGGACGAGCACGCCGCGGAGGACGAGCCCGGGGACGAGCCGGGGGACGAGCTCGGGGACGAGGAAGCCCCCAGGCTCTACCTCGACGAGCTCGTCATCCGCGGCCCGGAACGCATCGCGCTGACCGGCCCCAACGGCTCGGGCAAGACGACGCTGCTCAAGCGCATCGTCGAGCAGGGCGCCCAGGTCCCCTTGCGCTACCTGCCCCAGCGCCTGGACCTGCTCGACCCCGAGCTCAGCGTGCTCGACAACCTGCGCGCCATGGCGCCCGCGGCCCCGATCAACGAGCTGCGGGCCAGGCTCGCCCGCTTCCTGTTCAGGGGTGAGCGGGCGCTGCGCCCGGCGGGCACGTTGTCGGGCGGCGAGCGGTTCCGCGCGTCGCTGGCCGCGCTGCTGTCGGCCGACCCGGCGCCCCAGCTCCTCCTCCTGGACGAGCCCACCAACAACCTGGACATGGCCAGCGTGCGCCAGCTGTCCCAGGCCCTGGCGGGCTATCGCGGCGCGCTCATCGTGGTGAGCCACGACGAGCCGTTCCTGGAGAGCCTGGGCATCACCCGCACCCTGGTGCAAGATCGAGAGAAAGGGCTTTCCGTAACGTGATTGACGGGCGGGGATCAATCGGGCGATAGTGTGGCAGATGGCTGGCCCCCGGTTGCTCCCCTCCGCACTCGTCCTGACAGCGCTGTCCCTCGGTGCGTGCTCCGCACCCACCGGCGTGACCGGCAGTCAGGAGATCAGCGGCGTCGCCGGACAGGGCGGCGGCTCGGTCAGCGGGCCGAGCTCCTCCACCGAGTCCAGCGCCCCGCCCGCCTCCACGGCGCTCACGCCGGAGGCCTACCGCGGCACGATCCAGGACGCCGGCAAGCCGGTACGCTCCGCCCTGTCGGGCATCGGCTCCGCGCGCACGCTCAAGACGCTCGACCAGCGCGTGGAACGTGCCGAAACCGCCCTGAACCAGGCCGCGGACGACCTCGGCTCGGTCGCGCCGCCCGAGGCCGCCCGCACCCAGCACGACGCCTACGTCGCCAGCCTGCGCGACTTCGCCACCGCCCTCGGCATGACCCGCGGCAAGGTCGGCAGCCGCGACCTCTGCACGGCCCCGGCGGTCTTCACCGACCTGGGCGCCTCCCTCAAGGAGCTCGACCGCGCCGGAGCCGCCCTGCAGTCGGCCGGCGACTACCCGGCCGACGTCGTGTCGATCAAGGCCGCGAGCAAGCTGAACCGGCGCCTGGGCAACGGCTCCTACGTACGGCGCGGCAGCCTCAACGGGCGCAGCTCGCTCCAGATCGACAACGGCGCCCCGCGCGACGCCGTCGTCACCCTCATGCGCGGCAGCTCCCGCGCGTTCAGCGTCTACGTGCGCAAGAAGTCCAAGGTCAAGGTGCGCGGCATCCGCGACGGCTCCTACCGGATCTTCTTCACCCACGGCGTCGACTGGGACTCCAAGAAGCGCGCCTTCTCGCGCGAGTGCAGCTTCGAGCGTTTCCAGGAGCGGGTGAGCTTCAAGACCACCTACACGGCCACGCAGATCCTGTGGCACGACTGGCGCATCACGCTCCACGCGATCACCGGCGGCACGGCCAAGACGGGGCCCGTCGACCCTGAGGACTTCCCCGGTTAGGTTCCGTCTCGTGAGGATCGGAGCAGGCGCGCGCCCTCGGCCAGTTCGGCGGGATTGGCCGCGGCCGCGAAGCTGAGCCGAAGGTGGGCGGCGGGGGGTTCCGCGGGGAAGAAGCGGTGCCCGGCGTTGACGGTGACGCCGTGGGCTCGTGCCGCGTCGGCGGCGATGGAGTCATCGGATCCGGGTGGCAGCCGGATCCACAGGTGCAGGCCGCCCGCCGGCAGCCGGGCGAGCTGCCATTCTGGCAGCTCCCGGGCCAGGGAGTCCGCCAGCACGGCGCATCGTTCGAACAGCGAGGTCGACAGGGCCTGCAGATGGCGGTCCCAGGCGGAGGTGCTGAGCAGTTCGACGGCGGCTTCCTGGAGAGGGCGGGCGACGAAGAAGTCGTCCACGTAGCGCATGCTCCGCAGCCTGCGCATCACCGGGCCGCGGGCGATGATGGCGCCGATGCGCAGGCTGGGCGAGGCGGGTTTGGTGAGCGAGGTGAGGTGGACCACCGTGCCGTGGCGGTCGCCGCCGACCAGGGGCGGGGGTGCGGGGCGGCCGTGACCGAGGTGGCGGGCGAAGTCGTCCTCGATGACGAAGGCGCCCGCGGCGTGGGCGACATCGCCGATCCGGGCGCGCCGTTCGGCGGACAGCACCGTGCCGGTCGGGTTGTGAAAGGTGGGCTGGCAGTACAACAGCCGTGCGCCGGTCATGGCGAAGGCGTCGGCGAGCAGGTCGAGCCGGACGCCCTCGTCGTCCATGGGAACGGGGACCGGCCGCAGCCCGGCGGCCCGGGCCGCGGTCAGGGCGCCCGGGTAGGTGGGCGACTCCATCAGGACGGGGCTGCCGGGTGCGACGATCGCCCGGAACAGCAGGGACAGCCCGCTCTGGCCGCCGCCGGTGATCAGCACGTCCTGCGGAGTGAGGTCGGGGCCGGTCTGCCGGGCGAAGATCTCCCGTAGTGACTCCAGCCCGGCGGCCGGTGCCCGGTGCCAGGCATCGGGCCGTCGTGCCGCCCGGGTCAGGGCGGCGCTGAGCGCCCGGGTGGGCTGCAGCGACTGGTGCAGGTAGCCGCCCGACATGGTGATGCCCTGCGCCGGGAGGGGCTGTGCGGCTTCGACGGCGTTGGCCGGGTCGTAGTCGCGTCCGGCCAGCGCGACCGCCTGCCAGGAGGTGTCGGCGGCCTCGTTGCCCGACGCGCGACGGCGCGGTGCGACGAACGTGCCGGAGCCGGGCCGGGCCACCACGAGTCCTTCGGCGGCCAGCATCGCGATGGCGCGCGACACCGTCGCGGGACCGACGCGATGCTCTTCGGTCAGCTCGCGGCTGCTGGGCAGCCGGTCACCGGGAGCCATCCCGGCCACCAGCGTTCGCAGGCTCGCTGCCAAATCCGCAGAAGTGCTACCATCATACATGAGAGATAACGGTAGCACTTCTGTCCTGAGTCGAGAATCGCTTCTGGCCCTGCGAGCCGACACCCCGGGCGTCGCGAACGTCGTGCACTTCAACAACGCCGGCTGCGGTCTGGCTCCGGCGTCCGTGTTGGCCGCGGTGGTCGATCATCTGCAGCTGGAAGCGCGGATCGGCGGCTACGAGGCGGCCACCGCCCGGGCCGGGCAGGTCAGAGGCTTCTACGAGGAACTGGCCGCCCTGATCAACTGCGCGCCGGGCAACATCGCCTTCGCCAGCAGCGCCACCCACGCCTACACCACCGCGCTGTCGGCGATCCCCTTCGAGCCGGACGACGTCATCCTGACCACCCGCAACGACTTCATCTCCAACCAGATCGCCTTCATGTCCCTGCGCAAGCGCCACGGCGTGCGCGTGGTCCACGCCCCCGACCTCCCGGAGGGCGGCGTGGACGTGGACGCCATGGCCGCGCTCATGCGGGAGCACCGGCCCAGGCTGGTCGCCGCCACGCACATCCCCACCAACTCCGGGCTCGTCCAGCCGGTCGCCGAGATCGGCCGGCACTGCCGGGAGCTGGACCTGCTGTACCTGGTCGACGCCTGCCAGTCGCTCGGCCAGTACCCGATCGACGTCACCGAGATCGGCTGCGACCTGCTCACCTCCACCTGCCGCAAGTTCCTGCGCGGCCCGCGCGGCACCGGCTTCCTCTACGTCTCCGACCGGGTGCTGCGTGACGGCTACGAGCCGCTGTTCATCGACATGTACGGCGCGCGCTGGGTGACGGAGGACCACTACGAGCCCGTGGAGAGCGCCGCCCGCTTCGAGGACTGGGAATTCCCCTACGCCGCCCTGCTGGGCTGCGCCGAGGCGGCGCGCTACGCCCGGGCCGTCGGCGTGGACGCCATCGCCGCCCGCACCCCCGCCCTGGCCGCGCGGCTGCGCCGGTCGCTGGCCGAGGTGCCCAGGGTGCGGGTGCTCGATCGGGGAGCCGAGCTGGGCGCTCTGGTCACCTTCGGCATCGACGGCTGGCAGGCCCAGCCGTTCAAGGCCGCCATGGACGCCCGGAAGATCAACTCGGCGCTCAGCTTCCGCGAGTTCGCCCAGTACGACTTCGGCGACAAGGACGTGGACTGGTGCCTGCGCCTGTCGCCGCATTACTACAACACCGAGGACGAGGTCGACCAGGTCGCAGCCGCCGTCGCGGAACTCGCGCGCGACCGGTGACCACCGACCCGCCGCGCGGTCAGGCGATGAGCGGGCGCTTGGCGTCGGCCGGGATGTCGTCCGCGTCCGGGTAGGGCCGCGGGTACGGCACGCCGATGGTGTACCAGGCCGCCAGGGCGTCGGCGAAGGCGCCCGCGATGCGGAACTCGCCGCGGGGGTTGGGGTGCGTCCCGTCCCACGTGTGGTCGGCCGCCACGAACTCCGCGTCAGTGTTGGCCACCACGATGGGCGACAGGGGCGTCGACAGTTCCCCCGCGACGGCGCGGATGCGGAGGTTGCACACCGCGACGCGGGTGGCGAACGCGAGGTCGTCCTGCGCCCGCCGGGTGGGCAGCATGGCGCCGACGACGAACCGGAGCGTGGGCGCCGCGCGCCTGGCGTTGGTCACGAACTCCCGCAGGTTCGCCTCGAACGCCTGCGGGTCGACGCCGTACCAGAACAGGTCGTTGATGCCGAGCAGCACCAGCATGTAGTCGGGCCGGTGTTCGGCGACCTTGGCCTCGATGACCGCCTTCTCCAGGAGGTAGGGCCGGCCCCACTGGGCGTCGTGGTCGGTGTCGAACGCGGGGTCGGCGTAGGTGTGGTCGCCGTCGCCGCACTCCTCGGTGCGGATGTTGTCGAGGTGGTCGCGCGACCCCACCAGGTCGACGGCGACGCCGTGGGCGCACAGGTGCTTCCAGAGCCGGTAGCGCCACGTCCAGTCGCCGCTGCTGCCGTGGCTGATGGAGTCTCCCACGATCATGAGGCGGATCTCGGCCACTGATCTCCCATCACATAGAGCGTCTTCGCGACTACTTTAAGTGATGGCAAAGGTCCAACAAAAGAGGAAGGACACGGGGCCCCTCCTCTTTTGTTGGAACGTATCAGGACGAGAACAGCATGTTCACCCAGCTGCGCTGCCTGTGGTGGCCGTAGTGGCCGCCGTGGTGAGGGGCACCCCAGCCGGGGGCGCCGTGGGCCGGAGGGGGTGGCGGGGGAGCGGCGTGGAACTGCGTCTCCATCCGGGTGAGGGTCTCGAGCTCGCCATAGTCGAGGAAGATCCCGCGACAGTTGTCGCACTGCTCGATGTGAACCCCGTTACGCTCATATGTCCGCATATTGCCGCGGCACTTGGGGCACTGCATCTGCTCTCCTTGCCCTCTAGGGGGAATACGTCCTGCGTGGGCCACTATCTCAGGCTTTTCTGAAGCCCGACAATCCTGCCGCACGCCTCGATCAACGATTGCTCCACCTCATCGGGTTCCCGTCCGTCGCGCAGAGCTTTGTCGAGGGCGACGGCGGCGAGCTGGGCGGTGAGCGCGCGGGCGGGCATGTCGAGGCGCGACCACGGGTCGGCGGCGTCGACGGCGGGCCCGCCCGCGGCCAGATAGGCGCCGAGGAACCGGTCCCACACCGACCCCTCCAGGAGCCCAGCGGCGTACCAGGCCGCGGGGCGGGCCAGATCCCAGGCGGGGTCGCCCACGCCCAGGTCGTCGACGTCGATGAGCAGCCAATGGGAACGATGCACGAGCTGCCCCAGATGCCAGTCTCCGTGGGTGAGCAGCCCCGGGCCGTCGGGGAAGGGCGGCAGGCCCTCGAACGCCTGCCGTACGAGCTTCTCGGCCGGGCTGTCGCCGGTGAGCCGGTTGACGGCGCGCGCGGCGCGGAGCGGTCCACCGGCGGGGGGCAGCGGCGGCAGGGCGCTCAGCGGCACGGCGTGCAGCCGGGCCAGCAGCCTGGCGCCCTCCTCCCATGGCGCGTGCTCGGGATCGGTGACCGGCTGCCCGGCGGGCCACACGGTGACGTTGCGCCCGCCGACCCGCAGGACCTCGGCCTGGAGCGGCGCGAGCAGCAGCCCGTGCAGCGGCGCGGAGGCCGCGGCCCGCAGGCGCAACTCCAGCCCGCCCGGATCCTCGCGGTCGGAGTGCGCCTTGACCACGACCCCGCCCTGGCGAAGTACCATCACGTCCGTACGCGAGGGAAACAGGACAGGCTCTCCGGCGCCGCCGAACGCGTCGGCGATCGAGGTCAGTTCATCCTCAAGGCTCACCCATGTAAGGGTATGGGGCATGGAGAGAATCGGGTTCGCGCTGCCGGTCTCCGGACCGTGGGCCAGGCCGGAGAACGTGCGAAGGGTCGCGACGCGCGCCGAGGAGCTGGGCTACGACTCGTTGTGGACCTTCCAGCGGCTGCTGTACCCCGTCGGCCACCAGATGGGACCGATCTATCGCAGCGTGCACGACCCGCTGATCACGCTGGCGCACGTGTCGGGCCTGACCCGCGAGATCGAGCTGGGCGTGGCCGTGGTCAACGCCTACGTGCCCCCGGTGTTGCTGGCCAAGGAGCTGGCCACGCTCCAGACCCTCTCGGGCGGGCGCGTGCTGGCCGGGGTAGGGCTGGGCTGGCTGGAGGAGGAGTTCCAGGCGACCGGCGTCGGATTCGAGGCGAGGGGACGGCGCGGCGAGGAGTACGTCGAGCTGCTGCGCGCCTGCTGGAGCGACGACCCGGTGGAGTACAAGGGCGAGTTCTACCAGGTGCCCGCCTCCCACCTGGACCCCAAGCCGGAGACCGCGCCGCCGATCCTGCTCGGGGGCGCCGCCGAGCGGGCCCTGCGGCGAGCCGGGCGCCTGGCCGACGGCTGGGTGAGCGCCAGCAGGGAGAACCTCGACAACATCGACGAGAAGATCGCCGTCGTGAAGGCGGCGGCCGAGGAGGCCGGGCGCGACCCCGGGACGCTCAGGTTCGTCGTGCGCGGCGTCACCAAGGTGCGCCTGGAGCGGGGTGGCCCGCTGTCCGGCACCTACGCCCAGATCGCCGAGGACGTGGCGGAGCTGTTCGCCAAGGGTGTGACCGACGTCTTCCACGACCTGAACTTCGACCAGGAGATCGTCACGGCCTCGCCCACCGAGGCCATGGCCAGGGCTGAGGAGGCGCTGGAGATCCTGGCCCCGTCACGCCCTGGAGAGTTCGGCGCCGAGTGACGACACGGCGTGCCGCAGCTCCCTGATCCCGGGACGGCCGCGCAGCGGGTGCACGGCATTGGTCAGCAGCACCACCGTGAGCTCGCGCGAGGGGGAGACGACCAGGGCGGTGCCGGTGAAGCCCGAGTGGCCGTAGCCGTCGTGGAGCGGCCCGACGATCGCCGGGTCGCCGAGCCGTACGCCCAGCCCCTGGCGGAAGGGCGCGCCGGTGGCGCCCTGGTCGGCCAGCATCTCCTTGACGGAAGAGGTCCTGAGCACCGGTGAGCCGCCGAGCCTGAGCATCTCCCCGAAGCGCAGCACCTCGCCCGCGGTCGAGAAGATCCCGGCGTGCCCGGCGACGCCGCCCAGCGCCGAGGCGGTCTCGTCGTGCACGGTGCCGCGCACGAAGCCCGACGGACGGCACTCGGTGGCCGCCACGCGCTCCCACGTGGCGGGGGAGGGGCGGAAACCGGTGTCGGCCAGGCCGAGCGGGCCCGTCACGCGCTCGGCGACCAGCACGTCGAGCGGCGCCCCACCGGCGAGCTCCGCGATGCGGCCCACGGTGACCATGCCGACGTCGGTGTAGAGGTAGGGCCCGCCGACCGGCTGGGTGATCGGCGTGGAGATGATCAGGTCGAGCTGCTCCTCGACGGAGGCTCCCGGGATCTCCAGGTAGGCGCGGCGGGTCGGCTGCAGCCCGGCGGTGTGCGACAGCAGGTGGCGCAGGGTGATGTGGCGGCGGCTCGCGTAGTGCTCCGGCAGCACGTCGGCCACGGGGGCGTCGAGGTCGAGCCGTCCCTCCTCGACGAGGCCGAGCACCACGCAGGTGGTGAACAGCTTGGTGATGGAGGCCAGGTCGAAGAGCGAGTCCTGGTGAACCGGCGGGCGGTCCGCGGCCAGGGTGCCCGAGTCGTCGGCGTAGCGCACCAGCTCGCCGGCGGCCGCCTCGGCCACCACCCGGCCGCGCACGGAGATCGCGGCCACCGCCGCCGAGCACACCCCCGCCTCGACGGCCTCGGCGAGCACGGCGGAGAGCGCGGGAACGGGGTCAGCCACCGTTCACCTTCTCCAGGGGCGCGTCGTCGCCCAGCACGTCGCCCAGGCGCTCGCCGTGCGACTCCAGCAGCGCCCTGGCGCCCGTCGCGTCGAGCCCGTGCTCGATCATGACGACGGCCACCTTGGCCTGCCCGCCCGCCTCGGCCAGCGCCTGCCGCGCGGTCTCGGCGTCGGCGCCGGTGATGTCGGCGACCATGCGCGCGGCCCGGTCGGCGAGCTTGGCGTTCATCGCCGACACCTCGATCATCTGGTTGCCGTAGGTACGGCCCAGCCGGATCATCGAGATCGTCGAGATCATGTTGAGCACCAGCTTCTGCGCGGTGCCCGCCTTCAGCCGGGTGGAGCCGGTGACCACCTCAGGTCCGACCACCACCTCGATGGCGTGCTGACTGGCCGCCGACAGCGGCGAGTCGTTGTTGCACGACAACGCGACCGTGCACGCGCCCCTGCGCTCGGCCTCGCCGAGCGCGCCCAGGACGAAAGGGGCACGCCCGCTGGCGGAGATGCCCACGACGGAGTCGAGCGGCCCCACCTCCAGGCGCGCCATCTCGGCGGCGCCCGCTTCCGCGTCGTCCTCGGCGCCCTCGACCGACCGGGTCAGGGCGTCGGGACCACCGGCGATGACGCCCTGCACCAGCGAGGGGTCGGTGCCGAAGGTGGGCGGGCACTCGGACGCGTCCAGGACGGCCAGGCGGCCGGAGGTGCCGGCGCCGACGTACAGCAACCGGCCACCGGCGGCCATGCGCGAGGAGATCGCGTCTATGGCGGCCGAGATCGCCGGGATCGCCACGGCGACCGCGACGGGCACGGCGGCATCGGCCGCGTTCATCATCCTGGCGATCTGCTCAGTCGGCAGCCGATCGATCTGACTGAAGCGCGGATCGCTCTGCTCCGTGGACATCTCGGCAAGCGGATCAACCATGACGCTGATTTTCACCCTTCGGGTTTGGTTTGGCAATAAATTTCAGTCATTATTAACCATGCGAATCGGAGCAGAGCGGCTGGCCGCGAATCCCGCCCTGGTCAAGGGCGAGCGCATCGGCCTGATCACCAACCCCACCGGCGTGCTGCCGGACCTCACCCCCACTCCGCAGGCGCTCCTGCACGCGGGCCTGCCCGTCGTGGCGCTGCTGGGCCCCGAGCACGGCCTGAGGGGCACGGCCCAGGCGGGGTTCACCGAGCAGGACGCCAGGGACGCGAGAACAGGTCTGCCCATCCTGGAGACGTATCAAGCCGATCCCCGTGAGGTGCTGGAACGCGCCGGGCTCGACACGCTCGTCTTCGACATCGCCGACATCGGCACGCGCTTCTACACCTTCATCTGGACCATGTACGACTACATCCAGGCCGCGCGCGAGCTCGGCATCGGCTTCGTCGTGCTCGACAGGCCCAACCCCCTGGGCGGCGACACCGCCGAGGGTCCGCTGCTCGACCCCGCCTTCGCCAGCGCGGTGGGCAAGGCGCCCATCCCGATCAGGCACGGCCTCACCGCGGGCGAGCTGGCCCTGCGCTTCGACCCGGGCGTCCAGGTGATCGAGCTCGAAGGCTGGAACAGGCGGATGCGGCACGCCGACACCGGCCTGCCGTGGATCATGCCGAGCGTCAACATGCCCACGCCCGACACCGCCCTGGTCTACCCGGGCACCGGCCTGCTGGAGGGCACCACCTTCTCGGAGGGACGCGGCACCACCAGGCCGTTCGAGCTGATCGGCGCGCCGTACGTCGACGACCGCTTCCTGCCCGCGCTCCAGGCCCTGCGCCTGCCCGGCGTGCTCTTCCGCGAGGTGTGGTTCACCCCGACCTTCCACAAGCACGAGGGACGGACCTGCCAGGGCGTGCAACTGCACGTCACCGACGCCCTGGCCTTCCGTCCCGTGCTGACGGGCGTGTCGATCCTGCGCACCGTCCGCGATCTCTACCCGCGAGACCTCGACTGGTGGGGACCCGACCGCTTCGCCCAGCACCTGTGGGGTTCCGACACGCTGCTGGACGACGACGCCCGCGAACGCTGCGGTGAACCCCGCCTCCCCGATGGCCACCTGCTCTACCCCAGCTCGCGCCGGTAGAGCCAGAAGACACGTTCGGCACGGGCGCCGACCGCTCTGGAGTAGAACCGGAGCGGTCCCACCCAGCCGATCTGGGCCTGCGCCTGGCCGGCCGCGCGCTGCTCGGCCAGGCAGCGGCGCAGCAGCACCCGCCCCAGCCCCAGCCCCTCGGCCCGTGGAGAGGTACCCATGGGGCCGAACCACTCGGGACGCGCCCCCCACGCCGCGAAGGCCACGACCTCGCCGTCGCGCATCGCGTAGTGCAGCCCGGCGGCGTGCTCGGCCTCCCAGGCCCAGAAGCGGTTCCACGTGTCGTGGACGAACGCCAGGACCCGCTCGTCGGTGCCGCTGTGCAGGGTGACCCCTGGCACCTCCTCGTCGGGCAGGGGCAGCGACAGGTCGGCCGTCATGTTCCAGGCGGTGTGGTAACGCTCGTAGCCCAGCCGTTCCGCCAGGCACGCCGCCGCCGTGTAGCGCACGTCGATGCCCGGCCACGCGTAGCAGGGCGGGTTGCCGGCGAAGCGGGCCTCGCGCGCGCCCTGCCCGCCCAGCCACTCCTCCGCCTGCCGGACCAGCTGCTTGCCCAGCCCCCGGCCGCGCGCCTGCGGCTGTACGGCCAGCAGGTCGATGTGCCCGACGGCCGGGTCCCGATGCGACAGCGAGGCGAAGGCCACCCCGCCCTCGATGTCGAAGCGCTTCCACACGCGGTCGGCCGGAGGGCTGGACAGATGCTTGACCAGCGCCTCGAGCTGCCCCGGATCGAACTCCAGCGGCTCCGTCATACGCCGCTCATCGGCCGGGCCACGACATCGCGGCGCTCGGGGTAGAAGCACGCGTGCTCCTGCGGCACGTCCCCGGATCGGCCGAGCACGGGCAGCTCGGAGGTGCAGCGCTCGGTGTGGAAGGGGCAGCGGCGGGCGAACAGGCAGCCGTCGTCGGCCAGCGACTCGTCGAGGCCGGACAGCGGCACCACGGGCTGCGTGCCGGGCTCCTCCAGGCCGTGCAGCACGGGGATGGCCGACAGCAGCGACTGCGTGTAGGGGTGGACGGGGTCGGAGATGACCGTGTCGACCTTGCCGTGCTCGATGACCTGGCCGCGGTAGATGACGTACAGGTCGCCGTCGTCGCCGATGTAGCGCGCGGTGGCCACGTCGTGGGTGATGAACAGCACCGCGACGCCGAGGCGCTCGCGCAGGTCCTTCAGCAGCGCCAGGATGCCCAGCCGCAGCGAGACGTCGATCATCGAGACAGCCTCGTCGGCGACCAGCATCTCCGGGTCGACCGTCAGCGCGCGGGCGATGACGACGCGCTGGCGCATGCCGCCCGACAGCTGGTGGGGGTAACGTCCCAGCACCGAGCCGGGGTCCAGGCCGACCAGGGCCAGCACCTCGGAGGCGCGCTCGTCGATCCACCTGCCGTCGCGCCCGGTCTGCCTGGCCCGCAGCCTGAGCGGCGCCTGGAGCGTCTGGAAGATCGTCCGGGTCGGGTTCAGCGCGGAGTAGGGGTCCTGGTGGATCATCTGGATGCGCCGGAAGTACGGCTGGCGTGCCTTGGGCTTGAGCGACGACATCGCGACGTCGTCGATGACGATCTCGCCCTCGTCGTGGGTCTCCAGCCCCGCGATGATGCGGCCCAGGGTGGTCTTGCCGCAGCCTGACTCGCCGATGAAGGAGGCGGCGCCGCCCTTGGGGATGGAGAAGTCCACCCCGCGCAGCGCTCTGACCTCCCGCTTGTCGAGCACGCTGCCGCGCTGCTTGAACGTTTTGACGATGCCTGTGCCGGTGATCACGCGTGCTCCTTGACCTTCACTGCATGGCAGGCGACGATCCGCGTGCCGTACGCCTCGGCCGCCGGGTCGACGGTGTCGCAGACGTCCATGCGCAGCGGGCAGCGCTCGCGGAAGACGCAGCCTTCGGCGGGCACGGTGGCCAACGTGGGCGGGCGGCCGGGCAGGGCCTGCGCCTCGTCGATGTCGCCGGTCAGGCGGGGGATGGCGCGGATCAGGCCGCGCGTGTACGGATGCTGCGGCGAGGCCAGGACCTCGCGCGTGGGCCCCTGCTCGACCAGGCGCCCGCCGTACATGACCGCGAGGCGGTCGGCCACCTCGGCCACGACGCCGATGTCGTGGGTGATGACCAGCGTGGTGAGACCGCGCTCCTCGTGCACCTCGCGGATGATCTTCAGGATGGTCGCCTGGGTGATCATGTCCAGCGCGGTCGTGGGCTCGTCGAGCACCACCAGGTGGGCGTTGAGCACCAGGGCCAGCATGATGCCGACCCGCTGGCGCATGCCGCCCGACAGCTCGTGCTGGTGCGAGTCGAGCACCCGCGCGCCGTCCAGGCCCATCCGGCCCAGCAGCTCGCGAGCGTCCCTGACCAGCCCGGGCAGGTCCTCCACGCCATGCGAACGACCCAGGTCCAGCAGCTGCTTGCCGACCGTCTTGAGCGGGTTCAGAGAGTTCTGCGCGGCCTGGAAGACGTAGCCGATCTGCGAACCTCGCACCCGCCTGATCTGCTCGGCGGCGAACTCGACGACGTTGCCGATCTCGTCGATCTCGACGCTGCCCGCCGAGATCTTGCCGGGCGGCTGGACCGCGTTGAGCAGACTCAGCGCCAGCGTGGACTTGCCGGAGCCGGACTCGCCGACGATGCCGGTGATCGTGCCCGGCGGCAGCTCCAGGCTGACGTTCCGTACGGCGGGCAGATTGTTGTAGGTGACGGTCAGCCCGTCGATGCGCACTCCCGGCGCTTGCTTCGACACGCTCATTACTCCTCGCGCAGCCGGGGGTTGAAGATCTCGTCCATGGCGTCGACGACGAGGACGATGCCCAGGGTGAGCAGCAGGATCGCCAGCAGCGGGGCCAGCAGGTAGGGCAACGCCGCCGTGGTGGTCATGGCGCCCCCGCCGAAGACGGCCAGGTTGAGCATGACGCCCCAGTTGTCCGCCTCGTAGGGCAGCACGCCCAGGAAGAACAGGCCGACCTGCGCGTAGACCGCTCCCGTCACCGCGACCAGCATGTTCATCGCGATGTAGGGCGCCATCGTCGGCAGCAGCTCCTTGCCCACGATGTGCGTCGTGGACAGGCCCAGGCCGCGCGCCGCCTCGATGAAGCCGCGCTCGCGCAGCGACAACGTCTGCGACCGCACCGCCCTCGCCACGCCGCCCCAGCCGAGCAGGCCTAGGACCAGGCCCATCTCGATGGCGCTGCCGAACGACCAGACGGTCGACAGCACCAGCAGCAGCGGCAGCCCGGGAATGGTCAGCTTCATGTCGGTCAGCCGCATGAGGACGGTGTCCCAGCGGCCGCGCTTGAAGCCGGAGAACAGGCCGAGACCCGCCCCCACCACGACCGTGATCACGCCGGTGACCAGGGCCGACAGCAGGACGTAACGCGAGCCGATGACCAGCTGCGCCCAGACGTCCTTGCCCTGGCCGTCGGTGCCGAACCAGTGCTCCCAGCTGATGGGGGCGTACTTGGCGTTGGGGTCGTAGGGCAGGTTCTCGGGATAGAACAGCGGCCCGATCACCGCCATGACCGTGAAGCCGAACAGGATGACCACTCCGGCCATCCGGCTGGGCTTGCGCTTCATGACCCGCCACACCCCGCGCCAGAAGTTGCGGCGCATCGAGGCGGTCGAGGTCTCCAGAATCAGTTCGCTCACTGGCGCACCCGCGGGTCGATGACGGTGTAGAGCAGGTCGGCGAGGATGTTCGCGACCACGATCGCGACGGTGATCAGCAGGAAGGCCCCGCTCATCAGCGCGTAGTCCCGGTTGGTGACGCTGTCGATCAGCTTCAGGCCCAGGCCGGGGTAGTTGAAGATGCGCTCGATGAAGACCGCTCCGGCGAACAGCAGGCCCAGCGAGAGGGCCAGGATCGTGAAGAGCGGCAGGATCGCGTTGCGGGCCACGTAGCGGAAGATGATCGACCGCTTCATGCCGCGCAGCTCGCTGGCCAGGATGAAGTCGTCGCCGAGCACGGTGACGACGCTCGACTTCATGGCCAGCACCCAGCCGCCGTAGCTGGCCAGCGCGTAGGTGAGCACCGGAAGCGCGGCGTGCCTGATCAGGGTCCCGACGTACTCCGGCGTGAGGCCGGGCTCGATCAGGATGTCGGCCACGCCTCCCTCGGAGGGGAACCAGCCGAGCGAGGTGGCGAAGATCGCCGCCAGCAGCAGGCCGAGCACGTACTGGGGCACGCCGTGCAGCAGCGAGCCCGAGATGGCCAGGATGTCGCCCAGCTTGCTCGAACGCCGCAGCGCCGCGTAGACGCCCAGGATCACGCCCACCAGGAAGCTCATCAGGATGCCGAGCAGCACCGGTAGAACGGTCCACTTGGCCGATTCGGTCAGGACCTCGGTGACCGGTTGCCCGGCGTGCAGGGTCGAGGTGCCCAGGTCGAAGGTGGCCAGCCCGGCCAGGTAGTCGACGTACTGGCTCCACATCGAGCCCGTCGGCTGGAAGCCGTAGATGACCTTGACTTCCTGGGCGGCGGCCGCCGGGTCGGCGCCCGCGGCCACCTTCATCTCGAGTGCCGCCTTCATCGGATCGCCCGGGATGTTGCGGACGATGAAGAAGCTGATGGTGGCGACGACCAGGATCATGACGAGCCCGCGGGCCAGGTGGCCCGCGAGCTTTTTCAGAACAACCGTCATGAAACTACGACTTCGCCTTCACCAGGCCGAGCTGGATCCACACGCCGTGGGGCAGGCGCAGCAGGTCGCTGTCGTCGGCGGGGAACCCGGTGAAGCGGGTCGTGTTCTGGAACTGCGTGTTGACGTAGTCCCAGAGCTGGATCACCGGCAGGTCGGCGTTGGCGGTCTTGGCCAGCTGCAGCATCAGCGCCTTCTGCTCCTCGGGGGAGACGGCGTTGAGCTTGGCGGTCAGCTCGCCGGGGTTGACCTTGCCCAGGCCCTCGACCTCGACCTCTTCCTTGCTGCCCATCCAGTTGCCGTTCTTGCCGGGCGCGTTGTGGGTGACCTTGCCACCGATGTTCGCCCAGCCGTTGGCGGAGCCGTAGATGCGCTGGAAGATGTTGTACGGCGCCGGGCCCAGGCCGATCAGCCAGAAGCCGGAGTCGTACTGACCCTCGGCCATCTCGGTCTGGTACAGCGGGAAGTCCGCGGTCGTCACGACCTCGGCGTCCACGCCGGCCTTGATGAGCTGGTTCTTGATGTTCTCCTGGGCGGCGACCCAGTCGGAGAATCCGGCCGGGGCGTGCATGGAGACCTTCCACGGCTTGCCGTCGGCCAGGGTCCACTTGTCGCCGCTCTTCTTCAGACCGGCGGCCTTGAACTCCTCCTCGGCCTTGGCCACGTCGGTGGCGAAGGGCTCCAGGCTGCCGAGCTCGGCGCCCAGCCACTCGGCGGCGGCCTTCTGGTGGATGCCGCTGGTGGTGACGGCGGCGGTGCCGCCCTCCGGCGAGGCGATCTGGGTGACTTCCTCGCGGTTGATCAGGTAGGCCAGGCCGCGGCGCACGTGCACGTTGTCGTAGGGCGCCTTGGACTGGTTGAACGCCAGACCGACGACCACGGGGGAGTAGCCCTTGATGACCTGGTTGCCGGCGGTCGCCTTGATCTTGGTCATGGTGTCGGCGGGCACGGCCACGAACGGCGAGCTGTCGAGCTTGCCCTGGATCAGGTAGTTCCAGACCTGCTCGTTGCCGGTGAAGTTGAGCAGCTGCACCTTCTCGGGCGCCACGTTGGCGGCGTTGTAGAAGTGCGGGTTCTTCTTCAGCAGCGCGGCGCTGGCGTTGACCCGCTCCAGCACGTACGGCCCGGCGGACAGGTCCTGTCCGGGGTTGTGCGCGATGATCTTCTTGCCGAGCTCGGTCAGGTGGGTCCTGGCGGCCTCGGCGTCGGCGCCGTCGGTGCGGGCGGCCTTGATCTTGTCCCAGATGTCGGTGCCGACGACGCTCGACCACAGCTTGGCCGGGACGACCGGGGTGTCGAGCACGCCGCGGGCGAACGTCGTCACGGGGTTGGCCATGTCCTGGGTGACCTTGATGGTCTTGTCGTCCACGACCGTCACCTCGGAGGCGGCACCGGCCGCGCCGGGCACCTGGGTGAAGGCGGTGTTGCCCTGGGTGTAGGCGATCGCGATGGAGAGCTTGACGTCCTCGGCGGTCACCGGGCTGCCGTCAGACCACTTGTTGTTGGGCTGCAGCTTGATGGTGACCGAGGAGTTGTCCGTCGCGATCTCCCAGCTCTCGGCGATGCCGGGGTAGAACTGGTTGGGGTCGGTCAGGTGGTTCTTGACCCAGGCGATCTTCATGGCGTTGTAGCCGCTGAAGCTGTTGCCCTTCGGGGCGAACGGGTTCGCCGGGCCCGCCGGGTCGATGCCCGGCTTGTTTCCGTCGACCGTGGTGTAAACGGCTGCCGCCGCGGCGGCTCCGCCGGTGGCAGCGGGCTTGTTGTCCGAGCTACTACACGCCGAGACGGCGGCCATACCGAGCAGCGCCACAACGGCTGCTAGTCGCTTCATGCTCCGCTCCGAGTGGGGGGTCCTTGGGATTTGACCCCGACCGTATGGTCAAGCGGAGGCTGCGTCAATAATCTCCAGCGGTTGTGAAGCTAATGTAACTTTCCTTCATGGCCCCCGCTGGTGGCGCTCGGCTCCATTCATTCAACCAGCAGGACCACTGAGCCCGTGACCTGGCCGTACGCTCACGGGATCTCCTCCCACGGCACCTCGTCGTAGAGCCTCATCGCCTCGCCCGCCCGTGACGGCATGGGAAGGTCGTCGACCCGGCCGACGGGGGAGACTCCCCAGGAGTTGCAGACGAACACCTCGGGGAAGTGGCGCAGGTCCCGCGGCTTCAGCGCTCGCCTGACGTGCGGGGTCTTGCGGTTGAGCAGCCGCATGGTGATGCCCTCGAGCATCGGGGCGTCGGGCCAGACCAGGCGTTCGCCGTCGAAGCAGCCCAGGTTCGTCACCGCGCCCTCGATGACGTGGCCGTCGGGGGTGGTCAGCAGCACCTCGTCGAAGCCGTCGAGCCTGGCCTGCCTGGCCAGGTGGGCTTGGGGGAAGCCGCCGCCGTGCTTGACGTCGGGGAGGAAGCGCTGAAAATTCACGCTCTTCAGGGCTTTGGGGGATTTATCGGCATCTACCGGGGCGCCGGTGGTGACGATCACGTGGTCGTCCACCACGTGGACGCGCACCGAGGCGTCCTCGCCGGTCACCGCCAGGCGCAGCGAGTCGAGCACCAGGCGGGTGTCGAGGCGCGTGCCGTACAGCTCGGTCGTGGCCCGCTCCAGACGGGCCAGGTGCAGGTCGAGGCCCTTGGCGCGGCCGCCGCGGACCTGCAGGGCGGTGAAGTGGCCCATCCTGGCGGCCAGCGCCAGGCCCACGTCACCGCCCTCGGCCGGACGGCCGTCGACGACAGAGGTCATCGCCTCAATCTAGACCGCTTCCTTCTCCCTGGCGGCGAGCCTGGTGGCGGCGAGGTTCGCGTACAACGCCGCGCCGTCGGCCAGCACCGCGTCGTCGAACTGCGCCTCGGGGGAGTGGTTGTAGGCCGCCGTCGCCGGGTCGCGGTCCGGCGGGCAGGCGCCCAGGAAGACGAAGGCGCCCGGCACCTGGTCCAGCACGTACGAGAAGTCCTCCGCGCCCATGATCGGCTTGGGGGTGATGAAGAAGCGGCTCTCGCCGAACATCTCGGTCGCCAGGTTCGCCGCGAAACCCGACTCGCTCTCGGCGTTCGACGTCACCGGGTAGCCGCCGTCGATCCACGCGTCGACGGCCATGCCGTGCGCCTCGCCGACGCCCTTGAACACCTCCAGCAGCCTGCGGTGCACCTTCTCGCGCGCGCTCTTGCTGAAGGTCCTGATCGTGCCCTCGAAGAAGACGTCGTCCGGGATGATGTTGTCCTTGGTGCCCGAGTGGAAGTTGCACACGCTCACCACGACCGGCTCGAACGTGTCGAACTCACGCGTCACCATCGTCTGGATCGCCGACACCATCGCGCACGCCGCCGGGATCGGGTCGACCGCCGCGTGCGGGGCGCTGCCGTGCCCGCCCCGGCCGAGCACCTTGACGTGGAAGGTGTCGGCGGCGGCCATCAGCGGGCCGCCCCTGGTGTTGAACAGGCCGCTCGGGTACAGCGCCGAGGTCACGTGCATGCCGTACGCGGCCACGACCCGCTCGCCGGCGGCGTCGAGCACGCCCTCCTCGATCATGTAGCGGGCGCCGTGGTCGCCCTCCTCGCCCGGCTGGAACATGAAGACCACGTCTCCGGCCAGTTCCTCGCGCCGCCCCGCCAGCAGGTGCGCCGCCCCCGCCAGCATCGCGGTGTGCAGGTCGTGCCCGCACGCGTGCATCCTGCCCTCGTGCTGGGAGATGTACGGCAGGTCATTGCGCTCGGTCACCGGCAGCGCGTCCATGTCGCCCCGCAGCAGCACCGCGGGGCCGGGACGGCCGCCGCGCAGCACCGCCGTCACCGAGCTGAGAGCGGTCCCGGTGGTGATCTCAAGCGGCAGCCCGTCGAGGGCGCGCAGCACCTTCTCCTGGGTCACGGGCAGGTGCAGGCCGGTCTCCGGCGTCTGGTGCAAGGAGTGCCGAAGCTGGACGAGGTCTTCGTGGAGATCCTTGGAGGCTTCAGTGAAGGACATGGAAGACATTCTTCACATCCCGCTCGCGAAGTCGACATCCGAGGCTCTGTAGGCTTTCCCTGTGACGGAGCGTGAGCGTATCGACAGTTGGCTGTCCGACATGGACGGCGTCCTCGTTCATGAGGGCCACCCCGTGCCCGGGGCGGAAGAGTTCATCAAGCGCCTGCGAGACTCGGGCAAGAACTTCAGAGTGCTCACCAACAACTCCACCTACACCCCACGCGACCTGGCCGTACGGCTTCGCGCCGCCGGGCTGGAAGTGCCGCCGGAATCCATCTGGACCTCCGCCCTGGCCACCGCCCAGTTCCTCGACGACCAGCGCCCCGGCGGCTCCGCCTACGTCGTCGGCGAGTCAGGACTCACCACCGCCCTGCACGACATCGGCTACGTCATCACCGACCTCGACCCCGACTACGTCGTCCTCGGCGAGACGCGCACCTACAGCTTCACGCAGATCACCCGCGCCATCCGGCTCATCGAGAACGGCGCCCGCTTCATCGCCACCAACCCCGACCCCGTCGGCCCCTCGTCCGAGGGCTCCCTGCCCGCCACCGGCGCCGTCGCCGCCCTCATCACCAAGGCCACCGGCGTGGAGCCCTACTTCGTGGGCAAGCCGAACCCGATGATGATGCGGACCGCGGTGAACATGATCGGCGGTCACAGCGGGACCACGGCGATGATCGGTGACCGGATGGACACCGACATCGTGTGCGGCATGGAGGCCGGGCTGTACACCATCCTCGTGCTGACGGGGGTGATGCAGCGGGAGCAGATCGACCGGTTCCCGTTCCGGCCGTCGCTCGTGGTGAACTCGGTAGCGGACCTCATCGACCTGGTCTGACGGCTCTCTCCTTCCTCGGGGTGCGCTTCGCGCCTTCCTGATCGCGAAAGCACCCGCTGAACCTCCCCCCACCGCAATGGGCCTCCGGTGTGCGGCCGCTCCGCGCCTATCGCCTACGGGCTCCCCTTCTTTGGGGGCCCAGCCCCCCAAGACCCCCTGCCGGGGGCCTGCCGGCCCCCGGACCCCCGCGTCGTTGGGGTTGGCGACGCCTCAGGGTGTTCAGGTATGGGCTGTGGCCGGAGATGGACGGGAAAGCCGTTTGATCATTGGACCCGAGCCTCGGCTGTGCGGCCAGGCATTAGTAGTGGCTATGCCGGCAGGCCAGGGGCCGGATCGGCTCTCCCGGAACGCGTCGCGCCGACGCTGGGGAGAGACGGTGCCCAACATGATCCACCGCTGGACCCCGCCCGGCGCCGACGCGGCCGCGTCAGATCCGCCCCGTCACCCCTCCGTCCTGCCAGCGGTACAGATCCCGCAGCAGCGAGATCTCGCCCCCGTGATGGATCAACTCCCTGTTGACGTGCAGCACGATGCTCTCCATGGGACGCTGCTCCGGACCCACCGCGGGCGGATTGTCCAGGTCGGCGTCCGAAAGCGCCCGGACTCCCGCGTTCCACCTCCCGTACATCTCGTCGAGCTGCTTCAACGCCTCCTCAGCCGTCCCCGCGTACGGGTACGCCTGAAAGTCGATGTCCTGGCCCCCGAAGTGCCATCCGACCCGATAGCCCAGGCACGAGACGATGATGTGCGCCAGCCGCCAGGCGATCGTGGTCACGGGTGCCGGCACCGGGTCAGGGGACGCGTACTCAATGGTCCACTCCCCGGAACCCGCCGACTTCGGTGCGGTCGAGGTGCCACGCGGGCGGATGCTCCAGCAGCCGCGGACCGGCTCCCAGAAGTACTCCTCGTCGGTGAGGCCCTGCAGCCGTGGCCGCAGGTTCGTGTTCCAGTGCCAGTCCAGCTGGTCCGCGAGTCGCTCGCTTCTAGTCATCTCGGCACACTACAGACAAAAGGCCGGACGCCCGGCTTGATCAGCGCCTGCGTAGGCAGGTACCGGTTGGCCCGCGACGAGTACGCCTTATGGGGGGCGCCGCGTCGGGCCTGCGCACCTTGGTCCTGAAGGTAGGGGCCATGTCGGTCGGCCGGCAAGGACGGCTCGATCAACTCCCACTCGCTCAGTTCGCGTCGCGGCAGCGTTCTACCAGCGTCCGCACCGGCCACAATGCGCAATCCGACATCACAGAACCAGGCGCGGCCACACTCACCAGGCAGAGGAGCTCGATCTCAGAAGCTTCACGTACTGTCGGATGCGCTGCACGTCATCGGGGAAGCAGCTGTCCCAGCCCTCGTCCAGCCGCATCCACGCTGCGGGCTGTCCGTCCTCCGCGATCAGCGGCTGCTCCGGGTCGCCGATCGCGGCGTAGGAGAAGGACAACGTCTTCGGCGAACCCGGGGCGAACGATCGCACCGCCACCGCGGCAGGTCGTTCCAACAACCGCGGTCGCAGCCCAGTCTCCTCGGCCAGTTCACGGGCCGCGCCATCACGCGGACACTCGCCGGGCTCGACCTTGCCACCCGGCGGGACCAGCCCGCGCCACGGGTGCCTGACCAGCACGATCCGCTCCAGGGTTGTATCCAGGACCCACACCTCGGCGCCCAACGGCTCCACGGCGCCAACCAGCGCAGAGCGCAACCAGGCCCTGGCCCGGTCGAACTCCAGCGTCGCGCTCCCGGCGTCAGCGACGGCAGCGTCAAGCGGACGCTGCTCAAACACGCCACGGATCATTGCGACAGGCTATAGAGCGCTACCGACAACACCGGGCCACAGCAATGGCTGCTGCTGCACCGGCCGGGCACACCGCCACGTCACGTCGAACAATCTCCGACACCGATCACAACGACGAACAGTCCCTAGGACACCCTGCTCTCGATCCTTCGGCGCCGTTGCGCGTCGGCGATCAGACCGCACACGGCCGGGGCGTCCGCGATCGACGTGAGTTCGAACTCGTCACCCAGCTTCACCGACCCGTGCCTCCGCAGGCGCGCAGAAAGGCTCAGCGGAGGCGGCAGGTGCTCGAGGCAGGCCGATTGGCGCGTGCCGCGGATCTCGATGACGAGTCGCCGGTCGGTCAGCGTGTAACGGGCAGAGCTGAATTCCCACACCAGGTTCAGCACGATGAGCACCGAGCCGGTGAGAAGGAACAGCGCCGCGAATACGGGATGAAGCAATTCTCCGTCGAGATCCCCGTGGATGATCACCCTGACCACGTAGGTCACGGTGAAGGCGAACCATCCCGCGACGATCAGCAGGTCTTTCCACGACCCCCGGTATCGCCGAAGGGACGCCCCCGTCCACAACACGCGCTCTCCGGGAAACGATGAGTCCCCTGGCATGCCCCCAGTGTGAGCCCGCAGGGAACCGCTGGCTAGACCTCAGGGCACAGCACCGCCTTGGCCGCCTGGTCGACGGCCGCGCCGATCGCGAAATAGTCCTTCACCCGCAGGGTGGCCGACACGGTGAACTGGCGGCGCCCGTCCGCCGTGGAGTAGGTGACCGCCATGAAGCCCGGCGCGTTTCCCGCCGCCGCCCGCACCGGCAGCGCGTCGCCGCACAGCCCGCCACCCACAGGCCCGCCTCCGGGGCCGCCTCCCGGGCCGCCTCCGGGCGCGCCCGGGAGCCTGCCCTGCTGCAGCGCCCGGTGGAAGGCGGCCATGTCGTCGCTCGTCGAGATCACGCCGCCCGCCGCTCCTCCGTAGCTGGCGTTCTGCCGGTCCACGTCCACGAGGGCGCCGTGCTCGTCTGGCAGATAGCCGTGCCCGTGCGGCCCCTCGATGCCCTGGGGCGGCCGGGTCGGCAGGTAGCTGCGCGTCATTCCCAGGGGTTCGAAGACGCGCTGGGCGAAGGCCTCGGGCAGGCTCGTCCCGCCGAACCTCTCGATGATCATGCCGAGCAGCACGTAGTTGGTGTTCGAGTATTCGAACCTCTCGCCGGGCGCGCCGGCGCGGGGCAGGTCGCGGGTGGCCGCCACCAGCTCCTGGGGGCTGTGGTAGGTCGTGAAGTCGAAGTCGTCGAACCGGCCCGACCGCCAGTAGTCGGGGATGCCCGAGGTGTGCCTGAGCAGCTGCCGTACGGTGATCTGCGCCGCCCCCGGCACGAGGTCGCCGATTGGGAGCAGGCCGGCGAGTGTGTCGTCGAGGCCGAACCGGCCTTCCTGGGCGAGCTGGCCGACGATCGCGGCGGTCATCAGCTTGGTCTGCGAGCCGACGCGGTAGCGGGCGCCGGAGGGGATCCTGCCGCCCTTGCCGCCGGCCAGGCGGGAGCCGGCGGACCCGTGATCGGCCCGCTTGCCGTCGACGTAGAGGGCCCCGATGGCTCCGACCACGCCGGTGTCGCGCGCGAGGGTGTTCAGGGCCCGCTGGACGTCACCGGTACGGGCGTGGGCGGGCGGAGCGGCGGCGCCCAGGGTGAGCAGGACGGTCGAGGACAGGGCTGCGGCGAGTCTTCTCATGGTGATCCTCCGTTGCGGCGGGAGAGCCGGTGAGGATCATGGTTGGGGGGCGGGCGCTAGATCCGGATAAGCGGTCAGGGCTGCCTGCCGCCGAAGGCGGCGATCCTGTCGTAGAGCGGGGCGTCGGCGGGGACTTTCACCTCGGGGCCCACGTGGTAGCCGTCCGCCTCGCTGCCGCGGAACTCCGGCTGGATGTTGGCGTGGCTCCACGCCAGTGCCGCCGCACCGACCTCCGGGTCCAGGTCGGTCGGGCGGCCGGCGGCGGTGGCGAGGTCCCAGGCGTGGATGGCCAGCTCGGAGAGCTGCTGCCCCATGGTCCGCTCCGCGGGCACCTCGCCGAAGGGCAGTTTGATCATGCGCTCGCCGACGCCGGGGTCCCGCCAGGCCTGGCGCAGTTCCGCGGCGGAGGCGCGGAACGCGGCCGGCCAGTCGTCGCCCAGGAAGTCCTCGCCGGTCTCCTTGCGCTCCCCGCCGGCGGTGACGACGGCGAAGTAGTGGACCTCGCCCACGATGTGGTTGGCCAGTTGCCGGACGTCCCACGCCCGGCACGGCGTCGGCAGGTGTTCCTGCTCAGGCGTGATGCCGTCGAACAGGCGCTGGATCTGGTCGAGTGCACGCTCCATGATCTCCACGAAGCGCCACTTTACGGTCCCATCAGGTAGTCGCGCAGCACGATCGCCTGGTTGTGCTCGGTGTCCCTGGCGGCGTACAGCAGCGTCACCGGGCCCGCGGCGGCGGCCTCGCGCAGCGGGCGCACGGCGTCCGGGTGCCGGTCGAGCTCTCGCCGGTAGCGGCGGGAGAACTCCTCGAACCGGGCGGGGTCGTGCGCGAACCACGTGCGCAGCTCCGCCGAGGGCGCCACGTCCTTCAGCCAGCCGTCGACGTGCAGCTCCTCCTTGCTCACCCCGCGCGGCCACAGCCGGTCGACGAGGTAGACCGAGCCCTCGGCGGGCCGGTCGTCGTAGACGCGCTGGGTGTGGATGGGTCCCGTCATGCCGTGCTCCTCGCCGAACGTCACGATGGCGACGGGGTGCTGACCGGCACCACCGGGACCCGGACGGTGACCGAGCCCGCCGTCGGGAACCGGAAGGTCACCGGAATCGGTGTGGCGCCCAGCTGCCGGTTGACGCCCTGGAGCTCCAGGAAGCCCCGCCCGTCGCCCTTCTGCAGGGACACCTGCCCCTTGGCGGGCACGACCACACGCATCGGCTGCACCACGGCCCCCGAGGCGTCCCGGTGGACGACCTGCTTGGCCTCGGTGGTGCTCACGGCGTCGAGCACCTGCTCGCGGTCGCTGTCGTTGAAGAGCGTCAGGTACAGCGGCAGGTTGCCGCCCACCTGCTGCTGATCCATCGGCGGCGCCTCGATGGTGAGATGCACGAGCCTGACCGACCCGACCTTGCCGTCGACGTGGTTGCTGCGCCAGTCGTCGGGACCGCGCGTGGAACCGCATCCGGCCAGCGCGAGCGCGCAGGCCGCGGCGATGAGCGCTGCTTTCATGATCACACCCCGTCCCGCTCGAACGGGCAGGTCATGCAGTGTGCTCCACCGCGTCCCTTGCCCAGTTCGAATCCTTCGATCTCGATGACCTCGACCCCGTGCTCGCGCAGCTTGCGGTTGGTGAACTGGTTCTTGTGGTAGCCCACCACCACCCCGGGAGCCAGCGCGAAGAAGTTGTTGCCCGAGTCCCACTGCTCGCGGGCCTGCTGGAAGTCGTCGCCGCCGGTCGGGATGACCTCCAGCCTGCTCAGCCCGAGCGCGTCCTCCAGCGCGCCGACGAAGCTCGCGTCCTGGTGCACCTCCAGCGTCCCCGGCTTGTCGCCCGGCCGCAGCGAGTACGTCGTCGCGGTCTCCAGGAACGGCGGGTAGGCGGTGGCCTTGTCGGCGTCGAGGAAGGTGAAGACCGTGTCGAGGTGCATGTAGGAGCGGCGCTTGGGGACGTTGACCGCGAGCACCCGCTCGGCGGCTCCCGCCGCGAACAACGACAGCGCGATGTGCTCGATCGTGCGGGCGGTGGTGCGCTCGCTGAGCCCGATCGCGACGGCCTTGTTGCCGATCGGCATCATGTCGCCGCCCTCCATCGCGGCGGTGCCGTAGTCCTCCTCGTGGAAACGGTCGTCCTCGCCGGAGTCCGGGTACCAGAAGGCGAACTCCTCGCCGGCGAACATCGGGTGGTGGTGGTAGATCGTCGACTGGTTCATCGTCTCCAGCAGGCGCGCGTGGTAGAACATCGGGTTCAGCGACACGCCGCCGTACAGCCACGCCGAGGGATCGCGCTGGTAGAGCGAGTTGGGCAGCGGCGGCAGGATGAACTCGCCCTGGCCGGAGGCGGCGGCGACCAGGGAGCGCGTGTCCAGGTCCGCCGTGCCGTACTCCTGCTTGGTGAGCCCGCCGATCAGGTGCTCGGCCAGCTTGGCGCCGCTCCAGCCCGCCAGGGTCTCGCGCACGGTGTCGACCATCGCGGGCCCGACCGTCAGGTGGGTGACGGCGCGTTCGATGGCCTCCTGCTTGGCCTCGAAGCTCGCGTCGAGCGCCTCGGCCAGCAGCTGCTGGTGGTAGAAGACCTCGACGCCGCGTTCGCGCATCATCGCCACGAAGGCGTCGTGTTCACGCTGGGCCTGCTCGACCCAGAGGATGTCGTCGAACAGCAGCCGGTCGTTGTTGGTCGGGGTGAGCCGTTTCATGCTCAGCTCCGGCCGGTGCACGATGACCTTGCGCAGTGTGCCGACCTCGGAGTGCACTCCGAATGACATGTCAGCATCCCTTCCAATCAGATGGTGATGAGGCCGGTGGCCAGGCCGATGATCCCGGCGACTGCTCCGGCCAGGACCAGGACGAACAGGGCGAGCTCGGCGGGCGAGAAGATCCGCCCGCCGCGTTCGCGGCGGGTCATGACGAACAGGACCGTGCCGGGCGCGTAGACGATGCACGACAGCAGCAGGAACTCCAGCCCGGCGGCGACGATCAGGAACGCGGTGTAGATGACGGCGAGCACGGCGACGACGAGTTCGCGCCCGCGCCCGCCCGCGATCTTGAGCGCGTATCCGGCGGCCAGCAGGTACGGCACCAGCGACAGGGAGCTGCACAGCTTGAGCGTGAAGGTGAAGGCGTCGTCGGAGAAGAGCGTGACGGCCAGCACGGCGGTGATGAGCGCGCTGGTCAGCACCAGGGCGGCCACCGGGGCCCCGTGGGCGTTCTCCCTGCGCAGGAAGCGCGGCATGTCGTCGTCCTTGGCCGCGACCAGCAGCACCTCGGCCGCCATGAGTGTCCAGGCCAGGTAGGCGCCCAGGACCGAGACGATGAGCCCGATGCCGATGAAGACCGCGCCCCAGGGGCCGACCACCGACTCCAGCACCCCGCCCATGGACGGCTGGCGCAGCTCGGCGAGCTCGGTCTGGGGCAGCACGCCGTACGAAAGGATCGAGACCGACGCGAACAGGGCCAGCACGCTCACGAAGCCCATCACGGTGGCCTTGCCGACGTCCTCGCGCCGGCGCGCGTAGCGCGAGTAGACGCTGGCCCCCTCGACGCCGAGGAAGACGAAGACGGTGACCAGCATGGTCGCCCTGACCTGCTCGGCCAGGCCCTCGCCGTCGCCCCACCAGTTGGCGCTGAACGTGCCGGCCTTGAACGCGACGGCGACGATCACCACGAACAGCAGGATCGGCACCAGTTTGGCGATGGTCACGATCCGGTTGATCGCCGCGGCCTCCTTTACCCCGCGCGTGATCATGTAGTGGAAGGCCCACACGCCGACGACGGAGATGGCGACCGCCAGGATCGTGTTGCCCTCGCCGAAGCCGGGGACGACCGCGCCGATCGTCGACTTGATCAGCACCCAGTACGACACGTTGCCGACGCAGGCGCTGGCCCAGTAGCCGAAGGCGGAGAAGAAGCCCGGGAACTCGCCGAACCCGGCCTTGGCGTAGGCGTAGACGCCCGCGTTCAGATCGGGCTTGCGTACGGCCAGCGTCTGGAAGACGAAGGCCAGCATCAGCATGCCGAACCCGGCGATCGCCCACGCGATCATCGATCCGAAGACCCCGGTGGCCTGCGCGAAGTTGCGCGGCAGGGAGAACACGCCGGCTCCGACCATGCCGCCGACGACCATGGCGGTCAGGGTCGGCAGGGAGAGTTTGCCGGAGGTGGAGGTCTCAGTCCGTGCCGTCATCCAGGACCCCCACACGTTCGATCTTGAAGCCGGTGAAGCCGTACACCACGCTCAGCAGCGGGCTGAAGATGTTGAAGAAGCAGAACGGGAGGTAGGCGAACGTGGGCACGCCCAGCACCGCTCCCATGAACGCGCCGCAGGAGTTCCACGGCACCAGCGGAGAAGTGACGGTCCCCGAGTCGGCGGTCAGCCGCGACAGGTTGGTGGGCGCCAGGCCGCGGCGCGCGAACTCGGCGCGGAAGACCCGGGCAGGGAGCACCAGGGCGATGTACTGGTCGCCCGCGATGATGTTGAGCCCGAACGCCGAGGCGAAGACGGTCAGGAACAGCCTTCCGGTGCCTTTGGCCGCCTTGACCAGCGGGTCGATGAGCCGGTTGATCAGCCCGAACTCCTCCAGCAGCGTGCCGAAGGTGACCGCGCCGATGATCAGCCACAGGGTCAGCAGCATGCTGACCATGCCGCCGCGCGACAGCAGCTGGTCGATGTCCGGGATGCCGGACGACATCTGGAAGCCGGTGGCCATCGCCTGCCAGACGGCCTTGATCGGGTTGTCGGAGAAGGCCTGCGTGACCTGGGGCTGGGTGAAGCAGCCCAGCACCCCGGCGAACAACGCGGCGGCCATCAGCGCCAGCGGCGCCGGGACCTTGCGCACCGACAGGTAGACCAGCAGGACCAGCGGCAGCAGGTTGATCGGGGTGATCCAGTAGATGTCGCCGAGCGCGACCAGCTCGGAGGTCGTCTCGGCCTCCGTCGCCCCCGGCGGTCCGGTCAGGCCGAGCACGAGGAAGGCCACGAATCCGAGCACGAAGGCCGGGATGGAGGTCCACGCCTGCCGTTTGATGTGCTCGTAGACGTCGACCTTGACCAGCTGGGCCGTCAGCACGGTCGTCTCCGACAGCGGCGAGAGCTTGTCGCCGAGGTAGGCGCCGGAGATCACGGCTCCCGCGGTGATCGCGGTCGAGACGTCGAGCATGGTCGCGATGCCGACCAGCCCGACCCCGATGGTGCCCGCCGTGGTCCACGAGCTGCCGATCGACATGGCGATGACGCCGCAGATGAGCGCGCAGGCGGCGTAGTACCAGCTGGCCGACAACACCTGGATGCCGTAGTAGACGAGGGTCGGGATGGTGCCCGACAGGTTCCAGGCGCCGATGAGCGCGCCGACCGACAGGAGGATGAAGATGGCGCTGGTGACGGAGGAGACGGCGCGTTTGCTGCTCTCCTCGACCTCGGCCCAGCTGTGGCCGTTCTTCATCACCACCAGGGCCGCGACCATGACGCACAGGATCAGGGCGACCTGGACCGGCCCGTCGAGCGCGTCGAGCCCGAAGACGGCGAGCGAACCGGCGATGAGCACGACCAGCGTGACCATCGGGATGACGGCGTCCATCACCGATGGGGGGCGTGGAACCCGCTCTTCGCCTGTCATGCGTCCCCCTCCTCGCGCCGCATGCGACGCCTGTGGGGGTGATGGACACCTTCCTATCAGCAAGATCGAAGAATCACCACAAAGCCCGGCTATGGGAATTTTTGCGGAGAAGCGCTGGTAGCGCAGGTTTGGCCGCTTGGGCGCAAGGGGTTGAACCTCATCGGGCCGGGGCGTAGCGTGAACGTATGACTAGATTTCGAATCCGGTCATGAGAGCCGACATCATCCTCGACGCGGCGGGCGAGCTCCTCGTCCGCCACGGTTACCGGCGTGTCACCGTCGAGGACATCGCCAACCGTGCCCGCGTCGGCAAAGGCACCGTCTACCTGCACTGGCGCACCAAGGTCGAACTCTTCGAAGCCCTGATGCTGCGCACCTCCATCGACTTCATCGAAGAACTCGCCGACCTGCTGCGAGCCGACCCCACCCAGGTGCGGCCGCATCGTTTCGCCAGGGCGTCGTTCCTCGCCATCTGCCGCCGGCCCCTGCTCAAGGCGCTGTTCACGACCGACTTCGACCTGCTGGGCAAGCTCGCGCACCACCCGATGCGCAGCCACGACCTGCTGGCCGCCGGTCGCATCCACGACACGGCCACCAGGTACGCCCTGCTGCGCCCCGACGTGCCGCATCTGTCGTATGCGCTCACCGCCGCCCAGACCGGGTTCTACCTGTTCGACGGCGGCGAGAGCGCGGGGGAACAGCTGTCGGATGAGGCCAGGGCCGACGCGCTGGCGTTCACCGTACGGCACGCGTTCGAACCGGCGGACGAGCCGTCCCCCGAGGCTCTCACGGCTGCGGCGGCCGAATTCGCCGCGATCTATCAGGAGCTGATCCCGCCCTATCGCAAGTGGATCTACGAGAGAGGGACGAGCGATGACTGACCTCGCCACCCGCTACAACATCTCTGACCAGCACTTCTGGCTGCACGGGCCGCGATCCGGGCCCGCCGTCGAGTTCGACGCCCAGACCGGCATGTGGAACGTCTACGGCTACCCCGAGGCGCACGACATCCTGGGCGATCCCGAGACGTTCTCCTCCAACACCCTCCGGCTGCTCCCCAAGGGCATGGTGCCCGACAGCGAGGAGTTCTCGATGGAGGGCTTCATCACCCAGATCGACCCGCCGCTGCACGGCAAGCTGCGCAAGCTCGTCAGCAGCGCGTTCACCAGGAAGGTCGTCGCCGACCTGGAGCCGCGCATCGCCGAGCTCACCCGCGAACTTCTCGACGCCGCCAAGGAACGCGGACGCCTGGAGCTGGTCACCGACCTGGCCTACCCGCTGCCCGTCATCGTCATCGCCGAACTGCTCGGCGTGCCCACCGGCGACCGGGACCTGTTCAAGCAGTGGGCCGACGCCCTCTTCCAGCGCGACGCCAAGTTTTCGCTGGCGGAGCCCGCCGAGGGCCAGCAGATGGACGCCGCGATCAAGCCGTGGAAGGAGATGACCGCCTACCTGGCCGCCCACGCCGCCGAGCGGCGCCTGCACCCGCGCGCCGACCTCATCACCCGCCTCGTCGAGGCCGAGGTCGACGGCGAACGCCTCCCGGACGACCAGGTCGTCAACTTCGCGATGACGCTGCTGCTGGCCGGGCACATCACCACGACGATGCTGCTCGGCAACACCGTGCTCTGCCTGGACGCCTTCCCCGGGCAGCAGGCACGCGTCATGGCCGACCGCAGCCTGGTGCCGCACGCCATCGAGGAGTCGCTGCGGCTGTTCACGCCGTTCGCCGCCGTCAGCCGGGCCACCCGCCGCGAGGTCGCGGTGGGGGAGGCGACCATCCCGGCGGACCAGATGATGCTGGTGTGGCTGGCCGCCGCCAACCGCGACCCCCGGCAGTTCGCCGACCCCGAAGAGTTCGACCCCGGACGGGACCCCAACCCGCACATGGCCTTCGGGCGGGGGGTGCACTTCTGCCTGGGGGCGCCGCTGGCGCGGCTGGAGGGGAGGGTGGCGCTGGACATCCTGCTGGACTACTTCGGGCCGTTGCGGGCGGGGGAGGGCGTGGAGATGATCCCGACGCCGACGATGACGGGGGTGCGGCGCCTGGTCCTGGCCTGAGCACGAAAGCGTCTCACGGGGCTCAGGCCGTCACGCTCACGAAGCCGGTGCCCGGACGGTAGTTCGGCGACTGGTGGCGGAAGTAGGTGTTGTACACGTCGCAGTACCTCCCGCCCGCCGCCAGCAACCCCGCGTGGTCGCCCTCCTCCACGATCCGCCCATGGTCGAGCACCAGGATGCGGTCCACGTGCTCGATCGTCGACAGCCGGTGCGCGATCACGATCGAGGTGCGCCCCGCGAGCACCACGTCGAGCCCCTCCTGGATCTGCGCCTCCGTCAGCGGGTCGACGCTGGCCGTCGCCTCGTCGAGCACGACGATGGCGGGGTCCTGCACGAGCAGCCGGGCCAGCGCCACCAGCTGGCGCTGGCCCATGGACAGCGCGCGGCCGTGTTCGCCGACGTCGGTGGCCAGGCCCTGGGGGAGCGCGTCGAGCCAGTCGCCTCCGCCGACGGCGGTGGCGGCGGCCAGGACGTCGGCGTCGGAGGCCGAGGGCCGCGGGTAGCGGATGTTGTCGGCCACGGTGCCGCTGAACAGGAACGGCGACTGCGGCACCACGCCGACCTGGCGCCGGTAGGCCTCCAGGTCGAGGGAGCGGATGTCGCGCCCGTCGACGAGGAGGCTGCCCTCCTGGAACTCGTAGAAGCGGGTGATGAGCTTGCCCAGCGTGGACTTGCCCGCTCCGGTGTGGCCGACGAGGGCCAGGCTCTCGCCGGCGGCGATGTCGAGGGAGAAGCCGCGCAGCACCGGGGTGGTGGGCGTGTAGCCGAAGGTCAGGTCTCGGAACCCGATGCGCCCGCGCAGGTGCTCGACGGTCTCGCCGGAGTGCTGGACGACCCTCGGCGGCGCGTCGATGAGGGCGAACACCCGCTCGGCTGCGCCGAGGCCCTGCTGGAACTGCGACCAGAACGCGGCGATCGAGGTGAGCGGGAACCAGAACAGCGAGACGCCCTGCAGGAACAGGAACCAGTCTCCGGCGGAGATGCCCCCGCCGAGCACGGAGGTGCCGCCGAGCTGGACGAGGCCGACGGTGGCCAGGCCGGCGACGATGAACAGCACGGGGAAGATGGAGGAGAAGACGAAGCCCTGCCGGAGCGTCACCTGGTAGCTCTGCAGGTTGATGGGACGGAACTCCTCGTAGACCTGCTGTTCCTGGCGGAAGTTCTTGGCGACGGCGATGCCGCCCATGGTCTCCTGCAGGTTGGCGTTGACGCGGCTGAGCGAGCGCTGGGCGCGCCGGGTGACCTTGCGGGCGATGCGGCGGAAGCCCAGGGCCAGGGCGACGACGACGGGGACGATGAGCAGCGTCAGCAGCGCCAGCTCGACGCTGCGGACGAACAGCATGCCGGTGACGAAGACGACCATGAGGATCTGGCTGATCAGGTCCATCGTCAGCGTGGAGATGGTGGCGAAGTCGTCGGTGTCGGAGGTGACCCGGCTGACGATCTTGCCGGACGGGTTCTCGTCGTAGAACGACATGTCACGGGCCAGCACGGCGTCGAAGGCGTCCTGACGCAGCTGGAGCACCACGTCGCCGGTGACCTTGGCGGTCTGCCAGTGCCGGACGAACGAGCACAGCCAGCTCAGCGCCCCCGCGGCGAGCAGGGCGAGGGTGAGCGGGACGGCGACCTCGCCGATCGTGCCGTCGGCGACCGCGTCGACGGCCATGCTGGAGACCACCGGCAGCGCGGCCTGGCCCACCGAGACGAGCACGATCATGGTGGCGACCACCGTCATGGCGCCGGCCTTGGGACGGAAGTAGCGGCCGATGCGGCGCAGCAGCGCGCCGTCGCCGTAGGTGCGGTCGTAGTCGTCGGCGTCGAGGCCGTCCATGATGAAACCCATCAGCGTGCTCCCGTCTGCTCGGGCGTCATGACCTCGTCGTAGTGGGCGAAGATGCGCTGGTAGAGGCGGTTGCGGCCGAGCAGCTCGTCGTGGGTGCCGAAGTCGGCCAGCTCGCCGCGCCGCAGCAGCAGCACCTTGTCGGCCCACCTGATCTGCGACAGCCGATGGGTGATCAGCAAGGTCGTGCGCCCTTCGAGGATGCGGGTGATGGCCTGCTGGATGAGGTCTTCGGTGGCCGAGTCGACGGCGCTGGTGGAGTCGTCGAGCACGAGGATGGCCGGGTCGGTGAGCAGGGCCCGCGCGATGGCCAGGCGCTGGCGCTGGCCGCCCGAGAGCGTGACGCCCCGCTCGCCGATCACCGTGTCGTAGCCCTCGCCGAGCTCGGCGATGAACTCGTCGGCCCGCGCGTCGCGGGCGGCGCGCTCGATCTCGGCGCGCTCGGCCCGCTGGCCGAGGCTGAAGGCGATGTTCTCGGCGACCGAGCGGGAGAACAGCACGATGTCCTGCTCGATGGTGGAGATCTGGGAGCGCAGGGAGTCGAGGTCCCAGTCGCGCACGTCGACGCCGTCGACGAGGATGCGGCCCGCGCTCACGTCGTAGATGCGGGGGATCAGCTTGGCCAGGGTGCTCTTGCCCGAGCCGGTCTCGCCGACGATGGCGACGGTCTCGCCCGGCGCGATGGTGAAGTCGACTCCGCGCAGCGCGTGGCCACCGGCACTGGTGCCGCCTGCGTCGTCGGTGTCGTAGGCGAAGGTGACGTTCTCGAAGACGATCTCGCCGCGGATCGTGGCGGCGTGCGGATCGGGTCGCTGGGCGAGCTCCTCCTCCGACGTCATGATCGACAGGATGCGGCGGGCCGACACGATGCCGATCTGGACCAGCGAGAAGGTGAAGGTCGACATCTGGGCGGGGAAGCCGAGCATGCCCATCCAGCTCATGAAGGTGACCAGGCCGCCGATGCTCAGCTCGCCCGCCGCGTGCAGGGCCAGGCCGTGCCAGAGCCCTCCGGCCATGGCGAAGGCGAACAGCAGGGTCGGCAGGTAGCGCGCCTGGACCAGCCCGTTGCGCGCGAAGGAGTCGCGGTAGGCGCGCGCCAGGCGGCGGAAACGCACCCGCTCCTGCCCCTCCTGCGCGGTGACCTTGATGACCTCGATGCCCCTGACCGCCTCGTTGAGGGCGGCGTTGAGGTCGCCGAAGTCTTCGCGCATGCGGGTCGCCACCGGGTTGAGCATGCGCATGTAGTGCCACAGCGCCAGCACGAAGGTGAGCGCGAACAGGCCGGGCACCAGCAGCAGGCGCGGGTCGAGGAAGGCGATGCACACGATCGGCACCAGGCCGGCCAGCCCGGAGTCGACGATGAGGTCGACACCCGGGCTGATCATGATGTTGAGCTGCCTGATGTCGTTGGCGGCCCTGGCCATCAGGTCGCCGACGCGCTGCCGGTTGTGGAAGGTCTGGCTCTTGCCGAGCAGGCTGACGTAGAGCTCCTCGCGGGTGTCGCGTTCGAGCCGTTTGGCCAGGGTCTCGCTGCCGAGCCGCCCGGCCATGTCGAACGCGCCCCTGGCCAGGACCACGCCGAGCAGGACGAGGGAGATCCAGCCCAGCGTGCCCGCCGCGTCGCCGCCCCCGCCGAGGACGGCGTCGAAGGCCTCGCCG